>JBBRBT010000006.1:0-108548 GCA_038205495.1 Desulfobulbales bacterium
CCTGAAGAAAAAGAGCGCGGTATAACAATCGCGACCGCCCATGTTGAGTACGAAACTGCAAAACGCCATTATGCCCATGTGGATTGTCCTGGTCATGCTGACTATATCAAAAACATGATAACTGGAGCGGCCCAGATGGACGGTGCCATTCTGGTGGTAGGTGCCAATGATGGACCTATGCCCCAAACGCGTGAACATATCCTGCTGGCTCGCCAGGTAGGTGTTCCTGCGATGGTTGTGTTTCTCAATAAGTGTGATATGGTCGACGATCCTGAATTGATTGAACTGGTTGAGATGGAGCTTAGGGAACTGCTTGATAAATATGATTTCCCGGGCGACGATATTCCAATCATTCAGGGGTCCGCATTAAATGCATTGGAATTCCCTGAAGACGAAGAGAAGGCTAAGTGCATCTGGAACCTGATGGAGGCGGTTGATACTTACATCCCGCAGCCTGAACGGGCCATCGATAAACCCTTTTTAATGCCCGTTGAGGATGTATTTTCCATCTCCGGCCGGGGGACAGTCGCCACCGGACGTGTTGAACGCGGTGTAGTGCATGTCGGCGACGAGGTGGAAATTGTGGGTATTCGAAACACAATCAAGACAACCTGCACCGGGGTTGAGATGTTTCGCAAGTTGCTTGATGAGGGACAGGCGGGAGATAATATCGGTGCTTTGCTCCGCGGTGTTAAACGCGAGGATGTTGTCCGAGGTCAGGTATTAGCTAAACCTGGTTCCATAAAGCCACACAAGAAATTTAAAGCTGAAGCATATATTTTAACCAAAGAAGAAGGTGGGCGACATACCCCATTCTTTAATGGGTACCGCCCGCAATTTTATTTTCGTACCACTGATGTTACCGGTGTCTGTACCCTTGAAGAGGGTGTCGAGATGGTTATGCCCGGTGACAATATCCATATATTGGGAGAACTGATTACACCGATAGCGATGGAGACTGGGCTTCGTTTTGCAATTCGCGAAGGTGGTCGAACTGTTGGCGCAGGTGTGGTCAGCGAAATAATCGAATAAGAGGTAACGAATGATTCCGACAGATAAAATACGGATCAGGCTCAAAGGGTACGACCACAAGTTGCTCGACCTTTCTACCCGAGAAATTGTTGATACTGCTAGACGAACTGGTGCTACAGTAGTAGGGCCTATACCATTGCCTACTAGTATTAATAAATATACGGTTTTGCGATCACCACATGTCGATAAAAAATCACGTGAACAGTTTGAAATGCGAACTCATCGACGTCTGCTTGATATACTTGAACCAACCCAACAAACAATAGATTCACTAATGAAACTAGAGTTATCTGCTGGGGTAGATGTGGAAATTAAACTTCCCTAATCTACTTGGTGCATTGTATAGAACTGGTCAAAGATAATTTTTAATCGCTTAAACTGAAAGAGAATTTAATTCAGGTAGACAGATGCCGAATACGAAAGGAATATTAGGTCGGAAATTAGGTATGACTCGGATGTATGATGAAAATGGCCGAGCAATTCCCGTAACCGTTATAGAGGCTGGTCCTTGCACGATTCTTCAGAAGAAGACTGTTGGGAAGGAGGGCTATAATGCCATTCAAGTTGGTTTTCTGGAGAAAAAACAATCAAGATTAAATAAACCAGAATTAGGACATTGTAAACGTGCCGGCGGAATTGGTTTTTACCATATCAAGGAGTTTCGAGTTGTCGATCCAAATTCCTATGAAATCGGTCAACAAATAACACTTGCAGAAATTCTCTCTATTGGTGACCTCATTGATATATCGGGAAACACTAAAGGAAGAGGATTTCAAGGTGTTATTAAAAGGCACGGGTTTTCCGGAGGTGGCGCTGGGCATGGTTCTAATTTCCATCGAGCTCCCGGTTCAATTGGATGCAGTGCTTGGCCTTCACGTGTATTGAAAGGGAAAAAAATGCCCGGTCGTATGGGCAACGAATCAATGACCCAGAAAAATCTGCGAGTTGTTGATATTCGAACCGAAGACAATGTCGTACTCGTTCGTGGAACTGTTCCGGGAGCTAAGAACGGATTGCTCAATATTTACAAAAAAGCGTAGTAGCCAAGACTGCTTTTAAGGAGATTCACATGGCAGTTTGTGATGTTTTAAATACTTTAGCTGAAAAAGTTGGCGAGATTGACCTGAATGATAATCTTTTCAGAGTCGAAATCAAAACAGGAATTCTGCATGAAGTTGTTTGTATGCAGAGGGCTAATCGTCGTAGTGGAAATGCTTGCACTAAAACACGAGGTGATGTTAGTGGAGGCGGCGCAAAACCATGGCGCCAAAAAGGGACAGGTAGGGCACGTGCGGGCAGCAGGACCTCTCCCATATGGCGAGGTGGTGGTGTGACCTTTGGTCCCAAGCCACGTGATTACAGCTACTCATTGCCCAAAAAAGTTAAAAGATTAGCTTTGAAGATGGCGCTCAGTGCTCGCAGTCAAGAAGGAAATCTTGTTATAATTGATAATTTTGAACTGCCTGAAATTAAAACGAAGAGTTTCATTGATGTAATGGGTAATTTTCAATTTAAAGATTGTTTGATTATTACTGAAGATATAAATGAAAAAATAAGTTTGTCTGCAAGAAATGCAGTAGGCTTCAAGGTGCTTCCAGTAGCCGGATTGAATGTGTATGATATCCTGAAATATTCAAAACTAATGCTGCTTCAATCGAGTCTTGCCAAAATAGAAGAGAGGTTGATAGTATGAAAGCGCTGTTTGATGTTGTCAAAAGTCCTTGTTTAACTGAAAAAGGAAATCATTTACAAGAGACACAGAACAAAGTGATCTTTAAAGTAGACCCAAGGGCTAATAAAATTGAAATAAAGAAAGCCGTAGAAAAATTGTTTAACGTCACTGTTTCCAAAGTTGCTACTAGTAATATAAATGGAAAACAGAAACGAGTTGGCGCGCGCTCTATAGGAAAAACGAGTAATTGGAAAAAAGCTTATATTACCCTTACGGAAGGAAAAATAAATTTTCTCGATGAGCTTTAATTCTATTAATTACTGTTTGAGATTAGCAGAGACTAGATCACAGGAAATCCCATGTCTATAAAAATCCATAAACCGACATCACCAGGTAAACGACATCACGTATCTGTTCACCAGGAATTATTATCTGATAAAGACCCTGAAAAAAGTCTACTGAGTTCTTTGCATAATACCGGAGGTCGAAATTCCTATGGTAGAATTACAACGAGACATAAGGGCGGCGGTCATAAGCGAAAATATAGAATCGTTGACTGGAAAAGAAATAAATCTGAGATACCTGCAAAAGTTGTAGCTATTGAATATGACCCGAACAGATCAGCTAATCTTGCTTTGCTTGTCTATGCTGATGGTGAAAAAACTTACATACTAGCCCCCAACGGAATTGCCATTGGCGATGTAATTGTTGCAGGAGCTGGAGCTGACATTAAACTGGGTAATTGTTTACCCATGATTAATATACCTTTGGGTACCGTAATTCATAATATTGAAATGAAGATCGGAAAAGGTGCACAAATGGTTCGCTCAGCCGGCGCTGCTGCTCAACTCATGGCAAAAGATGGCAATCAGGTGCTGGTAAAGTTGCCCTCTGGAGAAGTACGCAAATTTAATAAAGAATGCCGTGCTTGTATAGGGCAGGTTGGTAACCCTGAACACGGAAGTCAAAAGCTTGGCAAAGCAGGGCGTGCTCGATGGAAAGGTATTAGACCTTCTGTTCGTGGTGTGGCAATGAATCCCGTTGATCACCCTATGGGTGGTGGTGAAGGTAAAAGTTCTGGTGGTAGACATCCTTGCTCTCCTTGGGGTATACCGTCAAAAGGATTTAAAACTAGAAAGCCAAAGGTCTCAGATCGTGACATTGTCAAAAAACGGAATTAGGTAAGGGAGAATTAGATCATGGCTCGATCCATAAAAAAAGGCCCTTTTGTCGATAATCATCTGATTAAAAAAGTTGAACAAGCTCAAGAGACAGGTTCACGAAAGGTAATTAAAACTTGGTCTCGAAGATCTGATATATTGCCAGAAATGGTTGGTCTAACATTTGCCGTTCATAACGGAAATAAATTCATACCAGTATATGTGACAGAAAACATGGTTGGGCATAAACTAGGTGAATTTTCGCCAACCAGAACATATTATGGTCATACTTCAGATAAAAAAAGCCGGTGAGTCTGATAAAGACTTTTGAAGCTAGTTCCCCTCAGGAGTGAAACGATGGAAACAAAAGCCGTCGCAAAATATATTCGAATTTCACCACAGAAAGCCCGTCTGGTAGCAGACGTTATACGTGGCATGAATGCAGAAAAAGCAGTTACAGCTTTACGATTTATGCCAAAAAAAGCTGCTCGAATAATTCGTAAAGTTTTAGAGTCTGCTGTTGCTAACGCCGATCAAGTAGAAACAATTGATGTAGATACTTTATACGTCAAGGAAATTTTTATCGACGGAGGTCCTATGCTTAAACGCTTTAGTCCTCGAGCAATGGGTAGAGCTACACGAATTCTTAAACGAACTAGCCATATAACAGTTGTCGTCGATGAGGCCTGAGTTAGGCTCGACGGATTTTTTCAGAGATTAACTGTAGAGGGAACGGAGGAATATCTTGGGACAAAAAGTTAATCCCATTGGGTTGCGAATTAATATCACGCGGTCTTGGGAATCTATCTGGTATGCTGACAAAGATTATGCCAAAAACCTATATCAGGACCAACTTATTCGTAAATATCTAAAGCAACGACTTTATCATGCTGGTATTTCGCGAATAGTTATTGAACGGACTGGTGAAAAAATTAAGGTAAAACTTTATACCGCTCGTCCAGGTATTGTTATTGGTAAAAAAGGTACTGAAATCGAGGGCCTTAAAAAGGATCTTGAACAAAAATTCAAAAGAACCTGTTTTATCGACATCCAAGAAATACGACGTCCTGAAGCGGATGCCCAACTTGTTGCGGAAAATATTGCCACTCAGCTTGAGCGTAGAATAGCTTTTCGTCGGGCTATGAAAAAATCTATCAACTCTGCTCTTCGATTCGGTGTACAAGGTATAAAAATATCTTGTTCTGGCCGTCTTGGTGGTGCTGAGATGTCCCGAACAGAATGGTTTAAAGAAGGTAGAGTTCCTCTGCATACGTTGCGAGCCGATATTGATTACGGGACTGCAGAAGCTAAGACTACATATGGAATTATCGGGGTAAAAGTTTGGATCTTTAAAGGTGAGATTCTTGCTGCCACTGACCACTCTGTAGATCAAATTCCACAGAATAATTAATTGATTAAATTCTATTCCAATATGGTGCCCCCTCCAATAGGAGAAGAGAATAATGTTAAGTCCACGTAAAGTAAAACATCGAAAACAACACAAAGGACGGATGCGTGGTGAAGCACAGCGTGGATCCGATATATCCTTTGGTGATTTCGCACTCAAAGCTGTTGGATGTGGTCGGATGACTGCTCAGCAAATTGAAGCAGCCCGTATTGCGATTAATAGAAAAGTTAAACGTGGCGGAAAGCTTTGGATTAGGATATTTCCAGATAAACCTATAACCAGAAAACCTGCTGAAACTCGGATGGGTAAAGGTAAAGGTGCACCAGATCATTGGGTTGCCACGATCAGGCCTGGGCGAATACTCTATGAATTGAAAGGAATACCTGAAGATTTAGCACTTGAAGCATTACGACTCGCCAGCTTTAAATTACCATTTCCTACTACTGTTGTTAGTAAGAGTAAAACGATATGAAAACTAATGAATTAAGAAATCTAAATACAGACGACTTATTAAAAAAAGAAAAAGATGTTCGTGAAGACCTGTTTAGACTTCGTTTTAAACACGGTATCCGTCGTCTTGAAAATCCTGCTAAACTAGCTCAAATGAAAAAAGAAATAGCCAGAATTCAGACTATTCTTTCTGAAAAATCGCAAAGCTAATTTGCTAGACTGATTATTAATTTGTCATTGGAAGAAATTATGAGTACTCATGTTAAGAAGACGCGACAAGGCTCTGTTATAAGCAATAAAATGGATAAGAGTGTCGTTATCCTGGTCGAACGAAAAATTCCCCATAAACTTTACGGAAAATACATACGTCAACAGGTAAAGTATATGGCACATGATGCCGCAAATCAGTGCCAAATTGGTGATTTAGTTTTAATTGAAGAATGTCGACCTTTGTCGAAAAGAAAAAGGTGGCTCGTTCGAAATGTAATTGAACGCGTTGCTTAATCGCGACGTTTAACCAATTATCACTAGACTGAAGTTACGAAAAGAGAAGATAATCGGGTGAGATTATGATTCAAACTGAAAGCATGCTAAATGTCGCCGATAATTCCGGTGCAAAAAAAGTGCTCTGTATCAGAGTGTTAGGTGGAACCCGGAAGCGTTATGCTAGCATTGGTGACATCATAGTGGTCACCGTAAAAGAAGCTATTCCCCACGCTAAAGTAAAAAAGGGCGATGTGCTTAATGCAGTAGTGGTACGGACTGCTAAAGCGATTCGGAGACCCGAAGATACTACCGTTAAATTTGATGAAAACGCTGCCGTCCTGCTCGCGAATAATGGTGAACCCATAGGCACACGAATATTTGGACCCATAGCGAGAGAACTCAGGTCACTTGGATTTATGAAAATTATTTCTCTTGCCCCTGAAGTCTTATAATCCATTAGAGATTTATTTTTTTGATCGAGGAAAAACATATGCGCCAAGGACATTCTAATTTACTGGTTAATGATAAGGTCGAGGTTATTGCTGGAAAAGACCGAGGTAGAGTAGGTAAAATCCTGAGGATTGATAATAATACAAATCGTGTTATTGTTGAACGTCTTAATATGATAAAGAAACACCAGAAAGCTACCGATGCGACTCAATCCGGGCAAATTCTTGAAAGAGAGGCAGGCATTCACATCTCCAATGTTATGCTTGTCTGCCCCGAATGCACAGAGACTGTAAGGGTTGGAAAAGCAATCTTGGATGATGGAAAAAAAACTCGAGTCTGTAAAAGTTGTAAAGCAACAATCGAAAAATTAAAATAGTTGAATTTGGCTGCTTACGGAGTAAATGATGGGCACATTGAAAGAACAATATGAATCGGAACTGAAATTAGAACTTCAAAAGCAATTGGACCTTACCAATGTAATGGAAATTCCTAGAATTGAGAAGATAGTTCTTAATATGGGCCTAGGAGATGCTGTTCAAAACCCCAAAATAGTTGAAAAAGCCTCCCAAGAACTTACTTTGATATCTGGCCAGAAAGCTGTTGTTACTAAAGCGAAAAAATCTATAGCAACGTTCAAGTTACGAGAAGGAATGCCGATTGGAACGAGAGTAACTCTTCGGAGAGATAGGATGTATGATTTTCTGTCTAAACTCATAAATATCGCTCTGCCAAGGGTACGAGATTTTCGTGGAGTATCTGCCAAGGGCTTTGATGGAAGGGGAAATTTTTCAATGGGGATAACGGAACATATTATTTTTCCTGAAATTGAGTATGATAAAATCGATCAAATTCGAGGATTAAATGTGACGATTGTTACAAGTGCCAAAACCGATGCAGCAGCTCGTACATTGTTAGATGCCTTCGGAATGCCCTTTAAGAAATAATTTCGTTCTTTCAGCAATATAGCTAGCATAATCGAGTTTCAGGAGGATTCCGTGGCAAAAAAATCTCTCATTGCCAAAGCAACACGTAAACAAAAATTCTCGGTACGGTCTTACAATAGATGTCCATTATGTGGACGAGCGAGAGCATTTTATCGGAAATTTGGAATGTGTCGTCTCTGCTTCCGAAAATTAGCTTCAAAGGGTGAAATTACCGGTGTTACCAAATCCAGCTGGTAATAGCTGTTGCTTATAAAGTCTATTTTAGATGGGTTTATAAAAGAATAAAATTTGACTATTTTTCTCAAAGAGGAACTAATCAATGTCCATGAGTGATCCGTTGGCAGATATGCTGACAAGAATTAGAAATGCTACAAAAGCGCGTTTTAGTTCGGTTGAAATGCCTTTGTCAAAGCTAAAGGTCAGTGTCGCAAACGTTCTAAAGGGTGAAGGATATATTTCAGAATATCATATTATAGAACAAGGTCCTCAAGGTACACTGAAAATTGACCTCAAATATGGTTCCAACAATGAACAAGTTATCAGTGGAATACGGAGAGTCAGTAAACCAGGGCATCGACAGTATAAAACGAGTGATCGTATTCATAAAGTAATGAGTGGATTGGGTATTGCTATTTTATCAACTTCGAAAGGTGTTATTAGTGATAAGGAAGCTCGCCAACAGAATATCGGTGGTGAACTGCTCTGTGAAGTTTGGTAATAAGAGCATACTCATCGTTTAAAGGAGATACTAATGTCCAGAATTGGAAAGCAACCTATACCTATTCCTGACGGTGTAAAGGTTGAAATTGAAGGAACGCGTGTAAAAGTTCTAGGTAGTAGAGGTATACTAGAAAGAAACATTCGTCCAGAAATTGAAATAGTAGAACAAGACAATACAATTATCTTTTCTCCTAAAGGAACCAGTAAAAGAGTTATGGCTTTTTGGGGTATGACAAGATCTCTTATCAACAACATGATCATTGGTGTTGACAAGGGATTTGAAAAGAAACTAGCTGTTGAAGGCGTAGGCTATAGAGCCAATATTTCTGCGGCGATACTCACTCTAAGTGTAGGCTTTTCTAATGCTGTTAATTTCGTCTTGCCTGAAGGAATTTCTGCAATAGTTGACAAAGATAATTCTATAACTATTCAGGGAATAGACAAAGAACTTGTCGGGTTGACAGCCGCAAAGATCAGAGAAATTCGAAAGCCCGAACCCTATAAAGGTAAAGGGATTAGATACATTAATGAACATATCGTTAGAAAGGTCGGTAAAGCTGGCGGTAAAAAATAACCTCAATGTGTTGAAGCAAGAGTTCTATTATGGCTAAAACTAATTCAAAAGTCACTGCAAGAAATAAGCGAGTACTAAGAATCCGAAAAAAAATTTTTGGCACAACAGACAGGCCACGTATGAGTATCTATCGTAGCAATCGTCATATTTATGTCCAAATTATAGATGATGTACTACACAAAACACTTGTAGCAATGTCTACAGATGAAAAGGATTTTGACCTTGCAGGTTTAAATGGAAAATGTGAACAGGCAAAAAAAGTTGGATCGATTATTGCCGCAAGAGCAAAATCAGCAGGAATTGAGAAAGTAGTATTTGATCGAGGTGGTAATTTGTACCATGGGCGTATCAAAGCGCTTTCTGACGGTGCTCGTGAAGGCGGTTTACAATTTTAATTTACCTAATTATTGAATTTTAACTGATCAAAGACAATCAACGGGGGTGTTTCTTGGCTGAATTTAAGAGAGCGAAAGAAGGGATTCAGGAAGAGCTCATCGAAAAAATAGTTTTTATCAACCGGGTCGCAAAGGTTGTCAAAGGTGGACGACGATTCAGTTTCAGCGCCATAGTTGTTGTTGGTGATGGTAATGGAAAAGTTGGATACGGGCTTGGAAAGGCCAATCAAGTGCCTGAAGCTATAAGAAAAGGAATTGAACAAGCAAGAAAAGACATGCAAAAAATTTCTTTGACTTCAGTCTCAATTCCTCATGATATCGTGGGCAAATTCAAATCAGGAAGTGTTATGCTGAAACCGGCCTCTGATGGTACAGGGGTCATCGCTGGTGGCGCGGTACGGGCAGTGCTTGAAGCTGCAGGTATACAAAACATTTTGACCAAATGTCTAGGATCTAATAATCCCCACAATTTAGTCAAAGCCACTCTGAGTGGATTAAGAAAATTACGAACTGCAGAACAAATTGCCAAACTGCGCAACTTAAAAGTCGATGCGATGGTTGCGTAGGTACTTTCTATCCGCTTCCTCGTATGATTAGGTCTAAAATATGAATGAACACATTACTTTCACTCAGGTTAAAAGTGGCATTGGAAGTCCTCTATCAATTAGGGCTACCTTATTAGGTTTAGGTTTAACTAGGATGTATAAGACAGTCACCAGAAAAAATACTCCCGAACTTCGAGGGATGTTATATAAGGTGCAACATCTTATAAAAATGGAGGAATAGTCTGTGCTTAAGCTGAATAATCTATCTCCAAATATTGGTGCTCGTAAACCAAAAAAACGAGTGGGACGTGGACCCGGTAGTGGTAGTGGTAAAACTGCTGCTCGAGGGCATAAAGGAGCTCGTGCAAGATCTGGGTATAGTGCTAAACCTGGATTTGAAGGTGGCCAAATGCCGTTACATAGGCGCCTTCCTAAAAGAGGTTTTACAAACATCTTTAAGAAAATTTATATTCTAGTATCTCTTGACGATCTAGATTCGTTTGAAAACGGAACGAATATCGACGCGATGACGTTGCTATCAGCCGGAATAATAAAGAAAATTGGTGCTGTTAAAGTCCTAGCCAATGGAGAGATTACAAAAGCTATTAACGTAAAAGTCGATAAAATAAGTGAAGGCGCTAAAGAAAAAATCATAGCAGCAGGTGGTACCGTTGAGGAGTAGCCGATGAGCGGACTAGCTAACGCTGCCAGTATTCCAGAGTTACGCAAGAGAGTGATTTTCACTCTCTTGATGCTTTTTATATATAGAATGGGTGTACAAATACCAACACCCGGTATTAACGGTGAAGCCCTAACTGCCTTTTTCGCAAAAAATGCGAGTACGTTATTTGGTATGTTCAACATGTTCTCTGGTGGCGCGCTAGAGAATTTCTCTATATTTGCACTAGGGATTATGCCCTATATCTCTGCGTCCATAATTATTCAATTGCTCACTGTTGTAATTCCTCAACTTGAGTCACTTTCCAAAGAAGGGGAATCTGGTAGGAGAAAAATTACCCAATATACCCGTTACGGTACTGTCTTGCTTTCCATTATCCAAGGATTTTTTATAGCCACAGGTTTAGAGGGGATGAGTAGCCCTAATGGAATTGCTATAGTTTTGGACCCTGGTCTTCAATTCAAAATAATGACTGTTTTGACGTTAACCTCAGGGACCGCATTTATTATGTGGCTTGGGGAACAAATGACAGAACGCGGAATTGGTAACGGGATATCCTTGATTATTTTTGCTGGGATAGTTGCCAGAATGCCTGCAGCGGTAGGCAACACCATTCAACTTATCAAATCAAGTGAACTCGCCCTGATTTTTGTTCCAATCATTATCGTAATGATGGTTTTTATTATTGGTTTCATTATTTTTATTGAAACCTCGCAGCGGCGTATACCCATTCAATACGCTAAACGTGTGGTTGGTAGACGAGTTTACGGCGGGCAATCTTCTCATCTTCCATTGAAAATTAATGTTTCTGGCGTCATTCCACCAATTTTTGCTTCCTCAATAATGATGTTTCCTGCAACAATAGGATCCTTTATCAATATTGAGTGGGTGCAACAACTCTCAGCTGCTTTTTCACCCGGAACAATATACTACTATTTGATGTATATAGTGATGATAGTTTTCTTTTGTTTTTTCTACACCGCAGTATCATTCAAACCGGATGATGTAGCTGAAAATCTGAAAAAAAACGGTGGATTTATTCCTGGCATACGTCCAGGAAAGAAAACTGCTGAATTCCTCGATAAAGCACTAGTAAGGCTGACTGTTGTCGGTGCTGTCTATTTAAGTGCTGTATGCGTTATGCCCACAGTCTTAATAAGTAAATTGAATGTCCCCTTTTATTTTGGCGGTACTGCTCTGCTTATTGTTGTTGGTGTGGCAATTGATACTATTTCTCAGATTGAATCCCATCTCATAATGAGAAATTATGACGGATTTATGAAAGCAGGTCGCATTCGGGGCCGACATTGAGGCGTATGTGAATAGTGACAATCACGATACCGCAATTAGTGTTAAAACACCTGGACAAATCCAGATTATGTATCAGGCCAATCAGATTGTATCTGGTGTGCTTTCGATGCTCGAAAAAAAGATTTGTCCCGGAATCTCAACATTTACCTTAGATAGTTTAGCGGAAGAATATTGCCGTGATCATAAAGCCTTACCAGCATTCAAAGGGTATAAAGGATATCCAGCGAGTCTTTGTACGTCGGTTAATGAAGAGGTAGTACACGGTATCCCTTCAAAGAAAAAGATATTACAAGATGGCGATATAATCTCTTTAGATTTCGGTACCCTTTATGAAGGATACTATGGCGATGCTGCTATTACTGTCGGTGTTGGCGAATTACAAGCACGGATTGTACAATTGCTCGAAGTTACTGAAACGGCGTTGCTTGAAGGAATTAAACAAGTTGAGATTGGAAATAGAATTTCTGATATCTCCCATGCCATTCAACAACATGCAGAGTATTATGGCTTCTCAGTTGTCCGACAATTCGTAGGTCATGGAATAGGGACGAGTCTGCACGAAGCTCCTGAAGTACCCAATTATGTTCAAAAGAAGGCTTCACCTCGAATCCTGGAAGGGATGGTTCTCGCTATTGAACCAATGATCAATCTCGGGTCCGCTAAAGTTAAAATTTTAAAAGACCAATGGACGGTGATAACTGCTGATCGGAAAGTTTCAGCGCACTTTGAACACTCAGTTGCTGTGACTGCCAAAGGCCCCATTATTTTAAGCCAGCGAGTCTCTGATATAAATAATTAGTTCTTTAATTGGATGACAATATAAGGCAAAATTTAGAAATTGACTAAAAAGGCTTGAATATTATATGAAGTTAAGATATATAATGAAAATTTCTGCTCGGTCGATTTGGGAGTGAAAAATAATATGGCGAAAGAAGAGGCCATTGAAGTAGAAGGAACAATTATAGAACCATTACCGAATGCCATGTTTCAGGTTGAGCTCGACAACGGACATAAGGTACTGGCACATATATCTGGTAAAATGCGGATGCATTATATAAAAATTTTGCCTGGTGATCGAGTTACGGTTGAATTGTCTCCTTACGATTTAACACGGGGCAGGGTGACTTTCCGTGCTAAAGGTGGTAAAGGGAAAAAATAATATTTTTATTGGCAGGGAAATGACATGAAAGTACGTTCATCGGTTAAAAAGATTTGCAGTGAATGTAAAATTTTAAAACGTAAGGGTGTTATCAGGGTTAGTTGTGCAAACAAAAAGCATAAACAACGTCAGGGATAACCTCATCAATTTCAAAAATATGCAAGATTCAGATTAAGGAGTAAGAACTTGGCACGAATAGCTGGTGTGGATTTACCACGCAATAAACACATGGATCGAGCACTGACGTATATTTTTGGAATTGGTCTAACATCTGCCCGCAAAATTCTTGACAAGGCTGATCTTCCTTATCAAATGAATAGTGATGATTTGAGTGGCGATGATGTAAATCGTATACGAACCATTCTTGAAAATGAATATGTAGTTGAAGGTGATAGAAGGCGTGAAGTCTCTATGGATATCAAGAGACTTATGGATCTCGGTTGTTATCGAGGTCGCCGTCATCGACGAGGTCTTCCATGTAGGGGACAAAGAACCAAAACGAATGCTCGTACACGGAAAGGTCCAAGACGTGGTGCGGCAGTACGTAAAAAATAAATTCTCAACGTACTCTTCTGTAACGCTGAATAATCAGGGGTCAATATGGCAAAAGCAGGCAAATCTAACGTAAAAGTTAAAAGAAAGGATAAGAAAAATGTTCCTGAGGGAATAGTTTATATCTATTCAACTTTTAATAATACCGTGGTCACTATTTCAGATAGGCAGGGAAATACACTTTCTTGGTCTAGCGCCGGAGTTCTTGGTTTTAAAGGATCCAGAAAATCAACTCCGTTTGCAGCTCAAAATGCCTTAAGTGATGCAGTCACCAAAGCGAAGGAACATGGGTTACGTAAAGTTGAAGTTCGTGTAAAAGGTCCTGGTCCAGGTAGAGAGGCTGCGTTACGCGCTTTGACAACCGTTGATTTAGATGTGAGTCGTATTATAGATGTTACCCCGCTTCCACATAACGGGTGTAAACCACCAAAGCGTAGAAGGGTTTAAGTCTCAAAAATTGTAATAATAGTTGTTCTGTCTATAGGTAAAACCGGGACAATAATTGGAGGTATAAGTTGGCTAGATATACAGGAGCATCCTGCAGACTGTGCAGACGCGAAAACCTTAAAATGTTCCTCAAGGGAGATCGTTGCTATTCGGATAAATGCGCTTTCGAAAGACGTTCTTTTGCTCCTGGACAACATGGGCAAAATAAATTTCGTAAAGTCTCCGATTACGCTGTTCAGCTTCGTGAAAAACAAAAAGTTAAACAAATGTACGGAATGCTTGAAGCTCAGTTTCGGCGTTATTTTGAAAGAGCTGAAAGAGCTAAAGGCGTAACTGGTGAAAATCTTCTTATTATGCTCGAAAGAAGATTTGATAATACGTTATACCGCATAGGTTTTGCGAGTTCACGTGACCAGGCTCGTCAAATGGTACGACATAACCTGTTTAATTTAAATGGAAAAAAAATTAACATACCTTCGTACCAGGTTAAACCTGGTGACGTTATTACTTTAAAAGAGAAAAATCAGAAAAATGAAGTAATTGTAGATAATCTCGAGGGAGCGGTGCGTCGCGGGTTACCTAGCTGGCTTGAATTAAATCAGGCTAAATTCCAATGCATTGTCAAAGCGTTACCAAACCGAGACGGAATAACGATGCCAATTCAGGAACAGCTGATCGTTGAGCTGTACTCCAAGTAACTTTTATCGTTAGGTATCGCATGGCACAGGAAATTCGGGATGAAAATCCCTTTTATAAAAACTGGCATACCCTTATCACTCCAGAAAAACTTGAAGTGAATGACGGAACACTTACTGCTCGATATGGTAAGTTTGTTTGTCAGCCATTAGAACGGGGCTTTGCTACCACAATTGGAAACTCGTTGCGGCGGATAATGCTGTCATCGATTCGAGGTGCTGCAATAGCATCGGTTAAGTTGAGCGACGCATTACATGAATTTACCACGATTGATGGAGTTCATGAGGATGTTGCGGAAATCATTCTTAATTTGAAACAAGTCAGGCTTAAGCTCATCGGTCCTGAAGCTAGGACTGTTGTTATTGAAAAAACAGGGCCTGGAAAAGTTGTCGCCGGTGACATTAATTGCGGCGCGTATGTAGAGGTGATGAATCCAGATCTTGTTATTTGTACAATAACAAGTGATATTACCTTTCGGGCTGAACTTGAAGTCCTTTGGGGCAAAGGATATGTGTGTGCTGAGCAAAATAAAAAAGAAGGGCAGCCGATAGGCGTAATTCCTATTGATGCAGCTTTTTCTCCCATTATTCGTGTGCAATATGTGATTAGTCAAGCGAGGGTTGGGCAACAAACAGACTATGATCGGCTTACGATCGAGATCGAAACTGATGGTAGTATAGAACCGCAAAATGCCCTTGCATATGCCGCTAAAATTCTCAAAGAACAGATGACTATTTTTATCAATTTTAATGAGGAAATAGCCAAAGCTCCTGATAATTCAGAAGGTGATGAAGACGGTAAGGCTTATCCTCCCTTTCTTGATAAAAATGTCGAAGATCTGGAATTGTCTGTTCGTTCTGCCAATTGTTTAAAAAATGCACAAATTCAATATATTGGGCAACTTGTCAATAAAACAGATGCTGAAATGTTGAAAACAAAAAATTTCGGCAGAAAATCACTAAATGAAATAAAAGCGCTACTCTCTGAACATAATCTGACCCTCGGTATGAAATATGATGGATGGGTCGCTCCTGAAAAACGAGAAGAAAAATCTGAAGACTAATCCGGTTTTAAGTTAAATAGGATGATTCTTTATAATGAAGAAAGGACAGGACAATGAGACATAGAAAAACCGGTCGGAGGCTTGGCCGTACATCTTCTCACCGTGATGCAATGCTGAGAAATATGGTTACCTCACTGTTAGATCTAGAGCGTATTGTAACCACAATACCTAAGGCTAAAGAAGCGCGACGTGTTGCCGAGCAAATGATTACTCTTGGGAAACGTGGTGATCTCAATGCTCGCAGACAGGCAATGGCTTATATTCGTTCTAAAAATATTGTAGCTAAACTTTTCGACCAGTTAAGTAATCAATACGCAGATAGACAAGGAGGATATACTCGCATTATTAGGACTGGCAACAGATCTGGTGATGCCGCTCCAATGGCTATCATCGAGTTGGTTGATTATAAGGAAAATATGGGAGTGGTCACAGCGGCACAAGAACAATAAAAGCCTCTCGTTACTTTCGGAAAAGCTGGTATGAAATTTCATACCAGCTTTTTTTTTTGGGGTGAAAGGATTATGATAAATAATAATAGTGATACGTACTTGCCACCAGACCGAACCAGAATTGATTCGCATAATTTTCGTTTTCATTGTCACGCGCGAGTAAGCTGCTTTCTTTCATGCTGTCGGAATGTCAACTTATTACTTTTTCCTTTCGATATTGTTTCCCTTAAGCAGCAATTGAAAATCCATTCCTCTGATTTTCTTCATAAATACACTCAACTTTGTGAAGGAAGTCATCGTTATTTTCCTGGCTTAAAATTAAAGTTAGCTGACGACGAAAAGCATTCCTGCCCATTTCTTGACGTGAGGGGATGTACAGTTTACAAAAATAGACCCTCGGCGTGCCGCACTTATCCTCTCGAGCGTGGTCTAGAACGAATTGAACACGGTAATAAACTCAAAGTGCATTATTTCATGACGCATCACTTATACTGCAAAGGGCATGATGAAGAACGAAATTATACCATTCGGCAATGGGAGCGAGATCAAGAACTTCACGACTATAATTTTTACAATGAATTATGGGCAGAGCTTGATGCTTTTTTCTCAACTAATCCATGGGCTGGCGAAGGGCATGTAGGACCGTATCAGCAGCTTGCGTTTATGGTCTGCTACAATATTGACGCCTTTCGTTTGTATGTTCAGGAGCACGATGTGCTGAGTGGGTTTAGATTAAAAAAAGACGAACGCCAACGTATCGCTAAAAACGATGAACAGTTGCTTCGTTTTGGCTTCAACTGGTTGGAGTTTGTTTTAGGTGGTCGGAAAAATTTAATTCCAAGATAACATTATGTTAATATTGCTGAACAGTTGAGTGTCGGCAGCGCTTGGATGCTAACCTTGAAATCTACAGCAGATAGTGATATAGTTAAAAGTTTAATTTTATATCGGATTGTCTGATCGAAAAAGAACAGGCAATTCAATCACACACATCCCCCTTCATAGCCCTTTGGTGTTCCATTTACAAAGTGGAATTGGCTGCCGGGATGGCGGAAAAACCAAAAACAGGAGATTGTTTATGTCATCAGTTACAATGCGTCAAATGCTCGAGGCTGGACTTCATTTTGGTCATCAAACCAGAAGATGGAATCCCAAAATGAAACCTTATATTTATGGGCCTCGGAACGGGATCTATATTGTAAATCTTGATATCACCATGAAGTTGTTTAAAAAGGCTTACAGCCACATGGTAGAAGCTGTTGCAAATGGCGGCACTGTACTTTTTGTTTGCACCAAACGGCAAGGGCAGACCATTGTTAAAGAAGAAGCTGAACGGTGCGGCATGTTTTTTATTAATCATCGTTGGCTTGGTGGAATGATGACAAATTTTCAGACCATCAAACATTCCGTGGATAGATTGAAGAAAATCGAAAGCATGCAAGCTGATGGTTCTATCAACCGTTTTCCCAAAAAAGAAATTCTGCAGATGGAAAAGGAGAGGATAAAGCTCGATCGGAATATCGGTGGCATCAAGAATATGCGAACTCTTCCTGATCTTCTTTTTGTCGTTGATCCCAAAAAAGAAGATATTGCCATTGGTGAAGCTGTGAAATTAGGTCTTCCGGTTATTGCTTTGACCGATACCAACTGTGATCCAGATGGAATCGATTTTGTAATACCTGGAAATGATGACGCCATTCGAGCCATTAAACTGATTACCTCCACAATGGCAGAAGCCGTGCTTGAGGGTAAGGCGCGTCGAGGTGAAGAATCAGAACCTAATATCGATGAACTTGAAACTGCTATGACACAAGAGATTGATGAGGATCTTGCTGCTAAAATTGATGAAGAATGATGGCTTGTCTTTTTAGTTAATGGCACATTTTTTATAATATCAGTTGACAAGGAGCTTGCCGAGCCCCTTGTCAACTAGTTTTAATTTAATTTTTTGTAAAACTGCAGACTGTCAGTTTCTGTTACAGAGGAGATTGTATCGTGAATATTACAAGCCAGATGGTTAAAGAACTTCGTGATAAAACGAATGCCGGCATGATGGATTGCAAGAAGGCATTAAGTGAAACCGCCGGTGATATAGAAAAGGCGGTTGATCTGCTGCGTCAGAAAGGTTTGGCTGTTGCAGCGAAACGTGCCGGTCGTGAAACCAAAGAAGGTGTCGTCATCTCTTATATCCATGCCGGCGGAAAACTTGGCGTCATGGTCGAAGTGGGATGTGAGACTGATTTTGTCGCCAAGACCGATGATTTCAAGACCTTTGCTAAAGATGTCGCCATGCATATAGCCGCTGTTAATCCGGTTGCATTAAGCCGTGAAGAGGTTCCCGCCGAAGTGCTGCAG
This sequence comes from Desulfobulbales bacterium, assembly GCA_038205495.1. Lineage (GTDB taxonomy): Bacteria > Desulfobacterota > Desulfobulbia > Desulfobulbales > Desulfobulbaceae > Desulfobulbus. The sequence continues at coordinate 18,548 of JBBRBT010000006.1, forward strand.
CGTGAAAAAGATATTTATATCAACCAGGCTCTAGAGTCAGGGAAACCGGCACAAATTGTTGAGAAGATGATTGGTGGTAAAGTTGAGAAATATCTTGCCGAAATTTGTTTGCTTGAACAAAAATATGTGAAAAATGATCAGCTAACGATTCAAGATTTATTGAATGAATTAGTTGCGAAAATGGGCGAGAATATTTCGATAAAAAAATTCGCTCGGTTTCAAATCGGTTAAGGCCTACTTTGAAATCAAATTTTTTAAAATGTGAGAAAACGCTCTTGTCTGAGTTATCTCTCCTTGGCATTGGAAATAACTTGCAGAGGTCGTCCGAATGAAATTTAAGCGGGTACTTTTGAAAATCAGCGGAGAAGCGCTGATGGGTGATAGAGCGTACGGTATAAGTACCGAAGTAATCCATTTTCTATCCCGCGAAATCCAAGCCCTGCATAACTTGGAAATCGAACTGGCGCTTGTTGTGGGAGCTGGAAATATTTTTCGTGGAGTCGCTGGCGCGGCTAGTGGCATGGATCGGAGCTCAGCGGATAATATGGGTATGTTGGGGACAGTCATGAACTCCTTGGCGGTGCAGGACGGCCTTGAAAGTTTGGGGATTTCCGCCAAGGTTATGTCAGCTATTACCATGTTGAATGTCTGCGAACCCTATGAGCGACTGAAAGCGCTTGAACATCTCGAAAGCAAAAGGGTTGTTATTTTTGCAGCAGGAACCGGCAACCCCTATTTCACGACGGACACAGCTGCTGTCTTGAGAGCTCTGGAGATCAAAGCAGACGTTATTATGAAAGCTACCAGGGTTGATGGTGTTTATAATCTAGATCCAGAGATCCATGAAAACGCGATTCGCTACGATACCCTTACCTACACGACGGTACTGCGTGAAGATCTCAGGATTATGGATGCTGCCGGAATTTCGCTGGCTCGTGATAATAATCTACCCATTTTTGTCTTTAATATGACCAAACCTGGTAATATTATCAAGGCTGTCATGGGTGAGGATGTCGGCACGTTGATTACTGTATGAGAAGAGCTTCTTTTGTGAGGCTCCTTATCAATATCGAGCTCTTTTGGCTCGTTCCTAACAATCCCTGACAACAGGTTAATGCTCCTCCGGGGTAATATGGCAAATGTTATCATAGATCAGTTGAAAGACAAAATGGCGTCGAGCATTGATGCCTTGAAAAGGGAGCTGGTGAAAATCAGGACCGGCCGCGCGTCGCTCTCTTTACTTGATGGCATCAAAGTGAAGGCCTACGGAGCGCAGGTGCTCATGGACCAAGTGGGAACCATGACGATTCCAGAAAACAACATGATAGCCATCAAGCCTTGGGATCCGCAAGTTTTACCGGCTATCGAAAAGGCAATTCTTGCTTCCGGGCTTGGACTTACACCCCAAAGCGATGGTAACGTTGTCCGATTGACCATTCCAGCGCTTACCGGTGAACGCCGTAAAGAGCTTGTTAAACAGGTTAAAAAAATCGGCGAAGAATATAAAGTTGCCATTCGAAACATCCGGAGAGACTCGAACGAGACCTTGAAGAAACAAAAGAAAGATAAGGAACTTTCCGAAGACGATTTATTTCGTCTGCAGGAAGAGGCGCAGAAGGTTACGGACGGTTTCATCAGCCAGATTGATGAAATAACCGTAGGCAAAGAAAAGGAAGTTCTGGAGGTGTAACCGACCTCCATTTTCAGCGTGAACGCAAATATCCGTGGTTGAATTTCAGCACAGTATCCTCACGCCCCGCCATGTCGCCATTATTATGGACGGCAATGGTCGTTGGGCAGAGGAACGAAAACGTCCCAGGCTTTTCGGACATAAAGCAGGGGTCGATTCTGTCAGGGAGATTGTCGAAACAGCCAGAACCCTTGGGATTGAGTTCTTAACTTTATATGCGTTTTCAACTGAAAACTGGAATCGTCCCTCCGGTGAGGTCACCGGATTGATGGGACTCTTGAAGAGCTATCTCCAGTCCGAATTGAAAGCCATGCTCAAAAATAATATCCGCCTTTGCTGTCTCGGTCAGCAAGATCGTCTGCCCAAAGACGTGCAGTCAGTCCTTCAACAAACCATCGCTAATACCAAATTGTGCCGCGGCATGACTCTGAATCTTGCCTTGAGTTATGGCGGTAGGGATGAACTTGTTCAGGCAATGAGAAGTTTGGCGCAAAATTGCCAGGAAGGCTCCCGTCAATGGCAGGATATCTCCGAGGCTGACATCACGTCTCATCTCTTTACCGCCGGCCAACCTGATCCTGACTTGTTGATCCGGACAGGGGGAGAAAATCGCCTCTCTAACTTTCTTCTCTGGCAGGCCTCCTATGCCGAACTCTATTTCACCGAAATTAAATGGCCTGATTTTAAAAAGGAACAATTTATGGAGGCGATCAATATTTTTAATCGCCGACAGCGTAGATTCGGCCAGACCGGTGCGCAATTGAATGCGGAGTAAACAGTGATGAGCCGTGTAATTCCTGGAATTCTTATGGCTGCCGGCTGGCTTCTTCTTCTTTATTTGGGAACCGCAGAGCTTTTTTGGGCCGTTGTCGTCGGCGGGGCCGCTCTTGCGCTTCACGAATATTTTTCTATGACGTATGCCTCGCTCACCGGGGGTCGCCTGTATATCACGATATTTTTCTGCCTTTTTCCCGTGTTTTCTGCCTTTTGGGGAAGTAACGATGCGGTGGTTGCCGGGATGATCGGGACCCTTCTCGCTGGGGTTTCTGTGGCGCTCCACGGATATACAACTATAGAAAATGTTTTCAAATATATCAGCTGCAGTGGTTTTTCCAGTATTTATATCTCACTCTGTATGGCACATGTGGTTTTAATCCGTTTCTTACCGCAGGGACCGTTTTGGTTGACTTTGCTGGTTGTGATAGTCGCCGGCTCTGACACCGGTGCCTATTATGCAGGCAGGGCGTTCGGGCGTCGTAAGCTCTTTCCTCAGATTAGTCCGAAAAAAACTGTTGCCGGTGGTATTGGTGGCTTGGTGGTAGGTGTTGCTGCTGCCGAAGGCCTCAATCATTTTTTCCCCGGTAGAGTCGATCCGTTTCCCCTGCTTCTTGCTGCTGTCCTGTTGGTCGTTGTTGGTATCGCCGGTGACTTGACGGAGTCAATGATCAAAAGGTCGGTAGGCGCCAAAGATTCGGGTACGATCCTGTTTGGCCACGGTGGTCTGCTCGATCGTGTCGACAGTCTGTTGTTAACGGCACCTGTTCTCTATTATCTGCTCCACTTCGGCTTGCTGTGATGAAGGCCCTCACCCTGTTGGGATCCACCGGTTCCATCGGAGAAAACGTGTTGGCAGTGGTGCGGCAGTTCCCCCAGCAGTTTCGAATCGTCGGTCTCTCTGCCGGCCAGCGTGTTGATATCCTTGCAGCACAGGTGCTAGAATTCAATCCGGAATGTGTCTCAATCGGCGACCCTTCGCTAGTGTGCGCGCTAGCCGAAAAACTGCCGTCTTCCTATCGAAGCCGAATTGTCTGTGGTGTGGAGGGGAATTGCACTCTTGCCTCGCTCCCCTCAGTTGACATGGTGGTGTCTGCTGTTGTTGGGGCAGTCGGCCTGTTACCAGCACTCGCCGCCATCCGTGCCGGCAAGGATCTTGGACTAGCCAACAAGGAAACTCTGGTCATGGCTGGTCGTCTGATCATGGATGCCGTCCATCGCCATCAAGTGCGCCTGTTGCCCATCGATTCGGAGCACAGCGCCATTTTTCAAGCACTCGAGGCAGGGCGGAGAGAAGATGTCGCCCGAATTATTCTCACCGCTTCCGGTGGGCCGTTTCGCACCTGGAAGCAGGAAGCCTTGGCGGCGGCTACTCCGGAACAGGCCCTTGCCCATCCTAATTGGACGATGGGTCGGAAAATATCCATCGATTCCGCAACACTGATGAATAAGGGGCTTGAGGTGATCGAAGCTCGCTGGCTCTTTGATGTGGCGCTGGAACAGATTGAGGTTGTTGTTCATCCGCAGTCAATTGTCCATTCGCTCGTGGAATATCAGGACGGCTCGGTGGTTGCCCAACTGGGCATACCTGACATGCGCATCCCCATCGCCTATGCCCTTTCCTATCCGGAGCGATTGGAATTGGGATTGTCCCGCCTCAATTTAGCCCAGTGCGGCGGGCTCACCTTCGAACAACCCGATCATATCCGTTTTCCCGCTCTGCAAATGGCCTATGACGCTCTTGCTATGGGCGGAGTGAAACCGGCGGTCCTGAATGCCGCCAACGAGGTCGCAGTCGAGGCCTTTCTTGCCGGCAGGATCGGGTTCACCAGAATTGCTGAAATTGTCGGTGCGGCTCTGCAGAAAACCACACAAGGAGACGAGTTGGACCTGCAGGCTATCCTGGCGGCGGATACAGAAGCCCGAATTGTTGCGGAGCAGGAGATTCAAGCCGCCTGAGCTGGTACCACCCTTCCGCTGTCACCTTGTATTCTTCTTTTTCCAAATTCATCCTTAGGGTTTTCATGAATTCTGTCCTTTCTTTTGTCATTGTTCTTGGTGTTCTTATTTTTGTACATGAACTCGGTCATTTTTTATTGGCCAAGGCATTTGGTGTCAAAGTCCTGAAGTTCTCTTTGGGTTTTGGTACCAGGGTGATTGGGCGGCAATGGGGAGAAACCGAGTACCTTATCAGCGCCTTTCCCCTGGGCGGCTATGTCAAGATGTATGGCGAGCAGCCGGAGGAAGAGGTTGCTCAGGGAGATCTACACCGTTCCTTTTCCCACAAACCGGTCTGGCAACGCTTTGGCATTGTCTTTGGTGGTCCGTTGTTCAACCTGTTGTTTGCGGTGTTCCTCTTCTTCTTTATGTTCGTCTTTGCCGGTCTGCCCGAACCGGTGGACTCCACCAAGATTGGCGAGGTTACCGCAGGTTCGGTGGCCGAAAAGGTGGGGATTAAAGCCGGCGACCTGGTACAAACCATTAACGGCCAGCAGACCACCTCCTGGAATCAGGTTTCCGAATCCATCAAGGAAAGTCAGGGGCAGCCAGTGACCCTGGTTGTCGACCGTCAGGGTCAGTCGCTGACTTTTGTTGCCCAACCGACCATGCAGACGATGAAGAATCTTTTTGGCGAGGCGGTTGGGGATCGTTTTATGCTGGGCATTGTCCGCAGTGACGAGGTTCGTTACAAAAAGGCCACCATTGGCGAATCTTGTCAGGCGGCGCTGATGCAGACCTGGAATCTGGGCTACCTGACAGTGATGGGCATCGTCAAGATGGTCCAGCGGATTATTCCGGCCAGTGAACTGGGCGGGCCGATCAGAATTGCTGAAATTGCTGGCCAGCAGATGGAGGCCGGATGGATGAACCTCCTCTATTTTATGGGTCTCTTGAGCGTCAATCTCGGTATTCTCAATCTGCTGCCCATCCCCGTGCTCGACGGCGGCCACCTTGTTTTTCTTTCCCTGGAGTCGGTTCGCCGTAAACCTCTCAGCGACCGGACCATGGAGATCAGTCAGAAAATCGGCATTGCTATTCTGGGAACCCTGATGGTTTTCGTTTTTTATAATGATATTGCCAGATTGGTCAAACGATGGCTGATTTCCTGATTCTGGCCATCGAGACGGCGACCGGGTGCGGCAGCGTCTCCCTGACCACAGGAAAGCGTAGGGATGGCAAGGTGCTGGCTGAATATACCCTGCAGCCCGGCATTACTCACTCCCGCCGTTTGCTTGGCTCCATCGATGATATGATGAATGCGGCTGGTATTGATTGGAAGGACCTGGATGCGGTCGCGGTCAGTCAGGGACCGGGCTCGTTCACCGGGTTGCGTATCGGTATGGCGGCCGCCAAAGGGATTGCCATGGCAGCAGAGGTGCCGCTGATCGGTGTACCCACCCTCGACGCTCTGGCTGCGCAGATACTGGCTACGGATCTGTTGGTGTGCTGTCTGCTCGATGCCCGAAAACAGCAGGTCTATGCCGCTTTCTATCGGTACGATGACGAGTTTACCCCCCGGCGAACTAGTGATGTCCTTGTCCTGTCGCCGGTGATGCTGGGTCAGAAATTCGAAGAGCCCACTCTGCTCGCCGGTCCCGGCATAGTTGCCTGTCAATCTCTGCTATTCGCCCACCCTCAGGTGCGGCTGCTGCCTGTAGGCCCGCTTCACCCACGGGCCGCATTGATTGGTTTCTACGGTGCGCAGGTGTTGACCGAGGGGCTACAAAACGACGGTGCCGACCTTGTCCCTCTGTATGTCCGGGCTTCTGAGGCTGAATTGAATCTGCGCTGTCGACAAGAAGCGGGGAAGGGATGAGATGATTGTACGCAGGAAAACTCGCCGTATTGAGATCGGCACCGTAGCGATCGGCGGCGATGCCCCCATTTCGGTGCAGTCGATGACCAACACCCTGACCGACGATGTGGCGGCGACGGTGGATCAGATACTCGCACTGGAGCGGGCCGGATGCGAGCTTATTCGGGTCGCGGTTCCCGATCTGGCGGCAGCGCGGGCCATCACCGCGATTAGGCAACAGATTACCATTCCCCTGATTGCCGATATCCATTTTGATTCCAGGCTGGCGGTAGAGGCCATGGAAAATGGGGCGCAAGGGATCCGGATCAATCCCGGCAACCTCGGCGGTCTAGGGAAACTGGCCCGCGTGGTGACCGCTGCCAAAAGGCATGGAGTACCGATCCGGGTTGGGGTGAATTCCGGGTCCATCGAGAAGCACCTGCTCAAACAATACGGCTATCCTACTCCAGAACGGCCAGACGCCCTGATTGAAAGTGCGCTGGACAATGTGCGTCTCTTGGAACAGCAGGGTTTTTTTGACATCAAGATTTCTATTAAATCTTCTGATACCCTGACCACCATCGCCGGTTACCGCCAATTGGCGCAAAAGACCGACTACCCCCTGCACCTCGGCGTCACCGAGGCGGGTGGGCTCATTGCCGGCACGGTCAAGTCGAGCGTTGCTTTGGGCATTCTGTTGTTTGAGGGAATCGGTGACACCTTCCGGATCTCGCTGACCCGGGATCCGGTGGAGGAAATCCGAGTCGGCTTTGAGTTACTCCGATCGTTGCGCATCCGCCAGCGCGGTCCGGAATTGATTTCCTGCCCCACCTGCGGTCGGACCCGGATTGACCTCTTTTCACTGGCGGAGAAAGTGGAACAGCACCTCCAAACTATGCAATCTAACCTCAAGGTTGCCGTCATGGGGTGTGTGGTCAACGGCCCGGGCGAGGCCCGGGAGGCTGATATCGGTATTGCCGGCGGGCACGGTGTCGGCATCATTTTCAAAAAAGGCGAGATCTACAAAAAAGTCCCAGAAGGGGAGCTGTTGTCGGTTTTTCTTGAAGAGCTGGAAAAACTGGAAACCGAACACCAGAGCCGGATCCCACGCTGACCTGCGCAGGTACTTTTCATTTTTGCTTGGTATTATTCGAACGGAGACCCCATATGCGTTATTCACAAATGTTGCTGCCCACCACCAAGGAAACCCCGGCGGAGGCCGATGTCATCAGTCATCAGCTCCTGCTTCGCGGTGGATTTATTCGCAAACTGACCTCCGGGATGTATACCTTCCTGCCGCTGGGCTTTCTAGTCCTCCAGAAGGTGACGGAAATTGTGCGTCAGGAGATGAACCGCGCCGGTGCCCAGGAAATTCTTATGCCCATGGTGCAGCCCGGTGATCTCTGGGAGGAGTCGGGGCGTTGGAAGAAATACGGTCCGGAACTCCTGCGTTTCAAGGACCGCCATGACCGTGACTATTGCCTCGGACCGACCCATGAAGAGGTGGTGACCGATATTGCCCGTCGTGAGTTGCAGTCGTACCGACAGCTGCCGATCAATCTCTATCAGATTCAGACCAAGTTCCGCGACGAAATTCGTCCGCGTTTCGGCCTGATGCGTGGCCGTGAGTTCGTGATGAAGGATGCCTATTCCTTTGATGTTGACGATACCAGCGCCGGTCGCAGTTATGAAATCATGCGGGAGGCCTATTACCGCATTTTTGAGCGTTGCGGTTTGGACTTTCGGGCCGTGGAGGCCGACAGCGGTGCCATTGGCGGTTCCTTTTCCCATGAATTCATGGTCCTGGCCGAAACCGGCGAAGATACCCTGGTGATCTGCGAGTCTTGCAGCTATGCGGCCAACGTCGAGAAGGCCGCCATTGTTCTGGATGCGTCGCGCCCAGTCGCGGTGGCCCTGCATGAGCTGGCTAAGGTTGAAACCCCAGGTCTGAAGAAGGTGGACCGAGTTGCCGAATTTCTCAAGGTGCAGCCCGCTGATCTGATTAAAACGATGTTCTATCTGGCGGACGGCCAACCCGTGGCGGCGTTGGTTCGCGGTGATCGCGAGATACAATCTGTCAAATTGAAAAACCTTTTGGGCGCCACGGATGTCGAGCCTCTGGACGAGGAGCAGATCTGGCAGCAGACCCGCCTGCCCGTCGGTTACCTGGGACCGGTCGGGCTGTCCGTGAAGATGGTGGCCGATCAGGAGGTAATGCGGATGGTCAACGCGGTGGCAGGAGCCAATGAAAAGGGCTGTCATCTTACCGGTGTTAATCCGGATCGCGATTTCCAGCCCGATGTGGTTGGGGATTTACGGCAGATCACCGCATCCGACCGTTGCCCCACCTGCGGGGGCGGCTTGCGGTTGAAAGAGGGCATTGAGGTCGGCCATATTTTTAAACTGGGCACTGGCTATTCCGATGCGATGCAGGCCTTTTTCCAGGACAGCGACGGCCAGCAAAAACCCTTTGTCATGGGTTGCTATGGCATAGGGGTCAGTCGTGTGGTGGCTGCGGCCATCGAACAAAACCATGATGCCAAGGGCATTATTTTTCCGCTGCCGCTGGCCCCTTTCCAGGTAATTGTTCTCAACCTCGGTCCCAAGGACGAGCAATACTGCCAGGCCTCGGAACAGTTGTATCGCGAACTGCAGGGTCAAGGGCTCGATGTCCTCTACGATGACCGCGATGAACGGCCGGGGTCAAAATTCAATGATGCCGATCTGCTGGGCATCCCGTACCGGCTGACCGTGGGCAAGACTTTTGAGAAGGAAGGTAAGGTAGAGCTGCGTTCCCGGCAAACCGGGGAAACACAGACCCTTGTCTTGGCAGAGGCTGTGGAACAGACTACCGCCTGCATACGACGGCACCTCTCCTGAGCGGAAAAACAGCTGCATCGTTTTTCCTGAACATTCAGGGGGCTGTGACCCCCATGGACTGCATCCAGAAACCATGTCGGACATTCAGCACCTCCTCTCCCTGGCCTCCGGGTATCTTCACGGAGTAGATCTCGCCCCGTTGACCCGGGCGTTCGAGTTCATTGCCGCACGTCACGCCGGACAGCGTTATACCTCCGGCGAACCCTATGTTGACCATCTTCTGGCGGTTGCTTCCAGCCTTGCCGCCATGAAGCTCGACCTCGACACCATCGTTGCCGGCCTTCTCCACGGAACGCTTAAAGAAAATGTCGCTACCCTCGATGAGCTGAAAAAGAAATTCGGTCACGATGTCGCCAACATCGTTAATGGGGCGACCCGGATCACCAATGTCCGTTACAATTCGCAGTTGGCCCATGAGGCGGAGAATATTCGTAAGCTCCTCCTGGCCATGGGTGCGGATATCCGGGTGTTGCTGGTCAAACTTGCCGACCGACTCCAGGATATGCTCACCCTCGACAGCCTTGATGAGGAGGAGCGGCGCTACAAGGCCAGGGAAACCATGGATTTGTACGCGCCACTCGCCAGCCGCATCGGTATCGAATGGCTGAAGCGCGAATTGGAGGATTTGGCCTTCAAGTATCTCTTTCCGGCTGAGTATGCCGATCTGATGGTTCATCTCGAAAGCACCCTCGGTGAGCGCCAGGCCTATGTGGATGAAGTCAAAGAGATTCTGCATAACAAGCTCACGGCCAGCAAAATTGTGCCGGTCCGTATTATCGGCCGCCCCAAGCACATCTATTCGATCTACAAGAAACTGGTAGCCCAGAGAATACCGCTGGAACGGGTCTACGATAAGGTTGCCTTCCGTATCATCGTCCGCACCGTCAGAGATTGCTATCAGGCCTTAGGGACCGTACATGCCGATTGGACGCCGGTGCCTGGCCGGATCAAGGATTTTATCAGTGCGCCGAAATCCAATAACTACCAGTCGCTGCATACCACGGTTGCGGGTCCGCGCGGTCATTTTATCGAGATCCAGATCCGCACCGAGGAAATGGATCGGGTGGCGCAGGAAGGTGTGGCTGCACACTGGGCCTATAAGGAAGGCCAGAAGATTACCAATGGTGACGCGCGTCTGTTCAAGGATCTGAAGCAGCTGGTGCAATCGCTCCAGGAGGTCGAAGACCCCAGCGAGTTTATGGAATCGGTGCGGGGCGAGCTGTTTGAACCTGATGTCTACGCCCTGACACCCACCGGAGCCGTCCGTGAGTTGCCCCGGGGCAGCACGCCTATAGATTTTGCTTACGCGATCCACACCGCTGTCGGTGATACCTGTGTCGGGGCCAAGGTCAATGGGCAGATGGTCCAGCTCAAACATGAACTGCAGAGCGGCGATATCGTCGAGATCCTCACCCAGAAGCAGCAGCATCCCCGGCGCGCCTGGCTGCAACTGGTCAAGACCAGCCGCGCCCGCACGAGAATTCGCCACTACCTGAGGCGTGAGGAGAAGGAGCGATCGCTGAAACTCGGCCGCGAAATCTGCGAACGGGAGCTCAAACAATACGACGTCAACCTGCGCGGTCTTTTGAAAAGCGGGCATCTTCGTTTGTTGCTCAAACAGCTCAAGTGTGCATCGCTTGACGATATGCTCGTTCGGGTCGGGGCTGGCTCTATCACCATTCCGCATCTGATGCGGACGCTGCAGCCGGAAGAATTCCGTGAGGCCGAGGAAAAACGGCGGATGGCGGAGATGGTTGAGCGGGCGCATCGGGCGGCCGAGGACAACAAAACCAGTGCGGCCAAACGCAATGTCATCGATATCGATGGAGTTGACGGCATGCTGGTCAAGGTCAGCCAGTGCTGTCATCCGGTCCCCGGCGATGCGATCATCGGTTTTATCACCACCGGTTCCGGTATCTCAGTACATAAGGCCGAATGCCCGAACCTGCTGGCGACCGACCCGATCCGCTGGCTTGATGTTGCCTGGTCGGGTTCGCCACAGAATACCCATCGAGCGGCCTTGCTGATCCGTGCGGAAAACCGCAAGAGCCTGCTGGCGGAAATCAGCAGCACCATCAGCGCCGATGATGCTGATATCATCGAGTTGAACGCCAGGACCACGGTGGAGAATATCGCGGAGTTGGAGGTCCTCCTTTCGGTGGTCAACCTGAAACAGCTGCAGCTGTTGCAGCAGCATTTATTACAGATGCCGGAAGTGATTGAGGTCCGCAGGCGATAGAAGTCGCCTGGTTGAAGATTTCATCGGGATGAGTGCGATCTGATGCAGCTGTCAATCTGCGAAGTATGCGGCAATGAAGTCGAAGCCGGAAGATCGCCTTGTCCATTTTGCCTGGCTGACTGCACCGAGAGCAACCCTCAAGTGGTCTCACCTGGTCTCCCGCACCGGACTGTCAACCTGGAAAAGGGCATGCCGTTGGTACAACAGGCCCTGGAGCGGTTGGATGGGGAAATCAGGGCCAGCAGCAAGCAGGGTTTCAAGGTGCTCACCTTTATCCATGGCTATGGATCAAGCGGTGCGGGGGGCGCCATCAAAATGGCGGTACTTCATCAACTGCATTTTTTCCTCCATCAGGGCCGGATCAAGGAGATCCTTCCCGGTGAAGAGTTTGAAGGTCGGTCAGGCCGTGGCCGCCAGCTGTTGCGCCGTTTTCCTTTTCTTGCCCACCATCGTGATCTCAATCGGGCCAATCCCGGTATCACCGTGGTGATTCTTTGACAGGCTGCCTTCTTGCAAGCTCTTGGCCTTGGCAGATCACCTTGTAACGAAATTCTATAGTGCAACCTAAAATGGGGGAAATATGAGAAGTGGCGATCGCCTTGCCGACAGCTTACGTCCGGTCAGTGTGGAATATGGTGTCCAACCCGGCGCCGATGGTTCGGTGCTGATCAAAATGGGGAACACCCATGTGCTCTGCGGCGTTACCATTGAGGCTAAGGTGCCGCCTTTTCTCAAGGGCCGGGGGCAGGGCTGGATTACCGCCGAATACGGTATGTTGCCCTGTGCTACCCATAGCCGGGGAAGAAGAGAAGCGGTCTCCGGACTTACGGGGCGCACCCACGAGATCCAACGGTTGATCGGCAGGTCGCTGCGGATGATGGTTGATCTGCAGCTTCTCGGGGAGCATACCCTGCGCATCGATTGTGACGTCCTTAACGCCGATGGCGGCACCCGCTGCGCCTCGATCACCGGGGCCGCCCTGGCCCTCAGGCAGGCGCTGGGCAAAATGGTGGAGCAGAATCAGATGCAGGCCGTGCCGGCCATTCTGCCGGTGGCTGCGGTCAGCGCCGGGGTGGTGGCGGGGCAGCCCGTGCTTGATCTCGATTATGCGGAAGATTCCGCTGCCGATGTTGATGCCAACTTTGTCATGAGCCGTGACGGTCGGTGGATTGAGGTCCAGACCACTGCAGAGGGTGCACCCTTCCGGCCGGAGTTGTTCACCGCCATGGCCGAATTGGCTTCGCAGGGGATCCAACAGTTGTTTAATCTGTGGGACAATGATGGTGACCGGATCTGACCCGGTCTATTGGTTTCAAGGGCATTTTTGACCAGAGCGGGCGAGATGGAGAGAGCAGTGAGCCAGGAGGGAAAAACTTCCGATGATCAATCGATAATGGTAGAAAACTTGATCGCCGCCAGATACATCTCATAGACGTTGTCCGCGTCCACCTTCAGAACCTGTAGGGCCTGCAAGCATTCATTGGGTTTGCCTTGTTCGTAGGCAATGACCGCTTGCAGAAACGGTTTGAGTGGCCCTTGCTGGAGGGTGAGCGCCTCTTTGATTTCATTGGAGAGCGGCAATTTCTCCATCATGAGCGCCATGGACGTATCGAGGATGGCATCGATCAGTGAGAAAAGTCCGAGTAGAAACAGTTCCGAAGCATCGGTTGGGTAGTGACAATCCTCGGCCAGCAGTTCGCAGAATCGGGCTCTGATAACCGAGAGACGCACCAGTTCCACGGGTTTGTTCGATGCCAGCTCGGATATGATCACCAGAGTGACAAAACGGCGAATTTCCTTTTCCCCCAGATAGGTGATGGCCTGCCGGATGGAATCGACCTTGTTCAGCAGGAAAAAATAGGCCGAATTGATATAGCGAAGCAGCTTGTAAGCGATCGCCACATCGGATTCAATAATTTTTTCGAGGTTGTCCAGGGTGGTGTGTCGTTTGTTGACCTCGGCCAGCAGCCTCAGCTGGTTGGTTTTGTTCGAGGAGACTTCAGTCATCCGAATGGATTCGGGCCGGGCAAAAAAATAGCCCTGAAAATAATGGAAACCTAGTTTGCTGGCGTGTTCAAACTCCTTATAGGTTTCGATCTTCTCGGCAAGGAATTTGAGATCATAGTGGGCCAGGCGGTAGCGGGTCCGTTCGATCTCATCCGAGGTTGAGAGGCGGTAATCGAATTTGATAATATGGGCGAGTTCAATCAGCGGCAGGAGATTCTTTTTAAAGATGAAATCGTCCAGGGCGATCAGATAGCCGTGTTGGGAAAGGCTGCGGCAGGCCGCCAAGACCTCGTCGGTGGGAGACACATCCTCAAGAATCTCAACAATGACCTTGTTTTTGGGAAAGAAATTGGCGATCTCCTTGACCAGGAGATTTTTGGTGAAGTTGATGAAACAGGGCTTGTTACCAGCAATTTTTTCAATGCCCTCGGTGAGGAAGGTAGTGGACAGCAGGCTGGTGGTGGCTCGGTCGCCGCTGAGTTCGCCCAGATTTAACCCCAGGGTTTGGCGGAAGAGGAGTTCGTAGGCGAACAGTCTTTTGTGGGCGTCAAAGATTGGTTGCCGCGCTATATGAACATACATGGTGTTCTACCTGCTCACTCCGAGATTATTTATATCTGGAATGCAGGTTAGGATAGAAAGTTCCCTCTGTCCATGAAATAACAGCAAGTTATGGTGAAATTCTCTGGAGTAATTGCAGGCCGTCCGGGGTTACCGGTTCCGTTTGGTGCAGTTGTTCGATCTCGGTCAAGGCGATGAATCTGCCGGATTCGATCTCCTCGGCTTGCAGGGTGAAGGGACCGTTGCTGGTACAGGAGAAAATGCGACCCCATACCTTATTGTCGGCGTCTTCATAGTATTGATCAAAAAGAAATCGGAGTTTGGCGTCCGCCAATCCCAACTCTTCCCGCAATTCCCTTTGTGCCGATTCTTCATAGCTTTCCCCGGCAAGGACGACACCACCGGCGGCAAGATCCCAGTAGCCGGGGTAGATGTCCTTGGTGAGGGTGCGCTTTTGTAGAAAGAGCTCGCCTGCCGTGTTGAAGACCAGGATATAGGAAGCCCGGTGAAGGAGTTGTTGTTGCCGCATGATTCGGCGGGTGACTGCTGCGATGGGACGGTTGTCCCGGTCAACAATCTCAACGATTTCTTCGGCCGGATTGGCGATCAAAGGTGTTGTGTCTCCGGCTGTGCTGATGGCGTCTGTTGATGCCTGAACTCCCAGCAACGGTGAATACGGCGGTTACGCTGGAAATCCGGGGGGATGGTCTCGTCGGTGATCTCTTGCACCACATATTCCTGAAGGAGCGATTCTTCAAGTTTGAACTTGCGGAAATTAGTGGAAAAAATCAGTATCCCGTCCCTGGCCAGGCGCTGCATGGTCAGACGGAGCAGGGCAAGATGATCGGTTTGAATGTCAAAGGTCAGCTTACGGTGGCGCGCATTGGAGAAGGTTGGCGGGTCAACAAAAATAAGTCCGTAGCGTTCGTGGTTGTAGCGGAGCCAGTCCATGCAGTCGGCCTCGATGGTCTGATGCAGCGGTCCACCAAATCCGTTGAGTGACAGGTTGTCATTGGCCCGGGTGAGATAGGTTTCGGAGATGTCGACGGTGGTGGTGCTGGTGGCTCCGCCCATGGCGGCATAGACGGTGGCAGACCCTGTGTAGCCGAACAGGTTGAGAAAGGTCTTGCCCTGGGCGAGTTGTCCCAGTCGCGCCCTGGTAATCCGATGGTCAAGAAAGAGTCCGGTATCCAGATAGTCGGTGAAATTGACCAGAAAGCGGCCGCCGTTTTCATGGACTTCGTGAAGCATCCCGGATCCCGGTTTTTTCTGATACTGTTGCGTTCCTTTTTGTTTCTGCCGGGTTTTAATGAAGATCCGGCTACGGGGGACATCGAACACCGTGCGGATAATCTGCAGGGCTAGGCTGAACCGTTGTTCCGCCTTTTCCTGGTCAATGGTGGCCGGCGGGGCGTATTCCTGCACATGGATCCATTCTTCGTAGAAATCGACCGCCAGATTGTATTCCGGAATGTCGGCATCATAGATCCTGAAACAGGTGATCTGTTCCTCTTGCGCCCAGGGTAGCAGGGTGGCGCAGTTCTTGATCAGGCGGTTGGCGAAATCCTGGCCGGGACTGTCGGCCTCCAGGGCAGTAGTCGACCAGATATGCGGAGGCCGCTCGACAACCTGGCTTTCGTTACCCACCAGCAGTTGGCATTTGATCGGCCCGTTATACAGCCGGTGCCGTTGCACCCAATTGATGCCGGTCATCTCCGCTAAATCAGGATTGGCGGTGAAGAAGCCCATGCGCCAGCCGCTGAAGTGGGCGCGGAAGGTACGGCCCAGGCAACGGTACAGGTATTTCACCGCCTCTTTTTCCGATAACCGTTCACCGTAGGGTGGGTTGGTAAGAATGCATCCCATGGGGCCGGGGCTTTGGAGCCGGGCCAGCTGCCGCTGTTTGATGACGATCACGTCGCGCAGGCCGGCGGCAATGACATTTTTCCGTGCAGCCGCCACGACATTGGGGTCAGCGTCATAGCCGATGAACTGCGGCCAGGTGTCGGGCAATTCTTGGCCTTCCTTGTCCAGAGCCTCCTGCACCAGTCGTTCCCAGAGCTGCGGATCGTGCTTGTCCCAGGCCATAAAACCAAAGGTTTTGCGTTGCAGGCCCGGGGCGCTGCCGCTCAGCATGAGGGCCGCCTCGATGAGCAGGGTAGCGCTGCCGCACATCGGGTCCAGGAGGATGGGGTCAGTTGCGGCATGCTGCAACCAACCCGAGAGGGCAACAATGGCGGCGGCCAGGGTTTCCTTGAGGGGGGCTTCGCCGCCCCCGGTACGATAGCCGCGTCGATGGAGGCTTTCTCCCGAGAGATCAAGGGAGAGGGAGGCTTCGGTACCCTGGACGTGGAGATTAATACGGATATCGGGATGATTGGCATCAACATCGGGACGGGTGCCAAAGCGTTTGCGGAATTGATCGACAATGGCGTCTTTGATCCGCAACGAGGCGAATTGGCTGTGGTTGAGCACGGCGTTGGTCAACGTGGTGTGCACAGCAAAGGTCGAATCCTGGGTAAAATGCTCGTCCCAGAGGATATTGCCGGCATGGGTGTACAGGGCATCCGGATCCGGGGCGTCAAATCGGGCCAGATCAAGGAGAATGCGGGAGGCAAACCGCGACCAGAGGCAGGCTCGGTACCCGGTTTCCAGATTCCCGGTCCAGGAAACCGCTCCGGGATGGGATTCGATCGATTCCCCGCCAAAGCTGGTGATCTCTTCGCTGACGAGCGCTTCCAGACCGGTCGCGCAGGTGGCGGTAAATTGCAGGGGTTGTTTTTTCTTTGTTTTGGAGGTCGCGCGTAAACGGTGCATGAATTTTCTGTTCTTTTCCGGCTGTAAAATCAGTGAGGACATAACCCGAACACCGCACCAGAGGCTGGCGGCAGGGAGTATTTGACGGAACGAGGGTTATGATGGTGTTGTTGGCTGAATATCTTGATAAGGAGCGTGGCCTGTACTGCAACTCTACACATTCCCTATTCTCTTGAGCGAGGGGTTTGCTGGTTGCGGTGCAGGGGGAACCTGATGCCGCAACATAGCCATTCTCTTTGGGGAAGTAAACAAGAACAACGTTCTCCCGCAGTATTCTTTTTTGCAGGGTTTGGCGTGCGAAGGGTAACGCTTGGTAATGAAACAGAGAGCGTCTCTGACTCTGTCAGCGTCACCTCTTTCTCCTTGGGTTCCCTTTGTTCGTTGTAGGCAGAGAAGGTAATATGGTGTCATGAGGGTGGAGGCAGTAGTGGAGGAGCGGATCACAATGCACTGAGCCCACAAACGGTTGGAAAGCAGTTCCGTTCCTATGCTTAGGGGCTCGGTTTTTTTATTCATGGGCTACCAATGGGGTCGGCTAATTGTTTTTTAAAAACAGATGATTGAAGCCATGCGCATCAGTTTTTTCATACAGCCTCCGGGCAGATTCGGCCTGCCCTTGGTGGAAAGGTGAACTTTTCAGTCTGTTTCCCCAGGATTCCACTGGTAAACTCATTGTAATATCGATATTGTATGTTTTCTGTGAGGGGAAACTGTTTGACAGGCGACAGGCTTTGGCATAGCCTGGAAAGAGGCGGGAAGTTCACTATTTCTGTAGTTTATGGCAGGGATGGACTGTTTTTGCCGGGGAGAGTGGAACACCATGCATACTCTACGAAAATTTGTGGCCCCTGAAATCATTTTCGGGGATGGAGCTCTCGAGTTGCTCGGCCGCTATGCCGTCAATTTTGGTGCAAACCGGGTGTTTGTGGTCACGGATGCAGGAATAGCCCGAACCTGCCTGCTTGAGAAGGCCCTGCATATCTTGCAGCAGTCGGGAGTGGAGCCGGTTGTGTATGACGGGGTCAGCGCCAATCCACGGGACGAGGAGGTGATGGTCGGGGCAGATTCGTACCAACAGTCCGACTGCGATGTCATTGTTGCCCTCGGCGGTGGCAGCCCCATGGACTGTGCCAAGGGCATCTGCGTTGTCTCCGCCAACCAGAAAAATATCCTTGAGTTCGAAGGCGTTGATAACGTCAAGCTCCCTGGTCCGCCACTCATTTGCATTCCCACCACCGCCGGTTCTTCCGCCGATGTTTCCCAGTTCGCCATCATCAATAATGCCAAAAAACAGGTCAAAATCGCCATCATCAGCAAAATCGTGGTGCCGGATGTTGCCCTGATCGATCCGCGCACCACCCTGACCATGGACAGGCATTTGACCGTGTGTACCGGTGTGGATGCCCTGGTCCATGCCGTTGAGGCCTATGTTTCCACCGCCGGTTCCGCCCTCACCGACCTGCATGCTTTGGACGCTGTTCGTCTGGTGCAGCGTTATCTGCCGCAGGTGGTCGAACAGCCGGATGATATTCGGCTGCGCGAACAGATTATGCTCGCCAGCCTTGAGGCAGGTCTGGCTTTTTCCAATGCTAGCTTGGGAGCTGTCCACGCCATGGCCCATAGTCTGGGCGGGTTGCTCGATTTGCCACACGGCGAGTGTAACGCCTTACTTCTGGATCATGTCATTGCGTTCAACTATTCATCGGTGCCGAAACGGTATGACCGGATAGGCGAAATCTTTGGCGTGCAGCTGACCGGTCTGGCGGAGAAGGAAAAGTGTACCGCCATTGTCCAAGCCGTCCGGATGTTTAAAGAGCAGTTAGGGATTCGACCCGGTTTAGCCGAGCGTGGCGTCCAGCGGCATGATCTAGCCGAACTCGCCCGCAAAGCTCTGGCCGACCCGTGTATGGTGACCAATCCAAGGCATCCTCAACTGCATGACATTGAGGTGATCTATGAGGAGGCGTTCTGAATCATGACCAGTCGTTCGAATGGCAGGGACCAGCGGGAGAACCTCAAAGATAGTATTGCCGGTCTGGGAGAAAGGTCCATCCGCAAGAGCTATTATCCCGAACTGAAGGCAAAGATTAGGGATCTTGATCAACAGCGTATCTTCTTTCAGTCAATTCTGAACAGTATACCCGACGGGGTGGTGGTGATGGATTCCACCGGTACGATCATTCAGGGGAATCCAGTCCTTTGTCGAATGTTCGGCTATACGAACGAAGAATTGGCAGGTCAGGATCCGGCTCTTTTGTATGAAAAAAACGCAGCGATCTTCCGTCAGGATGATTTTCCCACCATCTGGTGCCGACATTTTGTCCGAAAAGACGGCAATGTTTTTCTCGGTGAAACCCTTGATAGCGAAATTCGTGATGAGCAGGATGTTTTGTTGGGGACTCTGGAGGTTATCCGTGATTTGACCGAGGAGGTAGCGGCTATCGAGCTCAAGCAGCAGATGGAGGAGCATCTGCGGCAATCGCAGAAAATGGCAGCCATCGGTACCTTAGCCGGCGGAATCGCGCACGACTTCAATAATCTTCTGGCTGCGATTCTTGGCTATGCCGAGCTGGCAGCCCTCAAAATCCCGACGGGAAAACCTGTGTATCGTGAGCTCCACCAGATACTCAAGGCCGGTGGCAAGGCTTCGGAACTGGTCAATCAGATTTTGGCCTTCAGCAGAAAGGAAACAACCAAACGGACACTTTTGCAGCCGGGTGCCCTGCTGCAGGAAGCCTTAAAACTACTGCGGGGATCTATCCCCGCGACCATTGCCATCCGTGAACAGATTCCCGTCCTTGACCGGTTGATCCTCGCCAATCCCACTCAGTTGCACCAGGTTATTATGAACCTGTGTACCAATGCCTTCCATGCCATGGAAGAGCAGGGCGGTGAGATGCTTTTACGTCTTGAGCTGGTCCGGAAAAAGGAGAACGAGGCAGTGGAGGAGCGGGAATACGTTAAAATCAGCGTTGCCGACAATGGCGTCGGTATTGATTCCACGACCCTGGAGCGTATCTTCGAGCCCTATTACACCACCAAACCCAGTGGAAAAGGCACGGGCATGGGCCTGGCGGTTGTTCATGGCATTGTCGAGAACCATGAGGGCAGTATTGAAGTGGAGAGCAAACCGGGGCAAGGGACGACCTTTCATGTTTTTTTCCCGGTCGCCACGGGGGATCAAGCCCAACAGCCGCAAAGCGTATCCCAGGCCATGGTCGGGGGCAGCGAGTCGATCCTGGTGGTTGACGATGAACAGATGGTGGCCGACTATCTCAAGGGTTTTCTTGAACAGTTGGGCTACCGGGTTACTGTCTGCACTGATGGTATGAGTGCGTTGTCGTTGTTTGAGGAAAATCCCGAGAGGTTTGGCCTGGTGATTACCGATCAGACCATGCCGGGTGGCACCGGATTTGATATGGCATGCGCCATGCTGGCTCTCCGACCCCAACTGCCGATTATCCTCTGTTCAGGCTATAGTTCCGCACTTCTCCCCGAGCGGGTTACTCATGCCGGCATCCGGGAATTTATGATGAAGCCGGTGTCGGTGCATGATTTGGCTCCGGTTATCCGTACCATACTGGACAATCCCTGATTGTGGCAGGGACGGTGGAATCCATAACATCCTCCCTGCCATGAAGACAGGCAGTGTAGTTATTCGAAATTTTTCTTGAAAGCTACAAACTCATTTTTCAGCTGTTCCATCTCTCCCCTTAAAACCGTCAGCGCTTGTTCCAGGTCGGCGATGCGATTATCTGCGGCTTCTCGGACAATCATCACCGGCTCCTGGCGGGCGGCAACTCGCTCAACGGTTTCAGGCTCGCCTGCCAGCAGGTGGGCATAGCGCTGTTCTTTCTGGCCGGGTTGCCGAGGCAATTGAACCACCAGGCCAGTCGTTGAGAGATTCTCCAGGGCAAGGAAGACTTCCTCGATGTTTTGCAAGGGGCAGAGGGTTTCAGCGCGGCTCCGTAATTCCCCCGCTGTTTGAGGCCCGCGCAGCAACAACAGGCTGAGCAACGCTGACTCACGATTGATCAAGTTGTTTTGTTTGGCAAAATCCTGCCAGTATTTCGGGACACGGCTTGCGTCACTTTGATAGACCAGATGCTGGCGCTTTAAGGATTGCAGGGCACTGGCAACGGTTTCCGCATCCAGGGAAAGTACTGGCGATCGATTGGTTTTCTGATTGCAGGCGTTGACAAGGGCATTGAGGGAGAGGGGATAGTATTCAGGGGTGGCCAACTCCTTTTCCATCAGGCTGCCAAGCACCCGAACTTCCATTGCATCCAGAATGATATCCATATATGGGGCTCCTTAAGTTTCAGCAAGTTCAACAACACAAAGATACCACCGTGATTGGCGGGTGTTGCAGGAAATACGAAGGTGGATCTTCCTCAACTCACCTTTTTTCTCACCCCCTCACACGGTGAGGAGAAGGGGGATTTTATACAGCCTATACAATCCAGCTCACATCCAACCTTCTCACAGTCCGCAGCATTTCTTGAATTTTTTGCCACTGCCGCAGGGGCAGACGCAGTTTCGGCCCACTTTGCCTGCCGGATTATCTGCCCGCAGGGATTCTTCCTTGAGATCCCCTGAGACATACAACCATTGGCCGGCCTCTTTCACGAAATGACTCGTTTCATGGAGTGTCAGGGTTGTATGCTGAGACCGTGCTGTTGCTTTAAATTCGACCCTTCCCGCATCGTCATCTTCCTGACCTTGCTCTGTTTGCAGTATCTCCAAGCCGCACCAATCAGGTATCGTCTCGGCCTCTATGGCAGGCGGTCGCGTTGATGGATGCCAAGTCGCCAGCAGATAGGCAATATCGCCTGCGACATAGGCACTGTAACGGGACCGCATCAGCATTTCAGCGGTGAGCGCCTTTTTTTGTCCGGAAAGCACCGCGGCACAACACTGCGTATAAAAAAGTCCAGAGAGACAGGGGCAGGGGCTGTTGTCAGGCATGGTCTGAGGTCGGAGAGAGAGGTTGATTTTCGATAGCATGGGTCACAATGGGTATTTTTGAAACAATTCGGGCAACGCTCACCTCGTTGCTCAGGCGGGATCTTGGTCCAGCACTTCTCTGATTTTGGCGGCCAGATCTTTCATGATGAACGGTTTCTGGATGAAATGGACGCCTTCGTCGAGCACGCCTTGATGGGCGATGACATTGGCGGTGTAGCCGGACATGAACAGGGGTTTGAGGCCGGGGTAGAGCGATAACAGAATCTTGGCCAGGTGGCGGCCATTCATCTCGGGCATGACCACATCGGTCATGAGCAGGCTGATTGCACCGGCGTGCTCCCGGGCCAGTTGGATCGCTTCACCCGGCGTGGCTGCGGCCAGGACGGTGTATCCCTGTAGCTTGAGCATCGTTGCGGTCATTTCCAGGATCATGGGCTCGTCTTCCACCAGCAGGATGGTTTCGTGGCCACGAGCATTGGGTTGGGTGACATTTGCCCTCGGCATCTGGTCAATCCCGACCGCGTGTCGGGGCAGGTAGATTTTGCAGGTGGTCCCTTGGCCCGGTTCGCTGTAGACATTGATAACACCTTTGTTTTGTTTGACAATACCGTAGACGGTTGCCAAACCCAGACCTGTGCCCCTCTCCTTGGTGGTGAAAAAAGGCTCAAAGAGGTGCGAGAGCGTCTCGGCATCCATGCCACAGCCGTTGTCACTCACCGCCAGTAGCACATAGTCGCCAGGAACGACCGAGTGGGCAACACCATAGGTCGGGTCGAAGGTGACGGTGTCCGTCTCTATGGTGATTCTGCCCGTCTCGCCAATCGCGTCCCTGGCATTCACGCACAGGTTGGCCAGTATCTGATCGATCTGGGAGGGGTCCATCTTGACCAGCCCTATGTTTTTGCCCGGCAGCCAGGCCAGATCGATGTCTTCGCCGATGAGCTGTCTTAGCATTTTTAACATCCCTTCAACGACCTGGTTCAGGTCAAGCACCTTGGGGGTAATTGTCTGCTTGCGGGCAAAAGCGAGGAGTTGTTGCGTCAGGTCGGCGGAGCGCTGGGCGGCTTTGTGGATATCCTGCAAGTTGGCCGCAAGCGGAAGAGTGGGGTCCAACTGTTCCAGAGCCATCTCCGTGTGACCGAGGATAACCGTGAGCATGTTGTTGAAATCATGGGCTATGCCTCCCGCCAGGCGCCCCACTGACTCCATCTTTTGCGACTGGGTCAATTGCGTTTGCAGCTTGTTTTTTTCCTCTTCCGCCTTTTTATGCTCGGTGATGTCCCGCACGCTGGCGATGACGCCGTTGATCGCAGGTTCGTTGAGGAAGCTCTGGGCGATGGCCTCGGAGAAGACCCATTCCCTCGTCTTATGGATATGGCGATATTGAACGGTGACCGTTTTTTCAGGATGTTCGATGGTTTCATTCCACGCGGCCATGAGGGTTTGCATGTCGTCGGGATGAATGAGGGTGTCGAGGGTCCTCCCCTCCAATTCGGCGATCGGAAATCCTGTAATTCTCTCCGCCGCCGGGCTGACGTACCTTTGGCTGCCGTCGGCGTTAAGGATGACCAGGCTATCTGATGAATTTTTAACGAGAAAGTGCAGCCTTTTCTCACTCTCACTGAGTGCATGGATCGACTGGTTGATCTTGGAGCTCAGGCGGGCAATCAGGAAATAAAGAAGAACAGAGGTGGTAATGATAAACAGCAGCCCTTTGAAAATGGCAAATTTGGTCATGATTTCCGGATCACGGACAAACCAGCTCAGCGCCGTATCAGAAAAATAAATCCAGGCACAGCCAAACAGGACGTAGATGGCAACGATCTTACAGATTTCCTGGTGTTTGTTCATCGGTGGTAAAGGGTTCCCCCGCTCTCAATGATTGACAAGAAACATGCCTTAAGTGGATCACAAAAGATTGCATGGCCCTTGTAACCAAGCAACAATAGGGGATGAATGCAAGCACAAAGTATCAGAAGATATTCTCTCCATACGTGGTTCGGCTTCCGCTTTCAGCAGGAACAGCTTGTTCGGCCTTCCTTTCTCTCCTCATCGGGTTGCCGCCCTGCTGAACTGGTAGGAAACAGAAACTAGGGCGACCTCATATCCCTCTGCAGTCAGCTCATCAGCGCCCGTCTGCAGATAAGGCGATTTTTTGCTCGGAGTTCGAGCAACGGTAGAATCCGCACTGAGCGAGCCAGGCAACCCCATTCCCGTATTAATGCTCCATGGAAATCCTCCGAGAGTTGTTTGCTCTACAGAAAAAGCAGGGGTGAACAGGCGAGTAGATCCACTTTCCGATCAGCAAAAGGCAGGTGTGGGAGTTCCCCCTCGACAATATCTATCTATTGGGATCATTCTGTTTCCTTTTATTGTTCACCCATGAAGGCAAGGGTATGCAAGCAAGTTTTCGAGAAATTGTGCAACGCTTAAAATAGTGTGCTGTGCCTCGTCAATCAAGGTACCGGTTGTCCAAGCACTCACGCCGGGGAGGGTGTTTGACTTGACAGCTGCATGTCGGCAGCTACAATCACTTCACGCCGTATTTTTCGGCACCCTGTTTGTCTGCGCTGTGAACCGAAGAACATGGAAAGATGATGCGGAACGTCGCGACTGATCGATTCCGCAATCGCTCCGATTTGTTGCGAAAAGGAGAGCCTGCTTATGATTGTCAACACTCTGCGTCGTTTCTTGCTGCCGAATCTGACCCGAGGGTTTGTCGTTCGCTTGTTCGTGGTCATCCTGGCGGCGGTGCTTCTCTTTACCCAGGTTCTCATTCCCCTGCGCATCGACGGCCGGAGCATGGAGCCGAGCTATGACGACGGCGGTTTCAATTTCTGCTGGCGATGGCGCTACCTGTTCTCGGAACCCAAGCACGGCGATGTGGTCGTGATCCGCTTTGCTGGGCGGCGGGTGATGCTGCTCAAACGGATTGTTGCCCTGGCCGGGGAGACGGTCGAATTCCGCGCCGGTGTGCTTTGGATTAATGGCCGCGAGGTTGAGGAGCCGTATGTGCAAACAGGGTCGGACTGGCGGTTGGCGGCCCGTCTGGTTGAGCCCGGCAAGGTCTATGTGGTGGGCGACAATCGCGGTGTGCCCATGAATCTCCATCAGTTCGGCCAAGTAGAACGTCAACGTATTATCGGAGGCATCCTGTGGTAACTATCAAAAATACCCTCATCGCCCTGCTCGTTGTTATTGCGGCTGGCTTCATTGCTGTCCGTTTTTGGCCAGGCGATGAACGGGCGATACGCAAACAGCTTGCCCTGATCGAGGAGGCGGGTTCCAAGGATCCAGCGGAAAAACCGGTCGAGTTGCTCCTGAAATCAAGGCAGATCGCCGGGTTGTTCAATGATCCCTGTCAGCTTACGGTCGAGGCTGCCGATTATAACGGCGTCTTTGATCGCAAGCAGATCCTGGACCGCATCACCATGGTGCGTTCCTCCT
This sequence comes from Desulfobulbales bacterium, assembly GCA_038205495.1. Taxonomy (GTDB): domain Bacteria; phylum Desulfobacterota; class Desulfobulbia; order Desulfobulbales; family Desulfobulbaceae; genus Desulfobulbus. Next base: position 43,727 of record JBBRBT010000006.1, read on the forward strand.
TCATCCAGATGACGGTCGAGTTGTACGACATCTCCATTGCTTTTCCTGAAAAAAAGACGGCCACCGTCAGCCTGACCCTCCGTTTGCGCAGCTTCAGCGGCAACGAAACAGTCGCCGAGGTGCATGAGGTGGCGGCAACGCTTGGCAAAATTGAGGGGGACTGGCTCTTTACCTCGGTGCGCATCGTCGAGGTTCTGAAAAGATAAAGACGGGTTCCGTACCCGTCTTTGGTATAGAACCAGGCTGTTCGGAATCGGCTTGTCTCATCGTCCCCGCGCCTTCACCATGTAGTACAGCACCGGCACCGCCATGCGGCTGATCAGCAGCGAGGCAATCTCACCGAACATCAACGAAATGGCCAGGCCCTGGAAGATCGGGTCAGCCAGGATCACCGAGGCCCCGACCACCACGGCAAGCGCGGTCAGCAGCATGGGGCGGAAGCGGATGGCCCCGGCTTCGACCACCGCTTCAGCGAGCGGCAGACCGTGGCTGATCCGAAGTTCGATGAAATCGACCAGGATGATCGAGTTGCGAACCACGATTCCTGCCCCGGCCATGAAGCCGATCATTGAGGTGGCGGTGAAGAAGGCGTTGAGTCCCCAGTGGGCGGGCAGGATGCCGATCAGCGAGAAGGGGATGGCCGCCATCACCACCAGCGGCGTGATGTAATCCTTGAACCAGCCGACCATCAGCATGTAGATCAGCACCATGACCACGCAGAAGGCCAGGCCGAGGTCGCGGAAAACCTCCAGGGTGATATGCCATTCACCGTCCCATTTCATTGCCGGTTCAGCTTCCACGAACGGTTGCTTGAGGTTGTAGATGGTAACTGGTCCAGCGGTGCCCCCGAAATGGGCGGCGTCGAGTTCGGCGAGCCGCTGATTCATTTTGAGGATCGGGTAGACTGGGCTTTCCGCCGAGCCGGCGACATCACCGGTCACATAGATCACTGGCTTGAGATTTTTGCGGTAAATCGGTTGCTCCAACGGCTGCTCACTGACCCGCACCAGTTCCCGTAGCGGCACCAGCGGTGCCTGCGGATTGGTCGGGCTGCGCAGGGCAATATTGAGCAGGTTGTCGATCCGTGCCCGCTGCGCCTGCGGCAGCTGGAGGATGATGTTGATTTCTTCCTTGTCGCGGGGCTGGTGGAGGAGGTCGATCGATTGCCCCGAAAGTCCTACCTCTATTGCTCTGGTAATCTCGCCTTCGGAGATGCCGTTGAGCGCCGCTTTTTCCTTGTCCACGGTCAACACCAACTTGTTCCGTTCCTGTTCGCGATACCAGTCGATATCCACCACTCCATCCGTGGACGCAAAGATTTTTTTAACCTCGGTTGCTAACTGCAAGCGGTGTTGCTCGTCCGGACCGTAGATCTCGGCGACCAGGGTCTGCAACACCGGCGGTCCCGGCGGCACCTCGGCCACGGCCACGTTAGCCCCGTATTGCGCCGCGATTCGGGCTATGGCCGGGCGCACCCGTTTGGCGATGTCGTGACTCTGACTGCTGCGGTCCTTCTTGCCCTTGAGGTTGACCTGGATGTCGGCCACGTTGGGGCCGGAACGGAGGAAATAATGGCGCACCAATCCATTGAAATTAAAAGGCGAGGCCGTGCCGGCATAAATCTGATAATTGATCACCTCGGGTTCCTGGCCGATCACTTCGGCCATTTCCGCCGCCACCCGGGCGGTCTGCTCTAGGGGCGATCCTTCCGGCATGTCGAGGATAATCTGAAACTCCGACTTGTTGTCAAAGGGCAGCATCTTCATCTTGACCTTGCCGAAATAGACCAGGGAACACGACGTGAGCAACAAAACGATAATGAGGGCAAAAAAACCGATCCGCCAGCGGCCATGGGCGAGCAGCGGCTCCATGATCCGGTGGTAGAGACGGGTGAAAAAATCGTCGGGGGCATGATCGGGGTCGTGTTGGCTGCCCTCCTGTTCCCCCTTCGGTTTGCGCAGGATGCGAATGGCGGCCCAGGGGGTAATGGTGAAAGCGATCAGCAGGGAGAAGATCATGGCCGCCGAGGCCCCAATGGGAATGGGGCGCATGTACGGTCCCATCAGCCCGCCGACAAAGGCCATGGGCAGGATGGCGGCAATGACCGCCCAGGTGGCGAGAATGGTGGGATTGCCGACCTCGATGACCGCACCGATGGCGATATCCTTCAGCGACCCGCCCCGATTTCCGGGCAGGCGCATGTGGCGGACGATATTTTCGACCACGACAATGGCGTCATCCACCAGAATGCCGATTGAAAAGATCAGGGCAAAGAGGGTGATGCGATTGAGCGTGTACCCGTAGAGATAGAACAGCAGCAGGGTGAGGGACAGGGTTGAGGGAATGGCGAGCATAACGATGATCGATTCGCGCCAGCCGAGGAAAAAGAGGATCAGCAGGGCCACGCCAAAGACCGCGATTCCCATGTGCAGCAGCAGTTCGTTGGATTTTTCCGCTGCGGTCTCACCGTAATCCCGGGTGACTGTAACCTCGATCTCCGGGGGGATAAGGGAGCCCTTGAGGCTTTCGACCTTGTGGAGGACGGTCTCGACCACCTGGACGGCATTGGAACCGGGGCGTTTGGCCACCGAAAGCGTCACTGCGGCTTCGCGTTCACCGCTGCCGTTGTTGCCGAACAGGACATAGGATTGCGGTTCTTCGGGCCCGTCGATCACGGTGGCGACTTCATGGAGATACACCGGTTTGCCGCCGTAGACGCCGACCACGATTCGGCCTGCCTCTTCGGCCGAGGCGAGGAAGGTGCCGGTCTGGAGGAGCAGTTCATGGTTCATCGCCTTGAGGACGCCGGAGTGCGACTGGCGGTTGGCCTCTTGCAGTCGGGAAATGAGTTCCGTTGGGCTCAGGTTGCGGGCTGCGAGTAAGAGCGGATCAAACTGCACCCGCAATTGCCGCCGGGTACCGCCGATCAACTTGGTTTCGGCGACCTCGGAGATGCTCTTCACCGCATCGTCCACCTGGGCAGCCAGGCGCCGCAGGGTGTAATGGTCGTTGCTTTTGGAATGGAAGGTCAGGGCGAGGACAGGGACATCATCAATGGTGTGCGGCTTGATTAGCGGCAGGCTTACCCCGTGCGGGATGCGATCGAAATTGGTCTGCAGCTTCTGGTTGAGGCTGACTATCGATTTCTCGAAATTTTCACCAACGTAAAAGCGGGCGATCAACAGGCACTGACCCGGCATGGAGGTGGAGTAGATATACTCAACCCCCGGCAGTTCATAGAGCAGTTTCTCCATGGGGATAGCCAGCCGCTGTTCCACCTCTTTGGCGGTGGCACCGGGCATGGAGACCATGACATCGACCATCGGCACCTTGATCTGCGGCTCTTCCTCTCGGGGTAGCATATGGAGGGCCAGCAGGCCGAGCAGTAAGGAGGCGATCAGGCCGATGGGGGTCAGTTTCGATCCGATAAAGGTCGCAGCCAGACGTCCGGCAAATCCGGGGCTTGCAGTGTTGTCGCTCTTCATGGCTGGATCTGCAGGCGTTGGCCGTTGATCAGGCGCTGGTTATTGGTGGTGACCACGGTTTCACCGACATCGAGGCCGCTGAGAATTTCGGTCATGCCTTCATGAATCCTGCCGGTGCGGACTAACCGCAGGCGGGCGCGCTCTTCCATAACCACGAAGACCCGATCCATCTGTCCGGAAGGGACAAGGGCGGTGGTTGGGATCAACAGGGCTTTTCCTTCTTTGCCGGGCAGGAGGACACGGGCGAACTGTCCGGATCGGAGGTCAGGATGGGCGGGCAGGTCCAGGGTGACCGGGGCAGTGCGCGAACTCGGGTCGGCGGCAGATCCTATTTCCGTCACCGTTGCTTTGACAGTGACCGCAGCTGCCGGGACCTTGATGGTCAGGACATCGCCGGGGCGGATTTGGAGCACCAGGCTTTCCGGCACCGCCGTGGTCACCTGCAATTTCTGATTGTTTTCAATCTGGAGGAGAATCGTGCCGGGGGTGGCGAGATCACCGGTATTGACGTTTTTTCGGGTGACCACCCCGGCAAAGGGGGCGGTGATGGTGGTGTAGCCCAGCATGGTTTTGGCTTCACGATACCCGGCCTGGGCGATGGCATGGAGATCATGCATTGATTTAACGGTTTCTGCGGTGGCTGCATTCTTCTGGAGGAGATTCTGTTCCCGCTCCAGATTGCGTTTGGCCTGGGCCAATTGGGCTTCGGCCTGATTGAGGCGGGCGGTGATTTCCTCGGCGCTGATGGCAACCAACAGATCGCCTGGTTGTACCGCTGAACCGAGCACCACCGGCATCCGGCTGATCACGCCGGTAACTTTGGCGGCGATGGCCGCTCGCTCGGCCGCCTGCACAGTCCCCACTATCTCGGCTAGCACCGGAATCTCCTGCTCGACCGCCGTGGCCACCGCAACCGGAACCGGGGCCATTGTCTCCGGGGAGACGGATTTCGCGGCTAAGGTGGGAACCGACGGCAGCACAAGCAGCAGGGCAAGGAAAAAGAAGCATCGTTTCATTGTGTTGGTCATGAGGATTCTGGCTTGCAACATTACTGGTCTTTCCCCTGGTTGAATTGGGCCAGGCCGACTGCGCGGCGCAGATCGGCAATGGCTATTGTACGGGATGCTGCGGCATGAGCGTGGCTGACCTGGGCGTCGGTCAGTCTATTTTCAGTGGTAATAAGCTCTGAAGAAAGGAGGACACCCTCTTTGAAACGCAGACGCGCCAGACGGGCACTTTCCAGCGCTGAGGCCACCATCTTGCCGGTGACCTTGAGACGTTCGTCTTCTTGGTGCAGGGCGAGCGTGGCCTGTTCGACCTCCAGGTTGCAGGCCAGTTCCATTTTGCGCTGCTGCTCCTTGGCTTCCGCCAACTGGGCCTTGGCCCGGTCCGTGGCCGCCGCAGTCTGGCGGCCGTTGAACAGGGTGTAGTTGAGGCGCACCCCTGCTGTCCAGGAATCGCCGGAACCTTCTTCAAGTTCTGTCCCCTTGTCGGCCTGGTAGGAGCCAAAAGCATCGGCTGTGGGGTAGTTGCCGGACCGGGCCTGGCGCACCACCGCTTCCTGCGCCTTAATCATTGAGGCTATGGCCGCCAGTTCCGGCCGGTTGCGGATATCCCGCTCCACCGGTATCTCCTGCACCTTGCACCCGGCCGTATTGAGTTTGACGGCACCTGTCGTGATCCCCAGCAGATGGAGAAAGCCCCGTTGTGCCAGACTTAAACCATGTTGTGCCTGGATCAGCAGCTCCTGGGCCCTGGATTGCTGTACCTCCAGGTTAAGGAGGTCTTCCTTGAGCAGGCTGCCTTCCTGATAACGGGCTTGGGCCGCTGACTGGGAGGCACTGATGGCCTCGACTGCTGAGGTTCTCGCCTGGACCGTATGTTCGGCTTGGACAATGGTGTAAAAGGCGCGCACCACGGCAAATCCGAGCTGGGAGCGAATGGCTGTCTGTTCACGTTGCGACGCCGCACTTCGCTGGTCCGCCGCATCAAGAGCCGCGAGGTCGTGACCGCCGTTGTACAAGCGGTACTGGAGCATGATCTTGGCTTGGAGGGTATCGGTGGTGCCGGGGTTGTTGAAATCGATGCGATCGGAAAACACCCCTTGGTTCAGGATGTTGCCAAAGGAATACATGGGATTGTTGGTGCGGTTGTACTCGGTGCTCAGCCCCAGTTGGGGATAAAAGGCTGCTTTGGCTGATCTGATGTCGGCATCCGCCGCCGCCATCCGTTCCAGGGCGGCTCTTGCATCCGGATTGTGTTGCAGGGCAAAATGAACCGCTTCTTGTGTCGTCCATTGTGAGGGGGTGGCCTCTTTTTCTCCGGCTGCGAACGTGGGTGGTACAAGGAGAGCGATAAAGAAAAGGACCAGGGCTTGGCGCGAAGGGATCATAATGGAAGTCCTTTTTTTGTTGTGGAATCGGGAATGGGTATATTTCTCTACGAGAAAAGAGAAGAGGACTGGGGGGCTGACCAAAGGCTTGCACGTTTTTTTGGTGCCGCCATGTTAGGGGAAAATAGGTCGTAATCTTGTGTTTTGCAATAACAATGCATATTAATAATCCGTTGAATATACATTGTGGTACTATCGACCAAGGAGGATTTTATGAAAATAATGCAAACAACAAACCGGATAATTATCTCTTGCTCTCTGCTTGCAATGGTCTCAATTTCGACTGTAGCCTTCGCTGCTGAAGAGCAGGGCAACTCCACGGGGCAAGAAATTGCTCCGAAACAGGAGGGCAGTAAGTGGGAGGAGGCCAGCCAGGAAGTGAAAAAGGCATCCGGTGCGGTGGCCGAAGCTACGAAGGAGACCGCAGGAAGCACTTGGGGGAGAGTGAAAAACGATTCCGTCGATGCCTGGGAGAAAGCCAGAATGGAATCCGGTGAGATGCTGGATACGGTGGGCGGAAAATCGAAAGAAGCCTGGAATACGACCAAAGAGCAATCTAAGTATTTCTGGGAGAGGGCTAGAACGGAGTCAATGCAAGCTTGGGGCAAAGGAAAATCAAAAATCCATGAGGTCACTGCTCCTGAGCCTCCCGTCGTACCTGCTCAACCGACTGCGCCGCCACCAACGTCACCCCTTGATCCCACTACGCCCGCAACTTCAGCTCCTGCTCAGTAGAGAGGTTCCTGGGGGAGCCGGTGAACGGGTGTGGACACTGATCCTGATTTCGGTTTCTGACGATCAGTTCCAGTGACCGAAGGGATGTCCGTACCGATGACGGTCGAAAACACCCCTGTTCCAAATCCGGGGAGTGGAAGGAGCCTCGTCATTCCACAGTGCGGTACCCCGCTGCCTTCAAGGATGGTCGGGTATACACAAAAAGCATCTCAACGGGTTCGTCGAACGGATTGTGAAACCAGTGAACCGCACCGCGCGGTATGAACATCGTGTCTCCCTGAGACATTTCTTCCTCTGTTTCGCCCAGTCCGCTCATCCCTTTTCCAGCCAGAATGTAGATCACTTCCTCTGCATCCTGGTGGATGTGCTTCTTGTGCGTTGAGGTCTTTGCCTCGAACTTGCAGTAGGCAAAGGTAACATCCTCGGCACCAACCGTGTCTTGGTCGACCAGGACTATTCTCGTCGCATTATCCAAGTCCTTGATCGGCTCGTTTCTTCCGTCCGCGAGCCCCAATAGATATTTCATAGTATCCCCGTCTCTTTCAGATTCCGACCGGTTTAGGCGCTTATAGTTCAAATGAGTCGTGCAGGCCGGGCATTTCGACCTTGGTGCCCTGCAGGTGGCCAGCCAGGGTCTGCATGGCCGTCTCCTCGCCGTGTACCAGAAAGGTACGCTCGGGAGTACCGGTCTGCGCATGCCAGTTGAGCAGTTCCTGCTGATCGGCATGGGCGGAAAAACCACCGATTGTGTAGATCTCAGCGTTGACTTCGACCTCATCTTGCAGCACACGGACCTCATCGGCACCTTCGATGATCTGTCGGGCCAGAGTGCCCTCGGCAGCATAACCGACAAAGACCACGGAGGCCTCTTTTCGCCACAGGTTATGGCGGAGATGGTGGCGGATTCTACCGCCGGTGCACATGCCGGAACCGGCAATGATGACCACCCCCCGTATTTGCTTCAAGGCCATGGATTCGGCAGTGTCGCGGACGATGTGCAATCCGGGCAATTCGAAGGGATCTCTGCCCGAGGATATCACCGCCCAGGTTTCTTCGTCAAAACATTCACGATGACGACGGAAAATCTGGGTGGCGGAAATGGCCATGGGAGAATCGAGATATACCTGGAGATTGCGGGGCAGTCTGTCCTGCTCGACTCCTTCACGGAGATAGTAGAGGAGTTCCTGGGTTCGTTCTAGGGCAAAACTGGGGATCAGGACATTGCCGTCTCTGGCGACAGTGGTATTGATCGCCAGGTAGAGCTCTTCGATGGAGGGCTCCAGGTTTTTATGCAGGCGGTCGCCATAGGTGCTTTCCATGACCACGGTATCGGCATGCGGCGGTTTGGCCGGATCGGGAAGAATCGCCCGGCCATTGTAGCCGAGATCTCCGGAGAAAAGTATGCGCCTGTGGTTGCCGTTCTCTTCCAGCTCCAGCAAGATGCAGGCGGAGCCGAGGATATGGCCGGCATCGTAGAAGGTGGTTCGGATGCCGGGGCAGAGATCGTAGGGTTGTTCAAAATCGACAATATCAATAAAGGCGTCCAGGCAGTTGAGGGCGTCCAGGGTGTTGTAGAGGGGCTCAATCTGGTCTTTCCGGTTTCTCCTTTTGCTCGCTTTGTAATTTGTATATCTGGCTTCCTCTTCCTGGATCCGGGCGGAATCGAGCAGGACCAGTCGGGCCAGTTCGCGGGTTGCCGCCGTGGCGATGACCTTGCCCTTGAAACCGAGTCGGCTCAACAGGGGGATGCGGCCGCAATGGTCGAGATGACCATGGGTGAGGAGGAGAAAATCGATAGCGGCCGGATCAAAGCCGAAATCGTTGCGGTTCTCCTCGTCCATTTCCCGTTTTCCCTGATACAGACCGCAGTCGATCAGGATCCGTTTCCCCTGGCATTCGATCAGGTGGCAGGAACCGGTGACGTTTCTGGCGGCACCGTGGAAGGCAATGCGCATGAATAACTCCTTTGGCGGCACCGAGACCGCGATATATTTTATTCTTTACCGCGAAGAACGATGGTGACCCTGCGGTTTTGTTGCCGTCCTTCCGCAGTCTCGTTGGAGGCAACGGGATTGGCATAGCCGTACCAGTACATAAGCATGTTCTCCCGGTTGATTCCGAATTTGGTGTGCAGATAATTGCGAACGCTTTCGGCCCGCCGTTGTGACAGTTTGATGTTATAGGCTTCGCTGCCAAGGCTGTCGGTGAAACCGGAGAGGACCGCATAAAATTGCGGATTTGCTTGTAAGAGTCGTCCGAGTTTGTCGAGCTCCGCCGCAAATTGAGGTTTGATGTTTGATTTGTCGAAATCGAACAGGATATTGTTGAAACCGTTGGCCCTGGTATCCATATAGAGCTTGCCGAACAGATGCTCGGGCCGGTTATACACGGTATCAAAATCAAGGACCTGCGAACAGCTGTTGACGGCGGCAATATCATCAAGCAGCTTTTTGTCCTTGGCCCCGCTGGCGCTGGAGACAATGTTGAAACAGACATCGAATTTGGCGGCCAATTTCTTGGCCTGGGTCAGTGGATGTGGCTCCAGTTCTTTGAAGGTGGAGTGCTTGCCGTCGGAAAACAGAAAAACCTCGGTTCGACCCGGCAGGCCAAGGAGATGCTCAAGTTTCATCAACCCTGTCTGGAGCATGGGCGGGCTTTGCGACCTGATTGGCAACTGTTCGATGGCAGCGGCAAAATCCGCCTTCTTGTAGAGTTGCAGTCGGTAATAGGGTTTAAAAGCCATGGGAGAAGCTGGCAGCCAGAGCTCACCCTTCCAGTGGGGATAGAGACCCGCCTGCCAGTTGAGTTCCGGCAGGGAGGCGTTGCTTTCGCGGAGGATTTTCTTTTCCGCTTCTATCCGGGTGAGACCGGTGTTTTTATAGGGTACCGCCATGGTGGTGGACGGGTCGTAGAAGACGAAAAAGTTTTGAGCCATGCGGATGAATCGGCTTTCTTCGCTGGCATGGAGCGTGTGTCGGAGTTCCGGGGTCATTTGTTCACCGCCAACCGGATGAGAAGCCAGAATCAGCAGGAGAAAGGTAAAAAGAAAGGGCAAGGATGGGCGGGGTTTCATCGTGTAGGCTCCTGTAGTTACCTGCATCAAAGCTGAATGACGGAATATAGGGGAGATCTGATTTTATTAGTTCAAAGTATACCCGTCCGAGGCAGCCTGTCAAGTAATGGGAGTAATTTTGACCACATGGCTGTCGTTACCTCCTTTGCTTCGTCGGACCTGCTCTGCCATGGTGCCTTGAGCGTCGCAAATGCTGATTGCCGCCGGGGAACTCTCCACCCCGTCAAAGGTTGTGGTGTGCATGAGGTCCCGGTGGTTGGAGGCTGTAGGTCGCCTCAAAAGGTGCCGAGGTCCTCGGGGCTGAACGGCAACCACTGGAACAGAAGGTGTTCCAGGGTGATGCATTTTTGGAAGTTTTCCCGGATCAGTTGCTGCCGGACGGGGTTGTCCTTGGCGTAATGGTCGAGGATATATTCCAATCGTGCCTCGAGAGTCACCACCACATGATGCCGCACCCGTTTATCGGCATAGTATACGATTTCCCGGGCGCTGAAATATCCGGCCTGGTAGCGATCCGGTTCAAATTGATGGAGGAGGACATGTTCTGCGACAATGGTTGCTATTTCGGGGAAACCGTGCTGCCGGCAGATGTCGGCCCCGACCTTGGCATGATCGCAGTTACTGTTGAGGCAGGGGGTTTTGGCGATATCATGGAGCAGCGCCCCGGCGATCACCAGATGGCGGTCGGCCTGGGCGCGGTTTGGTGTTGCGGCACAGAGTCCGGCCAGCAATTGTTCGGCCAGACGGGCGACAACCAGGGAATGGTGTCGAATATTATCAAACATCGCATAGTGTTCCATCAACTGGACACACTCCGGAAGCGATGGGACTCGCAGAAGAGGGCGTGGCATAAAGTATGCGATGGGCTCGGAAAATTACTTTTTGCCGCTGTAGCGATGAACCGCATCGACCGCAATCCGTACTTGAGCCGGTGGTGTTTCCGGGAGAATGCCGTGGCCGAGGTTGAAAATGTAGCCGCGAGCATCTCGGGCATCGGTGAGCATGGTCTTGATCCGCTGCTCGAGGCGGTCCTTGGGAAGAAAGAGGGCGAGCGGATCGATATTACCCTGGACCGCGTGTTTGCCCGCCTGGGCGACGGCGTCACCAATCGGCAGGCGCCAGTCAAAACCGAGCACATCGGCTCCGAGGGTGACCGTGTGCCGGGTCAGGGTAGCGCCGTTGTTGGCGAAGTAGATCAGGGGGATATCGGTCATGGCGCGCAGATCGTTGATGATCGAGCGCACATAGGGCAGGGCGAATTGCTCGTAATCGCAAGGGGCAAGGATTCCCGCCCAGGAGTCAAACAGCTGCAAAGCCTGGGCTCCGGCACGCGCCTGGGCCTGAAGGTAGGCGCTGGTGCAGGCGGTGATCTTTGTGAGCAGATTATGGTAGAGCGCGGGCTCCTGGAACATCATCTTTTTGGTGTTGAGGAAGACCTTGGAACTGCCGCCCTCGATCAGGTAGGTGGCCAGGGTGAAGGGTGCTCCGGCAAAGCCGATGAGTGGCACCTTCAGGACTCTGCGGAGCAGGCGGATCGTTTCCATGACAAAGGGAACGGTGGCCTCCGGATCAGGGACAATGAGGGCATCGACCGCTTGCTGGCTGCGCACGGGTTGGGGGAAGATGGGGCCCCGGCCCTCGTGGAATTCGAGGGCGAGATTCATCGCCTCCATAGGAATGAGGATGTCGGAAAAGAGAATGGCCGCATCAAATCCGAAGAGATCGATCGGCTGCAGGGTTACTTCGGTGCAGAGTTCCGGGCTCTTGCACAGTTCAAGAAAGCTGACCTTGCTGCGCACCTTCTGATATTCCGGCAGATACCTGCCTGCTTGCCGCATGAACCAGACTGGGGTGTATTCGGTTTGCTCGCCCCGGCAGGCCTTGAGGAATGTATCGTTCATGGTTGTCCGTATGATGGTTGTCAGCACAATGCGGCTGGTTTCGTGTTGCAGGGAAAATTCGGTCGTTTTTAAGGAGCAAAGAGTGAGATGCTGTCAGTGTCCCGGCTGATAGGTACAGAAGGGTTCGCCTGCCAGATAGTCGCCGGTCATGGCGTAGGCCCTGGCCCGACAACCGCCGCAGACATTGACATACTCGCAGCGGCCACAATTATCCTTGTAACCGGCAAAGTCGCGCAGATCGAGGAAAAGTTTCGAGTTCTCCCAGATATCCTGAAAAGACTGGGTGCGGATGTTTCCGGCTGCCTTGGGAAAATAGCTGCAGGGCAGGATGTTGCCGTCGACATCGATCAAGCAGATCAGCTGTCCTGCCAGGCAACCCTTGGAGCCGCCGGTGGAGAACTTGAGGCTGCGCCGTTTGAATCGCTCGCCTTCCATCTTGGAACGCTGCAGGACGATCCGGTAGTATTGGGGAGCACAGGTGGGCCGGACGAGAAGATCGCTCTCTTCCTTTTCCATGTCATAATGCCAGTTGAGTATGTCCTCGTACTCCGTGGCCGGGATGAGTTCTTCCATGATATCCTCGCCGCGCCCGGTGGGAACGATCATAAACAGATACCAGGCGGTCGCGCCTAAGGACTTTACTAACTTGTAAATTTGCGGTGCTTCTTCCTTGTTGCGGGTGGTGAAGGAGGAGTTGATGAGAAATTCAATTTTATGTTCGTTGAACAGGCGGATGGCGTTCATGACACCGTCGTAGGCACCGGGTTGGTTGCGGAAATCGTCGTGGACTGCTGCTGTGGATCCATCAAGGCTGAGAGACACCATTTTGATGCCTGACTCTTTGATGCTCCGGCAGATGTCGGTGGTGACCAGGGCGCCGTTGGTGGCAAGGCACATCCGCAGGCCCAGTCCGGTTCCATAGGCGGCGATATCAAAGACATCGGGTCGCAATAAGGGCTCACCGCCGGAAAGAACTATGACCGGATTAGCGTAGCTGTGGATTTCATCCAGCACCCGTTTGGCTTCAGCCAAGGAAAAATCGGGATGGCCCTCGATCGCCATCTGGGATGACGAGCGGCAGTGAACACAGTTGAGATTGCAACGGCGGGTGATTTCCCAGGCAATCCATTTCGGCGTGAAATCCATATCGGTCTTCGGCCCCGGCCGGAAGTAAACATTGGAGGCGATAAAAAGAAGGCGTGCAATCACACTGCAACAGGCCGGTAACCCTATTCGATTTCCTGTTACAGCGGAGGACTGCAATTAACTATTCAAATTTGAATATATTAATCTTGCCCGGCAGGGTCAACTGCTTTGTCGGGCTGCCATGGATTGGAGTGGCTCTGAGGTGGAAGCGCGACAATAGTTGTGGAAAATATCTGCAAACGGTTTATCTTACTTAACTAGTCAGGATGATTTTCAATCTTCTTTCCTTCAAGGAGGTCATGCATGCAGAATATCAAGAGTATCCTTACCCCGATCGATTTTTCCGACAATGCCGGTAAGATTGTCCAGGCGGCCACCTACCTTGCCGGGACCTTCAAAGCGGAGCTGCATCTGGTCTTTGTGGTCCAGAACTTTGAGGATTATAGCGGATTCTTTGTGCCGCCCATCAATCTGCCCAATCTCGAGGAAGAGCTTTTTGCTTCTGCACAGCAACAGATGGAAACCTATGTCGAAGAAAACAAAGAGATGTTCACTGCGGCCGGGGTGGCCCATGTGACCGGAAAGGTGCTGTCCGGGGATGTGGCGGAAGAAATTTTGACCTATGCAACCAAGAAGAAGGTGCAGCTGATTGTCATGGGCACACATGGCTATAAGGGGTTGGAGAGAATCATGTTTGGGAGTGTCGCTGACAAGGTGGTGAAAACAGCATGTTGTCCGGTCATGACCATTAATCCCTATCGAGAGGAGTGTGAAGGGGAAGTGAAGTGATATCCTCTTTTTTTCGGGAAGCACAGAGCTGCCAAGTGGCTGCCGATTGTATGTTGATAATTTTTTCAGGAAGCCCATGGCATTATGCCGACGGGAAAGTCCGTCGGCGGCATGGTTGAGAGTATCTCCAGTCGATTGTTCAGCTTGCGACCGGTGCGAGTTTGAAGTGCGATAGCATGTTGCGTCATCCTCGGTTCCGGTGCAATAACGGCTTTCGATAATTCGGCAAGGTGCTTTATGGATAAGCGGAAACATCAGCGAATAATTGTGCATGGCATGAGTATCGACGTCTCCGACGGTATCGGATGCTGCTCAGGGGAGGTGCAGGATATTTCTCGATTCGGGATGTGCCTGGTGGATTTGGCCAAGAGATTAGGTCGAGACACCGGTGCCTACACCGTCGTTGCTTCCAAAGAGGGGAGGAATTTCAAATTTCGGGTCAGGCCACGCTGGGAAAAGGCGGGCCGTCTAAGTAAGAAGATGGGGGTCGAGATAAACGACGTCCCTTCGCAGTGGACCGAATATGTGATGTCACTTGAATCCGAACAGAAAGGGAACTGACAGGGTGAAGGGGAGCCTACACCTCGCAGGTATTATCAAGCTTCCAATGATCGAAATTATTTCATCTCCTTTTTCTTGTTTTTTCAATTTGGTAACCAGGGTGCTAGACACTGACTCCTTGTGTGCTTTTGAGAATTTATTGCGTTACTCCAAACCATTGTTTCAAAACTTGCGGGAGCAACAGCACTTAACTGTTTAAGGACTATTTAAGCCAGATGAAAGAAGTGCGGTATCAAGGCAAGATAACAAAATGGAAGGATGAGCAGGGCTTCGGATTCATCACTCCGACAGGAGGTGGCTCGCCGGTTTTCATGCACATCAGCGCGTTGTTACGGCGTTCACGGCGACCGGAGGGTGACGAGATTGTAACCTACGAGGTTGTTACCGACGGCGAAAATCAGGTGAGAGCTAAGAATGTATTATTTTTGGGAGAGCGCGCCCCAAGAAAGGACGCATTTGTAAGAGATGCAGCATCGCTGATGCTGGCTGTACTTTTTCTTCTCTTTATTGCGGGCTCAGTCTCTTTTTATTCGCTGCCACTTCCAATTTTTGTGTTTTATGTATGTGCCAGTATAGTTGCATTTTTAGCGTATCGTTTCGATAAAGCGGCCGCGAAAGATGATGAATGGAGGACCTCGGAAAACGCTCTGCACATGTTGAGTTTAGCCGGGGGTTGGCCAGGCGCATTGATCGCGCAGAGACTGCTTCGCCATAAATCCAAGAAGCAATCCTTCCAGGTTGCTTTCTGGTCTACCGTTATGCTCAACTGTATGGTGCTCGCGGTACTGTTTTTCCTTTCTGGTTCCCCAATCCTCAAATCCTTCTCTACACAAAACTCTTCTGACCCATTCAGTGAAAACCAGGCGTTTTGGCAATCACAAAATCAGCAACCTGCCGTACAAGTAAAAAGTGATAAACAAGGCAAGGGAAACGCGGGCAAGTCCTACAACCCGTTGTCTCCGCCGCACATCGATGCATCAACAGGGGGCGAGAAGATCGGGTCGAACAAATGGTTGAGAAACGCAATTGCTTTTAAAGAATCAAAGGACTGGAAGGGTGCGCTTGATTGGTGCCTCAGGTGGACGAAAAGCGAACCGGAGCGTACTGAAGCCTGGCTTCATCTCGGAATCGCATATGACAACCTCAAACGCTACAACGAGGCTATTGAGGCCTATCGCCAAGCCTTACGTCTTAACTCGGAGAATGATACCGCCTGGCTTAAACTCGGGGTTGCTTACTCCCGTTCCGGCAACAAGTCGGTCGCTCTCGATATTGTCAAAAAATTGCAATCTGTTGATCCTCAACTGGCCGATAAACTTTCCCGCCTTATTGCACCACGTTGACGCAGGCGACAAACCAAAATCGAATTCATGGGGCTTGGCTTTCAAGTCGTTACGTTGTTTTTTTAAAACTGCTTTCAGGGACCGCGCTCGTTCAGCCCGCATGGGGACGCCGCAAAAAAAGATACCTGGAGCTGATTTTCCACTGTCGGTTGTGTTCCTCATCAACTCCTTCAGTCTGAATTGTCGTGAGTATTGAGCAAGCCGACAATTGTGCCAGAACATCTGGTCAAGCCCTTTTCCTCCTCGGCGAGATGGCCTCCTGTAAAACTCTCCAGAAATAACTGCCGGGTCGATATTGCCGGGAAAAGAAAAAGATCGAGGGTACAGCGACCGTATTGCCCGGCGGGATAGCGGGCGTCAAGGCATTGCAACCATTCTGCGGCGCATCCGATAAAGAGTTTTGTCACCTCTTCCGCCTTAAGGGGAGTGATGCCGTCCACTGTGGTCAGCGCCGTCAGTGCCGCCTGTAGGCTGGGGCATTTGTCGATGAGCGGGTCCGATGCTAACGAATTGGCAGTCGATGGGTCGCGTCTGGCGGGCAAATTCAGGCTGGCAACCCGTATGGCGCTTTGCCGATGATTCTTTTCAAAGACCTCCACCAGTGTGTCCATCACTGCTTCGTGGCAGGTGATCAAGACCTGCGCCTGTGTCGGTGCGGGTCCCCTAAAATATAGGCGGGTCCAGGCCTTGAGACGATGCTGCAGAATTCCTTCTGTCTTGTGGTCGGAGTCGTAGAGACGGGTAGGCAGGGAGAAGGGATTGTCTGTCTCCTCCCGCAACTCGGCGAGAAGATCGTCCTGGCGGCTTGTTATATTATGGAGCGCCTCGTTGAGGTCAGCCTGTTCGGCATCGAAAAATTCGCCCAGTTTCAGCATCAGGCGCGACTGCCAGAGGAGCTGGTCCTCTTCCTCTTTATTGCTGTCTATATTGCCGCTTTGCAAAAGCGTGGCGAGAATCTCGTTTTTTGATTCCGTTTTTTTTCGACCGTTCATTCCTGCCAGGGTCAGCATGCTGAGTTGACTGGTGTAGTCATCTCTTCGCTTTTGGATGTCGTCTGTCAGGGCAAGGAAACGCTCGCGCTGCTCACCAAGCGGTATTGGTGTGAACAGATGGACTGTGCCCTGCTGCAGAAGCTGTTCGGTGAACGAGGTGTCCTTGCCGAGTGGTTCGTTCTCAACTGCTTGCATGTAGACAAGTTGTTTGAAAACCTGTACAAGGGGGAAAAGAAGACTCTCGTCGGGGAGGGTTTCCGGAAAAACGCAAGCGGTTATTTTATTCATATATATGAGTACATTACGGGATAAGATTGTAGTTACGTTGACGGCGTTGGCCTATTTTCTTTTTCATCTGCGCATGGGCAACGACGCGGAGGCCATCATAACCGGCACTGTGGAGCAAATGTTGGTCACTGCTCCCTATGCCCTAGGGTTTACCTATATCATCGCGGTCATGTTTCGCAGAATTTCGGGGAGTGGCTGGCCGCCCTGGGACAGGCTGTTACGAATTTTTTTTACTATCGGCATTGTGTTTGCTTTTTTCTTTGCCCTGTATGAGTATGCCGGGCAAGGACAGCTGCCGACGGAAGGCGAGTTGAACAAGGGCTTTAGCGTATCACGGTTTTTCGAGGATGTAACCCGCCCGGTGCGGTAGTATTAGGCATAATAATACACTCCGGCCCCAGGATCGTTCCCGGACTGGTTACTGCGTTACAACCGGTTTGGGTGTTGTCTCCCAGGATGGCACCGAATTTCCTCAATCCGGTATCGACGATGCCGCTGGGCGACTTGACTGCCACAGTGCCTGATACAAATCGTAGGTTGGCACATTTCGTGCCCGCTCCCAGATTGACATTGTTGCCGAGGATCGAATCCCCCAGGTAGGCGAAGTGTCCGGCTTTGGCGTCATTGAGGAAAATCGAATGTTTAACCTCGGTGGTGTGGCCAACAACGCATCGGTTTCCGATTAGGCAATAGCCACGGAGATAGGCACCTTGGCGGATTTCCGAGTAGTCGCCGATGATGGTCGGCGATTTGATCAAAGCGCCTGATTCGATGAGTACCCCCTTGCCGATTCTGATGTTTCTGCCGATCATCACCACTCCTGCCATGATCACCGAAGCGCCTTCCAGGATCTGGCCGTTTTCCCAAACAGAAAGCCCGCCCTTGCCGGTGTCGCCGTAGGTGATGATGCACTCCCTCGCGTTTCGCAGTTTACCGTTAAAGGAAATATAGGGACTCTCCAGCGGCACCCCGTCGGTCAGGCAGACATGCTGAAAGGTCGGTGCGGTGTGGCCGTTGACATACTCCTTAAGTTTTTTCAGTGGGTCCCAGACCTGAGCACAGTCTGTAAAAAGATCCTTAAAAGGGGAATCGTTCAGATCAAAAAATGACCCTGTGGTCAGCATAAGAGGCTCCTCGGCGGTCAGGTGAACAGGTGGCAGGATGAATAGTCTCTCTATATTGAGGCGTATGGAATTATTCAAGCGAAATATTCTTTGCCGGACAGGGGAGGGCATCGCCTTGACTTCGGATTCGGTTGTGTTTACTGTCGTGGGACAATTGCACTACAATATATAATCGTTCTAGGCGATTTTAAGGAGGAAAAACGTGGGATTTGACGATTCATTATCAACCAGTATGGGCGATTTCGGGGAGCAGGCACAGGATCTTGAGATTCCTGAAACCCTGCCCATGATGGCTGTTCGGGATGTTGTTGTTTTTAATTACATGATTATCCCGTTGTTTGTCGGCCGGCCTGGTTCCATTGAAGCCGTGAACGATGGTTTGAACAATAACAAGCTGCTGATGCTGGTGACCCAGAAGGACCCGACCAAAGACGATCCCGAAGTAAAGGATCTCTATGAGGTCGGTATGGTTTCCATGATCATGCGGACCCTCAAACTGCCCGATGGTCGCCTTAAAGTGCTGGTACAGGCCCTTTCCAAGGCGAAAATACGATCTTATGTCCAGAAAAAACCGTTTTATAAGGTTGAAATCGACCTGATTGAGGAACCGGAGACACCGGAACTCACTGTAGAGACCGAGGCCCTGATGCGCACGGTACGCGAGCAGACGGAAAAAATCATGTCGCTTCGTGGCATTCTCTCCTCGGATCTGATGATGATCATCAATAACATCGAGGAACCGGGACGGCTGGCGGATCTGGTCGGCTCCAATCTGCGCCTGAAAATCGCGGAGTCACAGAAAATTCTTGAAACCATTGATCCCACGGAACGCCTGCGCCTGGTGGCGGACCTGCTCCATAAGGAAATGGAAGTCTCCACGGTCCAGGCCAAGATTCAGTCGGATGCCAAGGAGGAGATGTCGCGGAGTCAGCGGGAATATTTCCTTCGAGAGCAGATTCAGGCCTTGAAGCGCGAGCTCGGCGATGAGGATAGTTACTCGCAGGAGATTGAAGATTTGCGTAAGCAGGTGCGCAAGAAAAAGATGCCGAAATACGCCAAGAAGGAAGCGCGTAAGCAGTTGAAACGGCTAGAGATGATGCATCCGGACGCCTCAGAGGCGACCATTGTTCGCACCTACCTCGACTGGTTTCTTGACCTTCCTTGGCGGGAGTCTTCCAAGGACGTGCTGGATCTGAAAGTGGCGGCAGGAATCCTGGATGAGGACCATTACGGTCTGGACACGATCAAAGAGCGTATCCTCGAGTATCTGGCGGTACGCAAGCTCAATCAGAACACCAAAGGGCCGATCATCTGTTTTGTCGGCCCCCCCGGCGTGGGCAAGACCTCTCTGGGACAGGCAATTGCCAAAGCCATGGGACGGAAGTTTTATCGGCTCTCCTTGGGCGGCATGCGCGATGAAGCGGAAATTCGCGGTCACCGTCGGACCTATATCGGTGCTTTGCCGGGGCGCATTCTTCAGGGTTTGAAGGGAGTCGGCACCAACAATCCGGTGTTCATGATGGATGAGATCGACAAGATCGGCGATGACTACCGAGGCGATCCATCCTCAGCCCTGTTGGAGGTGCTCGACCCTGAACAGAACAACACCTTCTCTGACCATTATATGAATCTGCCCTTTGATCTTTCCAAGGTTATGTTCATCACCACCGCCAACAGAAGCGATACCATCCCCGGGCCCTTGCTCGACCGCATGGAGGTGATCCAGCTTTCCGGCTACACCCTGGAAGAGAAGATGGTGATTGCCAAAAAATACTTGCTGCCTCGACAGATCAAAGAGAACGGCATTAAAACCAGTCAGATTAAGCTCAATGACGCGACCCTGGAAATCATTGTCAGCAACCACACCCATGAAGCCGGGGTTCGAAATCTTGAGCGTGCTCTGGGCAAGGTCTGCCGGAAAATCGCCCGTAAAGTGGCGGAAGGTGGTAAGGGACCGTATGTGATCTCGGAAAATACGGTGGAGAAATATTTGGGTCCGCCCAAATTCTTGCCGGAAACCGAACTGGACACCAGCTCGCAACCCGGCCTGGTGGTAGGGCTGGCCTGGACGGAAGTCGGTGGCGAGCTCCTCCATATCGAGACCTCGGTACTTCCGGGTAAGGGCAAGCTGTTGCTCACCGGGCAGTTGGGCGACGTGATGAAGGAATCCGCCCAGGCGGCTTTGAGCTATTGCCGGAGTCGCAGTGCGGATCTGGGCGTGGAGCTTGATTATTTCGATAAAGTTGATATTCACATTCATGTTCCCGCCGGAGCGATCCCGAAAGACGGCCCCTCGGCGGGCATCACCATGGCCACGGCCCTTTTTTCCGCCATCAGCGGCAAGTCGGTGAAAAAAGGAATGGCGATGACCGGTGAAGTCACCCTGCGTGGCAGGGTGCTGCCCATAGGCGGGTTGAAGGATAAAGCCCTGGCAGCGTTGCGGGCGGGCATCACTAAAATCCTTATCCCCGAAGAAAATCAGAAGGATCTCGTCGAAATTCCTGAAGAATTGCGTAAGAAGATAACCTTTTTTCCGGTCAGGCACATGGATGATGTGATTGAGCTGACCCTAGGCAACATCTCTGGTCATGGACGCCAGCAGAAACACGCCGCGGGGAAAGAAGAGAAATAAAGTGTACCCTCAGGTGACAGACGACGACATCGCCTGTCACCTGAGGGATTTGTTCCCCCTGTAAGCCTTTCAAGTAACGGTACCGATTTGTTTACCGTATCTATGCGTATCTATTTATTTTCTTTTCTTATTTTTATCCTTATTGTTACCGGTGGCCTTTGGTATCGGTCCTATTTAACGACCACTTCACCGGGGACCGGCGAGGTCGTCGTCGTTATTCCTAAGAGAACAGGGGTACGGGGAATTGGAGTCCTGCTGGCTTCAAACGGTATTCTGAGGTATGACATCCGCTATCTCATGCTGGTCCATTTCTCCGGGCTCACTGCCAAGCTCCAGGCGGGAGAATACAGTATTCCCCGTGGTTTGACCCCGCCGCAGGTTTTACAGTTGCTCGCAACAGGCAGTACCCTCCGCCATCATGTCACCATTCCCGAAGGCGTGACGGCGGAGCAGGTGGCGGCGATTTTTGCAAAGGACGGCTGGATCAAGCGGGCACGCTTCCTGGAACTCGTCCATGATGCCGACTATATCAATAAGCTTGGCATTGATGCGCAACAGCTGGAGGGCTATCTTTTCCCGGAGACCTATACCCTGATGCGCTATGAAACCGATGAAGACTCGGTGATCCGGATGATGGTGCAGAGATTCCAGTATGTGTGGAATGAAATCAAGGCACAGGAACACCAGGGGTTAAGTCGGCATCAGCTGGTCACCCTGGCCTCAATTGTGGAAAAAGAAACAGGGGCAACGGTGGAACGGCCGCTGATTGCTAGGGTTTTTTTGAATCGGCTCAGCCTGAAAATGCGTCTGCAATCCGACCCGACCGTAATGTACGGCATTCCAGAATTCACTGGTGACCTGACGAAAGCCGACCTGAAACGGGCCACTCCTTATAATACCTATGTTATTCCTGCCTTGCCACCCGGGCCGATTTGTAGTCCTGGGCGGGCTGCCCTGGAAGCCGTCCTCCATCCCGCTGATTCCGATGCTTTGTATTTTGTTTCTAAAAATGATGGGACCCATATTTTTTCAAACAATCTGGTTGAGCACAACCGGGCAGTGCAAACCTTTCAGCGAAGCCCCTGACCAAAGTATGATTGGTCAATGAGGTGCTGGCACTCTCGGCAGCAACAGAGGTACTCCTGAGTTCGTCGAAAAGTCTCCCGATGGGGGACATTTGTCATCTCGCGGGAGAGCTGCTGAATTCTGCATTGCAAGCAAAAAGAAGCATCAATTTCCTTGTTTTTAATAAAATTAGTGTTATGTTCGCGGCATGAGCAGACTGTGCAGAATTTACGCTGAGTATTTTATCTAATTACCATTATTAATTAGAAATATCGTGAAATTCTGCATGGGTCACATATTCAGCCCATTACCAGGAGAATTAGGGAGCAATGTTGAAAGGAACAGTGAAGTGGTTTAACGAGTCTAAAGGTTTCGGTTTTATTGAACAGGAAGGTGGCAAAGATGTTTTTGTCCACTATTCTGCAATCGGTGGAAACGGGTTCAAGACATTAAATGAGGGCGATAAGGTTGAGTTCGAAATCGTTGATGGACCAAAAGGACCGGCTGCCGCTAACGTTTTGAAACAATAATTCAACAGTATGCTTTAGCCCGGTGGAATTTTTTCTGTCGGGGTTATAGTTTGTAAACGGCAGGAATGTTTCATTCCTGCCGTTTTTGAATCTGTGCCGCGTGTTTTTGATTTGGTCCCTTTCTTTTCTGCCAGGCGCATTCCTTGTGTTTGTGCATGTCAAGAGCAGTATCAGTGCGTTATTTCTTTCACAGGTTATTCCGTTTTGAAAATCGCCCTTGTTCAGACAAATCCGGTTATCGGCGCCTTTGAGTCAAACCTTCGGCAAATCCTCAGCTGGATTGGTAAGGCAAAGCGGGCCGGTTGTGATCTCATTGTTTTTCCTGAATTATCTCTTTGCGGGTATCCTCCTCAGGATTTGCTGGAACGCTCTTGCTTTCTCGATGCCCATGACCGTGCTCTGGTCGAGTTGATCAATCAGCTTGATGGCATCACCTGTATCATCGGGGTGCTTGAGCGACGGAGCGGACCGGGTAAACCACTGTATAATTCTGCCTTTGTGCTTGAGAAAAATAAGATAGCCTTTCGGGCGCGCAAACAGTTGCTCCCCACCTATGACATCTTTGATGAGACTCGGTATTTCGAGGCGGGAACCACTTCCACGGTTTTTCCCCTGCATGATCTGCACTGTGGTTTAACCATCTGTGAAGATATTTGGTGGAGCCAACAAGCCTATCCCACAAATCCCCTCAATGATTTTGCTGTGGGCCCGATTGTCCCGGATTGCCTTATCAATATTTCTGCTTCCCCCTACTATCACGGCAAGTTGGGCGTACGCCAGCAGGTTTTTGGTCAACTTTGCCGCCAGAACAATTTTCCCTTGATGTATGTCAATCAGGTCGGCGGCCAGGATGGCCTGGTATTTGACGGGCATTCCATGGTGATCAACAATTCTGGCGGTCTTTGGGGGGTTGCTGCCGGTTTTGCCGAAGATATGCTGGTGGTTGATAGTGACAGCTGGGAGAGAACCGGAACGCAGACACTTGATGATTCGGTGGCCCAGGTCGAGGCGGCGTTAGTGCTCGGTGTGCGCGACTATCTGCACAAGACCGGATTTAGCAAGGCGGTGCTCGGATTGTCCGGTGGTATCGATTCAGCGGTCACCGCCGTGATTGGTTGCCGGGCCTTGGGCCCTAAAAATGTCCTTTGCGTGGCCATGCCCTCGCCCTACACTTCTCAGCATTCTATTGACGATGCCAGACAGCTGGCGGAGAATCTGGGGTGCGGTTTCGAGATTATTAGTATCTCGCAAGTTATGGAGGCCTACCATTCGACCTTGGCACCACTGCTTGCCGGCCTCCCTGAGGATACCACTGAGCAGAATATTCAGGCGCGGATTCGGGGGAATCTGCTCATGGCCCTGTCTAATAAATTTGGGGGGTTGCTCCTGTCCACCGGCAACAAGTCAGAGATGGCTGTGGGCTATTGCACCCTCTATGGCGATATGAGCGGCGGCCTGGCTGTGCTTGCTGATGTTCCCAAAGTCATGGTGTATGAGTTGGCCCACCTGATGAACAGCGCACAGGAGTTAATCCCCGAACGGATCATTACTCGTCCACCGACTGCGGAACTCAAACCGGATCAGTGTGATCAAGATGACCTGCCTCCGTATGAGGTCCTTGATGCCGTCCTTCTAGCCTATCTGGAAGAGCATAAAGGGATAGAGGAAATCGCCGCGGAAGGGGTGGATGTGCAATTGGTCCGAGATATTGTTCGGCGAATAAAACTCAACGAGTACAAGCGCAAACAAGCACCGCTTGGTATCAAGGTGACCACCAAGGCCTTTGGGCCGGGGCGCCGTTATCCGGTGGTGCAGGGATTTCAGGAGTAAAGCGGCAGGGGAATCCGAACGGTATTGTGACCGTATCTTTGAAGGTCGCTACGCTTTTTCGTTATCTTTGCCTGACCTGTGGCTCGCAGGAAGGCTCTCTTTTTCGACGATCAATACACGAGACACATGGTTCGGCCCCCTCGCAGTCTCATTCCTGTTCTTCTCTTTCTGCCGTTCATCATCATGTTGATCGGTTATCTTGTCTTCCGTGAACAGACAACCAAGCGTCCCCAGCAACTCTCCCTGACTACCGTCGGACTGGTGGAGATGTGCTTGAACTGTCATACCTCTGAAAAGCTGGACGGGGCCCATGACCGTTTGGTTGTTGGGTGCTCACCCTGTCATTTAGGGGACGCCTTGGCGATTGATAAGGATAAGGCGCATGCTGGCATGGTCCTCAATCCTGGCGATCTACGCGTTGTGGGCAGGACCTGCGGTGTGGAAGGATGCCACCCGGCAGATATTCACAAGGTGAAAAATTCA
The DNA here is from genome assembly GCA_038205495.1 of Desulfobulbales bacterium. Lineage (GTDB taxonomy): Bacteria > Desulfobacterota > Desulfobulbia > Desulfobulbales > Desulfobulbaceae > Desulfobulbus. The sequence continues at coordinate 68,096 of JBBRBT010000006.1, forward strand.
TTGATGGCGACCAACCGAGGCATTCTTTCAACCCTGTTGTATTATTGGGGGGAGCGGGAACATCAGAATACCGATATTACGGTCGAGCAGCTGTTAAAGAGCGGCGAGAGCTCGCTAGCCCTTGATTATTATCGTAAGCTCTGTGCGACCTGCCATCTGTGGAAACAAAAAAACGATTTACCCGGTGCCCCGGCTTTTTTTAATGAAAAAGGAGGGGGCTGTTCCGCCTGTCATTATATTCTGCCCCCAGGGGTACCCAGGAACACGGTGACTTCGGAAGTTTCTGGGGCTCCTCTGGGCGATGAGAAGAAAAACAAACCGCATCCCAGGGTGGTGAAACAGATTCCCGAAGAAAACTGTATTCGCTGTCATAACCGTTCCGGACGTATCGGTATTTCATATACGGGGCTCTTTGAGGCGGAGGGGTATGGGACACCCTATGAAAAGGGAGAGCCTTCGTCGCAGAGGCTTGCCGGTGACCGGTTTTATCTGAAAATAGCCGAAGATATTCACCACACAAAACAGATGGCGTGCATCGACTGCCACACCCGCGACGAGATCATGGGCGACGGTACAAACTATGCCCACTATGAAGAAGCTGTGGAAATTTCCTGCCAAACCTGTCACGATGCGCAGCCGGGGAAGACCCGCAAACAGAAGCAACTGACCAACGTGGCCTCTCAACAAGGGCAGTTCGTGCTCACCGGCAAAATCGATGGGAAGGAGCGGCCATTGCATCCGCCCAATGAACAGGCTTGCCGCTATCCCGGGCATGAGCGCATATCCTGTGCGGCCTGTCATTCCACCTGGGTGCCGCAGTGTTATGGTTGCCATGTGAAACGGGACAAACGGGAAAAACATCTCGATAAACTAGCCCTGCAGGAAACGCCGGGCTGGTGGGAAGAGGGGCGGTCGTACATCCGTTACGAGAAGCCCATGCTCGCTGTCTGGGGCAACAAGGTGGTGATTGTTACCCCTGGCTGCCAGGATCTGGTAACCCTGATTGATGAGAAAGGGGCCAGCGAGGGCGGCTTTAATCGTTTTACCATGGCCGCCATCAATCCGCACACCATCCAGGCGAAAGGCAGGACGTGCAAAGAGTGCCACGCCTCCTCGAAAACCGTGGGGCTCGGCGAGGGAACCGTGGTGAAAAAAGACGGAGAATGGCACTTTTTCCCGGTGGATCGTGGTGTCGAAAATGAAGCGGGCCAGACTCCCGGGTTTGATAATTTTGTGACCATCGAAGGGAAAGCATTACAACACGGTTCGCGTAAAGATTTGCGACCCTTTAATGGCGAAGAGTTGCAGCGGATTCTCCGTGTCGGCCTCTGTCTTGAGTGTCACACTGGGCCTGATGATCCAGCCTATCGGAATTATAATTGGCAGCGGCCTTGCCCGGTTTTCCAGGAACCGTAACGGCTGAGTTTCACAGGCGAAGTGTGCCGATTCTTTTTTTGCTCTTGTTAAATTTCTCCAAAAGCGTTAGAGCGCACTGTTTTTTATCAATCGGAGAATGATTCATGGAAGGAGTACTATAATGTTGTCAGAAAAATTTGCGCTTGCTGATCGGGTATTACAAGTTGCCCCCTCGCCGACGCTTGCAGTCAATGCCAAGGCGAAAGCGCTCAGGGCCGCAGGGGCGGATATATTGAATTTCAGCGTGGGGGAGCCTGATTTACCGACTCCGGCCCATGTTTGCACGGCCGGAAAACAGGCCATCGACGATGGGCACACCCGCTATACGCCTGTGGCCGGCATCCTTGAGTTGCGAGAGGCGATTTGCACCCGTCTTAAAAAAGATCAGGGGTGGCAGTATACTCCGGATCAGGTGCAGGTCAGTTGTGGTGGCAAGCACGGACTGTACAATATTTTTCAGGCGATACTCAATCCTGGTGATGAAGTCCTTATTCCCTCACCGTATTGGGTCTCCTATCCGCCCATGGTTCAACTTGCCGGTGGTACACCTATTATCGTCCCTCTCAAGGAAGCAAACAATTTTGACCTTGATCCAGCAACGCTTGCCCAATATGTAACCAGCAGAACCAAGGCTATTATTCTCAACAGCCCTTCGAATCCGACCGGGGCTGTTTTCTCCCTTGCCGCGCTTGAAGCTGTTGCCAAGATGGCTTTTGACAACGGGTGGCTGGTGATTACGGATGATATGTACGAAGAGCTCTCCTATGCCGAAGGGAAGATCCCGCATATTCTGCATGCTGATCCGCGGCTGCAAGAGCAGACGGTGCTCTCGAACGGTGTATCCAAGTCTTTTGCGATGACGGGGTGGCGAATTGGGTATTCCGTGGGTCCGATCGAAGTGATCAAGGCGATGAATAAAATTCAGAGTCAATCTACCTCAAATCCTGCTGCACCTTCTCAGTACGCTGCGCTTGCCGCTTTGACCGGACCACAGGATTTTCCGCGCCAGCTGCGGGAGGCTTTTATACCGCGGCGCGCTTTTTTTGTCAGGGAACTGCAATCCATCCCAGGGGTGACCTGCGTTACGCCCATGGGTGCTTTTTACGTTTTTCCTAATTTTTCCGCCTATTATGGCAAACAATTCGGCGGCAAAATCATTGACGGCTCGGTTGCCCTTGCCGATTACTTCCTCAGTGAAGCCAAGGTCGCCACCGTACCCGGAGCAGCTTTCGGTGCGGATGATTTTATCCGCTTTTCCTTTGCTACCTCGATGGAAATCATTGAGCAGGGGATGCAGCGTATCAAGCACGCTCTGGTTGCTTTGCAATAGTCACTGTCCGGACAGGAGACTTTGTCCCTGTCCGTCTTCAATCCTCGACCGTAGAGATCCGGTGCCAAGGGGTGGTCAATGCTGGCGCAGCAATAGAGACGCACGGGGTTACTGCCCGGGTTCTTCTGGTGTGAGACTGCTCTCTTGGCTGATTTTGTATTTGGAGAGTAATGATTGCAGCTTCCAGGGGGAAGAGAGGTACTCCCGGCCGAGGTGACTTTCGGCAACCACCGCACAGAATTTGAGAAATTCGGCCATCAGTCGGGTGATAATTTTATCTTTATGCTGGATGATCCAGAGTTGTCGGCTCATATCCATACCCTCGATGGGCAAGATTTTCAACCAGCCTTCTTCTGTTTCCCGGCAAACCGTCAGCATGGAGAGGCAGGCCGCACCAACCCCCGATTCCACCGCTTTTTTGATCGCTTCGGTGTGTCCGGTCTTGGTGACCACTTTGAGCAAGGATGCGTAGCGACCTAATTTTTTTGTGAAAATCTCTGCAGTTCCAGATCCTTCTTCCCGCATAACCCAACTGGTTTCCTTGAGATCGTCCGGTATTCTAAAAACTGATCGTCCCGCTAATTTGTGGGTCGAGCTGACGATGATGCCCAGTTCATCTTCAAACCAGGAGGTTGCCACCAGCGAATCCACGTTGATATCCCCTTCAACAAAACCGAGATCTGCTTGCCCCGTGGCCACTACTTTTTCCGCGGTCATGGTATTGACCACCAGCATGTTGATATGAGCCTCGGGGTGCAACTGCATGAAAGCACCGATCAGGTAGGGCAAGACATAGTTGCCGATGGTCGAGCTGGCAACGATTTCGAGCACACCGGCAATTGTACCCTGCTGTTCGTTGAGGGTGGTTTCAATATTGGCGACTTGATGAAGAATCGCCTTGGAGAGCGGAAGGAGATAACGGCCACGGTCGTTAAGCAGAAGGCTACGACCGTGGCGGTCAAAGAGCGGACCACCCAATTGGTTTTCAAGCTCGCCCAGAGCCATGCTTACCGCCGATTGGGTAAGAAGGAGTTGCTTGCTTGCCCGTGTGACTTGTTGCGTCTCGGCTACAGCGATGAATATTTCTAGTTGTCTGAAGGTGATAGCCATGTATCTCTTTCGTATCAGTGTGATTGAACACACCTATGATTAAAATTGAAAAATATTCGCTAAACTAACACTTTGAAAAAATAGGTCAACGATTTTCAGGCTGCGACAGGCAATATTTCAGCAAACAAGGAAAAAAGATTGAATAATCATTCAACAGCATTATGCTTGACATCGAATTCGCTTTTCGGTAATTTGATAAAATGTGCTGATTGATAATATCAGTTGTATTGATACTCGATGTTGTTGTCTTTTCAGGAGAGAAGGATGGATCAGGTAGTCCTTACTAATATAATTTATGTGACCATTTTCCTGATAGGGGCGTTACTGTTTGGCTTTGGGCCGATCATTATCGTCAAGCTTCTCAGTCCGTCGTCCCATACTCGGCAGGCCGCCGGGCGGGCAGGGCAGTTGATAGAATGCGGTATGGAGCCCATCGGCAGTGCCTGGATCCGGTTCGGTATCGTCTACTATCTCTATGCTCTGATTTTTCTTGCTTTTGACGTCGATGTCCTTTTTCTCTTTCCTGTAGCCGTAGCCTATAACAGTCCGGGATTAGGCTACCGGGATTTTGTTGAGATTGTGCTATTTGTCGCCATTCTTTCATTAGCCATTGTCTATGCCTGGCGTAAAGGAGTGTTCACGTGGGAACGGAAGACGTACCATCATCAATAGTACAGTTTGCCCAGCTCGACCAACTGCTGAATCTCGGGCGGGCTAACTCACTCTGGCCCATGACCTTTGGCTTGGCCTGTTGCGCCATCGAAATGATGTGCACCGGGGGCTCCCGTTTCGACATTAGCCGTTTCGGTGCCGAGGTGTTCCGACCCTCACCCCGCCAGAGTGATGTCATGATTGTGGCCGGAACCATCAATAAAAAGCTGGAACTGGCGGTCAAAACCCTCTACGACCAGATGCCTGAACCCAAATGGGTGATCGCCATGGGGAATTGCGCCATTTCCGGTGGTCCGTTCAAGGTGAAGGGGAACTACAACGTGGTGGAAGGTGCCGATAAGCTCTTCCCGGTCGATGTCTATATCCCCGGTTGCCCACCGCGGCCCGAAGCCCTGCTTGAGGGTATCATGAAACTAGAAGAAAAAATCACTGGAAAACGACGCTGGCCTCGGGTTGATGCAGGCTAAACGGATACCCTTATCTATGGATATGAGAGAAAAAACCCAAATTGCCCTGGCAGCGCTTTTTCCTGTTGAGATAAAGCCAACGCCAAGTTCCTCTTCTGAAGAAGATACGGTTGGGGCAGAGGTCCCGCCAAGGGAACCGGGGGTGCTGGTCACCGATTTCCCCCGGTGCGGCAGCCATCTTGATGTCCTTTGCCTCACAGACCAGGTGGTCGCGGTGGCTCGGCTCATGGATGCTGAAGGCTATTTTCTTGAAGCTATTTCCGGAGTGGATTGGATTGACAAGCAACAACTGGAAGTCCTCTATGACTATAACCGTCTGGGCGGAGAGCACTGTCGGGTGATGGTTCGAACCTTCCTGCCCCGCGCCGAACCGGTGGTGCCGAGCCTCTCTGGAATTTTTCCCGCTGCCGATTGGCATGAACGCGAAACTTTTGATTTTTACGGGGTTCATTTCCAAGGGCACCCCAATCTTATCCGGATTCTGTTGCCGGAAGATGCCGATTTCCATCCACTTCTAAAGGATTTTATGCCATGACCGTTCCCGTCCACCTGCGGCATGATGAAACCTTTATCCTCAACCTGGGTCCGCAGCATCCAGCCACCCACGGGGTTTTGCGTGTCAAGCTGACCCTGGATGGCGAGTACATCGTCAAGGCGGAACCGGTACTGGGGTACATCCACCGCATGCACGAAAAACTGGCAGAGGGCGGCAGCTTTGCCCAGTTCATGCCCAACACTGCCCGAATGGATTATCTCCATGCACTGGCCTTCAATCATGGCTGGGCCTTGGTGGTTGAAAAGGCTGCGGGCATCGAGGTGCCGGAGCGTGCCGAATATATCAGGGTTATCACCGTCGAGTTGAACCGTATTGCCAGTCACCTGCTGTGGTGGGCTGCCTTTCTTCTTGATCTTGGCGGGTTTACACCTCTGCTGTATGCCTTTGACGATCGTGAAAAGATCATCGACCTTCTGGAACGGGTCACAGGATCACGATTGACCTACTGTTATATGCGCTTCGGTGGGGTCTACAACGATATCGACGACGAGTTCATCACCGGTACCCGCGAATTGATCAAGCGTCTCCGCGGCCGCATGCCCCGGCTCTATCACGATCTGGTCACCCACAACATCATTCTGATCAAGCGGATCAAGGACATCGGCATCATCACTCCGGAACAGTGCCGTCGCTATGGTGCCACCGGCCCGGTGGCCCGTGGTTCCGGGATTAACTATGATATCCGCAAGAACGAACCCTATTCCGTGTACCCGGAGTTTGATTTTGATGTGCCGGTTTTTGACGAATGTGACTCCATGGCCCGATACATGGTCCGGATGCACGAGATGGAACAGTCCATGCGGATCATCGAGCAAGCCCTTGAGAAACTTCCCGATGGCCCGGTCATGGGTAAGGCTCCGAAGGTGCTCAAGCCGGAGGCAGGTTATTATTATTCCGCAGTGGAAACCGCCCGCGGTTCTCTCGGCCACCGGTTGGTCTGCGATGGCGGCAAAAACCCCTACAAGCTGAAACTGCGCTCGCCGACCTTCTCCAACTTAAGTTTGTATGGTGAGGTTGCCGAAGGCATGCTGCTGGCGGATGCCCTGGCCTTCATGGGCAGTCTGGATCTTGTTATCCCCGAGATTGACCGCTGATCGGGGGAGGTGAAGTATATGGATACGAGTATTTGGCGCGCCCTTTTCTATCTGGTGGGCATCATGGCCTTTGCCGGCCTTAATGCCGCCTATCTTGGCTGGTGCGAGCGTAAGGGTGCCGCCCGAATTCAACGGCGGATCGGCCCGTGCGAAGCCGGTTGGGCAGGCTTAGCCCAACCGCTTGCTGATGGCCTCAAGCTGATGAGCAAGCAGTTGCTGGTCCCCGACGGCGTTGACGGCATCATCTTCCGTGTGGCCCCGGTGTTGGCCATGATTCCGGCCATTACCTCCATGGTGGTTATCCCCTTTTCAGGCAATATCGAAGCGAGAGCGATGGAACTCTCGGTCCTGCTCCTCTTTGCTCTGGCATCCCTGAGCATGATCGCCGTACTGCTCGGCGGCTGGGCCTCGGGCAACAAGTATGCGATCATCTCCTCGGCCCGGGCCGTTTCGCAGAATCTGGCCTATGAAATTCCCATGCTGCTCACCGTGATCACTGTGGTCATGATCTCCGGTTCAATGAACCTGCGGGAGATCGCTCAAGACCAAATGGGTGGCTTCTGGCATTGGAATATCTTCCGTCTTGAAAACGGTCATTTCCTCACCATGTGGATTGCCTTCATCATCTTTTTCATCTGTTCGGTGGCCGAGACCAACCGGGCGCCCTTTGATATGGCCGAGGCTGAAAGTGAGCTGGTGGCCGGATTCATGACCGAGTACGGGTCCATGGGGTTTGGTCTGTTCATGATGGGCGAGTATCTCAATATTGTGGTCGGCGCCTGTCTGACCACCACGCTCTTTCTTGGTGGCTGGGACTGCCCCTTTGGACTGACGCCGGGTGTCTGGTGGTTCCTCATCAAAATTTATATCCTGATTTTCACTTTTATCTGGATCCGCTGGACCTATCCGCGCACCCAGATCTACCGCTTGCTCAACCTCAGCTGGAAAATACTGATACCCTTTTCACTGGTCAATCTGCTCGTAACCGCAGCCTTGATCAAGGTGTTCTGATTATGAATGGTTATTGGAGCGACATTTTCACCGGTAGCAAGAGTCTGGTCACCGGTTTGTTGATCACTGCCCGGGAGTTTTTCAAGCCGGTGGTGACTGAGCAGTATCCCTATGAAGTACCCACCATGACCCCACTGTTCCGGGGCCACATTGAACTCATTGGCAATGCGGAGACCGGGCAACCAAATTGCGTCGTCTGCGGGATGTGCCAGCGAGCCTGCCCCTCTACCTGCATAACGCTGGACGGCCAAAAAGCCGAGACGGGCAAGGGTAAGGTGCTGACCAGCTATATCCTTGATTTTACCAAGTGCAGCCTCTGCGGCTCCTGTGTGGAAAGCTGCAACTTCAATGCCCTGCGTTTTTCCAAGGTATACAACCTGGCCAGTTTCGATAAGAGCGATTTTATCATGGATCTGCTGAAACGGTTGGAGGATCAGAACCGATGCAAGCAATAGTCTGCCAACCGACTACAGCCCCCATGTTGTTTTCCACGGAAGGGATGGTCGGTGTCATTTTTCTCTTAACCGTGGCCTTGGTGTTCACTGGAGCAGTGATCGCCGTCAACGCCCAGCGTCTGGTCCGTGCGGTTGCCGGGCTGGCCATCTGTTTCACTGGTTTGGCCGGGGTCTATTATTTCCTGCTCAGCCCATTTCTCGCCATGATGCAGTTGCTGATCTATGTCGGTGCGGTTTCTATTCTGATTGCCTTCGGTATCATGATGGCCACCCCGGAGGAGAAGGATGGGGCTGGTATGAAAAACCGCTCACTGCTTGCCGGACCGCTGGCCGCCAGCGTTGGTGCGTTAATGTTTGCCTCCCTGACCGTCTTGGCACTGAAAACTCAGTGGCAGGTTTTTCCACGTCAAGGAACCTTTGATATCAAGGCGGTCGGCATGGCCTTGTTGACCACCCATTCCCTGGTGTTCGAGCTCATCTCGATTGTTCTGTTACTGGCCATCATTGGTGCCCTGGTCCTTGCCCAGAGAGGGAGAAACTAACCGATGCAACTGTTGAATCTCTATAACTGCCTATCGACCTATCTGGTGATCGGCGCGCTGCTTTTTTCCTTCGGGATTTATGGCATGGTCGTCCGCCGAACAGTGATCGGCATGCTGATCTCCTCGGAATTTATCCTCGCCGCTGCGTCCACCAACTTCATGGCATTCAACCGTTTTCTGGCCCCGGACCCGGTGGTCGGTCAGATTTTCACCCTGATGATCATGGCCATTGCCGCCGCCGAGGCCGCCATCGCCATCAGCATAATGATTGCCGTTTACCGGAATTATAAGACTATCGATACCGACGATCTTGTCGATTTGCAGGGGTAAGCGGAGAAAATGACCATGGAAGCCGTTACCACCACTGCACATATCGTCGAAAACTCCAACCTGCTGTTGGCGGTGATCATCCCGCTCTTCGGCAGTTTGGTGGTCATGACTCTGAAGAATCATCCGAATCTACGGGAGATGGTTTCCTCCTGCTCCTCGATTCTGCTCTTCATCATTGTCCTTTCCTTCATTCCTGCCCTGAAAGCGGGCGAGACTCTGGTCTATCCGATCTTTCAGCTCCTGCCCGGACTTTCCATCACCCTGCGGGCCGACGGTTTTTCGATGATCTTTGCCATGGTGGCTTCCTCACTGTGGATGATAGCGGTCTTCTACTCCATGGGCTACATGCGGGCCCATGACGAACCTTGCCAGACGCGCTTCAACGCCTGTTTCGCCTTGTCGATTTTCGGGGCCATCGGCGTGGCGCTCTCCGATAATTTCCTGACTCTCTATCTTTTTTACGAGATCGTCTCAGTCTGCACCTATCCGCTGGTTGCCCATCATCAGGACGAAGAATCTTATGAAGGTGCGCGCAAATACATAATTTATCTAACAACCACCGCCAAATTCTTTCTGCTGCCGGCGCTCATCCTCATCTATGTCCTGGTCGGCAACCTCGATTTTCCACACAATATCCACACCGGTATCATCCCTGCCTCTGCTTCGGGTTGGATGGTGACCATGTTGTATATCTTCTGCATTCTCGGCTTTGCCAAAAACGGCGTCATGCCCTTCCATCACTGGCTCCCCGGAGCCATGGTGGCCCCCACACCGGTTTCCGCACTTTTGCATGCGGTGGCCGTGGTTAAGGTCGGGGTTTTCTGTACCACCAGGACCATGCTCTACGTCTTTGGCGTTGACACCATGGACCGGTTGAATCTTGGCATTCCCACCGCCTACTTTGTCGGTTTCACCATCCTCATGGCCTCGGTGATTGCCCTGTCCAAGGATAACCTCAAGGCACGATTGGCCTATTCCACGGTCAGCCAGCTTTCGTACATCATTCTTGGGGTGGCCCTGATGACGCCCCATGCCATCGAAGGTGGCCTGATCCACATCGTCAATCACGCCTTTGCCAAGATCACCCTGTTCTTCTGTGCAGGCGCGATCTACATTGCATCCCATAAGAAATACATCTCGGAAATGGGTGGACTCGGGCGGACCATGCCCTTCACCTTCGGCGCCTTTGCCGTGGCTTCGCTGTCGATGATCGGTGCGCCACCGGTGGGTGGTTTTGTCTCCAAGTGGTATCTGCTGGTCGGTTCGATGGAGGCCCATCAGGTGGGCATCCTCCTGATTCTCATCGTTTCAACTGTGCTTAATGTCGGTTACTTCGCCCCGGTGACCTACAAGGCCTTCTTCGGCAAACGGCCGGAGGGTGAGAGGGAAGCAGGCATTAAGGAAGCACCGCTCAGTATGTTGATCCCTCTGTTGATGGCCGTAACAGTTTCGGTGATCATCGGTATCTACCCCAACTTCATGATGCAATTTGTCAGGATGGTGACAGGATGACGAATCTCATTACATATCTCCAGGCCCACCTCAAAACAGTGATGGCGGTTTGTTTAGTCTTGCTTGTGGTCATTGCCGGCTCGTCTTTTATGGTCGATACCCACCATGCCCACACCTGGGTTGAACAGCATGTGCCTTTATTTTGGTCTTTTTTTGGTTTTTGTGCTGCTGCGGTCATCATCGGGGTCGCCCGTTGGTTTGGTCGTTCCGGTATTCAGGCACCGACTGACTTTTACTCCAGCTCCGCCTCTACACCCTGCGAGGAAGACTAATGGCCTCCAGTTTCATCCATCCTTCAGTGCTCCTGATCCTTGGCGCCTTGCTACTGCCCTTTATCCAAGGGCCATTGCGCAAACCCTATCTTTTTTTTGTGCCGCTTCTTGCCCTGTGCGCCGTGATAGTAAACACCTCGCTCAGCGGAAACTTCGCCACTGTATCATTTCTTGATTGGCAACTGGTGTTTGGCCGGGTTGATAAACTCTCCACGGTCTTTGCCTTGATCATGGCCCTGATGGCGGTGATCGGCACACTCTACGGGCTGCAGGTTGACCGGGCCGGAGAGCATATGGCCGCTTGGTTGTATGCCGCCGGATCGCTGGGTGCCATCTACAGCGGTGATTACCTGAGCCTGTTTCTCTTTTGGGAGATGATGGCCTTTGCCTCGGTCTTTCTCATCTGGTTCCGGCGGGGCAAACAGTCCTTGCAGGTGGGCTATCGCTACCTCCTGATTCATACCATCGGCGGTATCATTCTCTTAGCCGGAATCCTGCTCCGTTATCAGGCGGTGGGTAATATCACCTTTGATCTTATGGATGTTGCCCATCCCGAACTCTACACCTGGCTGATCATGATTGGTTTTGGTTTGAATGCCGCCATGGTGCCGCTCCATTCCTGGTTGCCCGAGGCCTACTCCGAGGCCTCTTACAATGGTGCGGTGTTCCTTTGCGCCTTCACCACCAAGACTGCGGTCTATGTTCTAGCCAGGGCCTGTGCCGGCATGGATATTCTGGTGATCCTTGGTGTGATTATGGCCCTGTATGGTGTCATTTACGCGGTTATGGAAAATGATATCCGCAAACTCCTGGCCTGGTCCATCGTCTCTCAGGTCGGCTATATGGTTGCCGGTATTGGCATCGGCACGGACTTGGCCATCAATGGGGCGGTTGCCCATGCCGTGGTCCATATCCTCTACAAGAGTCTCCTGTTCATGGGCACCGGGTCGGTGCTTTACATGACGGGCAAGACCAAGTTTACCGAGTTGGGTGGGTTGTACGCCAAGATGCCCGCGACTTTTTTCTTTACTGTCATCGGCTGTCTGTCAATTTCCGCCGCACCTTGTTTTGCCGCCTATGTCAGTAAATCGATGATTATCAGCGCTGGATTCGAGCATCACCTGAACTGGGCTTCCTGGTTGCTGATGTTCGGGGCCACCGGTACCTTTATGTATAATGGCTTGAAACTGCCCTATTTCCTATTCTTTGGACAGAACAACTGCAGCGCAGAAACCTGGAAGAAGGCGGGTGACCCCACCTGGAATATGATGATCGCCATGACCATCGGTGCTACGCTCTGTATTCTGGTGGGTACTGCACCTGGTTTTCTTTATGCCATGCTGCCCTATGCCGTGGAATACAATCCCTACACGGCCTACCATCTGGTGGAAACCCTGCAATTGCTTGGCTTTGCCGCGCTGGCCTTTTTTCTGCTCAAAAAATATGTGGAACCAGTCGACCGCATTTGTCTCGATATAGATTGGTTGTATCGCAATGCTGGTCGAGGTTTTCTTTGGCTGGTGAAGGGGCCGTTGCAGGGGTGCGATACTGCCTTGGGCGAAGTCTATCGGGTGGTTGGGCTCTCTTCTCTGATGACGTTGAGCCGATTCTGGAGTTGGTTCGACTGGCACGCTATTGACGGGGTCGTCGATGGTATAGCCCGATCTGTGCGCGCCTTGGGCGGCAAGGTTCGTATTCTCCAAAGTGGCCAAATTCAGCTGACGCTCTTTTATGCATACTCGCTGGCTACGATTCTGCTTGTCACTTTTATCTTTTTTCAGTTGCTCTAAGGGAAATAGAGAATGGACCTGTTACTTATCAAAGAGGGGTTTCCCCTGCTTACTTTCCTTATTTTTCTTCCGCTGGCTGGCTCCGTGGTTCTCCTCTTTTTTCATGGGGAATCTTTTGCCCGCCTGTGGACCTTGATTATCACCTCGTTGACCGCTGTTGTTTCCATTCTTTTACTCACCGGCTTTAACGCGGCCAGTTCGAAATATCAATTTGCCGAGGCCTATGACTGGATCCCGCGGTTTCATATCAACTATATCGTCGGCCTTGACGGCATTTCGATTCTGCTGGTCCTTCTGACCACCTTTATCATGCCGTTTTGCGTCCTGGCTTCCTGGAAATACATCAAAAACCGGGTGACACCTTTCATGTTTTGCCTGCTGATCATGGAAACCTCCATGATCGGGGTATTTGTCGCCCTGGATTTTGTCCTGTTTTATATCTTCTGGGAATTCATGCTCATTCCCATGTATCTCTTAATCGCCATCTGGGGTGGTCCGCGCAAGGTCTACGCATCAATCAAATTTTTCCTCTACACCCTTGCCGGATCAGTTCTGCTGTTGGTGGCCATCATCGCCCTCTATCTGAAGAGCGGTAGTTTCTTTATTCCGACGATGATGTGGCAGGAATATTCGTTGAACTTCCAGATTCTGGTCTTTCTTGCTTTTTTTCTGGCCTTTGCCATCAAAGTGCCGATGTTTCCTTTCCACACCTGGCTGCCGGCCGCCCATGTTGAAGCACCGACTGCCGGTTCGGTCATCCTGGCCTCGGTGCTCTTGAAGATGGGCACCTATGGCCTGTTGCGGTTCTGTCTGCCGATTACCCCCGATGCCACCATGCTGCTGGCCACCCCAATCCTCTGGCTGTCCATAGCCGGGATTATCTATGGTGGCTTTACCGCTCTAGCCCAGCAGGACATGAAAAAACTGATCGCCTATTCCTCGGTGGGACATATGGGGTTTGTCACCCTGGGGATCTTTGTCCTCAACAGCCGCGGTCTTGAAGGGGCCATCCTGCAGATGATCAATCACGGCGTAACCACCGGCGCTCTGTTTCTCTGCGTCGGTATGATTTATGAACGCACCCACAGTCGGGATTTAGCGCTTGCAAGCGGTGTCGGCAAATATATGCCCTGGTTTGTTACCTTTCTCGCTGTTTTTTCTCTTTCTTCCTTTGGTTTTCCCGGCACAAACTCTTTTATCGGTGAATTTTTGGTGCTAGCCGGGACCTTTGAGCATAATACGATTCTGGCGCTGGCCGCTATTCCCGGGGCGGTGCTGGCTGCAGCCTATATGTTACGGATGCTGCAAAAAATCGTTTGGGGTGGAACTGCCAATCCTGATCAATCCCACCTCAAGGATTTGAGTGTTCGTGAGATTGTCGTCCTTGCGCCCTTCCTCTTCTTTGTCTTTTGGATAGGACTGGGACCGCAACCCTTCATCAATTTAATGCACACCTCGGTGAGTCATCTCCTGGAGCAGCTTCATAACTGGCAGCAACATCATCAGCTTGCTGTTATGCTGTGGCGCTGACCCAATACGTATGAACCCTGTAAAACCTGCCAGCCCAGTGTCTCCCACTGTGCTCGACCGGTGTTCTGAAAACATGAAGAAAGGCGATATATATGGTTATCCTTCCTGAACTGGTGCTGCTGACCGGAGCCCTTGCTTTTTTTGTGCTCAGCCTCGGCAAAACGCCTGATCGCAATGTGGCGAAATTCACCGCCCTGTTTTTTGGTTTTGCTACCTTTCTAGCCACCTGTCTTTCGTATCAATCGCAGGGCACTCTTTTTTACGGGGTCTATGCGGTTGACCAGTATTCACAGATGTTCAAGGTGCTGATCGGTTTTTCGCTGGCGTTTCTTTTGGTTTCCGGACAAAACCTCAAAGGCATCCATACCAGTGTTCGTCCCGAATACTATATGTTTCTCTTGCTCAGCGTCCTGGGCCTGATGATGCTAGTGAGTTCGGTCGAACTGCTCGCCATTTTCGTCTCCCTGGAACTCTCTTCGTTTGCGCTCTATCTCCTGGTGCCCATGCGTGATGATCGCACTGGTATCCGTGGGCAGATGGAGGCCGGCATGAAATATATTCTGTTCGGTGTCATGGCCACCGGGTTTATGCTCTATGGAATGAGCTATCTATTCGGCCTGACCGGAACCACCTATCTCAAAGATATCATAGCGTTTTTATCCAAGGGTCAACTGCAGCCAGCGGTGGTGGTCGCGGTGCTCATGGTATTGGTTGGCTTTTTCTATAAATTGGCGGTGTTCCCCATGCATTTCTGGGTGCCGGATATCTATCAGGGTGCCTCGAACGAAACCACCGGCTTTATCGCCACTATTCCTAAATTTGGTGCGGTAGCCCTTTTGATCCGCTTCCTCACTGTGCCGACCGGTCAGAGTCCGTTTCTCATCGAACTCTTGGCCGTGATTGCCGTCTGTTCCATGTTTTACGGGAATCTCAGTGCGTTGGTGCAGAAAGATATTAAACGGATGCTGGGTTTTTCCGGTATCGCCCACGCCGGTTTTATTATTCTTGGCCTTTTAACCCTTAAAGGCGAGGGGTATGGCATCGCCGTTTATTATATAGCGGGTTATGTGTTGATGAATCTGGCTTGTTTTCTGGCGATCAGTAATGTTTCGCAGGAAGGAGAGAACTTACGAATTGAGGATTTTAATGGCCTCTATCAACGACAGCCAGTGCTGGCCTTTATCCTGAGTGTCGGCTTCTTTGGACTGGCCGGCATCCCGCCCTTTGTCGGCTTTATGGCCAAGTTTATGATTCTGACCTCGGCTCTGCGAGCCGATCATTTATTGGTGGTCTGTTTGGCTGCAATCAATACCGCCATTGCCATCTATTATTATCTTTCTGTGGTCAAGGCTGTCTACACTGCTGATCCAGCGGGTCGCCCGGCGGTAGCGGTTCATCCGATGATTCAAGTGACCGGTATCTTTCTGGTGATTACCATTGTCCTAATGGGTGCCTTACCGGCCAAATTTGTTGATTTCGCCACTGCCGTGGTACAGACTGTCTTGTAGTAGACGGTGAAATAAAAAAAAAAGGGGGGACCTCGTGAGAGCGTCCCCTTTTTTTGTATGGAGTAGGTACGAGCGTAGAATTAAATCAGATGTTCCAGTCCCGGTGCGGGAAAGCCAGCACAGAGTTTCTCGACGGACCCGGCAATCTCGACTTGTAGCGTGGTATTGCTGGGATCTGATATAACGGCATCAATCCACTTACCGATTTGTACCATCTGCTCCTCTTTGAAGCCGCGTGACGTAACCGCAGCGGAACCCAGGCGGATACCGCTTGGATCAAAGGGTTTACGCGTGTCATAGGGAACGGCATTGTAATTAAGGACGATACCAGCCGCATCCAGCGCTTTGGCCGCAATCTTGCCGGTTACCTCTTTATTGGTGAGATCCATCAGCATGAGATGATTGTCAGTGCCGCCGGTGACCAGGTTAAAGCCTTTGGCCACCAGGGTCATCGCCAGTGCTTGTGCATTTTTAACGATCTGGGCTGCATACTGTTTGAACGCGTCGGTGGAGGCTTCCTTGAGGGCAACGGCAATGGCAGCGGTGGTGTTGTTGTGCGGACCGCCTTGCAATCCTGGAAAAACCGCTTTGTCGATGGCCGCAGCATGTTCCTGTTTGCAAAGGATCATGGCGCCGCGAGGACCACGGAGCGATTTGTGGGTAGTGGTGGTCACTACATCGGCATAAGGAAATGGGGAGGGGTGGGCACCGCCCGCCACCAGACCAGCGAAATGGGCCATGTCCACCAGGAGCAACGCCCCACAGGCATCGGCTATTTCACGGAATTTCGCGAAATCGAGGATCCTCGGATAGGCGGAATGCCCGGCGATGAGTATCTTAGGGCGACAGGCAAGTGCCTTGTCGCGGATGGTGTTATAATTCAAGAGTCCGGTCTCCTGATCCAGAGAATAGGATTCAGCATTGAAATATTTACCGGAGATGGAGACTTTGGCGCCATGGGTCAGGTGGCCGCCATGGGGCAGGGCCATGCCGAGGATGGTATCACCTGGGCTAATGAAGGCTAGATACACGGCCAGATTGGCCGGCGAACCCGAATAAGGTTGGACATTGACATGGTCGGCACCGAAAAGATCCTTGGCACGCTGAATTGCTAGACTTTCGACTTGATCGATGAATTGCTGGCCCTCATAGTATCGTTTTCCGGGGTACCCTTCAGAATATTTGTTGGTGAGCACCGAACCCGTTGCTTCCATAACGGCCCCGGAAACATAGTTCTCAGAGGCAATAAGGCGTATTTTGCTTTTCTGACGCACTTCTTCCTGCTTGATCAGGTTGAAGATTTCAGGATCTTTCTGTTCCAAGTAATTCATATTGACTCCTTCAATGTCATAGAGGTACCGGCATGCTGGGTTGCCTTGGTCAAAGTATCACTTTGGCCGCTCCGCTGTGATGAATAGCCTGCCGATATTAATCCGGTAGGTGAACACCCGTTGGGGTTACAGCTTGTCCTTGCCCAAGTATAAAAAATAAAGGGAAAGCAAGATGAGTTTTTTCACGGTGTGAAACAAACATCATAATCAACCTGCCGAAAGTTGAACAGTTAAAATTTTACAATTTTAAGTCTCAAAGTTCGATGTTCACGGGGTAACTGAATGAAATATTGGGACCCTGGTGAGAAATAGTGCTATGCCCCCGTGTCTGTCCCAAAATGTAATATCGAGGATACGACGTCGCATACCAGTTTATTTGTTATTCCGAGCCAAGGTGCGATCCCTACGGCTTGGTGGGCTTCAGATGGCCAAAGTACAGGGCGACGATATTGCCAACACTGTTACCTTGTGGTATTGATTTGGTGGTGCCGCTGTTTTGGAGTGATTCTGATAGGGTCTCGATCTTAAGGGGTTTGTTTCCTTTCGTGGTGGTAAAGAAACGTCCGGAAAAATAAAATTATTTTAAAACTACAGGGAAAGTGCAGATTGTTGATGGAATAAGGGGTGATTCGGTCATTAGACAACAGTTTTTCCTGTTGGCCGGATACCCTTGCACTAGACCAAAGGGGCTAAACAAAAACCTGATTGCCACTGAAGCTCAGCCCGTAAAAAATGGTTGTGCCACAACAAGTTGTAATCTTGATAGACTGGTATACTCCATGAAATCTACGAGTACGGGTACGCCTAAAGGTCGTGATGTTCGAAATAATCTGCTATTTCATCTTGTTACAAAAAATACTATCCGCACCCGCTGAAGTTCGATGGTAATCAGAAACAATAATGATCGCTGCCAGCGGAGCGCCCCATTCTTCTATCGTGTTCAGAACCTATTGCTATTGGGACGATGCGGATACAAAATCCTGTAAACTCTTTTCAGAATTTCAATACCAGCCAGGCCCAACCATACTCTGTCATTTCCCCTTGCCCCAGACGGGGACCGCAGTTACAGATTTTATTGACACCACCTCTTCTGCTCTTGGAAAAACTGCGACAGTGGGGTATTTTAAAAATTTGCGGATTCAAATAAGGCGCGGGAGAAAAGAATGATATTTATCGGATTCTATCGTTGGCTGCAGTGATTCGTGTCACCGGAAATTATGACGCGAGCCGGTCCCTTATCAAGACCACAGAGAGTTTAATGTGTTATCTGATTTAAACAAATAAAAAGAGAATGTGAGGGTGGAGTACGCTGTTGCTATTGAAGCTCGGACATTGGAAGAGGATGGTAGAATCGTTGTTACTTGCCCGGACATCTTGATGCAAACGTACGGGCTTGAAATACTAATGAAAAGATTAGGAATTACCAGGTAGGTAGCACATGGAGAAGAGCGCGTTATTTTGTTATGGAACATTACAGTCCCCACTTGTTATGAAGGCCGTAACCGGTCAGGCTTTATCGGGCAAGGAAGCAACGCTGAATAACTGGGCGCGATTTCGCGTGCGGAGCTCGGAGTATCCGGGAATTATCCCCCAAAAGGACACAGCTGTTTCGGGCAAGTTGTACTGGGGGTTGGATGAAAAGGCTTTGGAAAAACTGGATGCCTTTGAAGGCGATAAGTATGAGCGTGTTTTGGTTCAAGTAGCCATGGCCGACGGTTCTTTTGAAGAGGCATACGCCTATGCGATCAGGGAAGATTGTCGGAGTCTGCTGTCGAATGATCCGTGGGATTTTGACCGTTTTTTGCAAAACGGTTTGGAAAAATTCATCCACTGGTTCGTGGAAGATCGCCGCGATCTGTTTGACCGTGGTGATCTTTGATTCCTTCGTCTTTAGGGGCTCCTGTTCACTTTCACCTCAGGTACAAGTTGTGTGTTCAACTTGAGGTTACAGTACTTCCAGGAGTAGACCCGCAAGTGCTGAATCGAATTTGGGGTTTATCTCGACGCTGCATGCGGCGGGGTGCCATAGCTTCCGTAAGCGCACGGACGGACAGTCGCCAAAGGCGAAGGCTTCCTCTTTGAGGATGCACAGGGGGAGGCAAGTGCCTTCCCCTCGGAAAATCCTGATTGCCTTGTATCTTGGATTTTCTCCGTCGCCCGCCTGATGGAGATGACCTTCTCCACAACGAGTATCAATGCGCCGGATGCAGCATTATGGGCGATCTGGAACGTAAGATAATAGATCTGGCGGATAAAACCGGAGGCGAGTCCTGTTTTTTACCGCCTTGCTTTGACCCGATACGGCATTTGATTACACAGCAATCCGCTTTTCTACAGGCAAATTCGGGTTGGCGCGGTAGAGCAGGATCATTCGGCCGATGGCCTGCACCAAGGCCGCCCCGGTAAGGCGTATCAGCTCGTCAGCCGCTTCGCTTCGCTCTAATGGGCAGTTCTGCCCTAGCTTGATCTTTATCAGTTCATGGGCCTTGAGCGCTGCCTCTGTTGATTTAAGTAGGGACGGTGATAACCCTTCCTTGCCGACATAGACGATGGGTTCAAGGTGGTGTCCCATGCCCCGCAGCCCTTTTTTCTGTTGATTGCTTAATGCAAATACCGATTCTGTTGATTCGTTCATGGATTTGTCCTGTTAAAAGAGCACTATTGTATGAAATGTACAGCCAACGTCCTGTCAGCTGAACAGGTTGGTAAAAATTCGGTAACCGCCAATCCAGGTGCCGATGCTTGAGCCAAAGGTGGTGAGTGAAAACACCAGAAAAATTCGCAGCAGCTTATTCTTCCACCAACCGCTGAATGATCCGATATCTTTACTCGCAGCCTCGAATTCTCTGACGATTGGCGGACTGGTCATGATCTGAACAAAGGCGCAGACATAGCCAGCTCCTATGAGTGGCGATAAACTGGTGATCGGGGCAGCCGCAAAGGCGGAAACGATGGTCGCCGGGTGCGCACAGGCTATCAGCGCGCCCAGGGCTGAAGGAATGCCATGGGCCATAATCCAGTAGATTGCATTGGCCGTGAATTCCTCGGTTCCTTGACGCAAACCGATAAATATCAGCGATAGAATGATCAGGCCCGGGATCAGCCATCCCATGACCTTCGAAATCGTGCTTGCTGCAGGTACCGCGCTGATCGCCTCAAGCAGCCCGCGGTTATCCTCAGTGATCACTCGTATGATGCCCTCCATGTGCCCGGCACCGACTACGGCCACCAGACGTTTTCCGGGGGAATTTTTTATTTTTTCAGCCATATAGATGTCACGCTCATCGATCAGAACCTGTTTTGTGTGCGGAAGCGCCGCACTCAGTTCGTTGATCAACTCGGACAGCACATCTTTGCGACGCATATCAGCCAGTTTTTCTTCATCCAGTTCGGTCTTGTCGAACAATGAGGTCAAAAGCGTCGCCAGCAGGTAGCCCTTTTTCAAGAAAGAGGTGGCATGCCAGGCCCGGCGAAGCGTTACCCGGACATCGCGATCACAGAGTTCTACAGGGATACTCAACCGTTCAGCAGTTTGGGCGGCGGCCAGCAACTCCGTGCCAGGCATGATTCCCAGCTGAACTCCTAGTTTTTTTTGATAGGTGGCGAGGATCAGGTTGACCATGAGAGTGGCGAGTTGCTTGTTTCGCACCACCTGTTTGAGATCGAGATTTTCCCAAGTATTGCGCTTAGACAGTGCTGCATATCTTTTTTGATCAAGTTCAATGCAGACCGTATCCGGCTGCTCCTGCTCGATGACCTTTTTAACCAAATCGGTGGACTGCTGCGAAATATGCGCCGTGCCAACAAGCAGGATGGTTTTATCCTCTAGTTCTATAGTGGCCACGTCATCGGGATATGAATAGGTCGGAAAGAGGGGTGTTGTCATGGTGCCGTAAAAGAATTGCAGGGGAGAGAAAAGTATATAGACAGTGTACTCCACTTCGGCAATAATTCCGATCAAATCGTGGGTACTTGTTTTGTCATCCGAAATGGAGAGAAGCCAGAGGGGAGGTCAATCGTGACCGTGCGGCGGTACTTGCTCTTCAATCATCTCGACAAATGATATCGGTAGGGTACCGATGTCGATTATCAAATTTTCAGATGATTCAAGTGAGAGTGCCGCCGTGAGATAGACGATGACATCGTCTATGCCGATGGGCTGGGGCAAGGTTGTCACCCAGCGGGGTGTAATCATAACCGGCAATTTTTCTACCAGGTGGCGAATGCTTTCAAGGCTGATGCTGCCTGAGCCAATGATTACCTTGGCCCTGAACCAAAGAGTGCGGATGAGGTCAGGGCGGTTCGACAGAATCTCACCGGTTTCTATCCGGCTGGCAAGGTGCGGCGAGGCGGATTCGCGGAGACCCAGTCCGCCGAGATATATGATTTCTTTTTCACCCCTTGGACGAGACACGCGTTGTGAAAATTTTCAGCACTTTTATGGTCAAGCTGACTGAAGTCTTGCCTCGTCTCCATGGAATGAATGAGATGTAGGGCAGGGTCGATGCCCATCAACGCCTGCTGCAGGGAGGTTTCATGAAAGCTGTCGCCTTCGATGATCTCAGCATGTCGGCAAGTTTGTCCCAGTAAGTCTTTTGGCGTTACGGACCAGCAGGCGCAGGGAGAGGCGTAAGGAACACCAGAAATATCCTGGGGAAAGATGGCGGCAGAGTAGAAGTCTGCCGAGATGTCATCCTTTTTTAACCATTAATTTATTACCGGTTTGCAGGCTTTTGTTGTTGAGATTGTTCCACTGGCGAAGATCCTGAGCTGTGATCTGAAATTTTTTGGAAATCGTCGAAAGGGTATCACCATTTTTTACCACATACCAGGTCTGCTGTTGCGGTTTTGCTACTGTCGGTGTTTGCGAACGAGCTACACTTCGTTTTTTGGTATCCCCCAGAGTTGGAACGTTGTCGGCTTCTGGGGAAACGACGGCTACCTTCGTCGCACCAGTGATACTCGTCATGGCCTCAGGAATGGAGCGGTCGAGGTGAAGCGCTATTTGTTGACCATTCTTAACTTGGCGCAAATCGGAAATTTTGTTCCATTGCATTATGGTCTTCACCGGTACTTGGTACTTCTTGGCAAGCGTGGCTAGCGTTTCGCCGGATTTTATCTGATGGAGTACCCTTTGTTGCTTACCCGTAGCCGCTTTAGCCAGACGATCCTCAGGCCGTTCTCCATCCTTCAGCAGAACATATTTAGTGGCTGTGGCGGGGATTTGTAAACGGAGCCCTTTCTTCAGTCCTGCGGTTCGCAGGTTGTTTGCCTTTAACAGGGTTGTTTTGCTGATATTATAGAGGCTGCAGATCGTTGTCAGCGTTTCGTTATTTTTAACGGTATGTGTGTTGTAGACAATGGTTGAAACCGGATATATCTTGTTCAAATTTCGGGCAACCAGTTCTTTGGTGCCCACGGGAATCCGCATGGTGTAATTTTTCTGCTTCGGCGGGGTTTGGTTCTTTTGCAGTTCATTGTTGAGGGTTCGCAGTTGTTTGACCGACGTGTTGGCCGTTATTGCGACAGCCTCCAGATCGACTCCTCCAGGGACGTCGATGATATCGTATTGTTGCGGTTTCTGATATTTGATTTCAGTAAACCCAAATTTTTCGGGGTTGCGGGCAATAAGGATAGCGGCAATTAATTTTGGCACATAGCGTTTGGTTTCAAGATAAATGCCCTCTGATTCGGCAATTTCCCAGAAATCTTCCGTATTGTTATTCTTGCAAGCCGTTTCTATTCTTTTTTCGCCCCCATTATAGGCTGCCACCGCAAGGTACCAGTTGTCGAAATCTTTATAAAGTTTTGAGAGGTAATGGATAGCCGCCTTGGTGGCTTTGTCCGGCTCGCGGCGCTCATCGACCCAGGAATCGATTCTCAGGCCATGGTTGCGGCCTGTTCCCTCAATGAATTGCCAGAGCCCGGAGGCATCAGCAGGCGAATACGCAGAAGGATTGAAGCCGGATTCGATCATCGCCAGGTAGGCAAGATCCCGAGGCAGGCCAGCTTTTTTGAATTCTTCTTGAATCGAGGGGATATATTGGCTGGAGCGAGCCAACCAGGCAGTGAAGGACTTCTTTTGTTTCCCTTGGAACAAGTCAAGATAGTAAAGAACTTGTTTGTTGATGGTGACAGGGAAATCGTAGTGAGAAAGGTTCAACCCTTCTGGCAAGGGAGCCAGTTCCCCTTCCTTGGTAACGCCCAGTTGTTCGAGGGCTGCCAGTTCCTCTTTCGCGGTTATTTCAGGCTCAACGATGGTGGAGATTTCCTCTGCCTGGGATGCGATATCGGTTCCCTCGGCATCCGGTTGCTGGTGCAGGGCCGATTGTTTGGTGTGCGGCGAACAGGCTGAAATCGAAACCAAAAGAAGAACAAGACAACAACGGTACAGCAGAACGGTCAATATTTTCATATGTAGTAGTAGGGTTTCTGCAACCTTATATTGCATTGAAATGATATTGTTATTTCTGCGATCAACAGTATGATGAACACAAAGTACAAGCGTATTTTTCCTTTTTACCACTAAAGCAAAATGGATGACAAGGAAAACTATCTGATTCCGTTGTTATTTCTACAATCAGGGTTGAAAATAATTTACGTTTTTGTTTTGTTTTGAGCTTTTTCCGGTTTTCCGGTACCCTGGTTGTTGAGCAAGAATTACGTCGGACGATCCTCTCGAATTGGGCTCTTTTTTTAAGATAACCTTTTGTTTTTTTTAAAGGAGCTGAGGCATTGAGGTCTTCTGCTGCCCTGCACGGTGATCGGTATTGTTTTTTTCAGGAAGAAGATGTTCTGAGCTTTCTTGGAAAAGCGACGTGTGTTTTTAGAGACAACCCAAAAAAAACTCTTATTTTTTTTAGAAGGTGATAAAAGTCTGTCAAACGTGTTTCTTCTGCGGGTTTGGATGAACCTCTTTTGTTCAAATGGAATGCACGGTGCTTGCGGAAGCCCTTTTCGAGGATTGCTTTTTGTTGTAATTTATCAATTAAGTGATGAATAATGTTGAAATTTTTTAAATATTGTTTTTTTTCGTTTCTCCTTTTTGCCTTGCTTACCGCTGGGGTCTGCGCTGGTGGTATCTACTATCTGGTCGCCGTTGTCCGCGGCCCCGAAATGGAAGAATCCTATATCAACGATATTCTTGGCCGCGAAAGCCCGGTATTTTTTCGTGACGGCCAAAGTAAGCTCGGGGTCCTTTTTGAAGGAATTCACCGGCAGTATCTCAGCTACAACGAACTTCCCAAAAGTTTTGTCAATGCCCTTGTTGCTGCCGAGGATGATCAATTTTTTAGGCACTTCGGGATGGATATCCCTGGTATTGTCCGGGCGATGATAGTCAACCTCAAGGCAGGCAGGGTTGTCCAAGGCGGAAGCACAATCACCCAGCAGACCGCTAAAAATCTGTTTAAGCGGGAATCAAGGAGTCTGCAGGCGAAACTTAAGGAGCTCCTCTTTGCCTTACGATTAGAACACAATTACAGCAAAGAGAAAATTCTTGAGTTTTACAGTAATCAATTCTTTGTCAGCGGAAACGGGCATGGGCTTGGGGTAGCGGCCCGCTTTTTTTTCGATAAAGAGCCGCAGGAGCTGACCCTGCTGGAATCTGCTTTTATCGCCGGTAGCGTGAAACGGCCCAATTATTACAATCCATTTCTCAAGAAAAATGCAGGGAACAGCGAGCAGGTCAAGCAAAGGGCTGAAGAACGTATTAGCTATGTCCTCGGCAAAATGTTGAAAGCCGGTATGATCAGCGAAGACGAGTACAAGGGTATCAATGCCAGCAGCATCGTTTTTAAACAGGGGAAAATGGCCTTTACGCAGGATACGGCTATGGATCTGGTCAGGGAAGGACTGGAAACGCCCTTTATCGCCGATACTCTGGAAGAAAACGGTATTTCCAATATTTCAACCTCGGGCGCCCGTATCATCACCTCGCTTGATAAGGAGATACAGGGGAAAACCGTCTACGCGCTGCGACGGCAACTTTCCCAGCTTGATGTTCGTCTCCGGGGATATCATCGGCCGCTCGTCCAACTTGAATACCGGGCACTCGAATATGGTGGGGACAGCGAGTTCACCACCGGTTCTTTTGTCTTTGGCACGATTCAGGAGATAAGCGATACCCGTGAGTCTGGCCTGATGGTGCGGGTACAGTTTGATGATGGCTCTAAGGAAGGAGTGCTTGATACCGACGGTATTGGACGGTTGGTTGATTCCCTGGCTAAATTCAACCGCAATGCCAGGGCGACGGCCGGTCCAGCAGACAGGAAAGCCCTGCTTAATCAATTGCAAAAAGGTGACAAAATATATGTGAGCATTCGTGGTACCGCTGACACAGGAAAACTGCTTCTCGATCTTGAACGGTATCCACAGGTGGAGGGAGCAGCCTTTGTTTTGCAGGAAGGGGCTATTCGTGGCATGAGCGGAGGCATGTCGAATCTCAATTTTAACCGGGCAACTACAGCCAAACGGTTGATGGGTTCGACCTTCAAGCCCTTTCTCTTTGCAGCGGCCCTGCAATTGGGCTGGAGTCCGGTCGATATGCTCAGCAACAGCCGTGATACCTTTATGTTCATGAATCGGCCGTATGCGCCGCAGCCGGATCATGACAGTCCCTTTAGTGCGGTATCGCTCAGCTGGGCGGGTGTCACCTCTGAAAATGTGGCCGCAGTCTGGCTGCTGTATCACCTCACGGATCATCTGACCCCTCCCATGATCCGGGAGCTTGCGGCGCAGTTGGATATGGTGCCGCGGCTCGAGGATGGAAAGGCCGAGACCTATCAGCACTACAAGGAACGCATCCGGGACCAGTACGGTATTATTATGTCCCGGGAATATCTTGATCAGGCGGCATTTAGCAGTGCGGTCAGGACCCTTAAGCCAGACTTTGTTTTCGAAAACCGGACCGATGAATATAATCAACTGTCTAAGCTGAGATATGATTCCGGCTATGCGGGTCTGCGTTCGCTGCTTCCCCTGTTGCTTTCGTACAGGCAAACCCTGCAATCTTCAATGCGTCGGCTTGATCCGGACAGCGCTTTTGACAATCCCGGAGGGATGGCTGTCCCTGCTGAGGGGCGGCTTGTCCGCGATACGGTGGGCCGATTCATTTACACCCTGCGGCAGGATCTCCCCCCCAACTGGGTGGAAATGGGGTCACAGGAAATCTATGAACATCTTGCCGACCTTGATCCAGGTCAAACCGATTCCTTTTGGCAGCAGCAGGTCAAGTTGGACGGTGTAGTGTCCGCCGGAACCTTGCAGCAGGTAGAAGCTCAGCTCAGAATTGAGCGCGACAAGTATGGTATTGACAAGCTCTACTCTCTTGAGGTGCTCAGCGAAGTGCGCGATTTTCGCGTTATGCTCGGTTTGCAGTATCTGGTCAGGTTTGCAAAAGAATGTGGGATCAACAGTACGT
Source organism: Desulfobulbales bacterium (assembly GCA_038205495.1). GTDB lineage: Bacteria > Desulfobacterota > Desulfobulbia > Desulfobulbales > Desulfobulbaceae > Desulfobulbus. The sequence continues at coordinate 94,443 of JBBRBT010000006.1, forward strand.
TCGAACCGGTATTATCGCTGCCGCTCGGTTCCAATGTTGTCACCCTTTCCGAGATGACGCGTGTGTATGAGACGCTGGTCACCGGCAACCGCCATGATGTTACCGCGCCTCAAGCTGTAGCGGGTGCGGGGGGGGATGGTCATATCGATCAGGATGGTGCCGCTATCATCGAGCGTATTGAAACCCCGGAAGGGCGGGTGGTCTATTCCCGGCAAATGCGGAAAACACCGGTGCTCGATGCTAAAAGTTCCGCTGCAGTCTCCAATATTTTACAGAATGTCATTCCCTACGGGACTGGAAAATACGCCGGAGAACATGTCCGGCTCCAGAGTAGCGATCCGGGCCAGGTCAAGGTCTTGGCGAAGATGAATCTTCCCTATCCTCTCTTGGGGAAAACCGGAACCGCAAACGATTACCGCAATGCCGCCTTCCTGGGTTACGTGCCTGTCCTCTCGCAGGACACCTCGGCCTTGGTCCTCCATGGGGGCTATACGGTCGGTGTCTATACGGGATATGATACCAATCTCCCCATGGTTAAGGGTGCAACCCGGGTCAGTGGTTCACTGGGAGCCTTGCCGGCATGGAGTGATATTGCCCAGTCCTTACTGAATGTTGAAAAAATTGGCGATCGTCTCGATGCAGTCGATCTGACCTTCAACGGATTGGCCCTGCAGTATCCTGATGTTCAACAAGTTTTTGTTCCGGTAGACCCCCAGCAAGGCGGTGCCATGGTGCACGGTTCCCCAGGAATGCGCCAATTGACGACTCCAACCAGGCCCGCCAGCCTCAGCTTTGGTGAGTTGACCGAAAGTGGTCGTTTTGAACCGGAGCGCTTGTTCGCCCCGTTTTGGAATAATCACTAAAGGCGTCCTTTGTACGGACTCGACCGCCGGGACACCTGCCCTGGAGGTCGAGTTCTTCCTAGTTTTTGTCCCTTGCCCTGTTCGTTCTTTCCTCCTGGAATCGGGAAGTTTTTGGAGGTGATGCAAGAAAGAAATTGTTTTGGGCGTCGTAATTTGCTATTCTTGCCGCCGGTCTTTATATTTTGTTCTCCAGTTGAATCCAGAGAAGAAAAAATCGTGTTGGTTTGTCAGGAACAATCTGATTTGTATCAGCTTGTTGTGTCGAATTCCGGGGTGCACCATCTTCTTTTCACCCATGGCTGTATCCATGCTACTCCTTATGCCTTTGTCGGAAAACGACCGGTGGGCATTCGATTCTGATTCTGTTGAGATCCTGATCAGTGATTCTTCCTCCCTATAGAAAATAGTTTACCACCATGATGCTCACTCTAATTTTTAGATCCAAACGACTGTTCCTTGTTTCCGGCCTTTGCGGTCTGCTCCTTTCCGGTTGCACGGTCGGGAACCTGATGGTCGACCCCGCGGATGGCCGTGAGAAACGACAAGCGGCCATTCGGCAGGAAGGTTCCGTTCAACCCCCTGCCAATAGCGGGCAACGGGATTTGTTGATGCCGGCGCTGACCTCGATCAATAACCGCATATATACCTATGAGCAGAGACTTGAGGAGTGGAAGGGCGTCGAGGGGAAGCTGGGCTCTTTGTCGTTGCCAAGGGAAAAAGCAGCGAAAAGCAGTGAATGTAAGTCACAGTTGCAGGATATACTCACAGAATACAACACACTCCACAAGCAACTGTTGCAAAAAGATCGGATTGATTCCGCCCAGTTACTAGTTGGCGACTCTCTTCTGCAACTTAACCAGCAGGATATCGACTATCTTGAAGGCGGGTGCGGCAGATTGCTCGCCGAGCTCAAGGCCATTCCGGAGCCTGCTCCTGTGCCTGTAGCGGTGAATGACCCACAGATCAAGGCGGCCTTTGAAGGCGCCGACTATGATCGGGTCCTCACCCTCTATGGGCAAACAACCTCGGCTCCTGGCGTAATCCCCGCCCCTGAAACGACCTACCAGTACGGCCTGGCTCTGCTCAAGAATCATCAGGAGCCGGTGGCGCGCACGGTCTTTGTTGATCTGCTGGCCCAGGTTCGACAACAACCTGGGCAGGAGGCCTTGACATTCCGGTTGATGCAGTCCCTCGGCGATTTGGATTTGAGCATGGAATCCTATGACGAAGCACGCAGGCAATATGAAGAACTTGTCCGAGTGTCGATTGAAAAAGGCCTCAAGGAAGAGTGGGCCGGACAGCAGCTAGCCGCCCTCCAGCCGGGCAGTACGGCACCGGCGGAAATGAAGGAATATAGTGTTCTGCTCAAAAACTATCTGGCCTATACGCCAAAACGCGATGGCTATTCCGTGTCGGAGCAAGCAGAAAAGTTTCTCCTTACCTATCCGGCGTCACGGTTGGTTTCGAGCGTTAATCTCATTCACAAAACCTCCCGGGAGCAGGCGGAAGCCTGGTTGAATCAGGGGATCAAGCGGGTCGAGGCACTGGCCGGTGAGCGGAAATCCCAGGAGACGCCAATAACGGACCAGCACGTCCCCGCCGATGGCCCGCTGCCGGATGCAAAAGAGGGAGTGAAAAGCGGAGAACAGGCTGCCCCCACCCAGGTCGCAGCGATCGATGAAAAGGTGCTGCGCGACGATTATGATAAAGGGCTAAAATTTCTAGAGGCCAAGGAGTACGACAAGGCCCTGGAAAGTCTCACCAAACTGCGCAACACTCCCTATGAGGAAAAGGCCCGCACTCACATCGAGGAAGCCGCCAAACTAGGCGCCCAGGAAGATCGCCAGAAGGCGGCTGATCTTTTTGTTCGTTCCAATGCCACCCGTGACCAGGAGAACAAAAAAAAGCTGCTGCTCTCCTCCCGCCAACTGCTCCAGGGTATCCTGGTTAAATATCCACAATCAGGGTTGACCGATAAGGTGCAGAAAAATTTGAGCCGTATAGAAGAAGAACTCAAGGCAATCGATCCATCACTTTTAACGGCCCCGCCCTCTAAAGGAGGCGCCTATGTACCACCGTCGAAGGGTGCTCAACCGGTGTCGTCGGCAAGTACCCTGTGAGAGGGCTGTGTCAAGCCTTTTTCCCACGATATCGACCCGACCTGAACTTGTTTTGTCCCTCAGTGCAGACATGGGGTACTCTGTAGTTCTGTCCGGATAAAAGGAGCCCTTGCCATGCTGTTGAGGCAGAGGTGGCGTCATCTTTTTTTTCGGTCGATGCGGATTACCTGACTGGGCGCCCCCCCCTCTGTTTTCACCGTCCTGTGGGATTGTCGGGCCAGAGACGCTTTTTTCCCCAACCTTTTTCGAATTACGCCTAAGAATTCTTCATACCGTTGACAAAGAGGTCTAGGTCGCTTACTTCTGTGGCAGCCTTTAGCCTTAGGGATTTTTTTTGTTCGGAGCAGCAAATGTATGAGGAGCAGATGAAATGGTTGCAATGACATCGGAAAATATCGATCTCGGCGGGGTTGTGATCCACTTTCTGGAGAGCGGCGACCCTTCCGGCACACCTGTTATCCTCCTGCATGGGATGAAGTTTTCTGCGGACACCTGGCGGGAACTCGGCACTCTTGATTTTTTGGCCGGACTGGGTCTGCATGTCCTTGCTGTCGATATGCCGGGTTTTGGTCAGAGTCCGGCCTGTGGATGCGAGCCGGTCGCAGTGCTGCATCGCCTGGTCGAGCACCTGGGCCCGGCAAAGGTTGTCCTTATCGGTCCCTCCATGGGGGGACGCATTGCCCTTGAATTTGCCATTCACTATCCGGAACGGCTTGCTGGCCTGATTCTGGCCGGGGCCGTCGGTATTGAAGAGAATCGAGCCGGCCTAGCCCAAATTATTGCCCCCACCCTCGTTGTTTGGGGGGCTGAGGATCAGGTCTCACCGCTTGCCAACAGTGATATCCTCCTTGCTGGCATTGTCGATTCCAAAAGAGAAATATTCCCGGACGCCCCGCACCCCTGTTATTTTGCCCAGCCTGACCGCTGGCATGAGTGCTTGCGGATTTTTTTTACTACCCTCGCCGCTTAACCGGCCAAAACCAGCATATTCATGGGAAAAACTCTAATCATTGCCGAAAAACCGAGTGTTGCCGCCGATATTGTCAAGGCGCTTCCCGGGAAATTTACCAAAGTCAAAACCCATTTTGAAAGTGACGACCATATTGTTTCTTTCGCCATCGGCCATCTGGTGTCCATCGCCTATCCCGAGGAAATTAATCCAGAACTGCAGAAATGGACCCTCGACAACCTGCCCATCCTGCCGGAGGAATTTCCCCTGGCGGTGTTGCCCGACTCCAAGGCGCAGTTCAATGCCTTGAGCAAACTGATCCGACGCAAGGATGTCGATATCATTGTCAACGGCTGTGATGCTGGTCGCGAGGGTGAGCTTATTTTCAAGTATATCCTCAAGCAAGCCACCAACCGTTCGGTGGACAATAAGGTGATACAGCGATTGTGGCTCCAATCCATGACCCTGGACGCTATTCGCGATGGTTTGGGGAAACTGAAAGATAACAAAGAGATGTTGCCTCTTGAGGATACGGCACTCTGTCGTTCCGAGGCGGACTGGCTGATCGGTATCAATGCCACCCGGGCCCTGACCTGTTACAATTCCCGTTTTGGCGGGTTTCGCAAGACCCCCTGCGGCCGGGTGCAGACCCCGACCTTGTCGCTCCTGGTGAAGCGCGAGACGGAGCGGAGGGAGTTTGTTGCTGCCACCTACTGGGAACTGCATGCCCAATTCAGTTGCGGCCCCGTCCGCTACGAAGGGGTTTGGATTGATCCTGCCTTTGTCAAAGATGAAGAAAAGACCCATGGTCGCCGGAATCGCATCTGGGAGGAACAGCGGGCCGCCGCTCTTGTCGCTCGCTGCCTCGGCAAGCCGGCCCAGGTGGAGGAAACCAGTAAAAAGGTGACCAAAGGCGCACCGCCCCTCTATGATCTCACCCTCCTGCAGCGGGAGGCCAACAGCCGTTTTGGTTTTTCGGCGAAGAATACTCTGGGGTTGGCCCAGGCCCTGTATGAGCGGCACAAATTGATCACCTATCCGCGTACCGACAGCCGGTGCCTCCCCGAAGATTATCTACCGACCGTGGAAAAGGTGGTCGCTCGACAGAAGGAATGGCAGTATGGCCGGTTTGCAGCCGAGGCCTTGGAGAAAAAATATCTGAAAAAAGATAAACGGATCTTTGATAACAAAAAGATCTCGGACCATTTTGCCATCATTCCCACCAGTAATCTGCCGAAAACTCTGTCGGAACCGGAGCTTAAGATCTACCAGATGATTGTGCAGCGTTTCATTGCCACCTTCTTTCCGGTAGCGGTGTATCATAATACCCAGCGCCTTTCCTTGGTCGAGGCGGAAACCTTCCTCACCGAAGGGAAAATCTTGGTGGAACCCGGCTGGAAGGCAATCTACGGGGCGACCAATGAAGAAGAGGGCGAAAAGGTGCTGCAGGCACTCCCCCCTGGCACTGCCGTCCGTTGCGACGAGATCGACAAGCAGGAACAGCAGACCAAACCGCCGCCGCGCCTCAATGAGGCAACCCTGCTCTCCGCCATGGAACACTCGGGCAAACTGGTGGAGGATGAGGAATTGGCCGAGGCCATGAAGGAGCGGGGGTTGGGCACACCTGCCACCCGGGCTGCGATCATTGAGAAGCTGATCAACGAGAAGTACATGGTGCGGGAACAGCGCGATCTGGTGCCCACGGGTAAGGCCTTTGAACTGCTGAGCCTGCTTGAGGCACGCCATATCGATGTCCTGGCCTCGCCGGAGCTGACCGGGGAATGGGAATACAAGCTCAACCAGATCCTCAAAGGGGCCATGACCAGGCCGCAGTTCATGAAAGAAATCAGGGACATGACCAGTGCCATTGTTGAAAAGGTCAAGCAGGGCGGTGGCACGGAACGGCACGAAGCCGGATTTTCACCGGTGAACGATGTGCAGTATTTTGAGACGGCCTCTGCCTATGAATCCGCGGACAAGGCCCTGATGATCCGCAAGGTGCTCGGCGGCAGGGTGATGGATGAGGCGGAAATCGTTGCTCTGATTGCAGGACAGACCTTGGGGCCCTTTGACGATTTTCGTTCGAAAAAAGGGAAATCGTTCACCGCCTCGGTCAGAATTACCAACTCCAAAGTCGAATTTCTTTTTGCCGATTCGACCGCTGAACTCGATCTTGACGAAATTCGCCAGCAGGAACCTTTGGGCGAGTCACCCGTTGACGGGACCAAGGTTTTCGAGACCCCTGCCGGGTATCTCTCGGAATCGGCCCTGGAAGGTGACCAGAAGAAAGGATTACGCATTTCCAAAGTGATCCTCGGGCGCCGATTGGAACCGGAGCATATCAGTCAGCTGTTGACCAAGGGCCGCACGGCCTTGATCGATGGTTTCATCTCCAAGAAAAAGAGACCCTTTGACGCCTTTCTGCTGCTTGATGCCAAGGGAAAACTCAGTTTTGAATTTCCCCCCCGGGGGAAGAAAGGGGCGGAAAAAGACGCCAGCAACGGCTGATCGTACCGGCCCGGCCCCGGAAGGCAATAAAGTATTTCGGGGGACGGCAGGATTTGCGACAGACAAAACAAGACACTGTCATTACATTTGGATTTATGAGACATTTAAAAAAAGATTACACCGATAAAGAAGGAAGAGAACTCGCAGCTATCTGCACCCGTATTGCTCTGGACACCAAAGCTGAGGATCTGGTGGTGCTTGATGTCCGCGGTTTGGCTTCCTTTACCGATTATTTCGTGATTATGAGCGGACGTTCCACCCGGCATGTCCAGGGCTTGGCCGAGGCGATATCCGAGGAACTGCGCGCCAAGCGCATCAGCAGCAAACACAGCGAAGGCATGCGCGAAGGGCTGTGGGTCCTGCTTGATTTCGGTGATGTGGTGGCCCATGTTTTTTATCATGAAAGCCGCACCTTCTATGATCTGGAGGGCTTATGGCACGATGCCCCGAAGATTGATATTGAAGAGCTGATCGCCGATATCCCGCAGGAATAGCCAACGAGGAGGTTTGTCATGCCCGTTCCGGTCCCGATTATTTTAACCATCCTTGACGGCTGGGGCCTTGGCGAGCCCAATGCCACCAATGCGGTCTTTGTTGCCGATACCCCGAATATGGACCGTTTGAGTCGGGAGTACCCCATGACCGCCCTTGTTGCCCACAACGGCATGGTCGGTCTGCCCGAGGGGCAGATGGGCAACTCCGAGGTGGGACATCTCAATATCGGTGCTGGCCGGATCGTCTATCAGGATTTCACCCGGATCAATCGGGCGGTGGAATTGGGTGCGTTTGCAGCTAACCCGGTGTTGAACGGGGTCATGGAAAAGGTCCGGACGGCTGGTTCCCGTTTGCATCTCTGCGGGCTGCTTTCAGACGGCGGTGTTCATAGCCATATCCTCCACTTGATTGCCCTGCTCGAGATGGCAGCGGCCAAGGGGGTGGGGGAGGTTCTGATCCACTGTTTCATGGACGGCCGGGACACTCCGCCTTCCAGCGGTGCGGGCTATATGGAGGACTTGGCTGCGGCGATCGATCGTATTGGCCGGGGCCGAGTGGCCACGGTGATGGGCCGCTATTGGGCCATGGATAGGGATAAACGTTGGGATCGGGTCAAAAAAGCTTGGGACGCCATGGTTTGTGGCCAGGGGCAGACCGCCACGGACGCGGTCCGGGCGGTGCAGGACGCCTACGCTCGCGGCGAAACCGATGAATTCATTGCGCCGACCGTGCTGGTTGACCCTGGTGGCGCCCCGGTGGGCCGGATAGCAGATGGCGATGCGGTCATTTTTTATAATTTCCGCGCTGATCGGGTCCGGGAACTTTGCCACGCCTTTGGCGATACCTCGTTTGCCGGTTTTGATGTCACTGGCCGACCGCAGTTGTTGCAACTGGCGACCCTGACCGAATATGAGGCGGATTTCACCTTCCCGGTAGCCTTCCCTCCGGTAGCCCTCACCCATATTCTCGGTGAAGAGGTCAGCCGTCACGGCCGCCATCAGTTGCGGATTGCCGAAACCGAGAAGTATGCCCATGTTACCTATTTTTTCAACGGCGGCCTCGAGGTACCCTTTGTCGGCGAGGATCGGATCCTCATCAATTCGCCGCGGGATGTGGCCACCTATGATCTGAAACCGCAGATGAGCGCGGTCGAAGTCACCGACCGCCTGCTCCAGGCGCTGACCGAACAGGAAGCAGCCGGAACGCCTTACGATCTGGTTATTCTCAACTTTGCCAATGGCGATATGGTCGGGCATACCGGGGTGATGGCCGCTGCGGTCACGGCCTGTGAAACCGTGGACCGCTGTGTCGGCAGAATTCAAGCCTTTGTCAGAGAACGGGGCGGGGTGATGCTGATCACCGCCGACCACGGCAATGCCGAGCGGATGGTCGATCTAGAGACCGGCGGCCCTTACACTGCCCATACCCTCAACCCGGTCCCTTTTCTTCTCGTCGGCGAGGAGTATAAGAATAGGCAATTGCGACCAGGCGGAGCGCTCAAAGATATCGCCCCGACCATCCTGGACCTGATGGAGCTGCCTATTCCGGCCGAGATGGAAGGGGAAAATCTGCTGGTGTCGCGCATCTGACCGTTTAGCCTACAGGCAACAGTCTCACAGAAACAACACCCTGAGCAACTTCCCACAGGTCTCCCGGGCAGGATGCTTAGGGATTAACGATAGTTTTTTTTGAAGGAACACGATTATGCGTTACATCAGTACACGGGGTGGGATAGAGCCTTTGGGGTTCCAGGATGCGGTGATGATGGGCTTGGCTAGGGACGGAGGTCTGCTGTTGCCCGAGTCCTTGCCGACCATCGATCCGTCCGTTCTCGATCGCTGGCAAAACCTGCCCTATCAGTATCTGGCCCGCGAAGTGCTGTCGCTCTTTATTGACGATATCCCAGAACATGATCTGGAAGAGCTGGTTGAGCGTTCCTATGCCACCTTTGCCCACCCCCAGGTCACCCCGGTGTGCAAACAGGGAGACGTCTACATCCTGGAGCTCTTTCACGGCCCGACCCTCGCCTTTAAGGATGTGGCCCTGCAACTGCTCGGCAATCTGTTTGAATACATACTCACCCGCAGCGGCGGCTTCATGAACATCCTCGGTGCCACCTCGGGGGACACCGGCAGCGCCGCCATTGCCGGGGTGCGCGGCAAGAACAATATCAATATCTTCATTCTCCACCCGCAGGGCCGCACCAGCCCGATCCAGGCCCTGCAGATGACCACGGTCCTGGACCCTAATGTCCTTAATATCGCGGTCCACGGAACCTTTGACGATGCCCAGAGTATCGTCAAGGAGATCTTCAATGACCTCACCTTCCGCGATGCCTACCGTTTGGGCGCGGTCAACTCGATCAACTGGGCCCGGGTTCTGGCTCAGGTGGTCTATTATGTGTATGCCTTCCTCAAACTCCGTAAAACCGGCAGCGGCAGCGTTGATTTTTCCGTGCCCACGGGTAATTTTGGCGATATCTTTGCCGGCTTTGTGGCCCGCAAACTCCTGCCCGCTGGCTGTATCCATACCCTGATCCTGGCCACCAACGCCAACGACCTGCTGACCGGGTTTGTCACCCACGGCGATTATTCCCGTGGCCAGGTCATCGCCACCAGCAGCCCCTCGATGGACATCCAGATCGCCTCCAACTTCGAGCGCTATCTCTACTATCTCCGCGACGAGGATGGGGCCCAGGTGAAACGGGATATGGACGGATTCGCGGCCACCGGCACGCTTGATCTCTCAGAATTTCAACAGCGGGTAACGCAGGATTTTCGCTCGCGGTCGGTCTCCGAGGCTGAGACCATTCAAACCATCGGTGATTTCCACCGCCAGCATGGTTATCTGCTCGATCCCCATACCGCAGTGGGGGTTAAGGCTGCGCTCGAACTCCGCGATCCGCACCGGCCGGTGATCTGTCTGGCCACCGCTCATCCAGCGAAATTTGGCGCCGCCGTAGCCCAGGCCATCGGCAACGAGCCCCCCTTGCCGCCCGCCCTGGCCGACCTGGCGAGCAAGGAAAGCCGCTGCACCGTGTTGGAGGCCAAGACCGCCGTTATCAGGGATTTTATTGCGCACAACGCCTTGAAATGATCAGCGCACGGCGAACAACAGGGGCGGCATGAGGGATCCGATGCAACACCGGAAAGAGGTGGAGGCAGCGGTGGATTTCCTCCGCAGTCGCATCCCAGAGCTCCCGGAAGTGCTCATCCAGTTGGGTACTGGCCTTGGCGAGTTGGCCAAGGCGATGAAGGTCGAATGTACCTTCGCCTATGAGGACATTCCCCATTTTCCCCGGTCAACCGTGGCCAGTCATGCTGGCAACCTGGTTGTTGGTAGTCTCGCCGGCAAAAAGACGGCGATCCTGCAAGGAAGATTCCATTGCTACGAGGGCTATTCGGCCCGCGAGGTGGCCTTTCCCATTCGTGTGCTGGCCTTGCTGGGGGTGACCACAGCCATTATCACCAATGCCAGCGGCGGCCTCAATCCCGCCTTCCGTCCTGGGAGTATCATGGTCTTTGTCGACCACATCAATCACTTGGGGGATAATCCCTTGCGTGGTCCCAATGTCGAGGCCTGGGGCGAGCGTTTTCCCGATCTTTCCATCCCGTACGATCGCAAACTCCGTCAACTGGCCCTGAAAGTGGCCGTCAGGCTGGGGCTGTCCGAGGTCGAAAGCGGTACGTATATCTGTATTCCAGGACCGAGCCTGGAGACCCCGGCGGAGACCCGGTTTTTGCGGATGATCGGTGCCGACGCCGTCGGCATGTCGTCGGTGCCGGAGATCCTGGTGGCCCTCCATGCGGGTCTGCGGGTCCTGGGACTCTCGGTGGTGGCCAATGTCAACGATCCTGATCATTTTCAGCCCATCCGCATCGACGATATTATCAGGGCCGCCCGCAAGGCCGAGCCGCGTCTGCAGCAGTTGATCATCAATATCCTGGCGGAGATGGAATCATGAGCAATCTGAAGGCGGATCTCATTCTCACCGGTCAGTACCTGCTAACCATGGACAAGGAGCAGGCCCTGATTGAAGAAGGCGGTATCGCCATTGGCGGTGATACTGTTCTCGCGGTGGGCAAGGGGCGCGAGTTGCGGGCCCGCTATCCCGGGGCCACGGTAATAGCGGAACCCCACGGTCTTATTATGCCGGGTCTGATCAATGTCCACACCCATGCGGCCATGTCTCTGTTCCGTGGATTAGCCGACGACCTGCCCCTGATGCAGTGGTTGCAGGAGTATATCTTTCCGGTCGAGGCCACTCTCACCGGCGAGGTGGTGTATCAGGCCACGCTGTTGTCGCTCTGCGAGATGATCAAGTCCGGTACCACCTCTTTTTGTGACATGTACCTTTTTGCCGGTGATGTCGCCCGGGCAGTCGAGCTCTCGGGGATGCGCGCCTGGCTGGGAGAAGTGCTCTACGATTTTCCTTCGCCTCATTATGGTGAGCTGGAAAATGGTTTTGCCTATACTCGGGAGCTGCTGGATCGCTACCGTCACCATCCGCTCATCACCGTGACCTTGGACCCGCATGCGGTCTATACGTGTTCCCCTGACCTGCTGACCCGGCTCGGGGCCATGGCCCGGGAAGAAGGGGCCCTCTATGTAATCCATCTCTCAGAGAACGAGGAGGAGGTCCGAACCTGCCGGGAGCGCTACGGTCGTACCCCGGTGGAACATCTCGAGGCGCTCGGTCTGCTGGGGCCGCAGGTGGTTGCCGCCCATTGCGTGATTCTCAGCGAGGCCGAGATCGCACTTTTGGCCGAGCGGGGCGTTAAGGTGGCGCACTGTCCGGAATCCAATATGAAATTAGCTTCAGGCATAGCGCCGGTGGTCCAGATGCAGGCAGCCGGTATCACCGTGGGCCTCGGCACCGACGGCAGCGCTTCCAACAACGATGTCGATATGTTCGGCGAGATGAATACCGCAGCCAAGATCCATAAGGTTGCCCGCATGGACCCGACCGTTATGAATGCCGCCACCACCCTGCACGCCGCCACCCTGGGTGGGGCAGCGGTGCTGGGCGCCGACGCCTCCATCGGCAGTCTTGAAGTGGGTAAAAAGGCCGATTGCATCGTGCTCGACCTCAATCAGCCGCATCTGACTCCGATGTATCATCCGGTCTCCCATCTTGTGTATGCCGCTCGTGGCAGCGATGTTATCCATTCCGTGATCAACGGCCGGGTGGTGATGCGGGACCGACAGCTCCAGACCCTTGATGAGGCGGCGATCCTCGCCCGGATAGCTGCGATAGGATCAAGCCTGAGGCAGGCTTGCAAAGGCGGTTGACAGTTCCTTCGGCGTAGTGCTATTATCCTTTCCTCTCACCAATTTTTTTTAATTCTTTACGAGGTGTCGCCATGTTTGGACTCGGAATGCCTGAGCTGTTAGTTATTTTGGTCATTATCGTCATTATCTTCGGGGCGGGAAAATTACCGGAAATCGGCAGCGGTATCGGCAGGGGAATTAAGAATTTCAAAGATGCTACCAAGAAAGAGGATGAGGCGAAGGCCCTTGATGACGAAAAGAACAAAGATGCATGAACTGGCCGTGTCGTTTTAATGAACAGAATAAATTCCTACACCGGTAACTGATATGTTTGGACTCGGAACCCCTGAATTAGTTGTTATTTTCCTTATAGCTTTTCTGGTCTTTGGCAGTAAAAAATTGCCGGAAATCGGTGCTGGCCTGGGTAAGGCCATTGGCTCTTTTAAAAAAGGGCTGGTTGATATCGAAGATGCTGGAGTCGATTTGAAAAAAAGCCTGCCCGGCGTGCAAGAGGTGACTGCGGTCAAAGAGCAAATCGATAAGACTAAGGATTTCACCCGCATCCTCGGCAATTAAAGCAAGCCCCTCTTTTCCTTCACCGGCGGAGGGTTGGGACAATACCCTTCCCCCTCCCGTCGATTATCCTTTGTTCTTGACAACCATTCTCCTTTTCAGTAAATGCTTTTTCTCGCAACCCTTGTCATTTCTGTTAGGTTGTGATCACTAAATCGTAAGTTGTCTGCAAAAATGTAAGGTTTTTAGTTGCACCCGTCTGACCAAGATCGACCTTTCAGGAGCCGTTCATGTGCCGATTAGCCCTCAAAAGCGCTGATATACCCTTTTCACCCTATGAAGTCCTTACCGCCATGGAGGCCATGCAGGAAGGTTATGACGGCAGCGGTCTTGGCCTGTTGCTGCGCGGAGTGGAGTTCGAGGAATTCAAACTCAAACCTCACCACGTCGTCCTTTCCGGTATCGCCCACACTGAAGCTGCCTTCCACCGTCTGACCGACTGGATGGGCGGCCAGGGCTTTCAGGTCAAATATGCCCATGAATTTGATCGGCGGCCGGGGTTGATCGAGGCCAAGGACCGGTATAATTATCTGGTCCGCGTCTACAAGATGCCGGACAGTTGGTCGCATCTGACCGCAGAAGAGATCGATGACCGCTTGCTGCTGACCCGACTGGCTATCCGCAAAGACGGAGATGCCCACGGCGGCGATATTACCGTGTTTTCCCTCTATCGCGATGTGGTGATGATCAAGGAAGTCGGCTGGCCGTTGGAAGTAGGGGATGCCCTCGGGCTCAAGGACGGCCGTCTCAAGGCCAAGGTCGTCATGGCCCAGGGGCGGCAGAACACCAACTACGGCATCAATCTCTATGCCTGCCATCCCTTTTTCATTCAGGGCATCTCGACCATGACCAACGGCGAGAACACCGCCTTTGTGCCGATCAAGGAATGGCTGCTCGGTAAGAACATTCCCGGATACCTCGGTTATCACAGCGATTCCGAGACCTTTACCCATATTCTCCATTACATCACCAAAAAATTGAAACTGCCCTTGGAGCTCTACAAGCATGTCATCACCCCGCTGAAAAGCGAGGAGTTGGATGTTCATCCCAATGGCGATTTTCTCAAGGGTTTGCGCACCACCTGTCGGCGTCTGATTATTGATGGCCCCAATGCGGTCATCGCGACCCTGCCCGATGAAACCAGCATGCTGGTAATGGATCAAAAAAAGATGCGACCGGCAACCGTCGGCGGTCGACCCTGTGCCTGGGCTATTGCCTCGGAGATGTGCGGCGTCGATGCCCTGGTCCCTGATCGCGATCCTTCCCTTGATTTTCAACCCATGCGGGAGCACACCGTCATTATTCCACCCGAGCGAAAGGAACTCAT
>JBBRBT010000007.1:0-94904 GCA_038205495.1 Desulfobulbales bacterium
GGTGGGCTGCGCCTTCTTTGTCGAATACCTGGATAACACCATCAAGGATCCGGAAGAGGCAGAGCGCCGCTTCGGCCTGTCGGTGATCGGCGTTATCGAACTGCTGAAAAAAGGCAAGAACCCTGACCACTTTGTCAAGGAAGAGCCCGCCTCCTCCTTTGCCGAGAGCTATAAATCGCTGCGGACCGCAGTGCTGCTCTCTTCGGCGGAACGGCCTCCCAAGCGACTAATGATAACCTCGATGTCACCCCAGGAAGGGAAAACCACCACCTCCATGAATCTGGCCCGGTCCATCGCCCAGACTGACCGGACGGTGCTGCTGATCGATGCGGACCAGCGGCGGCCTCGACTGCACAAGGCCTTTCTCCTCGACAACTCCACTGGCCTCAGCTCCTATCTCTCCGGCACGCTTCAGGAAATACCGGTCCAGCCCACCGACGAGCCCTATCTGTCCGTGCTGACCTCCGGCCCGATCCCACCCAATCCGTCAGAACTGCTCGGTTCTCAACGGTTCAGCCAGTTGCTCGACCGTCTGGAACGGCAGTTTGATGTGATCATCATCGACTCGCCCCCCATCCTCAGCGCCACGGACAGTCTCCTGATCAGCAAGCTGGCCGAGGGCGTTATTGTGGTCTGCTACACCGGCCAGACGACCTACGACCGACTGCAGCGGGGCTTGAAGAGCATCCGCGATATTAACCCCAACATTCTCGGGCTGGTGCTCAATGCCATGGATATGGAGAAAACCAACTACTATTCGTACTACGGCTACTATCAGTACTATGCAGCCAACAAAGAAGAATAGGCGTGCCGGTGTCTGTTCAGTGAGCGGTCCGGCCTCTTTATGATAGATATTCATTGCCATATTCTCCCGGATATTGATGATGGCCCGAAGACCTTTGACGAGTCGGTGGCCATGGCCCGGATGGCCGCTGACGACGGGATTGCCGTGATTGTCGCGACCCCGCATCTCAATGAAAAGCTCTACGATCCTCTTGAGATCAGCAGGCGGGTTTCCTGGCTGAACCACCTGGTACGCAAGGAAAAAATTCCGGTTTCGATCATGGGGGGGGCGGATGTTTCGGTGTTGTTCAAACCCGACCAGATCGAGGGTTTTACCATCAACGACACCGAGTATATCCTGGTTGAGTTTCCCCACTCCCATCTGCCCAACAACGCCGACGAGATTCTTTTTCAGTTTGTGGTCAAGGGGTATAAGCCCATCATCACCCACCCGGAACGCAATCCCTCGATCAGCACCAATCCGCACCTGCTCACCAAGCTTCTCGGCGACAATATGTATGTGCAGGTAACCGCCGGCAGCCTGACCGGTTATTTCGGCAAGGATGCGCAGCAATGCGCCGAACATCTGCTGCGGGCCGGGGTGGTGGATGTGATTGCCACGGATGCCCACTCCACCGGCCACCGCAAGCCCCTGCTTTCCGCCGGCATGGAGGCTGCAAAGAAAATCGTTGGTTCGGAGGTGGCAAAACGGTTGGTCTTCGGCAATCCGATGAAGATTATCTCCGGAATGACCATCTGAACACCCCTGTCATGGACACAGCTGCCGTCAAACTCGACGGGATCGCCAAGCAGTACGTGCCGCCCTGGCAACTCGGCGCCAGAAATCGACAGCAACGGACCGTCAGGGCACTGGAGAAGGTATCGTTATCGATCAGCCGAGGTGAAATCTGTGGGCTGCTCGGCATCAACGGTGCGGGTAAGACGACCCTGCTCAAGATTCTGGCGACCCTGATTCTGCCCGATGAGGGATCCGGCGCAATCGGCGGCATCGACCTGATCCGTTTTCCTCTGCAGGTAAAAGCCCAGATCGGGCTTGTCACCACCAACGACCGCAGCTTTTACTGGCGTCTCACCGCCGGAGAAAATCTGGAATTTTTCGCGGCGCTGCACGGCTTGAAGCGCCCGAAGAAACGAGAACGGATCTCTGAGTTGTTCGCCCTGATCGACATGGAAGCGCAGATGCATCAACCTTTCATGACCCTTTCCACCGGCCAGCGACAGCGCCTGGCCATTGCCCGAGCCTTGCTTGCCGATCCCGGGGTAATGCTGTTCGACGAGCCGACCTCGGGCCTCGATCCGGTCGCGGCCAAGAAATTGCGGGGGTTTGTCCGCGACACTCTGGTCCGCCAGCAGGGCAAGACCGTAGTGTGGTGCACCCATAATCTCCACGAAGCCGAGCAAGTCTGCGACCGGGTTGTGGTCCTCCACCAGGGGCGCATCGTTGCCGATTTGAACCCGCAGGAGATCCGCACCCGCATCGAAGGCCAGGGAACCTATCGGCTGGCCCTGATGCCTTGCGGTTCCGAGGTGCTCGCCACTATGGGCATTGTGCCTTTAACCGTTCAAGAGGAGGGAGCACAACTTGTGGTGACCTTTCACGCCGCAGAATCGAGGGTACCGGAGATAATCGAGAGGCTGGTGAGCGCAGGCGCGGCTATTCTCCATTGTTCTCGCAGTGAAGAAGGGTTGGAAGAACTGTTTCCCCAGATTGTTGCGGCAGAGAAAGATTGATGTTTTCCCGTGCCCTGGCCTTTCTCAAACGCGATCTGCTCACCGCCTGGAGCTATCGCCTGCAGTTCATGGCCCAATCAGGGGGTATCTTTTGTACGACCCTGATCTTTTTCTTCATGGGAAAATTAATCACACCCCAGCAATCGCCCCAATTGCTGCAGTACGGGAGTGATTATTTCGCCTTCAGCCTGGTGGGTCTGGCTTTTGCCGACTACCTGATGGTTTCGGTCAACGGCTTTGCCGACGAGATCCGGCGCGGTCAGCTGCAGGGAACCTTAGAGGCCCTGCTCACCGCCCCGGTGCCGCCGCTGGCCATCCTGCTCTATTCGTCGCTTTCTTCTTTTCTGTTCACAACACTGCGCGTTCTTTTGTACCTGGGACTGGGTATCTTTTTCTTTGATATGCGCTGGCAGCTGCAGAGTCCGGCGCTGTTCCTTGGCGTTTTCCTGCTCACGGTCCTGTCGTTCTGGGGCCTGGGGCTCCTGTCCGCCGCCTTTGTCATCCTCTTCAAGCAGACCAGTCCCATCCATTGGGCCTTGGGACCTCTGGCCGGATTGCTCGGCGGGGTGATGTTTCCGGTGCAGCTGCTCCCCGACTGGCTGCGATGGTTTGCCGACCTGCTGCCGATTACCTGGGCCCTGGAAGCGCTCCGCCAGGTCCTGCTCAACGGCGCAGTTTTTTCCCAGGTGAAAACAGAATGCATGGCACTCGGGGTGTTTGCAGTCATCTTTCTGTTCTGCGGCATCATCGCTTTTCGCTATGGCTTGCGGCACGCACAAAAAGAAGGGTCGTTGCTGCATTATTGAGGTACATGGATCTTAAAAAATTTCAATTTTTCAAATAGGATAAACTCGAAAAATAGGAAAACATCCATTTTGTCATTTCGAGTGCAGCGAGAAATCTCGTCCTTTGACACACGATATTTCTCCCGTTGGTCGAAATGACACAACATGCAGATGTTCATTTTGCATGAAGCTCATTATGGGAAAATTTCTCATCGCTTTGCGCCTCGAAATAACAGGAATCGACTTTTTGCAAAACCATCAAGCATGACATCCGTTTGCCCTGAGCCTGTTTACTCCCTGCAACAAACAGGCAGCATCTTGGATACTACGGAATGAAAGTCCGGGCCCGGCTGCAAGCCATCCGGATAGATATTTTTCACGTCTTTTGCCAACAGATCACCGCGTCAGCATAAAGGGACAGACCATGGAAGACACAACGAGAATTGACCAACCTACCGATTTAAGCGCCCTCCGCGTAACAATCAGCAAGGACCTTGTTTACCAAGAACTTGATGGCGAGATGGTCATCCTGGATTTGAAATCAGGCCAGTATTTCGGCATCGATCTCATCGGAAGTTGCATCTGGCAAATGCTGGAGCAAAATATCCATCCTGCGGACATAGTCGAGCGACTGCTGCAAGAATACGAGGTGGAAACCGATCTTTGTCGGCAGCAGGTCGTGACGTTTCTCCGGGAACTGGAACAGAATACTCTTATCTCGTGCATTCCCCATTCTCCGGGTCAATGATTCGCCGCCCTTGGCTAGGGCCTCATTCTGCTTCCACAAAAAAGTTGCTGTGTTTTGATGGTCTCGCAAAACGTAGATTTCACACAATTTCGAGGAGCAAGGCGACGAGAAATCGCTCAATAATTCTAGAGATTTCTCGCTCTGCTCGAAATGACAAAACGGATGTTTTTCCCCTTTTTTCGAGTTCATCATGCTTTGATGGCAACCAGAGAGGAAGCTTCCAGCTCCCGTTCTGGGTGAGCCCCCGTCAGTAGCGAGGGCGGGTTTACCGCCCTTGCGCCATCCCCCGCCTGCCGGTACAGCAAGTTATCTTACATTTCCATTCCGCTTCGCACAGTCGTCCCCTGCCCGTTTGATCAGCGCCTTGGCCTTGATTCGACCACAGAGCGTTCCCTCCTCTTCTTTGTCATAAAACAACCCCTCTGGCGGGACCGAATCCGCGCTTAAGCCAGTGCCCCTTGTTCCATACCGCCTCCCCAGAGGGGGCTGAAAAAATGGTCATATATGATCAACGGTTAGATATGACCCTTGATGCAGGGTTGGCAAAGCGAGGAACGCACGATATGTATCAATAATTATTGATACATATCAATACAATAACCAGCAAGACCCTGAGTGGTACAAACCGGCACACAGGTTGCTTTACTAGCAACAACTGCGAAGGGAAACTCTCCTCGCCCCCATTTTGATGAATCCGCAAAAAGCGCCACTCCACATCACTCCGGCGCAGGCTGGAGTCCAGAACTCATTGCAGGCCCTGGATGCAGCCCGGCGACAACCGCGAGAGAAACAAAACTCAACCAGTTCAAAGGACGATTAGTATGCTCATCAAAGCCAAAACACTCAAGGGGTATACATTAGATAGCCTTGACGGGGAAATAGGGAAGGCCGAAGAATTCTACTTTGACGATCAGCACTGGACAATTCGTTATCTTATCGCCGGTACAGGGAACTGGCTTACGGGCCGACAGGTGTTGATCTCCCCCTATGCGCTGGCCGCTGCCAATAAAGAAGCGGAACAGATCACCATCGAATTGACCAAAAAGCAGATTAAGGACAGTCCTTCTTTAGACAGTGACAAGCCGGTCTCGAGACAATTCGAGATAGCCTACAGTGGTTATTATGGAATGCCCATGTATTGGGACGGCCCCTACCTGTGGGGATCGCATCCCTACATTGTGCGTGACCGTACCATGTGGAAGGAATTAATACGCAGTGAGAAGGCGTGGGATCCCCATTTGCGCAGTACGCGCGAGGTAATGGGGTATACCATCCAAGCCGCGGACGGCGAGATAGGCCATGTCGAGGATTTCATTATCGATGACGAGACCTGGGAGATTCGTTATCTCATCATTTCCACACGGAATTGGTGGCCTGGCAAAAAGGTTCTGATTTCAACAAAATGGATTGAGAGCGTCAGTTGGCTCGAGTCGAAGGTCATCGTTAATCTTCACCGCGAGACCATTAAGCAATCCCCGGAATACACAGAGGAGTTGCTGCTCACTCGCGATTATGAGGCCAGGTTACATCGACATTACAATCGTCAGGAATACTGGGACGATTAAGTCCCCAAAGGTTCGTTGCCAACCGGCGGCCCGCAGCTTTCACCCCCCCCTCGGCACCCAAAGGGGATGGCCGGTGCCCCGGCTGTTGAGGGCTGACTCACTTGAGCATGAGCAACAAGGCAACAGGGCAACAGGGCAACAGGGCAACAACGCAATGCAACCTCTACCTACACGTCCTTAACAGGAGAGTATTGGAGAAAGAATGGAAAAAATAATAGTGGCCAACTGGAAGGCTAATCTTACCCCGGAAAAGGCCATGCAGTGGTGTGATGCTTTTACAGCCGCCCTGCAATCGCATCGGGGAATAGAGATTGTCCTCGCCGTCCCGGCGCTCTGCCTGGAGCGTATCCACGAAAAGACGAAAACCATTGCCGGGCTTTCCCTCGCTGCCCAGGGGGTGTCGCCCTATCCGCAAGGAAACTATACCGGTGCGCTTCCGGCTGCGTGGTTGCGGGGACTGGCGAAATACACTCTGATCGGGCACCGGGAGCGGCGGCGATATTTCCATGAATCGGTCCAGGATGTGGCCAAGCAAGTGTCTGAAGCGCTGGCTGAAGACCTGCAGCCCATCGTCTGCGTTGATCGCGACCTGTTGATGCAACAAACGGCTCTCTTGTCCACGGAAGAGATGGACAGGATACTCTGGGCGTTTACCCCGGAGACAACCGTAGCACTCGAAATGACCAGGAACAAGGAGGATATCAGCGCGATGGTTGCCCTGATTGCCAAAAGGACCAGAAACCGACCGGTTTTGTACGGAGGCGGGGTCACTGCTGAAAACAGCGGAGCAATTTGGGGGATTTCCGGGGTTGCGGGTCTTATGCTCGGCCAGGAATGCCTAGATGCCCAAGCTTTTGCCGCCTTGGTCAATCAGCTCGCACAACAGGATAAGCAATAAAGCGCAGCGCTCTCCAGTTTTTGACTGCCTCTATGCACCTGGCCGCCAGCACGGGATGAAAGAGTCCCCCCTTCTTCTGCCCATCCGATGAGACAGCCGCAGCCGCAAAGCTCGGACGGAGGCAAGGCCTATTCCGAGAATAACATCGCATGCATACCAACGATCCCCCGGTTCTTTATCATGCCCTGAAGCAGGCAATGCTGCTGTTCTTTCTGTGTTTCCTGCCGATACAAAGCATCGCTGAAACGTGGGACCAGCAGCTGTTTGTTCAACAGCGTCTGGAGCAGCTTCATTTCGGAACCGGGGACAAGATAGGGTCAGAGCCGATCTACGCGGCCGACTTAGTATGGGATCTGTACCAGGCCAATCAATTTCGACTCCTCTGGACCGAGCAGGACACGGTTGACCAACTGCTGGCGGCAATACGGGGATGTGTGCAGGAGGGCTTGATACCCGACGATTATCATCTCCAGGCTCTTGGTGCCGTCGGAAAAATACTTGAGCTGGCTCCATCCTTTGCCAGACAGGTCGAGCAGGATCTGCTTCTTTCCGACGCCTTGCTGCTGCTTGGCAATCACAAGAGTTACGGCAAGGTAGCGCCTGGCAAGGTCAAAGAACGCCTCAACCTGACCATTCCGGCGTCACAGGCCTTTCTGCCTGATCTCTACCTGGATGCGATCAAGTCGGGCACCCTCGGGAAAATGCTGGAGAATCTCTCTCCCGACCATCAGATGTACGCAGATCTGAAACTCGCGCTGGAACACTACCGAAAAATTGCCAGCAGCGGTGGTTGGCCGTCTGTGCCCCCGGGGCCGATTCTGAAAGCAGGCATGCGTGATGATCGGGTTCTGGCGCTTCGCACCCGATTGATCATCACCGGCGAGTTATCGCAGCTGGGTCCTGACCCGACCTTTTTTGACACCGAACTGTCGATCGCCATCACATCCTTTCAAACGCAGCATTATCTGGAGGCCGATGGTGTACCCGGCCCCACGACCATGGCTGCCATGAACAGATCGGTTGCAGCCAGGATCAGCCAGATCCGGGTTGATCTGGAGCGGACGCGCTGGGTCCTGCACGACCTGCCCTCTACCTGTCTCATCGTCGACATTGCCGGCTTTCTGGTCAAATATTATCAAAACAGTAAAGAAGCCTGGAGCAGCAAGGTGATAGTCGGGCAACCTGTTCACCAAACGCCTATTTTCCGCTCTGCGGTGACCTACCTGGTTCTCAATCCGACCTGGACCATTCCCGCGGACATCACCAAAAATGAAACCCTCGCCGAAATCATTAAAAACAGGCAGTATTTGACAACACAACATCTGCGGGTACTCAGTAGGGATGGAGACGAAATCGACCCGGCGACGATTGTCTGGAATCAATATCAGGGTAAATCTTTTCCCTATACCCTCCGCCAGGACCCCGGCGAAGACAATGCACTCGGTCTGATTAAATTTATCTTTCCCAATCTGCACCAGGTCTATCTCCACGACACTCCGGCTAAGCTGCTGTTTGACCGGACCAACCGAGCCTTCAGTCACGGGTGCATACGGACGCAAAACCCTCTGGAGCTCGGGAAACTGCTCATTCGCAATGACATCGGCAATCCGATCAATTCGGCAAGATTCGACCAGATCCTCGCCTCGGGCAAAACCACGACGGTTCCCCTGAAACAACCCCTGCCCATTTTTTTGATCTATTGGACGACCAGTATCAACAATCGCGAAGTCTGGTTCAAACCCGATCTGTACAACCGCGACCAAGAGGTCCGAGTCGCCCTTGATGGCCCGCCTTCCCGCTTGGTGCAGACACTGCAGATTCCGGTGTCCAAGGGTCAGATCCTCTCCCCGGCGGAACAAACAACGCCGCCATTGAACAGAATTCTGATCCGAAAAGGGGTTGTTCACGATTCGTGAGATGATTGTTTGCGCAATCTGGTCTTTGCAACCTCAGGGCAGGGAGCGGCTCCTCCGGCAAGACGGACAGAGCTCCATGCTGCTCATATTTGCCTCAAGAGGTACTGTCATTTTCAATGCAGCAAATAAAGCGAGCCCCATACCGTACCGGCAAGGTCCATAGTGATTATTTTAGTTGTCGTTGAGGTGACATTATGTTTGGTTAACAGCTACATACCGACGAAAGCCACTCGCACTATAATCCTCACTGCCTTGTCGTGATCATTGCAGTGATCATTTGGTGAGGGAGAATCCTTGGACTCGGGGGAAACTTCGCAGCTCTTCGTCTTGGAAAATGCAGGAACTCTATGTTGAGGATTTCGCAAAAAATAAATTTTTGTCATTTCGAGGAGCACAGCGACGAGAAATCTCTCAATAATTCTAGAGATTTCCCCCTACGGTCGAAATGACAGAACGGATGTCTTTCCCTTTTTTGCGAATTCATCAAACTTACTGTAGGCCGAAAGTATCATACATTCAGACTAGATGACCTCGAACTCTTCTTGAGTGGGCAATAAGG
Source organism: Desulfobulbales bacterium (assembly GCA_038205495.1). Classification (GTDB taxonomy): domain Bacteria; phylum Desulfobacterota; class Desulfobulbia; order Desulfobulbales; family Desulfobulbaceae; genus Desulfobulbus. Next base: position 9,007 of record JBBRBT010000007.1, read on the forward strand.
CTACGATGATGAACAAGATCGCAACACAACCCAATAATCCCTTACCTGAGAGTTCCGTACAAATTGAGCGACGAATAGCATCCAATCGTCGCAGAAATGATGACCGGCGTTCACAGGATGAAAGACGTTTCGACAGCCGGACGGAACCGGTTCAACTGCGCAAGGCGATCAAAATCTGGTTTCGATCGCTGACCCATTCACGCCTGGGCGTTGATCGGCGTAAAAGAAGGGATCGACGTCATAACCAGGGAGATAGACGTGAGCAACAACGGCTCGGTGTCACCCTGACTCGCGAGGAATTGGCTGACCTGCTCTCTTAAGTCCTGACCGCAAACAACCTCCACAAAATGGCGCTCGCATCGGGGTCAAAATCGCTGCAGGGTGAACATGGACCCAACGGTCCCGCCCATCCGTCAGGAGTGGGCCGATCAGGCAACGCGGAACTGAACCACTGACGCCCGGGCATCTCCGCCATTTATGTCGGGTACAATGCTGAGCTCCAAGGTCGTTACACCGACGAGGTCGACCGTGTACTCTTCCAGCTCTTGGATCATACCCGGTGGACTGAAGTTGAATTGTTGCCGTACAATCTCCCGGTACGATTGACCGTTGTCCGGCGACCACCGCAATACGAACTCTTGGGTGTGTGCATGTTGCTCTTCCTGAAAGAGGAGTTGAATACGGGTGATCTTTTGTGGCTCGTCAAACAGCAGGCGAATCGTCTGCTCCCCTGCCTGGGCCGCCCGCCATCCCAATCCGATGTCGGGCGTGAGTGCAGCCTCGATGGGATAAGCCGCATCCTCGGATGTGATTTCGGCCAGCGCCAAGCTTTGCAGGTCCAACCAATTCTGTTCGACGGGGGAGACCTGTTGAGGGTCCTTATTGAGTAACCGCTTGCGCATGGAGTTTCCTCTTCTACCTGAAAAGTATGTGGGGGCCTGGCCGCAAATAACCTGGACAAAATTGCGCTCGGATTTGGGTCAGATTAGGTCGAGGTGACCAGCGCAAAACCACAGGCGTAGCAGAGCTACGTCGAGGAATTTGCGCTTAAACCGCAGCCAAAGATGGCCCAAAGGCGAGATGCAAGATGTTCAAGTTATTTACTGACAGGCCCCTAGGGTTCTTTCGTAATAAAAAAATACAAGGGGGTGACGGACCTATTTTCCCTGGAGACGGCACCTCCGTGAACAGGCAAGCAAGCACACCATCCCCTTGGATGTTCCTATCCGCATCTACCCAACGCAGATCATGCAGCTTCTAGTGCTGACAAACATGATTGGGATCGTGCGAATGAGTGGAGCAGATGTCACCACTGTCTTCAAGCTCACCCCGTAAAAAGAGCTCAACAGCATTCCGCACCGCGCCCGATGCGCCCTTAATAGTTTTGATGCCATTGCCTGCCAAGACATTGACGGCTCCGTTGCCGATGCCGCCGGCAATGAGAATTTTCACCCCACTTTGAGCGAGTGTGCTCGCCATATTTGATTTGCAACCACAGCCAGCGGGGGATGCCATACATTCCTCAGCAACGATTGCTTTATCATCGATGGTGAACACTGAATACTTCTCACAATGGCCAAAATGTTGATCGATTTGGTCCCCGATTGTTGGAACGGCTATTTTCATATTTTCTTCTCCTTCGTTTTTAAGGCGGACGTTGCCGCCAGTTATTCTCAATGCTTTTCCGTTTAAAAGAGCATCGGCTGATTTTTGTCGGGCGGATTCTATGATGCGGCCAAACGTTTGCCGTGAAATACCCATTGCTCGGGCAGCTGCATCCTGATAGAGGCCCTTGAGGTCAGAAAGCCGTAACGCTTCGAGTTCGTCGAGACTCAAAATGACTTCCTCCAGATCAAGCAGAGGTATTCCGTGAGGTTTGAAAACTTCACACCTGGATACGTTATTGATCGTTTTTTTGCAGCAGGGTCGTGACATACTTTTCAACTCCTCCGTTGCAAAAATAAGGGCATATGCCCATAACGTCAAGCTGTAAAACTTGTACCGCTCTCAGAATTAGGGCTTCGCAAAGAGTCGATTTCTGTTCATTTCGAGGAGCAAGGCGACGAGAAATCTCTCAATAATTCTAGAGATTTCTCGCTACGCACGAAATGACAAAACGGACGTTTTTCCCTTTTTGTGAGTTCATCAAAAATGAGCGGGCGGCAAAGCATATGCCGAAAGCCAACAGTTTGATTGTATGCGGTGAAGTAAGATTTGTTGCGATGACAAAAACCCCGACAGGATACCCAAGTAACGACAGCAGGTAATCGGGAAATCTTGTGAGAAGGATGCTCCACACTGACATGAGATGCTTGAGCTGCGAGGCAGGGATTCCGACCCCCGATCTGCGAGGCCAGATTTAATATTTCAATTTAATTCTAGCATGTTACGCAAACTGAGGTGATCTGGATTTTCTTTGGGGCTTTTATGGCACATGGGCATCATTGATGCCCATGTGCCAATAGTGCCGCTGCTGCAGTTTGTCCGGTATGCGGGTGGAGCCCCTTCCAGTGACCACCCTTCAAGCTGGTCGTTCGACCTGTTACCACTCCAGACCTCTCGCACCGGTTAAAAATACACATCCCTGGTCTTGCCATTGCGGATCTTCTCGACACTCTCCAAAGCCTTTTGCCGATGCTCGGGCTTGGTGACCTTTTCCAGTTCACGATCCACCAGGGCATATCCTAAATCCTTCACCTCGGGCGAAGCATAATCCTCAAGATACTCCGACAGGGTCATCAATGCATTGGGATGACAGACGTTCTTAATCTCACCGCTCTTGGCCAAGGCCATGAAGCGGTCGCCGGTCCGGCCTGAACGATAACAGGCCGTGCACCAGGACGGAACTAGCCCTTCCTCCATCAGCCAATGGATAATTTCATCGGCCGAGCGTTCATCATTCTTGTCAAACTGCGCGGTCAGGTCAGGATCGATCACCCCGGTCTCCCTGCGCCGCTTCTCCGCCATGTACCCGCCGACTCCCACCGCACTGCAGGCGCTCATCTGGGTAATGCCGCAATCGAGCAGGTCCTTGCGCATGGCCGCACCTTCCCGGGTGGAAATGATCATGCCGGTGTAGGGCACAGCCAAACGGAGGACGGCCACGATCTTCTTGAAGGTTTCGTCATCGGGAATATTGGGGTAGATGGCGCTCATATCGACCCCGGCCGCGGGTCGGATGCGCGGCACCGAAATTGTGTGAAAGCCGACGCCGTAAACTTTTTCCAGATGTTCGTTATGAATCACCATGGCCAGGGCTTCAAACAGGGGATCATGCAGGCCGAACAGCACACCGGCACCGACATCGTCAACACCTCCGGCCTGGGCCCGGTCAAAGGCGGTGGTGTGGTACCAGTAGTCCTTTTTGGGACCGTTCAGGTGATACTTCTCGTAGGTCGGCTGGTGGTAGGTTTCCTGAAAGAGGATATAGGTACCGATACCGACCTCTTTGAGTTTACGGTAGTTATCGACCGTGGTTGAGGCGATGTTGACATTGACGCGCCGAATTTCTCCGGAGAGATCCGCCTGGGTCTGATAAATCGTTTGCAGGCATTCGACGATATAGTCGATGGGACAGTTTTCATCGTCCTCACCGGCCTCCAGAGCAAGCCGCTTATGCCCCATGTTAACGATCTCGATCACCTCGTCCCGAATCTCGTCCATGGACAATTTGCGGCGCTTGAAGGTGTGGCAATCGTTATAACTGCAATAGGCGCAGCGATTCACGCAAAAATCGCTGACATAGAGCGGCGCGAACATGACGATGCGATTGCCGTAGATCTCGTCTTTAATGTGTCGGGCGACCTGGAAAAGCCGAGGCAGGTGTTTATCATCCATCTGGAGCAGACTGGCCACCTCGAGATGGGTCAGCCCGGCAAAGCGATTCGCCTTGTCGAGAATGGCCTCGATTTCACTATCCGGCGTTTTTTTGGCCTGCAACAGCATCGCCTCAATCTCATCGGCGCGGATAAATTCTTCGATTTCCATATTTTCTATCAACATGAGTTGTTCTCCCCTACTCTTGGCAATCACCCTTGAAGAAGGTGAATCGCTCGGTGTCTTGTCTCTAATTTTTGCCGGATGAATGGGAAAGACGCTGTAAGGCCCTTCCCATTTCCCCGCCAACCCGACCGACGCGGGTTGGCGGGGTTGTTCTTTTAGGAAGATATGCCTGCCGAGTGGGAGCTTTGCTGAACAACTACGATCATCTGCAAAGAATACACACTTTGGGTACCCGGCAGGCCCTCCCCCCATTGACGCTCAATCTTGAAATAGGTTCAAAAACGCTTAAGGACAAGCGGATCAGGCCTGCAGACAGGCGGCAGCTTTAGGCGGCGGCACCTGCTCCTTCTGTTCACCTGTCGGCTGCACATGCTCGGGGAAAACGTCAAAATTTTCCACCACAAAAAGATACAATAATATTCCGACGGAGAGGAGACCGACAGACAGAAACAGCTCGCCGGCCGATGGAAAATAGTTCTCGCCGGCTGCCTTGGCCATACCGGTGAAGACCACGTTACCGCGATTCAAGGCCACACCCAGGACCATAAGCACAGCGTTACGAACAATCATCGGTTTGGTCATTTCCTTGCCGCGCAGTTTATAGCCCCAGAAAAAGAACAGGGGGAGAATACTGCCGATCCCCAGCTCGAGCAGGCACATGAGGCTAACCGTATCCAGGGCGAACAGGGCCACCAGTTGATGGCGCATGGCCAGGTCGGTCAAGCGCATCACCGCATAAAAGGTGAGGATATACCCCGACCATTTGGCGAGAAAGGTCATGGCCTCATGATCCCACTCGTGCTTGAAGAACCGACCAGCGAGGGCGGTTTCGCAGGTGACCATGGCCGGGCCGACGGCTACCGCGGAAACGTAGTAGAGGATGGGCAGGAGCATGGTCCACCACAACTCATTGAGTTTGCCGGCGGTCAGCACATACATGGAACCCAACGATGACTGATGCATGGTCGACAGGGCAATGCCGCCGATAACCAGCGGCGCGGTCAGGCCGGTGAAAAAAGTCGAGAGCTTCATCAGCCCGATCCCCTTGAAAAAAACAGGAGCGAATTCACACGTAAGCACAATTGTATAGAGCAAAACGCACATGTACAGCTCAAACATCACCGAATGCTCGCCCCAGCTGAAGATGGGGTGCCACCAGCCATACCAGCGGCCCAGATCCATCAGCAGACCGAAACCGACCAGACAATACCCCAGCCAGGCGGTGAGGATCGCCGGTTTGACCACGGACTTGACCTTTTTAACCCCGAGTACGTAATAGATACCGGCTGTGGTAAACCCGCCGGCAGCCAGGGCTACGCCCAGCTTCACGTCGATGAAAATCCAGAGGCCCCAAGGCCAGGCATCGTTGAGGTTGGTCAGCCTGAGCCCGGTGACCAGGCGGTAGATGACGATCCCCACAAAGATGACCGAAAAGGCTATCAACACCAATCGAAATGGGGTCATTTTGAAACTGATTCTATTGCCGTTAATCGTCATGATTGCGGTCCTCCCGTGTTCTCCTGCTTGTCTGCCGCAAGAGCATGCCGGCGTTTATTGATAAAATAGATGCCTGAAAGAATCGCTGTCCACGACACCAGGATGAGCGGCAATTTGCTGAGAATCTGCCAGGTGTAGGCCGGCAGTGATTCCTTGGGTACGGTTGTTTTAAATCCCAGCTTCTCGAACGGCTGATCGGAGATATACATCCAGGCCGTGCCACCGACCTCGGTTTCTCCAAAAACGTGATTGACATACTGGCCGTTTGAGGCGATCCGTTTATGGGCTTCCTTGACAAGTTGATCGCGGTCGCCAAAGGTCATCACCTGATTAGGGCAGACGGTCACGCAGGCAGGCATTTCACCTGCAGCGACCCGGGTCGAACACATCTGGCATTTAGAGACCTTGGGGAAACTCTGCTCCCATTCGTATTTCGGAATATTGAAGGGACAGGCCACCATGCAGTAACGGCAGCCGACGCAAAGATCCGGATGATAAACCACCGGTCCATCCGGGGTCTTGCGCAGCGCCCCGACCAAACAGCAGGAGGCGCAGGCCGGATCGCTGCAGTGCAAACATTGCTTTTTGGCAAATCGCCAAGCAGGTTGACCGCTGCCATCGGTTACATGGTGCTTGCTGACCACTGTCCAGTTAATGTCAACCAGATGGGCCTGTTCGCCGAGCGTCGGCTTGTTGACGTCATCGTATTTCTTTTCGTTCCAGAGCTTGCAGGCAACGGTGCAGGCACCGCAGCCAAAGCATTTGGTCATATCGACCAGAACTCCTTTAGACATAGTTCATCTCCTCTTGTTCCGGCTCAGGCCTTGATCTTTGCAGTCAGCTGCGCGCTGCGATCGGTATAGGTGGTGTGCAGCAGTTTATGGGCCAATTCTCCGTTGGGTTGCCCCAGGTAATCGGCATACAAATCCTTCACTTCCTGGTTCTCATGGCTCAGGCGTTTTTGATAGATTGTCGCGTCAATGGCATAGATGCTCTTTATCCGCTCCTGGCGGACCCAGTCACTGGGCGGTACCGAAGTCCTGGGTTGCCCGCCGCCGCTGATACAGCCGCCCGGACAGGCCATGAATTCGATGAAATGATAGCGTGGCGGACGCCCGTTCTGTTTGTCGGCACGGATCTGATCAAGCAGCTGACGCGCATTGCCAAGCCCATGGGACACGGCGACCCGCAGTTCTCCGACACCGGGAACCTCAAGCGCTGCCTCCTTAACCCCCTGCAAACCGCGCACGGCCGAAAGGTTATAGAGGCTCGCCGGCGGGTTTTGTCCGGTCAGCAGAAAATAACCGGAACGAATAGCTGCCTCCATAACACCGCCGCTGGCAGCAAAAATAACCCCCGCGCCGCTGCCCTCACCCATCAGGGAGTCGTACTTCTCGGGCTGCAGTGAGGGGAGATCAAGCCCTTTGCGCTTAATCATCCGGGCCAGTTCCCTGGTGGTGAGTACAAAATCGACATCGCGCAGCTCGGGTTTTCCCGTGGAAACACCGGCGCTGTTCATCTCGCCGCGAGCAGCCTCGAATTTCTTGGCCGTACAGGGCATGATCGCCACGGAAACGATCTTGCCGGGATCGATCCCCTTCTTTTTGGCATAGTAGGTTTTGGCCACCGAACCCAGCATCTGCTGCGGCGATTTACAGGTGGACATGTGATCGAGCAGATCGGGATAGAAATACTCACAGAACTTGACCCATCCGGGCGAACAGGAAGTAAACTGGGGCAGTGCGGTCGGGGTGTGGCCGTGACCGCCCGCCCTCTGCGGATGCCCTTCCCAGCTGCCTTTGATTCGGCTCACCAGCTCGGTGCCTTCTTCCATAATGGTGAGATCGGCACTGAAATTGGTGTCAAACACCCGGTCAAAGCCCAGTTGTTTCAAGGCGGCCACCATCTTGCCTTCCACGATGCTGCCGGCGGGCATGCCAAATTCCTCGCCAATGGCGATTCGAGTTGCCGGAGCCGTCTGTACGATCACATGGAGGCTCGAGTCGGCAAGTACTGCCAGTACCTTATCGATATCGTCACGTTCACTGATTGCCCCGGTCGGGCACCACAGAGCGCACTGGCCGCAATGGACGCAGGTGATGTCATCCTTAATGGGCAACTCGTAATATCCCTCCACAGTTTGGACGCGTTTGCAGGCCTCGGTGCACTGACCGCAGAGAATACATTTACGGTCATCGCGTACAATGGAGGGATTATTGGGATCAATGGGCACCCGTCCCCTTACCTGAACGGGCCAGGTGCCGGGGACGTTATATTGCTGCGGGGTCCAGCCTTCACCGCCGGAAGGTCGTCCGGCATCTTTGCATCCGGACAGGGTCGCGAGGGCGCCGACCGCACCTGCTGCGCCCATCCCCTTGAGGAAAAACCGTCGGGAGACCGGAAGATCGTGCTTGTTGTTCTTGCTCATATGCCAATTTCCTTGCTGAAGTTACTCTCTGGCCATTTTCGCCGTGCTTGTACCCGGCAGCCTTGCCGTCATGCTGTCATGAAATCCTGTTTCAATCCAGATCACCTGCACACTCTCTGCAGGAACACAATTGATGCGCACCGGAACCACGATGCGCAAAAAGACCGTCTCCAAACAGACTCGATTCAAGAGTGCCGAAAAGAGGTTCTACCGGCTCATTTTAGCTCCGGTTATCGCCTTCCCTTTGCGCTCCCCTTTCCCGATATTTTTATGAAGAACTGGATACTGATATAATGCCGCTGAACAGGTATCCGTATGGCTATATCGAGAATTAATTCTCTATATGTAATATATTAAAAAATAGCTGATATGTCAATCTTTTCTGCAGATGCCGAAGGGCACAATCGAGGACTTTTTTTGTGAAACAAGGAGGCGGGAAGGCGGAAAAAAAGGGGAAATTTACCTATGAAAACTATAGCGCCGAGCCCGTCTTAGCGACGGTTTTTACGGGGTGTGACGGGATGGATCAGAGAAATCTGACCGAGGTGGTATTGAGGTGTCGTTCTTCGAGCAGGGAGACGATCCGCCGCACGATATTTCGGCGCAGATCGAGTTCTTGAGGGGTGTTGGGATCCTGATGGGCCTCGTTGATCCGCGTGCCGACCACAAAATGGATAATATCGCTGCTCAGCATGAGCCGGACAATAGCCCCGGCCGGATTGGCCGGGAGCCGATCAGGGACAATATCTGCGGCCAGCAGCTGGGCGACATGGGCCAGGGTGATGGCCCCCTCCGTGATGAGATCAACCCCCTCCATGCAGGCCGGTGGCGGCATGCCGGTGTCTGCGCCGGAGAGATCCATGGTGATGGGACGATTAAGGATACGGCCGACAATGGTGGCGGTGGTGCCGCCGCAGATAATTTTTCTTCCGGGAAAGGTCATTGCGGGCCGGGCGAGTTCAAAATCCCGCTGGTGCGCAAAAGGAGGACCGGTCATGATCAACAGCCGCCTCGGCACCCGGAAATGGACCACCGCACAGCTGATATCGTCGCGGGCGCAGTCGCTGTCGTTGACCAGGGCCTGCTCGAGAAGAGCCTGGGCGAGGCGCCGGGAAGAGATATCGGGCCGGGTCCGGATCAGATCCTTGGCATACTCAACGGCAGCCGCATGGGTCCAGCCGAGCGGCATGGCAGGTCGGCCCATACCCGACTGGGTTACGCCGTCGGAAAAACAGAGCAGGCGGTCGTCTATTTCGAGATTGCGCCTTCCGTGATAAATAAGGCGGTCCTTCCAGGTGTCCAGGGTGATCAGGGATTTCTCCATGACCACCTCCGCAGCGCCGCGGAGCAGCACGAGAGGGGGATTGTCGTGCTCAATGAAGCGAAGCGCGCCGCTCTCGTCAAGATCAATGAGGGAGAAGGTCGAATAACTGATTTTGCGGACCTCGCAGATGGGCAGGGTGTCCATGATCGAACGCGCCCAGATGCGGGTATCGGTGCAGGCCGAGGCAAATTTGAGCGCCATCGAGGCGGTGAGATTGGCAAGAACCGAAGCCTTGACCCCTGAACCGAGCCCATCGGAGAGGATGGAGAGCACGCGCCCTTCTTCTTTAATCCGGTGGGAGATAAAGACGTCGCCGCAGATGGACTGGCGATTTTTACAGCACTGGGCGTGATCGACGTCGATAAAGGCTTCTTCAGCCATTTTTGCCCCCACCGTTTTCCTCATCAATCTTGGTCGGCGAGAACGATTCAATGATGGTGTTGAGGGTCACCTCGGATTCCGCGGCGTTTTCCCCGAGGAGATAGGCAATCTTCTGCACTGTGGCCAGGTTCTTCTGGATGACTTCCCGGGCGCGTTTGATCACCTGTTCTTTTTGGACAGCGGGTCGGGTGATATCCTGGAGGATCGCACCGACCACCGCATGCGGCTCGATGGTGAAAATGGAGAGATGGAGAATAGTATCTTGAAAACGGATATCCCGGTCAAGAATATCCATGTCGTTTTTTAGAACACTGGCAAACAGGTTGTGAAACGGCAGGAGCGCCGCTAGGGAAAGCCCCTCGAGATCCGTTGGCGTCAAAGAGGTGCTCTGCTGATTGATTATTGACACAAAAGCCGTGTTGCATTCCAAAATATGGAGACTGCTGTCGACAATGACCACGGCTGAAGGCATTTTGTCGATAAGGACATTGGCCTTTTTAAAGGCCAACTGGCGCATCCAGGAAACGCACATGGCGCGCTCGGCCCGTTCGGCAATAAGCGCCTTGCCAAATTCACGGCAGGAGTCATAGCCGCAGCCGCCGCAGTTGAGTTCATCCTCAAGGGAACGTTTACCGATGGAGCGGAGCACCTCACTGATCTGGATTTCCGTGGCTGGCGGCTGGTTCAGGGGAATGGGTGCAATCTGTCGTTGGATATCGATTTCCGGCCTGCGGGGAACGGCCTGCTCATCGGGAAAGCGGGCTCCGGCAAGGACGCGGTGGCGCTTGACCACCGTATTGCCGGGTGTCGAAACCTTGGGCCCGTTGATGCAGCCCCCCTCGCAGGCCAGCAATTCCAGGAAAAGGCCGCCCGTGGCCTCCATCTCCTCAAGACCGGCAAGGGCGCTCTCCACGGCAGCCAGTCCCGAAAAACTCATAAAGGAAGCGTCATCGACGGCGCAGTGGGCCTGAATGCCGGCGATCATCCCGCCGTCCACGGGGTAGAGCACCCCTTCTTCGGCACGCTGGGGAACAAAGATATCATCAGGACCGGGCACCAGCAAGCGGGGATCGATGCGTTCCGCAGCCAGCCAAAGGCGAAGGTCTTCAAAGGTCAGGGCAATATCGAGCAGTTCGGGAGAGTCATCGGCCTCAAGCTTTTTGGCAATACAGGGGCCAATAAAAACAATCCCGATGTTCTCCGTGTAGTGCTGACGCAGCATCCGGCAGTGGGCCAGCAAGGGGGAAAGCAGTCCGGTGATCGAGGCGGCGAGGTGCGGGCGGTGTTTCTGAATATAGGCGACCACCGTAGGGCAGGCCGAGCTCAGCAGGATGCGGTCCGGCTGTTCGCGCAAGGCCAGGGCGACATGGGCGCTGACCTGCTGGGCGCCCAGGGCGGTTTCGGAGACGCCGGCAAAACCGAGTTTGCGGAGTGCGGCAATGAGATGGCCCGCAGGGATCGGGGCGAATTCGGTACTCCAGGAAGGGGCCAGAGAAACAAACACGCGGCGCGGCAATTTGACCAGTTGGCGGGCGCGGGGCAGATCGTAACGGACATGCTTGGCGGAATTGGGGCAGATGGAAACGCAGTGGCCGCAGTAGACGCACATCTCGGGCACAATCGTGGCATAGGCATCCTGCACCTTGATTGCCTTGACCGGGCATTGGCGGACGCATTTATAGCAATCCTGGCATTCGTGCTTTTCGGTATAGATAGGGGGCAGGTTATCCATCATTGGCCTCCTTGCCGGTGGCGAGGTGGTGCTTGAGCAGTTCGGGAATGCATGAGGGCTGGATGTTTGAGTACAGGGTCCCGGCAATGGTGATATGCGGGCCGCAGGTGCACTGATCCTCGCAGAGATGGCCGGTGATTTCGGCAACAAACCCCTCGGCCTCGACACAATGGCGGAGGGTTTCAATGGTACGGCCGTTGTTGCCGCGGGAATAGCAGGAACTGCCCATACAGACCGCTATGGGTAAAGCCTTGCGTGGTCCGGTACCGCAGCCGCCTAGATTCCGGCGTCGCCCCCCGGGACCCTTGGCGACGCTGCGGTCGATGGTGGTGATCAGCCTGCGGATCTCGCTGTCACTGTGGTCCGCGGCTTCCACCTTGCTCGCCTTGCCGGGATAGATCGCATACAGCTCTCGATACTGCCGTGGCGTCAGATTGGGCATGATAACATTGGCACCCCGCTTAAGGGCCAGTTCCCGGCCCTGCCAGACATTCATGACCGCCACCGCCGTGGTGGCGGGGATGTTGGCGTCCGGTCGGGCAATCCGGGCCAGGGCCAGCATTTTACACGTCATGTCGATGGTGGCCGGTACCTGATCCCCCAGCGGCACGACCGGACGAGCCGCCTGCCCCAGAGGAGTATCGGGATGGGCAATGAAGGGCCCGATACCGATCATATCGAGATCAAGTTCAGTAAACAGAAGGAGGTCATCGGCCAGGGCCGTATAGCGCTGGCCGGGGATGCCCACCATGACACCGCTGCCGATCTCATAGCCCATCCGGCGCAATTGGCGCAGGAGCGCGATCCGGTCGGAATTTTTGCCGTCGCGATCGGGATGAATGGTCCGGTACAGACCAGCGTCCGAGGTCTCAAAACGAAGCAGATAGCGATCGGCGCCGGCGTCTTTCCACGCCTGCAGTTCCGGCTCGGTTCGCTCGCCCACACTGAGGGTCAGGGCCAGGGGGGTCGCGGCCTTGATCTGGCTGATGAGATCGGCCAGCCAGCCGGCTTCGATCCGATCGTCTTCACCCGACTGCAGGACCAGGGTGCCGTAGCCCAGCGCAACGGCCTGATGGGCGCAGTGGAGAATCTCCGCCGTGGCCATACGATATCGGTCAACCTTGCGGTTGGCGGCGCGCAAGCCGCAATAGTGGCAGCCCCGGGCGCAGTGGTTGGAGATTTCAACAAGCCCGCGGAGATGCACAGCCTCACCGACCTGCTCCCGGCGCGTTTGATCCGCCAAATCCCAAAGGGTCTGCAGTTCATGCACATCTTCACAGTGCAGCCAATGGAGCATTTCCCTGCGATCCATGGTCATACCGCATCTCCATACTCAGGGTCGTTCATGGAGCGGAGAAGTTCCAGCGCGGCGGGAAAGGGGCCCAGAGCACGCTGGAAAATCCCCAGACTAAAGGCAATCGCCAGGCCGTAGTTGGTGATGGCCACTCCTGCCTCACGGCAATGGAGAATACGGCTGAGCACCTCGCGCCGGTTGAGCATGCACGACCCGCACTGAATGACCAGTTTATACGCATGCAGGTCTGCGGGGAAATCGTGGCCCTGCATGTGGGTAAACTGCAAGGGGCCGCCGACATATTGGGTCAGCCAGCGGGGAATCTTGACCCGGCCGATATCTTCACCGATAGGATGATGGGCACAGGCCTCGGCCATGAGCACCCGGTCGCCCGGCTGGAGCCGATTGATGGCCAGGGCGCCCTGCACCTGGGCCAGCAGGTCACCCTTGTTGCGGGAAAACAGGATCGAGAAGCTGGTCAGCGGGACCTCGGCAGGAACATCGGCTGCGACCTTGAGAAAGGCTTGCGAGTCGGTGACCACCAGTTTCGGCGGTGACTTGAGCAAGGACAGGGCATGACGCAGCTCGCGCTCCTTGACCACAAGACAGAGGGCATCGCCGTCCAGCAGATCTCGGATGGTTTGGACCTGGGGCAGGATGAGTCGACCTTTGGGAGCTTCCTTGTCAATCGGAACAACCAGCACCGCAGTCTCACCGGGACCGACCAGATCACTGACCAGGGCTGGGCTCTTGAGGAAATCGCCCGGGGCCATCTCAATGAGGCGCCGTTTCAGTTCACCGATGCCCTGGTCGATGATGGCCGCGGTATGGACAAGCGGCACCTTCTTGTTCGCCAGCTCTGCGACCAGAGCCTCCGGAGCCATGGCCTGATCCGACTTGTTCATCACCACCACAACCGGGGTCTTCCGTGCCTGCAGCACCTCGAGGAGATCGGCTTCGAACTGGCCCCAGTCTCCTTGCGCGGCCACGATGATACCGAGGTCGGTGCGCTCAAAAACAGCCTGGGTGCGGGCGATGCGCATCTCGCCTAGGGCGCCGGTATCATCGACTCCGGCGGTATCGATAAACAATACCGGCCCCAGAGGCAGCAGTTCCATGGGTTTTTCGACCGGATCGGTGGTGGTGCCGGCCACAGGGGAAACAATAGCGACCTGTTGCCGGGTGATGGCATTGAGCAGGCTCGATTTACCGACATTGCGCCGGCCAAAAATACCGATATGGAGCCGCATCCCTTTGGGTGTTGTTTGAGACATGCTAGGTAGTATCCTTTTTAGATGGAACAAAGCCAAGGCGACAGACCGCCGTGGCACTGGTGAGCTGATCGAATTGCTCCCCGGTAATCCCGTCTCGGGCCAAGGCCAGCTCCCGGACGCTTTTTCCGGTCCTGGCGGCAAGCACGGCGATTTCGGTGGCTCGTTCATGGCCAATAACCGGCAACAGGGCGGTGACGGCGGCGGTGGCATTCGCCACATGGGCACTGCAGCGCTGCTCATCGACTTCAATTCCGGCTACACAGTGACGGCAGAGGATATCGTCGGCTCGGGCAAGGAGATCGAGGTTATCCAGGAGGGTCATTGCCACCAGGGGAAGAAAGGGATTCAATTCGAGGTTGCCCGAGGCACAGGCCAGGGTCAGGGCGGCATCGTTGCCGATCACCATCATGGCGGCCTGACTGACCGCCTCCGGAATGACCGGATTAACCTTGCCCGGCATAATGGAGGAACCCGCTTGCCGGGGTGGCAGACGAATCTCCCCCAGTCCGGTATTCGGCCCGGAACTGAGCAGACGAAGATCGGAACAGATTTTCAAGAGATTGACGGCATGCGCCTTGATGATCCCCGAGACCTCAACAAAGACATCGACATTCTGGGTGGCATCGACCAGGTTTTCGGCGCGCGCCAGGCTCAGGCCGGTCAGTTCACGCAGGGTATCGGTCACCTCGAAAATATAGCGGCGCGGCGCGGCCAGTCCGGTGCCCACAGCGGTGCCGCCGAGATTCACCACCCGGAGGCGTTCGTGGCATTTGGACAGACGCCAGCGATCGCGGTTGATGGCCTCGGCATAGGCCCCGAATCCTCTTCCGGCCGTGATCAGAACCGCATCCTGCAGTTCCGTCCGAGCCACCTTGACCACATGGGCCCACCGTTGTTCCTGGTCCTGAAAGGCCTCCTGGAGGGCAACCACAGAGTGTTCCAGGGTGTCGAGCAGGCGAAGGGCGGCAATCCGCAGGGCGGTGGGGAAGACATCGTTGGTTGATTGATGAAGATTGAGGTCATCCAGAGGGCTGACGCGATGAGAGTCGCCCTTGCAGCAGCCGAGCAATTCCAGGGCCCGGTTGGCAAGCACCTCGTTGACATTCATATTGGCGCTGGTACCGGCGCCCCCTTGGAGAGCATCGACCACAACCGAATCGACCAGCCCTCCTGCGGCCATTTCCCGGCAGGCGGCAACAATGGCCTCAGCCTTCGCCGCATCAAGGCGCCAGACCCCCAACCGCTGATTGGTCAGGGCAGCGGCGAGTTTAACCACTCCCAGGGATTGAATGAGCACAGGATGAAGCGGTCGGCAGGCCAAGGGAAAGTTCTCGACAGCCCGGAGGGTATGAATACCCCACAGGGCCTTGGCAGGGACCGGAAGCTGACCCAGCGCATCCTGTTCCAATCGGCTTGCTGTCATGTTGTTCACGCTCAAAGGTATGGGCCGGCTTGCGGCCGGATCGACTGCCCGGGGGGATGATTCTGGATCACTCTATCGTAGTATTGCCTATCCTGCATTGATTTGAGGCCGAGACTCCTCTGCGATGCGCCCCGAAACAGGGGTGGAAATTCAGACAAACACGAGAACTATGGTAAGCAGAAGACCTGCAATGGCCAAGGAGAAAAGGCTGCTCTGCTGCCAAAACGCAATAAACTCCAGGATCGCACGTCAACGGGACAGGCCCACCAGCCTGCCCGGAGAAATTATAAAACATTCTTCCGCAGCACAACAACCGTCGCGGGAGCCATTGCACCACGAAAGAATGGGATTTTATCGATGCGTTCTCAATACGTTCAGACTCCCCCTGCCACCCCCAAACCCTGGACACGGGTGACAAGAGGAGTCTCGGTGGTGCGAGTTAGCAGGCACCCGCCTGCACCGAACCTGCAGCCTCCAGAGCCAACTCGGCGTGAATGGCGTCGATCACTGTTTCCAGGGTGGCATGGGAGATGATCGTCTCGCCGATGGCCACATTGGGACCCTCGCCGCACTTTTCGAAGCAGAAAGAAGCCTGGATCTGCACCTTTTCCGCCAGATCATTGGCCTCGACATGTTTCATCAGCCCCTGAATGATCGCCTGCGAAGTACGCAGGAAACATCCGGTGCCGGCGCAGACACGCACAATCAAGGGACCCTCAACCGTACTTTTGGCCTTGGCAAGGGCTATATCTTCGCCACCGGTGCGGCGACGATGGTGATAATGGGTATGGAGGAGGCGATGGGAGTCGCGACCACCGGGTTCGCCCAGATACTTCTGATAGCACTCGTTGACAAAATGATTGTCCTGAGAGCAGTGCAGATCCAGCAATCGGTCCGTGTTATACAGCGAACCGGTACGGATGCGGCGGCGCTCCATACTGTCGCGGGTAACCGGCTGGCCGGCGCCCCCGATGCAGCCGCCGGGACAGGCCATCACCTCCACCAGATCGAGGCTGAGCGATCCGTCCAGGATCTGGTTCATCACCTCGCGCGCCTTTGCCAAACCATGGACAACGGCAAGACGGAGCTCTATGCCGCCGACCTCGGTGCGAATGATCCGCAGTGATTCCTCACCGCGAACTTCCTCTATCTCAGGATCAACGAGATTCTGCCCGGTGATTTTACCGACGGCATAGCGGAGCACGGCCTCGGTGACGCCGCCGCTGTTGCCGAAAATCACACCGGCACCGGTTTTAAATCCCATGGGCATATCGAAGCTTGCGGGGTGCAGTTTCGGCAGTGACAATCCGGACTCTTCGATCATCCGTGCCAGCTCCTGGGTAGTCAGTACAAAGTCGACATCGGGCACTCCGGCGGTTTTGAATTCGGGACGTCGTGCCTCGAATTTTTTGGCGGTACACGGCATGATCGACACCATGACGATGTCTTTGCGTTCCCGGCCCAGCTGGGCAGGCAGGGTATGCTTGACAATCGAGCCCATCATCTGTTGGGGTGAGCGGCAGGAGCTAAGATTGTTGAGCAGTTGCGGAAAATATTGCTCGGCAAATTTGACCCAGCCAGGACAGCAGCTGGTGAACAGAGGCAGCCGTTCGCCGCTGGTCTTACGGCCGATGAATTCATTGGCCTCTTCTATAACGGTCAGATCGGCGGTGAAACTGGTATCATAGACAATATTAAAGCCCATCCGCTTCATGGCTGCCACCACCTGACCGGTGGTGTTGAGCCCGTATTCAAGACCGAACTGCTCGCCGATGGCCACCCGGACGGCCGGGGCAATCTGGGCCACAACCACGGTATTGGGGTCGTGAATTGCTTTCCAGACCGCATCGATCTCCGAGGCCGGCGCAAGCGCGCCTGTGGGGCAGACCGAGGCGCACTGACCGCAATTGACGCATTCGCCCGAACCCAGATCGTGCCCGAACGCGGGAAGAACGGCGGCATCATGACCGCGATGGGCAAAGTCGATGGCACCAATTCCTTGAATTTCGTCACAAAAACGGACACAATCGCCGCACAGCACACACTTGTTGGGGTCACGGGTCAGCGACGGGCTGGAGGTGTCGATGGGTTTGGGCTGGTGAATGCTGCGATAGCGGATCTTGGTGATGCCGAGGCGGCGGGCGATATCCTGCAACTGGCAGGAGCCGCTGCGGACACAGCTGGTGCATTCCCGATCATGGTTAGCCAGGAGCAGTTCAATCGAAATTTTTCTGATTTCACGGAGTTCCTCGGTGTTGGTCCGTACGACCAGACCCGGTTCCGCGGGTGTCGAACAGGCGCCTTGAATGCCCCGTCCCTCGACCTCGACCAGGCACAGACGGCAGGCACCGTAGACACTCAAATCAGAATGATAACAAAAGGTGGGCAGATCGATCCCGGCTTTCCTGACCAACTCCAGCAGGTTACGCTCGCCTTCTATGGCAATCGTGCGGCCGTCGATGATTAGGGTCGGGGCTTTTATTTTTGCTGCTATCATGCTTGCGCTCCTTGCAATCCTTCGACTGCCCCAAATTTACAGGCTTGCAGGCAAGCCCCGCATTTAATGCACTTGTCCTGATCGATCACATGCGGCTCTTTCAAGGTACCGCTGATAGCCTCAGTTGGGCATTTCTTCAGACATTTACCGCATCCTTTACATTTTTCGGCAACAATCCAGGGTTTGAGCAGCGCTTTGCATTGCCCGGCAGGACAGATCTTGTGTTTGACATGCGCCTCGTACTCGGCGGCAAAATGGCGCAGGGTCGAAAGCACCGGATTCGGAGCGGTTTTGCCAAGGCCGCACAGCGATCCCTTTTGGACCGCATGGGCGAGTTGTTCCAGCAAAGGCAGGGTGGTTTCATCTGCCTTGCCCTCGATAATGTCATCCATCAGGGCCAGCATCTGGCGGGTCCCTTCACGGCAGAGTACGCATTTGCCGCAGCTCTCGCGTTGGGTGAATTCCATAAAAAACCGGGCTACCGCCACCATGCAGGTGTTCTGATTCATAGCCACAAGCCCACCGCTGCCAATCATGGCACCCACGGTTTTTAACGAATCGAAATCCATGGGCAGGTCGAGATGTTCCTGGGTCAGACAGCCGCCCGATGGGCCGCCGATCTGGACGGCTTTGAAACCGGCGGCATCGATGGAACCGTCATCGGCGGTGACGCCACCACCGATTTTAAAGACAATCTCCCGCAGGGTGGTGCCAAAAGGAACCTCGATCAAACCCGTATTGGCCACATGGCCGGTCAGGGCAAAGGTCTTTGTTCCCGGCGAGCCGACGGTGCCCAACTCCCTGAACCGGGCTGCGCCTTCCTTAATGATTCGAACGCTATGGGCCAGGGTCTCGACATTGTTGATGATGGTGGGTTTGCCCCAGAGTCCGCTTTCGGCCGGAAACGGCGGTTTAGGACGCGGCATGCCCCGCTGCCCTTCAATGGAGGCGATCATCGCTGTTTCCTCGCCGCAGACAAAGGCCCCTGCCCCTTCCATGATCTCGCAGCACAAATTTAGGCCGGATGCAAATACATTGTCGCCAAGAATACCGCGGCGGTTGGCATCGTCCACGGCCCGACGCATCCGTTGCACGGCAAGCGGATATTCGGCACGCACATAGACCAAGGTTTCATCGGCACCGATGGCCCGGGCGGCGATCATCAATCCTTCGATGACGCTGTGGGGATTGCCTTCCATGACGCTTCGATTCATGAAGGCACCAGGATCGCCCTCGTCGGCGTTACAGATTACATACTTCTTGTCATCGACCTGCCGACGAGCGGCCTCCCATTTGCGCCCAGTGGGAAAACCGCCGCCTCCCCTGCCGCGAAGGCCCGATTCGGAGATTTCCGTGCAGACTGCTTCCGGGCTCATCTCTAAAAATGCTTTTTTAGCGGCCTGATACCCGCCATTCCGGAGATATTCGTCCAAATTTTCCGGGTCGATCACACCGCAATCACCCAGAACAAACCGCTGCTGCCGGGTGTAGAACGGGATATCGTCCGTGCCTCGGCAGGCATGGTCTGTGCCTGGCTCGATGTAGAGCAGCCGCTCGACCACCTGATTGCCGACGAGGCTTTTTTCTACAATTTCTGCGACATCATCGGGCCGGACCTTATTATAGAGGATCTTTTCCGGGAGTACCGTCACCAGAGGGCCCATCTGGCAGAATCCCTGGCAGCCGCTGCGGGTTATGGCTGTTTTATCGGCATTATCGCTCTCTTCCCGAAGTTCCAGGATAAAAGAGATATTCTTGTGCCGCATCTGCTCCTGAAAAGCCGCATAGACCTTGAGGGCTCCATTGGCGACACAACCGGTTCCGGCGCAAATGATCACCCGATGCTGCGCCCCCATCAGGGGGTCAGGAGAAGTCGTCATTTGGTGATGGGTACTCATGATATTTTCTCCCGTTCCACGATAGCATCGATCATTTTAACAGCGGCCTCAGGGGTCACCTGGCCATAAATATCCTCATTGATAACAACAACCGGTGCCAGGCCGCAGGCGCCGAGACAGGCTACGGTTTCCACCGTAAAGAGCATATCGTCGGTGGTGCTTCGCTTACTGGACAGACCCAGCCGTTTGTATATCGCCTCAAGGATGGGGAGGGATCGTTTGACATGACAAGCGGTGCCGTCGCACAACCTGATGCAGTACTTGCCCTTAGGTGCCAGAGCAAAGTGGGAATAAAAGGTGGCAACCCCATAAACCCGGGCAGGCGGCACGTTCAAGCCGGTCGCCACGAAGCTCAAGACATCCTCGGGCAGATAGCGGTATTCCTCCTGCACTGCCTGCAGGATCGGGATCAACCGGTGCGGCTTATTCTCGTTTTGTTCAAGAATAGCGCAAACTTTTTCAAACAGGCGTGCAGGAGTTTGCTGAATCGATTCCTGCTCAACAAATGTGGTCATTATTTTGATTCTCCTTTTGAGCTGGATTCTTCCAACTTTCTCGTCATTTTTTGCGACAGAACCGCCAGAGAGCAGTAAAGATCTTCATTGGTAACAATGACACGCTCCGGCACACGAATCTTGGCCGGCGCAAAATTCCAAATGGCCAACACACCTCCTTCAACAAGAAGATCTGCTGCCTGCTGCGCTTCGGAGGCCGGAACGGTGATAATGCCAAAACGAACCCGCATCCTGCGCATTAATCCGGCGAGTTTGCTGATATGGCGGACATGCTTCCCGTGGATGACCCGCTGGCATTTGTTCGGATCCACATCAAAAGCGGCCACGATATTCAAGCCGCACTCGGAAAAACCCGGATACCCCAACAGCGCCTCACCCAGACTCCCCGCACCCACGAGAAAGGCCTCGGTGGTATGGTCCCAACCCAAAAACCGCTCGATGGCACAGATCAGTTCGTTAATGTCGTAGCCCACTTTGGGCCGCCCCACTGTTCCGGTCAGCTCAATATCTTTGCGCACCTGGGTGGGATCGAATTTCAATTCCTTGCCGATGGTGGTACAGGAAATACCGGTGCGGCCCGTTTCTCGTAACAGTTTCAAGAGCCGGTAATAGAGCGGCAAGCGTCGCAACGTGGGCTCTGGAGCCACAATCAGAATATTACGTCCGGTTTTTCCTACGGCTCTATCCATAACCCTTCACCCTGGACCCACTAATAAAGAATGAAATACTGATTAACCAAAGCCCGAATTGCACAGGCCCGTTTATATCGAGAATTAATTCTCTATATATATTATTACAAATTTATAGCTTTATGTCAAATAATTTCAAAAAAATAATTTGACATAAATTATACGGAAAAACAGATATTTAGGAGAAATAGTGGTGTTTAACAGCGGGAGGGGAGTTCGAGTTAAGAAGGCATGATAAACAAAATGGCAACCGGTTCAATCCCTGCAAAACAGAAAGGGAAATGCAAGGTACCCCTTGACCATAAACATAACCTGCCGGTTGCACCGAATCTGTTGAACGAGCGAAGACTGCTTGTCTTGGGCGGTAGTGCTCGATCTCTTTTCTCGACAGATTGTCGGTGGCTCGTTGAAGAGCCGGATGAGTCAAAGGCTCATAAGGGAGGCATTGCAGAGGGCGATCTCGTGACGACACCCAGAGCCAGGCCAGCTCTTCTTCATTCGAACAGGGCAGGCAATATTACAGGGCCGAAAAGGTGTAACGGCTGGGACAATTCCGTGGTGGAAAGTTCCGCGATAGTTTGAAAACCGAGCGAGTTTTCTCCTCACACGATACGACAAGAGACGAAGCCAGAAACGATCTCTTTGATTACATTGCAATATTTTAGAATAGCAGAAGTCGTTATTCGTACGTGGACCCTGTCAGCCCCAACGAAGTTGAAAAAAAAAAGCAGTTGCTGAAAAAAGCTGCGGAGCAGGCTGTTTACTTCTACTTGACCACCTCAGGAGCTCGTTTAGATTTTTTGCCGACAATATTTTCAATCCATAATGACAAGGCCATGCTGGTCTTTACTGTTTCCTCTGGTATGGTGAGATTATTTTTTACGGCGAGGTCTTTGGCGTACTTGAGTTGGCTTTCGCTGGGGCCACCACCGGCAGCTCTTGCTGGCGGCTCGAAAAACCCCATCTTGTTGTGAACGCCCTTACAGAATCGCTGCCAGGTCTCCTTGTTTTCGACGACCTGATCGAGAAATTTCTCCATCTTACTGGTCAGTTCATAATCGATCACCCAAGAATGCTTTTCCCTTAAATAGTCAATAAGCGTTTCTCCAGGGGGGAGAGGCACCACTTTCCCTTTTTCTTCCTTCACATACCCACGATCGGTAATGTTCTTGGTGATTGCTGCGTAGGTCGAAGGGCGTCCTATGTCAAGCCGTTCCAACTCTTTTACGAGAGAACCCAGGGTAAACCTTCCGGGAGCTTTGGTCTTTTTTTCTTCAAGGACTTCCTTGAGCTTCGGGACCAATTCGCCGACCTCTACCGCTGGTAACAACTGCAACTTGTCATCATCCTTCTTTTTTTCTTTTTCTTCGTCAGCTTCAGCATACACCTTGAGAAAACCGTCGAAGGTGAGAACTCGGCCGGCGGCCTTAAATTTTTCTCCAGCCACCGCAAAGAGCATGCTTGTGGAGTCGAAGAGGGCCGGTGCCATCTGGCTGGCAACAGCACGCCTGAAGATTATTTCGTACAACCTGGCATGGTCAGAGGTAAGTCCTTCTTTTTTGATGATTGCTGCGATGTCAGCGGTCGAGTGCATATGGGTGGGCCGGATGCCTTCATGCGCCTCGGCCTGGGAATTCTTTGACTTATGCTGGTTCGGTTTTTTGGGGAGATAGTTGACGCCAAGCGCTTTACCCAAGAATGCTCGAATCTCACTGACAAAGGCTGCATCCATGCGCACGGAATCTGTGCGGTGATAGGTGGTAAGGCCGTGGTCAAAAAGTCCTTGAGCAAGTTTCATCGTTTGCTCCGGGGTGAACTTCAGGCGCACCGCTGCAGCGGCCTGTAAGTCGACCGTGGTGAAGGGTGGCTTGGGCGACTGCTTGACCTCTTTCTTTTCAACTTTTGTGGTCAAGGCATGGGTTTCACCTCGAATGGCTGCGATAACCTTCTCTGCGTCCGACAATTGCTGGAACTTCCCCTTGGCATGGCGAGCCAAAAAGGTCGAGCCCTCTTTGTCCAACTGGATATCGAGCATCCAATAAAGAGAGGGTGTAAAATCTCTAATCTCCCGCTCACGGTCGACGACGAGACGAACTGCAGGCGATTGCACCCGGCCAACGCTATATTTACCGCGAAGACTTTTGCTGGTAATCGGGGAAAGGATATAGCCCACCAACCGATCACCGATCCTTCTTCCAAGAAAAGCATTATAGAGACCCGTGTTGGTCTGCTCGAAAGGCACCGCCTTGGCAAGAGCTTCCTTCAGGCCCTTTTCAGTAACTTCATAAATTTCCATCCGCAGACATTCCTTGGCGACGGATTTCACTTCTTCGTAGATGTGGCAGCTGATCGCATAGCCTTCCCGGTCCGGGTCACCTGCCAGCATGACGGTTTCCCCCTTGGCCGCAGCCCGCAGCTCATTGGGCAGATGCGCTTTCCTCTCGTGGTAGACGAAAGTCGGTTCGTAAGTCTTCAAATCGACACCAATCTGAGCGTCAGGAAGGTCTTTAAAGTGACCCACTGTGGACATCGCCCTCAGTTTGAGAATTGATTGAATTTTCTTGGCCTTGGTTGGCGATTCAACAATGATGAGCATGAAACCGTTTGGTTGAGGGTGTCGAGAGGATTATGATTTGCAAGATATGAAGCTGTCCGGGTTTATCAAGAGTCTTCTTTAACGGGGTTTGAAGTCTAATGGAACGAAAACGTACGCTGCCCCGACGATAAAAAATTGACGCCTGAAATTGAAAACATAAAAGGCGATCATTTGGGTCCGCCTTTTATGTTTCAGGACCTGTCTTCCAGCATGTCAAAAGAGGTCCATTATATCCTTTACCTTGCCGCCGTAACTGCTTGTTATAGCGTGGGCACGGGATGACGACCCCAGACCAGCGGAGTCGAGTTATAATCAAGCCCGGTGTTCAGAGACCTATCTGGCCAGCGGCTGGTGACTCTTTCTCGCTTTCCGGTTCAACGCCCTGATCTGGACCCTCATCCTCAGCGCATTCACCACCGACGTGCTCGGAGCCATGCTTGAGTTCAAACATTCCTTTCCCCTGACAATCCTCCTCGCCTTCTGGATCATTCTCTTGCTTTCCCTGTTTTTCATCCGGAAAACACTGCCCCCGCTGGCGATCCTCCAAGAGACGCCTCGATCAGCCAGCGACCTTACCGCCAAGGTTGGATCAAAGAAAATGTTCTCAATTTTATGCGGGAAAACCGAGGCATCATGTTTGATCCTCAGGTGATCGACGCATTCTTTTCTCTGGATCTTTGAGACTGAGGTGGTGAGAATCGTCCAGATGCCGAGGAAGAGTATCCTCAATCCTGTGATTGAATTTCAGGGGAGGATGCAGATTTTGCGGAAATTTTGGCCTTGTTCATAATTTTTCCTCTCTCGAAAAATTGCTATTAAAACGGAAAAAGCCACGAAATAACCGGGCACAATGTGCCCAAGTCATCCATGGCTCTATAAAAATACTCTCTATTTGCAAGGTGCTTATTTACAGATCCTCAATTCTCCTCGCTGAAATTTGATTGTCTATAAAAAAAAGCTGGCGTAAACGTTAACCTTTCAGTTTAACAACATTCTCAGCGGCTGGACCTTTTGCGCCATCAACGACTTTGAAACTCACTCGATCCCCCTCCTGGAGAGATTTAAACCCCTCTGCCTGGATTGCGGAATGATGTACAAACACATCCTTTCCACCATCTTGCTCGATAAAACCAAACCCTTTAGAATCATTAAACCATTTCACCGTACCTTCAGCCATTGTAACTACTCCTTTTTCGTTTTGCGATGATATCACACTGTTAGATAATTGACCCTTCACAGAGGGTCACTGGTACTACACCGAACAATTCTATTATATTATATTATATTTAAAATGCTTATCGATACCGTTGACGCGTAACACTTTAATCGTTGCGACTCTTCTTCTATTCCTGGACGGATCAATCACGCTGTGCTCGCGGGGTATGCTCTGTAAGGATTCTTTGATCCGGGCCATTTTTCTGAGTAGGAGAGCGGGATAGAAAACAAATTTTTCTTCCCGGTACGAATCTGATGGAACTTAATCTCTGATGTTAGGGCCGAATCGAGCAAGCGAGTAGCTGAAGCACAATGGATCTCAACAGAAGCAGGAACCCGAGATTTAGGTATGAGTGTAAAAATTGCCCCCTCCTTCGAATGCCCTATATCTTGTTGCCCGCATGAAGAAGCTTGGATGGCAAAATTATTTTCGCAGCAGCCTATCGCCTGTGAATTAAAGGCGAGTTTATAGCCTGAAAGATGAGTGGCTGTCTCGAAATCTTGTCTGGATAGAGCGAGGTTCCCGTTGCTGCAGAGGATGACCGCATCAAAGGATTCCTTCAGGAAGGGATGCGAGAACACGGCCCTCAGTTGCTGGAGCTGGACCGATTTTTCTGGTGAATATTCCATATTAATCACCAATATTGAATCGCAATTTTGGCGAATAACTGCAAACTGGGCAACCTGTTTCTTTTGGGGATTTTCACTTGGGATATAAAAGCTCCCGCTATTGAGCATCCAGACATCTGTTCCTGCCAGTATCGAAAGCCCACTGATAGGATATTGTTCTCTTTCATTCGTGCTTACGTTGCTATTGTATGCCGAAAAACTGCAGGTCATCTGCAATGATTCCGAGATTTTACTCGCAGGATCCTGCTTGCCGTCAAAGGTTCGTTGTATGCCCTGAAAACAAAGAACATCAACCTCCGCTAAACGGAGTTGATCTGTCAATTCTCGCAACCGATCGGTACTAGCAAGTTCTTTCTTATGATCTTGTAAGGTTATGATACGTATCATGTCTCCTGCTCTCTTCAGCGGTCCTTCTCACTTTAATAACCCGGCCAATCGATGGCGGCATCATGAATTGTTATTTTCTTTACGATTTATTATGAACTTATAGAATCAAGGTTGCAAGAATGTAAAGTTATATACATAATGTATATATTTTATATCCATCATCCTGACAGCTTACATTGCGGTCCCGGCAAGACTGCAGGTTTGCCTGGAATCCAGATCGTATTCACGATCCTTTTCCTTGACCAACACCTCCGAATCCCCCAAAGAAGTAGGCCTCGAGCAAAAGCACCACCCACAAGCACATCGTGTGCATATAAAATATATCTATTTTATATACTCTATTCCCCCATTGCAATTCTCCTGTAACTGAACATACTTTTTATCATAAAAATAAAACCATTCGCTCGGGAGGATCTCTCACCAGCAATACTCTTGAATTCTCGTAATTTGAGACGCAAAGGAACGAACATAAAAAATGTTCCCATTGCCAAACAGGCTGCAACAGCGACATTTCTTGTGAAAAACACAAAAAATAAGTCAGATAGAGGGCGATATGAAAAATAATACTCGATTAATTAAACCTCGGATGATTGCTATCGCTTGTTTAATGACACCCTTGTTGATGGGGTATCCTAGTGTTACCTCTGCCGAAACGAAGAGTGAGAGGCAAGCCTGCATCGATTCTGCAAAACAGGGCTTGCTGCCCATCCCCGATGATCGATCCCAACGATTTCTCGGCAAGGTCGAGGAAGATACCGCCCGGTGCCGAGGGGGTGAAAAAGCCGTAAAATATCGCAACACTCCTTGGGTCGACTGGCAGAACTATTATGCTGCCGGTGATGCCAGCAGCAGACACGAAGGTCGTGAGGCTATCACCACTCTGGGCCAACATGTATTTCCCAACGGGCGCGGAACCGACGGCGCTCTAATGGATCTGGAATATCAACGCATCGAATTGATCAAATTCAACCTCTTTGATCAAAACACCTACGAGGAATATATAACCGGTAAGGACGGGCAACCAGGCCCGACGTTGAAACACTGGGATGCCATGCGGCTGCCGCCCAGCAATAGCTATTATCAAGAGGTGGGTGGAGACGGCAAACAGTTGTGTAAAGGTGGGTTGATTACCCATCGAACCCTGACCGGGATCTGCAACGATCTGACCAATCCGCTGATGGGGTCCACCGGTATGCCTTTCGGGAGGAATATGCAGTTTGATGCGACTTTTCCCGATTTAGGGCTGAACGAGCTGGCGAAAAACCGCCATGGCGACAGGATAGGTCTGCTCAAACCGGACCCGCAGCTGATCAGTAGAGCATTGTACACTCGCGAGCAAACTGCGGACAACAAATGTAATCAGGGGCTGGGAGAGGCTAATCTTTCGGTAGACGCCAACTGCGATTATATCAAAGCACCGTTTTTCAATACGCTTGCCGCATTCTGGATTCAATTCATGACCCATGATTGGTTTTCGCATACCTACGAAGGACGTAACACCCCGGCTTTGCAATCGGCCGGTTGCTTATCGGAAGAAGCGCAGGCATTGGGATGCCGGGAAGGCGATCGCCTGGAGCCGTCCCTTTATGCCCAGCAAACCCCGGACGGAACCTTCACGGCCCAAGGGCAGACGTATATGAAGCATTCCCCGAAAATGACCAACAATATGGTGACCGCCTGGTGGGATGCCTCGCAGATATACGGTTATGATGACCGCTCGGTAAAACGGGTACAGCGCGATCCGCAGGATTCGGCAAAATTACTGGTGATCAATAAGTATCTCCCTCTTCTTCCCGCCTGTGAACAGTATTCAGCGGACTGCCCGGTGCAGCCCCAATGGCAGGGACAGGAGGCCTCCGGTTTTCCTGACAATTGGAACATCGGCATGAGCTTTTATCACAACCTGTTCACGCGCGAGCACAACTATTTTGTCAATCGATTCCGTGAACAGCAAAAACAGACCCCCGAAGCGGATTCTGGGCTCCGCGACCCAGCCCAGGCAGGAAAAATCATAACCTACAAAGAGGTGGACAACGAGCGTCTCTATCAAGCCGCCCGCCTAGTCGTTGCTGCTGAAATTGCGAAAATACACACCATCGAATGGACGACCCAGTTGCTCTATAACGAGCCCCTTTATGCCGCGATGAATTCCAACTGGTTCGGTCTCTTCAATCTCAAAGAAGATCGCGTCTCACAGATACTCCGGCGCATATTCCATCGAGACGAGAATACCTTAAGCCGGTTTTCCGCAAAACTGGCGGGCTGGTTTTCCCGCTCATCGGATGCAAAAAAAGCCCATTCCATCTATTCGGTGCTCGCCTCCGGGGCAGGTATTTTTGGACTCGGGAGCAAAAAAACAGAGGGTATCCTTTGGTGGCAGCATGATGCGTGGGATCTGAATAAACTCGAAGAAGATGTTAACGGCGGAACGAATCATTTTGGCTCGCCCTTTAATTTTCCAGAGGAGTTCCCCTCGGTCTACCGCCTCCACGCACTGGTACCCGATTTGATTGAATTTCGGGATAAAGAACACCCCAATGCCATCACTGCAAAAATCCCGGTTTTCAATACCATCAGGGGCGGCGCGACTGCATATATGCAGCAACGCGGTATCGATAACTGGGCGTTGAGCATGGGGCGTCAACGGCTGGGCCTATTACAGCTGCAAAATATGCCGATGTTTCTCCAAAACCTGCCGATGCCGCATTTGAATTCAGCCACTCAAAAGCTCGACATCGTTGCCTTGGACATTATTCGTGATCGGGAACGCGGAGTGCCGAAATTCAATGAATTCCGTCGGCAGATAGGCCTGAAAACCCTGACCAGCTTTGACGATTTTGTCGATCAGCGCCTCGATACAAATAATCCCTGGCGTCAACACCAGGAAGAAAACATCAAGCGTCTGCGCGAGATCTACGGCACCCATACCTGCGATGCCGGCAAGATCATCTCAAAAGTTCAGCGCAATGAAGACGATAGTTTCATCAACGACTGCCTAGGCCACCCGAACGGCTCGGTGGTTGATAATATCGAGGACGTCGACAATGTCGTCGGTATGCTGGCGGAGTATACACGCCCCCATGGGTTTGCTATTTCCGAAACACAATTCCATATCTTTATTATCAATGCTTCGCGAAGATTGTTCAGCGACCGCTTCTTCACGTCCAGTTTCCGCCCGGAATTCTATTCCACCCTCGGTTATGACTGGGTCATGAACAATGGTCTGCTTGCTGAATGCCCTTACCCGGTCACCACGCAGGCCGATGGCAGGCAAGCCTGTCTGGAGCCTGAAAAAGTCAACGAGCATACCATCGCGGTTTCTCCGCTCAAACGCCTGCTGATGCGCAATGTGCCTGAACTGAAAGAAGAGCTCATGCACGTCAAGAATGCTTTTGATCCGTGGGCGCGAGACCGCGGCGAGTATTATAGCTTGGACTGGAAACCACGGCCAGGCGCGGAGTCGGATCCCGCATTCTTACAAAAATAACCCGGACCGAAAGATGAAGAACAGGGAGCGCATCTAACCACTTCCTTTTCCCTGCCCGCATGGTTTGAATCAACAGGCAGGGAGAGAGACCAGCGGGAGGTACTGACAATGACGGCGAAGCAACAAGCAATAAACAAATTGGTTGCCGAAATGATTGAGGGGATTGAGGCCGTCACTTCGGCCGAAAAGGAAAACGGTGTCATCCCCAGATTCAATCAGGCAAAAACGATAGCCTGCCTGAACACCGAATTCCGGGTGCATGATGATATCCCCGCCGAATTGAAGCAGGGGCTTTTCTCCCAACCCGGCAGTTACCCGGCCATGCTGCGGTTTGCCAACGCCACCAACAGGGATGACTCGAAAAAAGATATCCGCGGCCTCTCGATCAGGGTAACGAACGTCAACGGACCGGTTCTCTGGGGGAAACCCGGTGTCCAGGATTTCTTGCTCAACAGTTACCCCGCGCTTTTTGTCGCCACGCCAGAGGACTTTTTATCGTTTATCCGGGCAAGGCGGGACGGGAAAGAGCTCGGTTTCTTCCTCAACCCCTTGAATCCGCACCTGCAAGCACTCGCGATAGTCCTTAAGGCACGAAAAAAACATCTGAGTCCGCTGGATATCCGCTATTGGAGCACTGTCCCCTTTCGTCTGGGGGAAACAAGCGGTCTGGTCGTCAAGTACTCGGCAACCCCATGCTCCTCCTATACGACCACCAAGGTCGTTGATGCAGGAGAAAACCAGTTGCGTTCCGCTATCAAGGCCCATCTGCAACAGGGCGAGGCCAGTTTTCATTTCGGTGTGCAGCGACAGACAAATCCGATCACCATGCCCATTGAGGATGCCTCGGCTATCTGGGATGAAGGCGATGCGCCGTTTCTGACCGTAGCAACCCTCACCATTCCCCCTCAGAATTTTGATTCGCCACAATCCCTGGCAAGCTGTGAACGCAGCAGCTTCAATCCCTGGCAGTGCCTTGCGGCGCATGAACCACTGGGAAGGATGAATGAAGTCCGGCGACTGGTTTATGCCCACGCTGCCCAACTACGAAACAAGGAGTAACTATCATGCATCCCACCGTACGCTCTTGGTTGAATAAATCCCGCGAAGAACTCGATGAAATCTATCGCAACAGCGAGGCCGGGTCAATTCCCGATGGGGATACGCGCGGTACTGCAATTCTGGCGGGCTCGATATTTTCGAAAATCGTAGCTGCATTGGTCGGAATCTATGCCTGGCAGGGGAAGGTTTTTGATCTTTTTGCCTCGGATCATCAATCTGGCATTCTGCTCAATAAAATAACACCCTTCAGCCTGACATTTATTGTCGCCAAGGTCTATCGTGACCAAAGCTGGCTCGATGGCAAAGACACCATTGTCATCGATTATTCCAAAACATCCTTTTTTGCCAAAGTGATTCGCGATGAAATTCGCGAGGTCGAACCCGGCGTTTATCTGGGCAAAGTGTGGTGGGGGAAAAAACGCGTCCTCGATTTTGCCTTGACCCGGAATATTCATTGAACCCGTTCTCTTATTATTAGTGCCATACGGTGGGGGACCGAAACCATGACGCCTCAGTCCACCTTTCTCATTGTTGCTCCTCTTCGTGACGGCCATATCGAACGTCTGCGGGTCTTACTGCGCTCAATGAACAAAGCCGTCGGGCAGGCCAATCCGGAGAACAGCCTGGTACCTTTTGGCCGTTTTGACCGGTTACACGTGGCCCGCTTTGTCATTCTGGAATTACACACAGCAGAGGACATTAAAGAATACGGATTGACGCCTCATAACTGGCAGCCTTCCCTGGCCTTTCTTGGCGATTGCGACGGCGACAGCCAGACTTTTTTAGCCGAACTCGCCGCGTACGCCGCTCCAGGTCTAAAAAAAATATTTTCCTTTTGCGAAGGGTTTTCTGAAGAAAACGATCTCCGAGTCTGGATGCAGGCACACAGTATCCGGCCCCAGGCAAATTACGTTAACTGGCTCGGTCGCACGGTCAGGCAGGTGCATGAAGAGGCCGCATTGCATCGGAGCCTGGCGCTCTGCTTAGAAAAAATAGTCGCTGCGGAGGGGAGGGATAACTATCGTGCCCTCCGCCAAAAGCTGCTGACCCATGTAGAGATAGAAAAAGCTGAGCAACGTCTGACACTCACACCGCCGGAACCCACCCCGGTCAGATGGCAGATCGGCAACCTGCTCCACAAAATCGGCCTACCGCTCATCATTCTTATCCTGTCCCCCCTCTTGTTGATTGCAGCACCTTTTTTTGCCTGGAAGTTACGACTGCTGGAGCGTTCGGATCCGGTAACCGTCATCCGGCCCGATCGTCAACATATCCAGACGCTCTCCGTTTTAGAGGATCATGACGTGAGCAACCAGTTCAACGTGCTTGGTGATGTTAAACCGGGGCTGTTCCGCTTGGCTCTGCTCAAAACTGGGCTCCTGCTGCTCGACTATTCCACCAGGCATATTTACAACAAAGGCTTTCTCACACGGGTTAAAACCATACATTTTGCCCGCTGGGTGCTTGTCGACAACAATCGCCGGCTTTTCTTCGCCAGCAATTATGACGGCAGTTTGGAGAGCTACATGGATGATTTTATCAATAAAGTTGCCTGGGGATTGAATCTGGTTTTCAGCAACGGCGTGGGATATCCGGCAACGCGTTGGTTGATCAAGGACGGTGCAGAACAGGAGCAACCTTTCAAATGCACCCTGAGGCGGCATCAACTCCCCTCGGAAGTCTGGTACAAGGCCTATCCAGGGTTGACGGCCTATGATCTCCAAAGAAACAGTCGTATTCGGCAAGGTGTGGAAGTGCGCCAGTCCGGTGAGAGGACAATCCGTGAGTGGCTGAGCCTGATTTGAACGGGAGAATGGCCATGGAAAAGTCACTCAATTTTGAATTTGACGACCTGCAGGGACTGTTGCGTTTCGGGTACGGCAAATTGACCGAAACCTGTTTCATGCTGCTCGATGTCGTGGATGCGGCCGCCGCCAAACAGTGGCTGTCGATGGCCCCGGTCAGTAATGCCCTTACCCTCAGTCAACCGCCGAAAACGGCCTTGCACATTGCCTTCTCGGCGGCCGGATTACACACCTTGGGGCTCAACAAATCGTTGCTCGACGGCTTTCCCGATGAGTTCCTCGCCGGTATGGCGGGGGATGAAAGCCGTTCCCGCCGATTGGGCGACATCCACCGCAACGCCCCGGAACATTGGCAATGGGGAGGGGATCCCGACCAAATGCCTGATATCCTCCTCCTCCTGTATGCCAGCGAAGGAGGGCTCGAGACCTGGAGAAAAACCGTGGAGGGCGAACGGTTTGCCGCCGCCTTTCAGATTCGGGCACTCCTGCCGACGCACGATATTGGCTCCATCGAACCGTTCGGCTTTGCCGATGGCATCAGCCAGCCGTTAATTGATTGGGAACAACAGCAAGACACTGATCTGCATGAACGTGATCGCTACTCCAACCTGCTGGCCCCCGGTGAAGTGGTGCTGGGCTACCCCAACGAGTACGGGCTGTACACCGCGCGACCGCTCATCGACCCGCATGAGGACGAGCGAGCGGCGGAACTGCCTGATGCCGAGGACGCCCCTGCTCGCAAAGATTTCGGACGCAACGGGTCGTATCTGGTCATCCGCCAGTTGCATCAGGATGTCCCCGGATTTTGGCAATTTATTGATAAGGAGACCGGTTCTGTGCCGGAAAAACGCGAACAACTGGCGGCGTACATGGTGGGCAGGCAGAGAGACGGAACGCCGCTGGCCCCCAAGGTAAGTGAAGACATCCCCGGCATCCCCCAGGCTGCCCAAGATAACCATTTCACCTACAACTTCGATGCGGCGGGACATCATTGCCCGATCGGTGCCCATATTCGCAGGGCCAATCCTCGCAGCGGCGATTTCCCACCGGGAGTTTCCGGCTTTTTTTCCCGGCTGATGAAAATCCTTGGTTTTTGTCAAAAGCGTACGGATGAAGACCTCATAGCCTCCTCGCGTTTCCATCGGTTGCTGCGGCGTGGTCGCAGCTACGGCCCCCTTCTTACGCCGGAAGATGCTGTCAAACCGGATGCGCCGGCCGAGGAACGCGGCCTGCAGTTCATTGTCCTGGTGGCCAACATATCCAGGCAATTTGAATTTATCCAGAACGCCTGGTTGATGAACAGTAAATTCGGCGGCGTCCAGCAGGAAAATGATCCTTTGCTCGGCGTTCGGGAATCACTGGCAAACGGCGAAGCAACGGATACCTTCAACCGTCCGGATCCCACTGGCCCAGTGCGGAAAACCTGCGGTCTGCCCCAATTTGTCACGGTCCTTGGTGGAGGGTATTTCTTTCTGCCGGGACTGCGGGCACTCCGCTACATTGCAACATCACCCGGTACAGGGGGCGAGCATAGACCATGAATATCAAGATGAGGATATTAAGGTTCATTCACCGAGTTGCTCTTGAACTGTTGCATATCGAGCGGCGGCTTGAACCTTGGTTTCGTCCGCAATGGAACCGGATATTTCGTGAACCGCTCGCAGGGATCATCCAGTTTTTCATCAACCTGCAGCGCAAGAACAAAGGCATGCGGCTGGCCGAGGAGAAAAGAGCCCCGGACGAGGAAGAAAGTCTCAATGAAATAATCGACCTTATGGCTGATCAGATGCGTGGCCATTTTAAACCAGGCGCCTACGAACGCGGCGGAAACACTAAAACCCACGGTATTGTACGGGCCACCATCACCATCAGGGAGGATCTGCCGGAACATTGCCGCAAGGGAATTTTTGCCAGCCCCCGCAGTTATCCGGCCTATATCCGCTACTCCGGTCCCGGACCGGATGTCCCGGCCGATATCCGTGACGTTGGATTTGCCAGCATGGCAGTCAAGATTATGGATGTACCCGGTGAAAAATTGATGGATGAAGAACAGTATACCCAAGATTTCATCACGGTTTGCACACCGACCTTCGTCACGCCTGATACCCGGGAAAATGCCAAACTCCAATACTGGAGTCTGTTGGAGATGCCGCTCTACTATTTTCTCAATCCAAAGGACCCGCACCTCCTTGATTTTCTTATGCAGGGTCTGTGGAATGAAACCCAGTACAACCCGTTGGGGCAGCGGTACTGGAGTTGCGTTCCGTATCTGCTCGGTGAGGAGCAGGCCATGATGTACTCGTTCGTACCGAAAACAAAGGTGGATACCGAAATACCCGGGCTGCCCTTCGGTTCGCCATCCTTCAATTATCTGCGCGAAAACATGATCAAGACACTCGATAAACACGAGGTTGAATTTGATCTGATGATTCAGATTCAAACGGATCCGCATCGCATGCCGATTGAAAATGCCGCTGTGCGTTGGCCGGAGAAGCTGTCGCCGTTCATCCCGGCTGCCACCGTGCATATCCCCAAACAGAGATTTGATTCCGATGCCCAGTTTGCCTTTGGCAAACAACTCAAAATGAACCCTTGGCATTGCCTGCCAGAACATCGACCGTTGGGAAATCAGGGGCGTGCCCGTTTGCGACTGTATTACGAATTGTCCAAGTTCCGCCAGGAAATGAATCGGACAGCGCATCTTGAACCCACAGGGACCGAGGTGTTCGAAGAATTATTCGAAAACAAATGAACCTCGAAACCAACCTCTTTCATGCAACGATTGTCAACACGGAGGATTGCCAAGCGGATCTTGCACAGAGCACTTTCGACATAAAAACTGTGCCGAACAATGATTTTCCACCAAGACAACGAGTGGTTAACGAACAGGAATTACTGTTAAATGAGGAGATATGAGAATGGGCTCAAAACACCGGGAGGTGAGTTCGTTCAACGAAATGTACGAAGAAGAAAAGCAATTGCTCGAACGATTGCGCAAAGGCGGCAAGTCCGATGGACTCGCTGGTTTGGCCCTCTCGGGCGGCGGCATCCGGAGCGCCACCTTTAATTTGGGCGTCCTGCAGGGTCTGGCTGAACTGGGATTTTTAAAGAAATTTGATTATCTCTCGACCGTCTCCGGAGGCGGATATATCGGCAGTTGGTTATCGTCTCTAATTCATTGGCAGGGTCAATGCGACATTGGCCAAATCGAACTGGACATTGCCCCCAGAATCGACGGACAAGGAAATCCCGAGGATGCGGCGGTCACCTTCCTGCGCAATTACAGCAACTACCTCACTCCTAAGGCGAGCCTGTTTAGCATTGATACACTGGCGGCCTTCACGACCTACTTCCGCAATGTCATTCTCAATCAGGCAATCGTGCTCCTCACCCTCACGGTGATCCTGCTGACCCCTCGGTTGGTACAAAAAATGGGGGAGTGGCTGGAGACAACCTTGCCGCATGGATCAATGCTGATTGCGGTGCTCTTGTTGATCATCAATATTGGCTTGATTGGCTTTCACCTCGGACAGGTTAAACAGCATGCCCCTGCGGACAGATTTCGGCACTGGTTGCTGGGCACTTATGGGGTGATTGCCCTCATCGCCGTGCCCCTCCTTGTCGCCGCCTGGCTCAGCAGTTTCTCGCTCCTCAGATATTTAACCACCTTGCAAGGCAGCAGCAGTGTTGCAGCGTTGTGCCTCGGTGCCGGAACCTTTTATCTCTTCCTTTGGACCGTGGGGTATAAGGTCAACCTCCTCTCGAAGAGACCGGACGGATCCGATGCGGAAATTTTGGATTTCCTGCAGGTTGAAGCCCCTGTTCGAGGCCAGCTGCTCCAAATAGCGGGTTTTACCTTTTTGGCGGGATCAGCCGGGGGGGGCCTCCTCTGGGTAATAGCCTCTCTGATCGATAAATTTTACGAGGGGCAGGTGAATCACTGGTTGGCGACAATGTTGGGAACCCCTCTCATGCTGGTGGTCTTTTCGCTTACCGTTGTGCTTCATACGGGCCTTATCGGGCGTTTGCTCTCCGAAGATCAACGGGAGTGGTGGAGCAGGTTCGGAGCTTTAATGCTGACGGCCATTCTGATTTGGCTCTCCATCTTCGGCATCGCTTTTCTGGGCCCGTCTTTGCTGATTTGTCTCAGCCATTACGACTATATCTCTCTATTGGGTCCGGCCGGCTGGTTGCTCACCACAGTCGGTGGTGTACTGGCAGGCAAGAGCGCCGCCACAGACAGCAAAAACCCAAAATCTTGGTTAGAACTGCTGGCCAGATATGCCCCCTATGTATTTATCTTCGGATTATTGGCTGCGATTTCACTTGTCATCCAGGTAGCGCTTTCGTCGTATCCCGGCGCAAGTTCTGGCGACGTGCCCACCTTCCGAAGTTTTTACGGTCTTCTGCAGCAGCATTCTCAGGTGAAAATGGAAACCTCTCACCTCGTGGCAACAATGGCCGTGCTCGGTGGCATGGCCTGCCTGCTGGCGTGGCGGGTTAACCTCAACGTCTTTTCTTTGCACCAGTTCTACCGTTACCGCCTTACCCGTGCCTATCTTGGGGCGACCAACAAGCAACGGGACTCCCACCCTTTTACAGGTTTTGATAAGGGTGACGATCTGCCTTTGAACGACCTGCAACAGCGACCCTACCCGATCATCAACACCGCCATTAACTTCACATCGGGCGGCCAACTGGCTTGGCAGGATCGCAAGGCCGCATCGTTCGTTTTCACCCCGCTCTTCACCGGATACCAGATCCCGGATCCGAAGGCCCCACACGATCCTGC
The DNA here is from genome assembly GCA_038205495.1 of Desulfobulbales bacterium. GTDB lineage: Bacteria > Desulfobacterota > Desulfobulbia > Desulfobulbales > Desulfobulbaceae > Desulfobulbus. The sequence goes on from JBBRBT010000007.1 coordinate 45,932, forward strand.
CAGAGACCATTGTTATTACCGGCCCACCGCTCTTTATGCCCAGAATAACGGGGAAGGGCTGTCTCTCGGCCGGGCGATGGCGATCTCTGGTGCGGCCTCAAGCCCGAACATGGGGTACCACTCTTCGCCGGCGACAGCCTTTTTGCTGACGTTGTTCAATGTCCGATTGGGCCGCTGGTGCGGTAACACCAAACATCCAAGCGCCTGGAAAGAAACCGATCCGAAATTCGGTTTGCGCTATCTGGTCAACGAACTGTTGGGGCTTTCCAAACTGGATTCAGCCTTCGTCAATCTCAGTGATGGGGGTCATTTCGAGAATACGGCTATCTATGAATTGGTGCGCCGTAAGTGTCGCTTCATCGTCGTTGGCGATGCAGGGGCCGATCCCAACAGAGATTTTGAGGATTTAGGCAATGCGGTCCGCAAATGTCGAGTTGATTTTGGCGTCGAAATAAACATCAATCTCGCCCAACTGGCACCGGTCGGCGAAAAAAAGCGCAGTTCGTGGCATTATGCGGAAGGAACGATCGATTACGGCGCGCATGCACCGGGGCTCACCGGCAAGCTGATTGTTTTAAAGCCTTCGCTCTCGCTTCAAGGCGACGAGCCGGCCGATATTCTTAACTACGCCGACAGCAACCCTGATTTCCCTCAGCAGCCCACCTCTGACCAGTGGTTCGATGAAGCCCAGTTCGAGAGCTATCGTAAATTAGGATACCATACCGTTATGACCGCCAAAGATACCAACTGTAAGGTCCTGCAGGAATTGATGCTTTGGAGTCATTAACCGCGATTGTTTTCTGGTTGCACCTGTCTTTTTGGGGTCTGCTCACCGAAGTGGCTCCGGGCATTCGAGATGTCCTTTCGGCTGAGGTGTTGACGCGCATTGACAAAAAATGCTAGCAATGTGCCAACATTTTTTACAATAAAAAAAAGCGCTTAACCCTATTCGAGTTAAGCGCTTGAATTTACTTGGCTGGGGGACAGGGATTCGAACCCCGATAAGCGGAGTCAGAGTCCGCTAAAATCAGCATTTATCCGTATTGATCAGCATTCCCTCCTCAGAATTAATTCATTACAAATCAATGTGTTGTGCAATTCACCTGAATCATGTACGATGAAATGAATTGAAGTACATTGCCTGAATCTGCTTACAAAGTGCTTACATGTAAGCAGCCGGTCAATTCGCGGATTCTTACATTTTGAGGTGCAACATGGCAGAAACCAAACGAGTCAATCTCACTCCCGGTCGAATCTCTTCCCATTCGTGTGAATCCGGGCAATCCTTCCTGTGGGATTCCACAGTAGGAGGCCTAGGTTTACGATCCACCCCAAGCGGCGCGAAAGCCTTTATCGTTCAATCCCGCTTTGCAGGAAAAGCTATCCGTATAACTTTGGGAGATGTGACCGCAATCACACTTGAAGATGCCAGGACCGAAGCCAGAAGGCTCCTGCTGATGATTGAACAAGGCATCGATCCGCGCGAGCAGAAAAGACAAGTCATTGCCGAGCAGGAGCAGCAACGAGAGTCCCGCACCCAAGAGGAAGCCTTGAGGTCGGCCCAAGGCGCCACAGTTGGTGAGATATGGCAGCTATACCTTGAGGAACGGCGGCCCAAATGGGGAGATCGTCATTATATTGACCATCTCAAATTGTCACAAGATGGCACAGCCGAACGACGCAAAGGCAAAGGACAGCATAAACCCGGCCCACTTGCACCGTTAATGCCTTTGTGTTTATCCAACCTTACTCCGGACCGACTGGAACAGTGGATCGGCAAAGAAGTTGCTGACCGACCAACGCAAAGCAGACTTGCGCTCCGGCTCCTGCAGTCATTCTTAAATTGGTGTGGTGAGCACCCAGATTACCAGCACGCTATTGGAGCTACGGCCATAACCGGGAAAGTCAAGTCAGTGCTGCCGAAGAAACAGGCAAAGCAGGATTGCCTCCAGCGTGAACAGTTGACCGGCTGGTTCGCCGCTGTCCGTCAGATACAGAATCCGGTAATTGCAGCCTACCTGCAAGCACTCCTGCTCACAGGGACTAGACGCGAAGAATTAGCATGGCTCAAATGGGAAGATGTCGACTTCAGATGGAAATCGCTGACGATCAAGGACAAGATCGAAGGTGAGCGCACCCTACCCTTGTGTCCATATACCGAGCAATTACTCCGATTCCTGCCCCATCGGAGCGAGTGGGTATTCAGCTCGCCGACTGCAGCATCTGGACGGCTGCAGTCTCCTTTTGTTGCTCACAGAAGAGCTCTCAATATTGCAGGAATAGAGAACTTGACTTTACATGGACTTCGGCGCTCTTTTGGTTCTTTATCAGAATGGGTTGAACTCCCTGTGGGTATCGTTGCCCAGATCATGGGGCACAAGCCATCGGCCACCGCGGAAAAGCATTACCGGGTTCGCCCCTTGGATCTCCTGCGACAGTGGCATGTTAAACTTGAGGAATGGATTCTGGAACAGGCCGGGATTGCTATCCCTGCACGGCAAGAGGAACAGGAGGCACTGAAGTTGGTGGTAGGTGGATCGGGAACGAAATGAACACCATGCCCTTGCCCTTGCCTTTGATACCAAAAAATAGTATATCAAAATGAACTGGAATGTAACCCTTCATCCAAAAGTTGTAAAGAATATCCCCAAGCTGCCCGAGCGGGTCCAGAAGAGTCTGGCTTTGCTCCTGAGAGAGATTGAATTGAACGGACCGGCGAGGGGACAGTGGCCGAATTACAGCAAGATGGGGAAGGACATGCACCATTGTCACCTGAAAAAGGGGCAACCAACCTACGTTGCAGTATGGCAAGTGATAGACAAGGAAATTAGATTGATTGAGGTGACCTATGCTGGAACCCACGAAAAAGCGCCCTACTGAAATAGAACTGCGGTTCAAGGGGCCGGAGAGCAAGCGCAATGATGCCATAAAGGCACTGCATGAGATGGGCTTTGTCGACTTGAGCAACAGCGGTGCATCCTGGAAAGACTCTTTCCCCGGATTGCAGGAAAACGAAACTGGCACCTACCTTGCTGGCGCCCGGCATCGGGAGAGCATGACACAGCGCCAACTTGCAGAGAAGAGCGGCATCCCTCAGCGGCATATTTCTGAGATGGAGAACGGCAAGCGGCCAATTGGCAGGGAGAATGCCAAGAAGCTGGCGGCGGTGTTAAATGCTGATTACCGGGCGTTTCTGTAAACAACCAATCGAGCACGGATAGCCCGGAACTGATCATTCTGGGCGAAAGGCTGCATGCTTTGGCGGCCAACAATGGCAGTGCCATGCGTTTTCCTTGGTTGAACAATTTTAAAATTTGGAAAATTTATGAATACCCAATCTCTCGAAACAACAGCCAGAAAATATATGTGGTACGGCCTATCCATAATTCCAATTGGGGCCAGGTGTGAATCCCCTATTTCTTCATGGGAAGCATATCAAAAGCGCACAATGTCCGACAAAGAGGTTAAATCGTCTTTTATCCGTGGCCGAAATATCGCCATAATTAGCGGCACGATATCCGGCAATTTGGAATGCCTCAATCTCGCCCGCCCCACCCTGTTCCAATCGTTCCTTGACACGATTGAATACCTTAACCCCGAGTTGAGAAGGAAGCTCACTATATGGCAAGAAACTCCTTCAGGCGGAAATCAGTTGATTTATCGTTGTACGGGAAAGATTGGTAAAAGCTGCAATCTCGCCATGGAAAAATATCACTTGGGGTCAGGCGATATTCAGGACCCTCTGATCGATACGAAGTCAGAAGGTGGATTTTTCCTTGTAGCCCCAAGCTCTTGCATTCCCAAGGGGGGGGCGCCCGATTCACCTTGCGTCCCGTGCATCCTACATGGCGACTTGGCACACATTCCAAGATTGCAACCAGAGGAGTTGAATTTGCTCCATTTGATAGCGCGATCGTTTGACGAGAACCTCCACCTGGACCCTCCCCGGGCCATTGATAGCGAAATAGCATTTCAAATGGTAGGCATGTATAACCGTGAAACTGACTGGCATACTCTTTTGGAGCGATACGGATGGAAATATATCCGGTCTTTGGGCGCTCGGCAGCATTGGCAACGACCCGGTAAAGCCGGGAATGCAATTTCCGCAACCTTGGGAGGCACAGGTCTGTTTGTCTATTCGGCCTCAACATGCCTGCCACAAGCACAGCATTTGGACAAATTTTCCGTGTACGCTTGGTGTGAGCATAGCGGCGCAGGCAATAGTTACAGCGTCCTCAGGGCAGCTGCAAAGTCTCTTTATGATTGGCACAAAAGCGAATAATGGTCAAATTATACAGAAAAACGCCCTTTCGCAGATTGACAATAAACTGTAATCATATCTACATGTTGCAGGTAAAATAACACCAACAAGACAAGACGTATCACTTTTAATAGGCACGCTTTCCGTCTAAAGTGCTGTATTATCATTGATAATACAAGATCAAATATTATGCTTGCAATATGCGTCAAGGTGGGGTATTTTTTTTCATACTTCGTGAGAAGTTCTGCAAAGTGATCAACGACATGCCAACCCGCTCCGCGAGTTGGCTTTTTTTTTACCCCAAGCCCGAATGGGCTTTTGTTGTTTTGAGGGAGGTGTCCGCCACATGAAAACGCAATAGCGACTTCAAGACAACACGTCTCACCGTAACCCGCTTCGGCCTAATGCTGAATGCGGGTTTTTTTGTGCTCATTTAATATCAATAAAAAAATCTGAATAAACAAAGTGTTATGCGAGGATGTCATGAATCATGATTCTAGGAATTCGGCAGGGGAAGCCAAGATTTCGTTTAGATTTCTAAAGAGGGAATGGCGAAAGCCGTACGTAACACGTCAGGAAATTGCAATTTTTACAGAGGGGCTACTCAATGCCAACCAGATGAACAACCTGGACTGTGGGGGAAAGGGTCCGGCCGGTCGGTTCAAAATTGGGAAGGCTGTCGCGTACCCGGTTGATGGCTTGATTTCATGGCTTGAATCGCGCACTAGAATTTAAGGAGGAATATTATGGGTAAAAATTTTAGCACTGAACAGTTCGCAGAATTGGTCAAAGTGAAAGCTTCAACTATCCGGCGGGGCTTGTGTGTCGATGGCCACTATATGGGCGTCAGGCCCGTAAAACTACCAAACGGGCGATTGATCTGGCCGAGTGAACCTGTCGATAAACTGCTGAATGGGGAGGCTGTGTGATGAAGGGCAAAGAAAACAAAAGGCCTGTGAGCAGCGCCAACTGCTCACAGGCCAAAGGGGTAAAGGATAGGGAAAACCTTCAATTTAATATTAACGCCACAACCACCCTCTGTCAATCAGCGGCAGCTCAACGCCAGCGAATTCATGCTTGGCTGATGTACGCTTCCCTCACCACCTTCGAAGGAAGGGAACAACTTCATATTCCTCATGTAGCGGGCAGAGTCCAGGAACTTAGAAAGCTCGGAATCAAAATCAAGACCGAGTGGACAACCGAATATTCCGCCGGCGGATCACGTCACCGAATCGCCCGGTATTCACTTGAGGTACAAGGGGGTGAAAAATGAAAATCACTCTCCTCTCTTTCATACAACAAATCGAAAACCAATTTTTACAAGCCCTGCTAGCCAGGTTTGCCATCCGCCAAATATCAACATCTTCTTGGAAATCTTCTGAACTGGTGGATTGCGCCACAGCTATTATGGACGAGGTACGGCAATGACAGTGGCGAATTTTGCAGAACAATGCCTCGCCAATCAATTCTCACCGATCCCAATTAGACCAGGAAGCAAACTGGCCAGTATCAAGTGGGAGGCCTATCAGAAACGGCGCATGACCGGCGACGAGATTAAACGTCACTTTGTCAACGGCAGCAATATCGCCCTTGTTGGCGGTTCTGTCTCTGGCAACCTGGAAGCCCTGGATTTTGACAAGCCATCCCTATTCCGCCCGTTCATGGACACCTTGGAGAGCGTCAACGCGGAACTGAGGGGAAAACTACGGGTTCACCAGTCCACCCCCTCTGGCGGCTATCACTTGCTCTATCGTTGTTCCTCGCCCGTTGATGGAAACATGAAGTTGGCAATGTCGGCACGATACAAAGATGAGAGCGGAAAGCCCAGGCAGGATGTTTACATCGAGACACGGGGAGAGGGCGGATATTTCCTTGTTGCCCCAAGTGGGATCTCCCCCGGCAAGGCCTACACGCTTCACGGCGGCCTTGAAGAGATCCCTATGGTCTCTGCAGGGGAACGGGAAACTCTCCTCGCCCTCGCCCGATCCTTTGACAAAGGCACCCAACAAGCCCCACCGCAGCCTGCAAGGGCCGACACTGTTACCGGGGACCGGCCAGGCGATAGGTTTAACCGTGATAACGACTGGAGGCAGCTTCTTGAAAGCGAGGGATGGAGCTACCTGAAAACTGTTGGTGAGCAGCAACACTGGACCCGCCCGGGAAAAAATGACGGCACTACCAGTGCCACTTTGAACGGCCAAGGCCTTTTCTGCTTCAGCTCATCAACTCCCTTGCCGACCCAAAAGCCCCTGGACAAGTTCGCCTTTTACACATATTACCGATTTAACGGTGATTTTACGGAGGCGGCGGCATCACTGAAAAATTCCGTCAATTCCGTCAATTCCGTCAATTCCGTCAGGTTCCGTCAAAATCCGTCAGGTTCCGTTTCATCCCGTCATTGTTCCGTCAATTCCGTCGAAACGAGATCCCTGTCCAAGGAGGTGCTTGCTTTCATTGAGGCCGAGCCCGCACCATTCACAAACAATGACGTATATTCAGAGCTTTGTGCAAAAACAAGAGAAGACAAAAAAGCTATTACGGATGCTCTGAGATATTATAAAAAAATAGGTAAAATCAACGGCATAGATGGAAAACGGGGACACTGGGAGGTGCTAGAGGAGGCCATCGCGGTTATGGACCTGCTTTCAGCTAGCGCTGAACCATTCAACATATTGTTACCATTAGAGATTTCAGACCACGCCAGGGTTAGGCCTGGGAGTGTTATTCTTGTTTCCGGTTCGTCCAACGCAGGCAAAACAGTATTCCTTTTGTCACTTTGTCGGAATTTTTTCCGTCAACATACATACGCACATACACCCCAGTATATTTCTAAAGAAATATATACTGCCCCTCAACTGACCTATTTGAACTCTGAAATGAGCGTCGGCGAACTGGTTACCAGGATAAGAGGATTTGGTGATGAACTAACCTCTTGGATGCCCCATGTCAAGTTCGTTGAGCGCACCCATTCATTCGACAAGTTGGTAGATCCGGATGGCGTAACCTTCATCGACTTTCTGGAAGTGAACGAGGACTTTTTCAACGCCGGAAAATTTATCGCCGAAATTCACCGAAAATTGAAAGGCGGTATCGCCGTGGTTGCCATGCAGAAGAAACAGGGCCACGCCTACGCAAAGGGCGGCGAAATGACTCTTGAGAAACCCCGCTTGGTTATCAACCTCGATAAGAACGAGCCCCACGGCTTCACCTGCAAGATTGTGAAGGCCAAAGAGCCCGTTGATTTCATGCACACGATTCAGGGTATGGAGCGCGATTACGTCATCACCGGCCAATCCGAGATCCTGCCTACCTCTGATTGGCGGTTCGTTAACGAGAACCAGCGCAAGCAGATCAATGCGGACTATGCCCGCACGGGCATACCAGACAGGGTGAAACGGGATAGGGTGAACTACCTAACCGGCGAGCCTCTGTTCATGGCAGTCACTGAGTTTGCAGAAGAAGGTGCATTATGAAAACAGCAACAGCCCTCCTGCAGTCCGCCGAAGCCCATGGGATTGTCTTATGGGTCGATGGGGACCAACTACGATACAGGGCCCGGCAGGCGGTCAGTGATGGGATGAAGGAACGGATCAGGGAGAATAAGGCCGAAATAATCAACCTGCTGAAAAGCAAAACGTGCGGATCGGATGAAACCACCCGGGTCGCGTTCCCTGATTGGTGCAATCCTCGCTGTGAATGTTTCCACCGTTTAGAGTTGCCTGGCCTGGAAGTGGTGCAAGGTTGCTACCTGGAAAACGACGAAAGGAACTGGCAATGGGCGAAATTGGACAAAATGAAGAGTTGCCCACGGGCAGGGAGAAAATGAACATGGGAAAATATTTCGCAAGAATACCGTTTGGAAAAGAACAGCGGCTTAACCTTGGTTTTGGCCTCGCCTGCCCCTCTTGTGGAGCGGCGCGAGGCAACCAACATGAAGATGGATGTCCGGCAGAGGAGTGCCCCAAATGCCACTATCCTATTGTTTCATGTGCCTGTGAATGCTTGGCCCCTGGGGAGGAGCTCATGATCGTAAAAGGAATTGAGCGGCAATTTACCTGCACAGATGATGCCCGTAAAGCTGGCGCGGGGGTGGGCAAGAGGGTTGCTGGTGCTATGTCGCCGACCGACAAAGCCAGCTTGGTGCACTTCATCAAAAATGCACCCACATCTATCAAGATTGAGATTGAGAAGGGATTCAAGGAACTGTTCCCCGAGCAGATCCCTTGTGGCGCCAATGCTATGGGAGGCCGAGAGGAAATAGACGAATTGTTAATTGCGGGACTGGTTGACGGAGGCACTAACCTCATACCAGTGCCGCCGACTTTTAATTTCAATTAACAGCAGCCCGCCTACGCAAAGCTGAAAACTTTGAGCAACCGGTTCAATATAATTATTTTCAAAAAAATGAGGGATCACAGTGTCAGGCAACCAAACGTTTAAAATCCAGATTGAAGCAGTCGACAAGGCCACCAAGGTTGTAGCCGAAATTAACGCCAAGGTAAACGGGATAGCTAAAAATACCAACCGCTTCAAACCATTATTCGACCCTGACAGACTGGCAGGTGCTGGATGGAGTAAGATTGGGCGAGAGATCGAGGCTCCTTTCAAGCGTATCGCAGGCATCGACCCACTGGGGATGCTTGCCGGCTCTGCAACCATTGCCGCCCTGACTATGGCTACAGCGAGGTGGGCAACATTGGGCTCACAGGTGGCGAGGACAAGTCAAACGATCGGCGTCAGTGCAGAAGGTCTTCAGAAATACGAATCTGCCGCAAAACTGGCGGGCCTTGCTCCAGGGGTAATGACCAGCGCGCTTGGCAACCTCGGGCAGACATTGAATGATGCGAGATGGGGCAGGAATAAACCCGCGCTAGATTTGATGAACCAACTCAACATGCAGATGAAATACACCAAAGATGGCGTCATTGACACGACGGCAATGTACGATGAACTTACCAGGAAAATTTCATCTACTGGCCTTGCCCCGCAAACTAAGCAGACGATTACGAGTATCTTTGGAGTTCAGGAAACACTTCCCTTGATGGCCAAAGGTGAGGCGGCATTGAGCTCCTACCTTGTGCAGGCGGAGAAGGCTAATTCAGTTATGTTTCCGAACATGGTCACGCAGGCGGTAAGAACCCAAAACGCTGTTGACTATCTTTCGGAATCGTTCAAAGGACTGTCCAACGAGGTATTGTTCCACACTGGTCCCGCTCTTGAGAGGGGCGCCACAGGATTGTCCGCCATGGTGCACAAATATAAAGACGCCGCCGCTGGACTTGCTAGCGTGCATGTCGGGTTCCTGAGTTATCCCTTCTCTAAAATGGGCCCACCCGAAGACACTCAAATCCCCGGCGGCTGGCCTCTTGCAACGTGGTTATTGAAAAAGGGAGGCTTGTTGAAGGCTGGCCCAGCATCCACCGGACCCGTCCAGTCTCCACCAATTGCCGCGGCGGCCTGGATATCAAGATCGCAATCGATGAAGGCGCAGCTTATGGGCTACGGATGGACACCTGCGCAAGCAGCAGGAATTATCGCGAACATAAAAGCCGAGAGCGGCGGCGATCCCTCCAGAATCGGTGACGGCGGGCAGGCTTATGGGCTTGCACAGTGGCATGCTGACCGGCAGGCCAATTTCGCGAAATGGGCAGGACATGACATAAAGGGATCGAGCCAATCTGAGCAAATTGCGTTTATAAATTGGGAATTGAATAACACCGAAAAAGCAGCAGGGGATCGGCTTCGACGATCAACCGACCCCGCCGTGGCCGGATATATCGGTTCCAGGTATTGGGAACGACCGAGCGACGATTATGACGAGAAGGCCTCGAGCCGTGCCGCGTATGCGACGTCACTCTATAATTCTTGGACGAGCGAAGAAATGTCATACCTAAAGCCCCCGGTTGGGCAGGATTCTCGGTCACAAAGTTCTGGTGATACAAATAGCAAGATTGAGGTGGAGGTTGTCCTTAAAGGCATCCCCGAAGGTGCTCAGGCCAACGTAAACACAAAAGGCCTCGCCAGGAGTAACCTGCGGGTGGAAAAAAGTATGAAAGGGGGGCTGTGATCATGGACATCGTGTCAGGATGGACAGACCACCTCGCCGCCACCCGTGCGAGCAACACGTCCTCAACCATCACCGGATCATCCGGCAAGAACAAAACCGATTTGTTCCTAACCGCGGGGGGCCGGACAATATCAGGATGGAAGAGCATTAGGGTGACCAGAGGAATCGAAAGATGCCCGAATGACTTTGATATCTCTATGACTGAGCATTACCCGCCAGGAGATTCAGAGGATGTTGTGGTGCAACCCGGCGATGCCTGCCAGGTAAGACTTGGTGACGACTTAGTGATTACTGGCTATGTCAACCGCGTCCACCCAACAATAACCCCCACGTCACACACAATCAGAGTTGCAGGGCGAGGAAAATGTCAAGACCTGGTGGATTGTGCGGCAGTTTGGCCCAACGGCCAAATATCCGGGTCATCGGTTCTTGGGATTTCAAGAAAATTAGCCAAACCCTACAGTATCAGTGTCACCTCGGACATCGCCGAAGAGGTTGCACTTAAACCGATCCCACAGGTAAATCTGATCAATTCAGAAACGTCATGGGACATTATTGAACGCATCTGCCGCTTCCGGCGGCTACTACCCTACGAGCTCCCAGATGGTAATCTATTCCTGACCAGAATCAGCTCCAAGTCGATGGCGAGCGGATTTATCCAAGGACAGAACGTGCAGCGGGCGAGCGTTGAATATGGTGATGACCATCTGTTCTCGGAATATATGGTGTACTTGATGTCAACAGCTATGCTTGGCGAGGTCCATGACCCCATAACCATTATAGCTGTCGAAAAGGACCCCCTTGTGGCTCGTTTCCGAAAGATGGGCATCATCGCAGAGGGCGGCGGACAGGCGGGCCTGGATGTGGCAAAACAGCGCGCCTCTTGGGAGCGATCGAGGAGAAGGAGCCGTGCTAGCCAGCTACACATCACCACAGACAGCTGGAGGGATTCAGCTGGCACACTGTGGACGCCGAACAAGTTGGTTGATGTCTATCTACCATCACTCCACACACCATCTGCACCAGTGGCAAAATGGACCATTGGCGAGGTGACGTACAACTTTAACGAAAACGGCACGACCGCCGACCTTGTACTTATGCCGCCCGAAGCCTTCCTGCCGCAGCCGATCATGCTCCAGTCCTATCTTCCCGATACCGGCATGTAACGAAGGGTGCGAGAGCATATGCAGCGGCCTTTGTCTCTCGCAATCTGCAACCAATGCCCATGCAGGCTACCTGCGGGCGATGTGCAGGGTGGATCGACCAGCACAACAAGAATCACCAACCACAACAGGTGGATAACAGATGCCCATTCAAATAAAAATCAAGGTCGACGCGAAACAGTTGTCAAAAGGCTTGGAAGCCATGGTTAAAAAACAGATCCCATACGCCGCCTCCCAAGCCATCAACGCCATTTCCAAAAGGGTGAAGCTGCTCGAGCAGAAGAATATCAGGGAAAATTTCCCAACGGCAAAGCCCTTCACCGTTTCTGGGGTTTCACTTTCCCTTGCCAGAAAAAACAACCCAACCGCGATCATAGACTTGAAACCAATCACCGCGAAATATCTGCAACCCTTTGAGATGGGCGGGCCGCATTTTGTAGCCAACGGCAGGCTGATGCTTGATCCGGTCCGTCAACAGGTCGACAACTACGGCAATGTTCCGAAAGGCACTTTCGCAAAGCTTAAGTCTCGACCAGACGTATTCCAAGGAGTACCGAAAGGTGGAATTAATAAGCCTTATGGTTTGTGGCAACGTCCATTCCTTCGAGAGCGTGACAAGGCCAAGAACGTGCCGATATGGGTGCGCAAAAAGTTACGCGGGAAATCCAAAGTACCAAGAGGCTCGAATACCACGGGGAGGCTCAAGCTTTTGATCCTGATGGCGGGTCCGCTCACCGTGACACCACAACTCAAATGGCACGCATTGGCCGAGGGATGCGTCCGTGCCCGATGGCAACGAGAGTTCAGCAAGGCGATGAAGCTGGCGTTGGGCACAGCGAAATGACCCCCGGAAAAAACCCTTGGGTCCTTCCCCGTACCCCTTATAATGAGGGCGATTGCAAGCCAGATATAAACATAGCTATGGAGTTTAAAGAGATGTCCGCACTTGGTATAAGCGCCAGAGAGTTTGCCCGGCGATCTGACTGCGACGAGAAGCAAGTCAGGCGTGCCGTTGCGTCGGGTAAACTGAGACTGCAAGCGGACGGAAGTCTTGACCCCGCGCTCGTTGGTACTGGATGGAGGAGGCCAACGAAGGCAACTCGAAGGTCTGCGGACAAAGTTAAGAATATCGCGGACAAATTCGCGGACACCTTGGCCTCCGAGTCTCCCGCTGTGGTTGCTGCCAGGATAGTTACGGAAGCCACGGCGTTGCTGCCTCTCAACGAAGCTATCCAGATGAAGGAAAATTACAACGCGCTCCTGAAGCAGCTTGAGTACGACAAAGAGTCCGGCCTGGTTGTCATGGCGGATGCCGTCTTAAAAGAGGTTGGGGAGGAGTATGCAAAGGTCCGGACAAGGCTGTTGGCCATCCCCTCTGAACAAGCGCCAAGGATTCACCGATTAAAAACCGTAGCCGAAGTGCAAAGTGTTCTGCAGGATATCATCACTGAAGCGCTGGAGGAATTAACCATGGATGAAATATAACTGGTCGTCTCTATTTTCGGCATGGGGTAAAGCCGTCACTGCAACGGAGGGTGGTGCTTTGCATTCGCACCTCTCCTGTCCCGCTTTCGGTTCTTTTCAAACGTGCAGACAAAACCAGAAATCATGGCGAATGCCCCTTTCCCAAAAAACCCTTTTAAAGATGATCGATGATCATTCAGGCTGCTTAGTGGCTATTGCGGGCTTGGAAGCCTCTTGTGGCTAGTTATTTGAATTTTTTGTATTCTTCCACATAACGCTCATGCGTTTTTTTGCAATCAACAGCATGTTCACCTGCCTGGTGCAGCAACGTGGCATTGACAAATCCAGTCTTCTCACCTATCTCCCTTTCCCGGTCAATCACCCTGTCCATGTAATCAGCACATTCTTTCTGTTTCTTGATCCCGACCTCATATCCCCTCTTCTTTGCCGATGCGGTCAAATTACCCGGGTCATATTGGCCTTCGTAACGCGATATAAAGCTGGCTGCGTCATCTGGCGCTACTATGTTTTCGTAATCAGAGAGATATTGCTTGTGTTTCAGCTCAGCTTCTTTTTTGTCATCCTCAATTTTTTGATGTCGGGCGCGTTCTTCTTCTGCGTAACGCTCATGTTGTCTTTTCTCTTCGTCCCTTGTAACAATAATCCTGCGATCTCTCTCCATGCTTGCGAAGCGGAGATTGCTATAAACATCCTGGCCGTGACTAGAGACTTGTTGGCCTCTCGATAATCCATCGACGAACTGCTGCATGGATGTTTTTCTCTCTTGGGGCCAATCTTGCTCAGCTATGTATTCGTGCATTGAAGCAATATCGTGAATTGTAGGCATGGGTAGTGGATTAAATGCTCCGTAATCCAATCCGGCGCAAGAAGCCATTGTTAATGAAAACAAAATTGAGATAACGGTTAGTTGCAATTTTAGCATTTGCCATCCTCCCTTGTCAAATTTTCAATTGCCACCCAAACACCCTTATCCGGACCCCTTCCTTTTCTACCTACTAAACCGAATAACAGTTATTCTTCAATGACAACCCTTTTCCGGTCGTGTTTTCTGCCTTAGGAAATACGAACGCCCTGAATGGTCGCTTCTTTATCTACCACTTGACAATCCCGCCCGATTCAGGCAAAGATAATGATGTAATCGATATACGATTTCCGGGTTTGGTCGCCCGAAGCTAAGGCGGATGCAACCGCCACAACTCTCAGTTCGGCGGTTTTTTTGCGTCCAGTGCACGGCATTGCTCTTTTGTTTGGGCGGTGGTGTGTGGGAGGCCTTGCGCCTGCCGGTCCTTAGCCCGGTCGACCAACCCGCACATTGCCGCCCTTTTTGCGTTCAGCGGAAGGTGGGAACCAAAACACAAGGCAGGAAAAATGTCATGAAAAGAACTGTGACGAGAGGAATTGTCAACCTAAGCAGAGCAGGCGTTGGAAGCGTCCCTGTGGCCATTAACAACGAAAACGGGGCCACTGTGACTGTAAACCTGAATGCCCACAACACCTATTTCGACAGAGATTCAGCGTGTGGCATTACCCAATCCGTGAACGGCAACGGCAACGCCGTTGCGGGTTACGGTGCGAGCGCAACGGTGCAGACCACCGGGCAGATACAGCCATTAGGGCAATTTCACGGAATATTGAGCCAGATCGAGCGCGAGTTTACCGAGGGCATGAGGAAGTATGGCCGAATATCCGCTTGGTCCGAATGTTTTGCCATCTTGGAAAGGGAAAAGGATAGACTGGAAAATATATCAAATTGCGGATAGGTAAAAATACCGAATATCAAAACATTGTTCCGGTCTTCGATCAAACACTCACAATGTCCGCCCCTTTTTTAGGAGAATAAATGGATAATAAATCAAGAGAAAGCTTACAGCAGGAAAATCAAAGAGATATTGGTGAAGATGGCTCCTGCGGAAATGTTGAATTCATCTGGGGCGGGGCACCCGTAACCGTGAATGCCACCAATGGGGCGATTGTAAACGCTACCTTTGTAACAAAAAGAGGTAGAGAAACAAGCGCTCCCACGATGGAGGCTCTTAAGGAGTTGATCGATGCGGTTATTACCACAACAAAAGATGAATCGACGGCGGAACGGTTAGAGATATGTAGATCTTACCTTTTCAACCCTCTACTTGGAAGTAAACTTGACCGACTCATGTTCGCATCGGTTAAAGGAATCGGCGGTGTTCCTGGCATCACGGCAGGAAGGTGATCCCCATCGAACAGATTCGTCAACAATCTTGCAACACTCATAATGTCCGCCCCACTATTTGGAGACAGTAACCATGAAAGCTGAATCGCAAGCTAAAGCCAATATTCCCACCAACAGCACCCCGGAACCGCCTTTATCACAGCAGCAGGTCAATGAATTGCGGATTATTGTTTTTAAACGGGTGTACGCTTGGTTGTCCGCTGTGGCAGGGATCGGTGAATTTGGATTTCCCGTAGCAGAAAACATCAAGTTTTTAGACCTCTTTTCAGCCGAGACACTTAGGGGATTTGTATGGGACCATCTCAAAGAAGAGTTGGGTGTTAACTACGAGTGGAAGGATTTACCGCGCAATCGCTATCAAGCGGCCAACTCTTTTCTTGAATCCCTGTCTATTGAATCATTTCTTGAATGGCTAAAGAGAAGAGCAGTAGCCACAGTGTCAACCGAAGAGAGGCCTAACCCCGAGGCCCTGATCAGTGTGGCCAAGGAATGTGTGAGACAGAATAAAGCTTGGAATGAATGCATGCCCCTGGGCTCTTGCAATTAAATCAGAAAAGAAAAACCCCTTACCGTGCGGCTGGTGCCTTCTCGGTAAGGGGTAGGGGGTGATCCGCTCGCCACTTACAGGAGAGGACGCAAGGCAAACGGATAGTTTGATTTGTACCATGAATAGCCATGCTCGCCAATCCGGCATAAATACCTGTTGTGGCCTGAGTCATTATACCCAGTGATTGGATTTTGGTTTTTTTCAACCAGCGAACAGGCTGGTTCGACAGAGATGCGCTTATAGCTAATTTTGCAGAGCACAAGAGGGGGGATGATCACCTTTGTACTGTAAAATTGGCTAATTGGCGGCAGTATATTTCCGCCAATTGACGATATAGAAATCACTACCACCGCAATGGGTTAGTTTTAGGAATGAGGTCTGGACATATAGACTTTTCAGCGCCATTGCTGTAGTAATAGCCTGGAAATATTGCTTTATTAATCCTCTTCACCATTTCATAGATTCTTAGTACTGCTTCCATGATGGCGAGGAAGTTTGCTGATGTTTAAGTATGAGCAGCAATAAATCTATATTTCTTTTCCATGAAAAATCATGGGTATAAATCGTAAATTAAAAAAGGAACAGAATGAAGAAGAGAGATGGTTTCACGAGAGCATTTGCGGTATTTGCGGCCTCCTTGGCCTTTTCAGCACCAGCATCGGCGGCATTCATCGCTATCGATGACAGTAACCTGAATACAATCACCATCAACGCCGGTCAGTTCGAATCCGGTTTTTGGGTCAATGGTAATCTGCTCACCTCCGGATATGGAACTGGTTCGATAACGCTCATTGACGGCACCCCGATCACAATCAGTGGAAACTGGATCGACCTTAACGTAACAGGAGCAGGCACAACAATAGCCATGCTTTTTGCGCCGTCGAGCGGCACCTCTTACACCAGTGGGATGCTTCTCAACGCGGCAACCCATAGTTATAATCATGGAAGTCTGAGCGGCACGATCGAGGGGTACGATCCTTCTGTAAATTTTGCTACTACCTATCCGACGGTATTACAAGACGGACATATGGAGACGTCAAGTTTGCCATACATGAGTATCAGCTTCGTCTCTGAAGCCACTCCGGTGCCCGAACCAGCAACCATGCTCCTATTCGGAACCGGCATTGCCGGTTTGGCTGCAGCTGGCAGAAGAAAAAGAAATTAATTAAATTTCCGGCATATTGGAATCAAGAGGCAGGGCTTAACGGCTCTGCCTTTTTTTTCGTAGGTGTTGCAAACGTCCCCCTGTAGAAGGATATTCCGCAGATTATCTTTGATAGGTCGGTTTTTCTAATTCATCCCCGGTGCCCGTCTTTACAGTCTGGGCACGTCATCTCGCCTTCTCCTTCACAGAAATCACAGGGTACACCTAACTCATCAGGATTCTCGCCGTCTCCGTTGCAATGGGGGCACGTAATAGCTTCCTCGTCTTTGCATCTTTCGCACTCATAAACTTCTATATCGTTTTTGCTCATATATATTTTCCTTTGAAGCGCCAATGGGTGATGCTTGGGCTCTCACACCGTTGTCGGGTTGATGATTAGTTTGAATCGTATTGATCGAATCTGCTTACAAAGTGCTTACAAATTCTCAACAATAAAAAAAAGCGCTTAACCCTATTCGAGTTAAGCGCTTGAATTTACTTGGCTGGGGGACAGGGATTCGAACCCCGATAAGCGGAGTCAGAGTCCGCTGTCTTGCCGTTAGACCATCCCCCAGCTGGTGGAAAGTTGCGCTGAAAATAGAAGGATTTGCCCTAGTTGTCAAGGGAAAATCAATGCGGCACAAGGGATTGGCAACTCACGCACCGGAATGCAGCGAAATCACTTGGATATGATCAGTCCGGCATAGCCCACCACTTGGCTGGTATCGCCGCTGGCCTCGCCGGAATCGGTATAGCGGACGAGCTCCACTTTGGTTGCTCCCAGCTCCAGGGCAGCCAGCAGGACAATAGTGGTGGGGATGACACCGCACATCGTGATCCGCTGGCCGATCACCGTTGCATACAGACCCTGGGGATCCAAGGCAAGAATCCGTTCAATCGCCAGTTTGTCTTTTTGGGTCGCCTGCTGCCGCGATTCGTAGTGGCTCATGTCGGTTGAGGCCACCATCAGCACCGGTTGTTCCTGATTTTTGATGGCAACCGCCAGCTCATGGGCCACGGTCTGACAGTGGGAGAAGGAGAGCTGCGAGATGACCAGGGGCACGATCCGCAGCCCGTGCTGCACCTGCTGAAGAAACGGCACCTGTACCTCAAGCGAGTGCTCAAGCAGATGGGCCTCCTGATCCTCGACAATGACTGTGGAATCCTGGAGAATGGCCGTAGCCAGTTGCCGGTTCACCGGTACCGTGCCCAAGGGCATACGCCAGTCTTCGGTTCCCAAGGCCACCGCCGCACCCCTGCCATGGTGGTTGGGACCCAGGATCAGCACCGTTTCCGGCACCCTGACCCGACTGATGGTTTTCCCTGCGGTCGCACCGGAATAAACATAGCCCGCGTGGGGCAGAACAACTGCCAGTGCCTCTTCTTTGTCAGCTTCGGCCACCCTGGGGATAAGGATATCCATAGCAGACCGCAGGTGTTCAGGATCTCCGGGATAAAAACGATCAGCAGCTGCCGGCATTCGTGTCATAATTCCCCTCCTTGTTCGTGCCTGCTCAGGTGGCAGCGAATCTCTATTTTTTCACTTCCCAGGTGGTGCCCTCCGGGCTGTCCATCAGCACGACGCGATGTCCGAGCAGATAATCACGCACCGCATCGGAGGCGGCCCAATCCTTGGTCGCCCTGGCTTGGTTACGTTTGGCAATCAGTTGCACAATTTCCGCCTCGTCCAGATCAATTCCGGCCAGAATTTTTTCTTTGGTGCCAGCCACCACAGTCGCCGGGTCCTGTTGCAGGATGCCAAGGACCCCGGCCAGGGTGCGGAAGGTCGCGCCGCTTGCCCGCAACAGATGGAGATCGTCGGCTATCGGTTGTTCCGGCAGGGCTCGCTGGATCTTATTGAAAATTTTGACGGTATCAAAAAGGTGGCCAAGGGCCTGGGCCGTATTGAAATCATTATCCATGGCCTCATGGAACCGCGTGACCAGCGATTCCAAGCCGGCGCGGTCCTTGTCGTTGATACTTGAGGCCCCGGCCGGTCCATCAACGGGGAGAGATTCGACCTGAGCCAGACATTCATACATCCGCTCCAGACCGGATTGGGCATCCTGAAGCGCGGTCTCGGTGAAATCAAGCGGATTGCGATACTGGGTGGAAAAAATGAACAACCGCAGGACCTCTGGGGCGTACTGTTTAAGCACATCGCGGATCGTCAAAAAATTCCCCAGCGATTTCGACATCTTTTCATCTTTGATGGTGACAAAGCCGTGGTGCATCCACAGGTTGGCAAAGGGTTTTCCCGAAGCGCCGCAGCTCTGGGCAATCTCGTTTTCATGATGGGGAAATACCAGATCCTTGCCGCCGCCGTGGATATCAAAGGTCTCTCCTAAATATTTTTTGCTCATGGCCGAGCACTCAATATGCCAGCCTGGCCGCCCCTCGCCCCAGGGACTCGGCCATTTAGGCTCGCCCGGCTTGGCCCCTTTCCAGAGAACGAAATCCATGGGATGTTCTTTCTTGTCGCTGACCTCCACCCGGGCCCCGGCCTGCATGTCCGTCAGGCTGCGGCCGGAAAGGCTGCCATAACCCGCAAACCGTTCCACCCGGTAGTAGACATCACCCTCCGACGGATAGGCCATGCCCCGCGCGATCAACTCTTCGATCAGGGCGATCATTTCTCCGACATGCTCAGTGGCTTTGGGTTCAAGGTCGGGCCGAAGGGTGCCGAGGGCATCCATATCGGTGTAGAATTCGTTGATGAAGCGCGTCGCGAGAGTCGCGGCGTCGATGCCCTGCTCGTTGGCCCGATTGATGATCTTATCATCGATATCAGTAAAATTACGAACAAACGTGACCTTAAGACCACGGTGGCGCAGATAACGGACCACCATGTCGAACACTAAGGCCGAACGGGCATGGCCGATATGGCAATAATCGTAGGAGGTGATGCCACAGACGTAGAGCTTGACATGACCTTCTTCAAGGGGGTGTAGCGGCTCCTTCTTGCGACTGAGAGTATTGTATATTTTAATCGACATCTGCACTTCCGAAGTAATGGATCGAGGGGATATTGTTTGCTGAACTGTTTGCCTAATGTACTACAACAGTACAAGAACTCAACACGTTATTGCGCATCCTGGAGGTATTGTGCAGCGATCAGCGCCATCGGCGATGGTGGCTTTTCTTCAGGGAGCGTGTACTTATTTCGACGGCAGCGCTTTGTTCCAAGGCGCCACACGCGAAAGCAGCAGCAGGCCGGGAACCGCCAGCGCGGTACAGAGCAGGAAAAAATTGAACCAGCCCAGACTTTCCACCAGCCACCCGGCCGAGGCATTGATGAAGGTGCGCGGAACGGCGGCCAGACTGGTAAACAGGGCAAATTGCGTTGCCGTGTAAGCCGGGTGGGTCGTACGCGCAATGAAGGCGACAAAGGCGGCGGTCCCCAAACCGACGCCAAGCGCTTCCACACCGATTACGGCGGCCAGCGCCAGCCGCTGGTCAAGACCGATGGTCGTTTGCGGCCCTAACCAAGATAGCCAGGCAAAACCAAGAATCGACACCAATTGCACGACACCGAACAACCACAGGGCACGATTAATCCCCAACCGAACCATCCACAAGCCGCCGAGCAAACCGCCGAGCACTGCTGGCCAGAGACCAGCGTGCTTGGCGATCAGTCCGATATCGGTTTTCGTGAAGCCCATGTCGAGATAAAACGGGGTGGCCAGTGCCGTGCAGAGCGAATCGCCCAGTTTGTAGAGGAAAATGAAAGCAAGCACTAACACCGCGCCACGTAAACCGGCACGACCCATGAATTCGTGAAAAGGCTCGACCACGGCTTCACGTAGGGTCTTTGGCGCGGCACAGGTCGTCACTGGTTCCTTAACCAGCAGAATCATGACCATGCCGGGCAGCATGAAGGCAGCGGTTATCCAGAACACCTGCGACCACGGCAGCAGGTCGGAAAGAATCAGCGACAGCGAACCCGGCACTAGTCCGGCCAACCGGTAAGCGTTCACATGCACGGCGTTGCCCAGGCCCAGTTCAACCTCGTCCAGCAGCTCCCGCCGATAAGCGTCGAGGGCAATGTCCTGGGTGGCGGAAAAAAGTGCGAGCAGGGTGGCGAGCCAGAGTACCGGCACAATATCCGTACGTGGTGAAAGCCCGCCGAGCAGGCCGATGGAGAGCAGCAGGCCAAACTGCATGAGAAGTGTCCAGCTGCGCCGCCGACCGAGTACAGGCAAGGCGTAACGATCCAGGAAGGGCGACCAGAGGAACTTCCAGGTGTAGGGAAACTGGATCAGCGCAAAGAAGCCGATGGTTTTAAGATTGACACCTTCGCTGCGAAGCCATGCGGGAAGCAGATTGAGCAGCAGATAGAGAGGAAGGCCAGAACTGAACCCGGTAAAGATACAGATCAGCATCTTGCGGGTCAGCAATACCGCGAGCCAGGCAGGCATCAGGCTCTTCGCCCCAAACAGTACAAGGCCAGCCAGCCGTTCACCGAAATACCGACGCCCGACTCATCCATCCATGCCTCTAAAACCGAAGAGGTGGAAGGAATCGGCACCCCACAGGAAAATCCCATGAGAAAGGCGACCAGCATCCAGGGTAAAAAAAGTTGACGAGTAAAGCATGCATTCATGGGTGTCCCGACGAGAGGAAAAGGGTTAAAAATCAAATCCCCTCTTCTACCATAATTGCTTTGTTTGCAAAGCAAAAACCACTTTTCCAGGCCTACCGCACAGGAACAACTAATACAGATAATGCCGGAAAAAAGCTGAGGTTGCTTACTGCGGGGCAAATGGTTTGTACAGCGGATCGCCGATCAGCACCATCTGCCAGGATAAAAAAGGCAGGCTGACCAGATAGCTTTCAGCAAGACTGAGGTAGCCCTCGGTCAGGGTAAGGAAAAACAGGTCCGGCAGAGGAAAGGCCTGCACATAAGGCTCATATACCGGACCGATGGTGGCGGCGACACCTTCTTCCAGCATGCGTTTACACCAGACCTGCGAATCTTTTTTTTTCAGGGTGGAGCATTCGGAACTGGCGATGTGGTAACCGACCGCACCCCGGACCCAGGTAAAGGCGTCGATATACTGCCCCAGACTATACCAGCCGCAGTAAAGGGCTGTTTTGGGACAGTCTCCTTTTTGAAAAAGCTCGCTCTGTGCATCGAGTTGGACGGCTTCCATCCGGCCGCTCTTGCGCAGCCCTTCCGCCGCCGTATGCAGGGCCGCATCGTAGAGGGCATAGCCACTGAGATTTTTGCCCGGCGGTTTGGGCCAGCGGGCATCAAAATAGGCCCGCCCGTGTACCCCCTCTTTCTCGACTGCGATGGCATCATCGATGAGTCGTCGCACCGTTGCCGGATCCGGTCCGTCCAGGCGGCTCACCATCAACACCGTATCCCGCTTGAGCAGGGTTTCTTGATCATGAAACCCAAGGAAGTAGGGATTGGGTAACCAGCCCTCGAGGGGATAGTCACCGGCCATAACCAAGGCCAGCTCAGAATCAACCGCCGCCCGGGAGTCCATCTTTTTCCTTTGGGTTATCTGCTGCTCAATCCGCTTTTCTTCCACAAGGATCTCCGCACGACGATTTTCCTTGGCACCCTGCTGTTCGGCATCCAACACCTGCAACTGCTGTTTAAGCGGGGCCATAGGGTCAGGATCACCGGGACCAGGAGGTTCAATTGCCAGCGGCACACCGTACAGGGTCACCAGGCAGCGAATACGGCTGTATTTCCCAATCCTGACGAGGGCTTCTTGTACCGGTCGACGGATATCCTCGTCATAGGTGGCCCTTGAACAATGTTCGTTCCAGGTGGTACGGACTCGTACCAGATGATCGGCGGGGATCTTCCGTTGCCGCATATAGTATTCGGCCAGGTCAAGGCTATCGCTGGCCCTGGTGTTGGCGATGACCACCACCTCCTCCGGCTCAAGCGCCCTGGCCACGGCCGGGTGAACTACCAGCCAGAAAAAGGTGAGCAAAAGACTGATCAATTTTTGACAGCTGCGGAGTGCCATGATACCTTGCCGTGGACTATGATGAATAACATGAACATTAAAGAGAGAGACTTTTGCAAAAGTGCCATCGCGGTTCGGCTGTTCGGCAGATGCACGACTCGCCATGAACGGCGAAACCACGTCAAACCAGCACGCAATCCGTTCAGCCTGAGCATGTCGAAGGGTGTTGCAGGGACTTTTGCAAAAATATAGCACTATAGGGGAAGAAAGAGGTGATTGACAAGGAGAATGCGGCTGAGATTGCCGACTTCCAACAACGACTGCTCGATTGGTTCGCCGCCCAGCAGCGCCCCTTGCCCTGGCGCAAGGCCTACAACCCGTATCATGTCTGGATCTCGGAAATCATGGGTCAGCAGACCCAGATGGACCGGGTTGCCGCCTACTTTGAGCGGTGGATCAGCCTCTTCCCCGATATTGCCGCGGTGGCCGCCGCCCCGGAACAATCCATCTTCAAAGCGTGGGAAGGACTGGGCTATTACAATCGAGCCCGTAACATCCAGCGTGCTGCCGGGCAGATGCTCGCAACCTGCAACGGCGAGATCCCGGCCCACTACCAGCAACTGCTCGCCCTCCCCGGCATCGGCCCCTACACCGCCGCTGCCATCCTGTCCATTGCCTTCAACCAACCCTATCCGCTGCTCGATGCTAATGTTGAACGGTTGTTTGCCCGCCTGGCCGATATCGACAGCCCGCTTAAACAGAGAGCAACCCAAAAAAGGCTGACCGCCCTGGCCGCCGCCCTACTCCACCACGACGATCCCCGCAGTTTCAACCAAGGCCTGATGGAACTGGGGGCACTGGTCTGCACCCCGAAGAAACCATCCTGTGCGACCTGTCCGGTCCAACCGCACTGCCGTGCCCACCGGGCCGATACCGTGGATCTCCGCCCCCTGCCCCCAGCCCGGAAGCAACGGATCGACATTACCATGGCCTGCGGTATTATCCGCCGCGGCCCGCTCTTTTTTATTCAGCAGCGATTGCCCGATGATATCTGGGGCGGTTTATGGGAATTTCCCGGCGGCCGTTTGCAGGAGGACGAAACACCGATGCAGGCCGCTATCAGGGAGGTCGAAGAGGAAACCGGCTGGCGGGTGACCGACCTGACACCTTTTACCACGGTGGTCCATCATTACACCCGCTACCGGGTGACCCTGCACAGCTTTTACTGCCAGCTTCCTTCCCCCTTGACCGACCCGGAGCTGACCGCCGCCACGCAATACAGCTGGGTGTCTCTTGCCGAATTATCGGAATTTCCTTTCCCCGCCGGTCACCGCCAACTGGTAACTGTCCTTCAGCAAAAGAAATTTTCCGGAAAATAGGTATATTTACCTAGAGTCATTTTCCTTGTTATTTCAAAATGATTATTGAGTTCAACAAAAGATTATTACGATTTACCGGAAAAAAATTGTATTCCACGGTTGGTAATGTTATCTTGGTTCCTTAATAGGAATTCATGCCACCACTTCAACCGGGCCAAAACATCGACGTGTCCAACAATAATCCGACGTTATCGACAATGCAAGATGAGGTCCACCGGCTCAGCACCAACTGGCGGACCCTGCTTGACGCTATGCCGGAGATGGTCTTCCTGCTCAAAGACGAGGGCACTATCGAATATATGAATCGGAGCGCCAAGGCCTGTTTCGGCTCCCCCTGTCCAACATGCGTGGTCGCCGGACTGAAAAAAATCAGTCAAACTTACCAAAAAAATCTCTCTCAACCGGCAGCATCACCCGGAAGCTGCATAGTGACTGAAGCCCTCTTTGATACCACCACGGTCGAATATTCCTCTGTTCCCTTTGTCGGTTATACCGGTGAAAAACTGATTATGCTGGTGATGCGCGACATCACCCAGCGCAAAACCTTTGAACGTGAACTGCTCCAGTTCAACACCAGCATCGAAACCATCCTCCAAAAAAAAATCAGTGATTTACAGGCCAGTGAGGACATGCGCCTGCGGCTCTCCCGGCAGGTCAACAGCCTCAAGAACCAACTGGGCCACTATCACAAGGCTGACAAGATGGTGGGCAGAAGCAACAAGATGCGGGAACTGCGGGAAATGATCCACCAGGTGTCCGGATCCGACGCCACCATCCTCATCACCGGCGAATCAGGAACCGGCAAGGAATTGGTGGCCAACCTGATCAAGGCGACCAGTTCCAGAGACGACAAGCCTTTTCTCAAAATCAACTGCAACGCCATCAACGATTCTATCCTCGAGGCGGATCTCTTCGGCTACGAAAAAGGGGCCTTTACCGGTGCCACTGCCCGAAAAATCGGCAAATTCGAGGTGGTCGACGGCGGGACCATCTTCCTTGACGAAATTGGCGACATCAGTCCCAGGATGCAGGTTTCCCTGTTGAGGGTCCTGCAGAATGGCGAAATCCTTCGGGTTGGCGGCACCGAACCCGTCCAGGTCAATGTCCGGGTGATCTCGGCCACCAATGTTGACCTGGCCCAGGCCGTCAAAGAAAAAAAATTCCGGCTCGACCTCTACTACCGCCTCAATATTATCAATATCGACATGCCACCCCTGCGGGACCGCAAGGAAGATATCGTCGAACTGGTCTCCTACTTTGTCAATCACTACCGGGTGGCCTTCAAAAAAGACATCGACTTTGTGCCGAAATCAGTCATTAATCGCCTGCTAACCCACAACTGGCCCGGCAATGTCCGTGAACTGGAGAACCTTATCCAGCGGGCGGTACTCATGGCCAAGGGTAAAATGATCACCGATACTGATCTGCTCTTTGATCAGGATCCCCGAATCGAACAGCAGCAGGACGACAGTTACAACATCGACGAAAAACTGGGCACACAGCCACTCAAGACGATTGTGGCAGAGTTCGAGGCCGCCATCATCAACCGGGCCCTGCACAAGTACAGTGGTAACGTTTCCACTGCCGCCAATCAGCTTAAAGTCGGCAAGACCGCCCTCTACGACAAGATGAAACAGCACAACATCTCGGCCAAGCATATCAAAAAAAGTAGTTGATACAGGAGGACCGGCGTACACCCATCTCCTCTCCATGCTTCTTTCATCCGGTCGTTGCAAGACCAAAGGTTGTGACACTCTCAGTGTACTCCAACTGCGAACATGACCGTGCGGCATGGAGTCTCAGAGTCTCTACGTGTCCCAAAAATTTTGTCACACCAACCACGAGGTGAACCATGATTGCATCGATTTTCGCCCTGCTGGAAAAAGTTGGTTTCACCCATCCACTCCATCCCGCTCTCACCCATATCCCCATGGGGATGGTGATGGGATGCTTTTTCTTCAGCCTGCTGGCATGGAAAGCCAAAAAAACAGAACTGAACCGGACCGCTCTGCACTGCACAGTTCTGGCCTTGGTATCTATCGTGCCCACCATCTTTGCCGGTATTCTCGACTGGCAGCACAGATATGGCGGTCGTTTCGAACCACTCATCATCGTCAAGATGATCCTGGCGGTGGTGCTGACCGGTCTTCTCGCCTACTCCATCCGGCTGCACACCCAAAGCACTGAGGCCAAAAAAATCTTTTTCCTCTCTGCATTGTGCCTCGTTTGTGCTATCGGGCTTGGATTTTCCGGTGGCCAACTGGTCTATGGCGGTTGACGGGGCCCCCCCTCTCATTTTCAAAAAAAATTCCCTCCCTGCTCGCTCAAGCGACGAAATCCAACTCACCGTCGAGCCCACGAAAACGAACGAAGTGCATGCTGGCAGCAAGGCTCTCCTCTGCAAGAGGTAGAACCGAGAACACCGCAGAAAAACAGGGGATTTTAGCCGGGGAAGGGGGGCCTGAGACCAGGCAGAGCGGGACCGCTCAGAACAGAAGAAATTCTTTGAACCGACCGCGCATGCAGTGGTTGGAGGCCATGGCCGAGGCATAGGCGCCAGCATTAATCAGGGCCAAGTGGCGATGCTCGGTCAGGTCGGGCAACCAGGCCCGCTCATACCACACATCCAGGGCTTCATTGATATTTCCGACCACACTCATCAACGAACATGGACCAGCATCGTAGCGAAACGGCACCGGCTGGAAAGGCAGATTGTAATAGGCCGGTTCCGGTGCGATATTGAATCCGGCGTCAACTCCAGCGAAAACCGTGTTCTTTTTCCGTTCAACAAAGGTCTTCCCCACCAGCAGCAACCCCGCATCTTTGACGATATAATCACCCGGTTCGATCTCCACATGAAGACCGCGCGCGGCAAATTGGCGGTCTAACACCGCTGCCCACAGTTCTAAGGCCAAAGGCTGGTCCGCAGCGACATGGGGCACCCCAAGGCCACCGCCGATATTTACCCGCTCCACCTGTCCGGCCGTGTCGACAAACCAGAAACAGTGGGCAATTATCCGTTCCAGCTGATCCAGCTGCGGCGTCAGATAGCCGCACCCGGTATGAAAATGGATCTTGCTGACCTGCAGGCCATAGGACTTGGCGACTCCCAGGGCCTCAAGGAATTGCTCCTGGTAGATACCGAATTTGGTGGTCGCCTCACCTGCATACTGGAGTTTGTCATTGGCAGCCCGGCCGATCCCCATGGCGGGATTGACCCGAATGCCAATCTTTGTTCCCGGCTTGAGCTTGCCCCAGCAATGGAGGGCGTGGAGGCTATCGCAATCCATGAAGATGCCATCATAGCGGGCCAATGTTGCCAAATCCCGCGCGGAAAGACTGGAGGCGGTAAACGAGATCTCCGACGGTGCAAAACCACAACTGACCGCATGCTCAACCTCACGGGGTGAACAGGCATCAATACCGCACAGACCGGTTTGTTTAAGAAAGGTCAACAGCGGTGCGAACCGATTGGCCTTCATGGCGTAATGGAGTGAATACCTAGCCGCCAGTCCGGTGGTTGCCAGAGCCGAGTGCAACCGGTTGAGATTCTCTTCGATCCGAGCGGCGGAATAGACAAAGGACGGGGTACCGAATTGATCCGCCAGACCTTGAACAGAACGCCCGGCGAAGGACAGGCTCTCCTGCTGGTAGCAGAGATCTGCTCTCTGCCACCAGCGATAGTACGATTGCTGATTCAACGGAGGCCTTGATTGATATTCAGCAGTTCCGGCGCTATGACATCTGCGTTCAACATTTCCTTCCTTCCGGTGATCCAGCCGCGGCAGCTGGTTGCCCCGCAGGAACAGGGAAACTGCTTGAACAGTACATCCTCGGTCTCAGCGTAATCCATGTAGAGAAAACTATTAACCGGGATATCCTCCAAGGCGGTGATGGTCAGATCTTCCATGTTCAGCGAAATGTTCGGCGCACAGGAATGGAGAAAATATCCAGAAAAATACGGGTCAAAAAGATGGGTGTCCGGGGTCAGCTGCAACGTGTGCTGACGAATTTCGTTAACAATATGACCTGCCATTCTGGCGATAATGTCGCCCTTTTTAAAAGCACGGTAGGCGATCACTCCCCTACCAGCCAATTCATCCTTGAAAATAACGGCAAAATCTGAATCTTTTGGAAAAAGAGGATCTTTTCCAAACTGGTCCGGATAAAGCATGTGCATGTTCTCCTAGAACGATTAAGGAACAAAACCCATCCACAGACAGCGTTGACAGGAAGTAAATTAACATAAATAAGGAGCGCTCTATACAGCTAATATGAACGGCTGACAAGCATTATTAACAACGATTTTTAAAAAAAATTAAATAGGGTAACCCCCTGATATTCCCTGTCACTTTAACAGAATCCAAATCCTCCGAGATCGCAATGATTCATTGTTGAAAACAACCCAAAAGGCAGATTGTGGAGATGCCCTGACAGTGACAATCTCCCTGCCCTCCTTGAACGTCTCGCCGCTCTGTCATGTGATTGCCTCTCTCGTCGTTTCACCTCCTCTTCCATGAAAAAGCACTTGTTCCTCGGCAATAGGTTGCCGATCGTTCTCCACATCCAAGTAACGGCTCTCACCCACCGGAGCCTGATTGCATTCCGACTTTTATTGCAGGGCGAACCATTAATTTTTTACGATTTTATATATCTTCTTCCGACGATTGCAACTTTTATCAGGGCCTCTCTGAAAATATCTCTGAATCAGCCTGATAGCGTCCCTTCACATCGGGATATTCATAGAAAAAGATTCTTGAACAAATCGAAAAAATCCTTTTCTTCTCCCGGAAAATCCGTATACCATACCGATACTAAACGGTACCGATACAGAATGGTTGGCTTCTTTCCTTTTTTTCAGCAGAATTGAGGTGTTTTATGTCGAATTGGTTTATTGCCGTAGAGGGCAAATCCCTTGGCCCCTTCACCACCCAGCAGGTTTTGAGCGGTCTGGCTACAGGCCAGTACAACGAGGCAACCATGGTCTGGCGGGACGGTTTTGCCGATTGGCAGCCTGCGGGCAGGGTGCAGGAATTGAGTGCCGGAGCGGCAACGCAGGCACCGCCTCCCTATTCGGGCAAGGAGGCACATGAAATTGATTACACCATCTTCGGCAACGAAATGCAGTTTGTCGAGATCGAACTTGACCCACAGGAAAGCGTCATCTCCGAAGCAGGGGCGATGATGTACATGCACGATCAGGTGGCAATGGAAACGGTTTTCGGTGACGGTTCCCATGCTTCAACTTCGGGAACCTTCTTTGACAAGATGCTTGGTGCAGGCAAACGGCTGATTACCGGTGAAGGATTGTTTACGACGATCTTCACCTACACAGGGACCGGCAAGGGTAAGGTCGCCTTCGCCGCCCCCTATCCGGGCAAAATCATTCCACTGGATCTGACCAAATACAACGGCCGGATCATTTGCCAAAAAGATGCCTTTCTCTGCGCGGCCAAGGGGGTTTCGGTGGGAATTGCCTTCCAGAAGAAGATAGGGGTAGCCCTCTTTGGCGGCGAAGGATTCATCATGCAGCAACTTGACGGCGACGGCCAGGTTTTTGTCCATGCCGGCGGCACCATCGTTGAAAAAGAACTAGCCGCGGGGGAGTTGCTCCGGGTCGACACCGGTTGCCTGGTGGCGCTGACCGCTACGGTCGCCTATGACATCGAGTTTGTCGGCAATGTTAAGTCAGCAATCTTCGGCGGGGAAGGATTCTTTTTTGCCAACCTGCGCGGTCCCGGCCATGTCTGGCTGCAATCGCTGCCGTTCTCACGACTGGCCGGACGAATCTGGGAAGCGGCACCGAAAGCGGGTGGTGGTGGTCAGGACGAGGGCTCGGTACTCGGTGGGATTGCCAATATCTTTGAGCGATAGCCCGCAAACCCAAAATTGATGAGCGGCTCCTTAAAATGGGCTGCTCATCAATCCAAGGTCCTGTTTTTCCCCTTAACGCTGCTCCTCGATGAAGTCCTGCATCCCCTTGCTTAACCCGAGTTGCCGGGCCAACTGATCAAGCCAGGACCGTTCCGCCTCGGTATCGATCTCAATGGCAGCCACCGCGAGCAGATACATGGTCTTTGCCACCGAGGGATCACTGATCCCGGCAGTAAGGACCTCGATGCTCTGGGGTCGGTGAAGCTCATCCAGCAGGAACATTTTTTCTTCCTGACTCAGGTCTGCTCCCCGCAACTTATCAAGTACGGCCCGCTCCTCCTTCTGGTCCATAGCGCCGTCGGCATGGGCCGCGGCCACCATCACCTGAATCAAGCGGACCGCCAGTTCCTCACTGCTTGAGTCAGTCGCGACCGGGCCCCTTGGGGGCGGCGCTATCACCGGTGTCACTCCGGGCATAGGGGGCGGAGGTGGAGGCGCAGCCTGAAACCCTCCGGGAACAGGCGGAGGCATGCCTGCCCCCGTAGTACCAAATCCTGGGGGCCGAGGTGCCTGGCCCATCCCTCCGGCCTGATTCCCCTGGCTCTGCTGCTTGAGAATCTCAAAGGCGCCAACCCCCAGACCGATCATGGTCATCAGTCCGGAGCCAGAGCTCAGTCCACCCAGCATCGAGTTGCCGCCTCCTCGTGATCCACTGCCCTTGCCCATGACCTCGCCAACGATCTTGCCCAATAATTTTTCCGCATTAAACATAAAGTTGCCCATTTTTTCGATTCATCTGCCGGCATCTTCCCGGTATTCGTAAGACCGATGCCCCTTCGTCGCGACTATGGAACGGATCACAGCTCTTCCCCTCCCCCTCAGGAAGAGTGCGACCGACGTACCAAAAGAGATTCCGCTTGTCTCTCGCCGGTCCTGTGACGTATAATAAAACCAATAATAATCCTTACCCCCTCGTGCCCATGCTTTCCACAATCACCACAAACACATCTTCTGTCGCCACCTATGATAGAAGCGGCAGGACGCTCTCTCTCCTCCGCTCCGAATCGGCGCAAAGGATTGCAATTCCCACCGAACAGGGTAGCACAACGGGCGAAAACTACAAAGATAAAGTCACCTTATCCGAGAGCGGCGTTGAAAAATCCCGACAGGCGGAGGGCGCGGACAACGAAAGCAGCAATCCAACAAGCGCAACTTCCTCCGACCAGCAAGAAACAGCAGAAACTCAGGCAAAAACCAACACCCAAGGCCTGACACCGCCCGAAGAAAAGGTGGTCCAAGAGCTGAAAATACGGGACCGGGAAGTCAAGACCCATGAGATGGCCCACCTGGCCAATGCCGGCCAGTACGCCAGAGGTGGCCCTACCTATTCCTACCAACAGGGGCCAGATGGTCAAAGGTACGCCATCGGCGGTGAGGTCCCCATCGATATCAGCCAAGAAAAAACGCCGGAACAGACCATTCAGAAAATGCAGGCCGTCAGACGGGCTGCCATGGCACCGGCGGAACCCTCTTCTGCGGATCGCAGCATAGCTGCTGCCGCCACTGCGGCCGAATCACAGGCCCGGCAGGAAGTTCAGAGCGCACAGGCAGCAACCTCACAAACGCAGAAAGAAACCGAAGGCGAAAGCGACGATCTTGCAACCGGGGAAAAACAACCCGGCATGGACGCACCTGCAAGCGATTCGGCTCCCCGCACCCAGCCCCTGAATATCATCGCCTGACAGTTTCCCGCTTTTCCCCCCTATCCATCCTGAGCCCGAGGGCCGACAATGCCACAGACTGAATATCTCGATGATCTCTTTGCCTATATCAACCAGTCACCGACACCTTTTCATGTGGTGGCCAACAGCGCCGCTCTTCTGGCCGCCAACGGGTTCCAACGCCTCCATGAATCCCGCTCCTGGCAGGATCTCGGCCCCGGATCGTATTATGTGATTCGCAACGATGCCAGCCTGGTCGCTTTTACCCTGACCCGCAGCCCACAGTCTGGGTTGCACCTTCGCATGGCCGGCGCCCATACGGACAGCCCGGGACTGAAGATTAAACCTAACCCGATGCAGTTCCGGCACACCTGCCTCCAACTTGGGGTTGAGGTGTACGGCGGACCGCTCCTGGCCCCCTGGTTTGACCGGGACCTGTCCATCGCCGGACGGGTCACCTGGTGCCGGGAAAACGGCCCTCTGCAGTGCAGCCTGATCGATTTCAAACGACCGGTGGCCACCATTCCCAGCCTCGCTATCCATCTGGACCGCGAGGCCAACTCCAAAAGAACCATCGACAAACAGACCGATCTCGTTCCCCTGGTAATGCAGAGCAGTGAATCCGTTGCTCCGGATTTCAAAGCAATCCTTACAGCTCAGCTGCTTCAAGAACATCCGGACGCGACCAATGCAAAACTGATCGATTTTGACCTCTTCCTCTATGATACCCAGCCCCTCTGTCGGGTAGGATTGAACGGTGAGTTCATCACCGGTTCCCGCCTGGACAACCTCCTTTCCTGTCATGCCCTGCTCCAGGCCCTGGTACGATCTCCCGCCCGCCAAAACTGTCTTGTCGTCCTTAACGACCACGAAGAGGTGGGCAGCGTCTCCACAGCCGGAGCACAGGGGCCATTTCTTAAAAATGTGCTGGAGCGGCTTGTGCCTGATCCCAGCCAGCGCCAACAGGTTATCACCCAATCACTCTTTATTTCAGTGGACAACGCTCATGCGATGCATCCCAACTTTGCGGCCAAACACGACCCGGATCATCTCCCCCTCCTCAACCATGGCCCGGTTATTAAAATGAACGCCAACCAGCGTTACGCCACCAACAGCCTCACCGCCGGACTGTTTCGCCTTCTCTGCACGAAGGCCGGTGTTCCCTGCCAGCAGTTTGTCATGCGCAACGACCTGGCCTGCGGCTCCACCATCGGCCCATTGACCGCCGCAGAAATTGGTGTACCCACGGTGGATATCGGCGTGCCGCAACTGGCCATGCACTCGATCCGAGAAACCGCTGGTCACCTCGACAGCTGGTACCTGCTGCAGGTGATAAGCACCTTTTTCACCGAGCCGGACGCCGGTATCCGTTGCCCGGAAATCGCTGCATAGCCTTTTTGCCCTCCCGTTCTGGCCCCAACGCATCCTGCGCGGGCAAGGCCCTGCCATACCTCCTCCTCGTTTGTCCTGACAATCTCCCCTGCCCGCAGGGGAGATTGTCCATTTTTCCAGCCTGCATTTTAAACAAAAATTCATTAAAAATAATTTTATTTAAAATTAATTAATTTTAAATTGATTTCTATTGCCTGTTTCCCCTCGCTGCGGTAATTAAATAACGATCCTTGCCGCTCATTGCCTACGAGAGTGCACCACCCCTCCGGGCAATTATCCCTGATTGCCCGGCAGCTGCTCACTCACTTGTAATTTCCTCACTCCATGGCAGCGCAATGACAGAAGAGCCGCAGGAAAGACCGAGGTTCCTTTCATCCCCTCCCAAGAACAATGCACTCCAAAAAGAGGTCCCATGTCCATCGGCGCAAAAAAACTCCAGGTCCTGCATATTCTCTCTGAAAATCTAAAAAACCCCCAACCTCAGCTGATCCGCTCCACCGACATTGCCGATCGGCTCAATTTGAGCCTGTCGGAAACGCAGTTACTCCTCAAGGTGATGAACGATATGGGCGTGATCGAAAGCAACGTGGACGCCCATCTTTCCCTTATCACCCAAGAAGGGCTCCACTATCTGCATCGGCAAGCTGCCCTGTAAGCCCTCGCAAACAAATCATGAATGAAAACAATTCGCAGGGCTATGACCATTACATCAAAGCGTTGATGGATATCAGCCAGGCCATCACCTCGGACCTCTTTCTCGAAGATTTTTTCAAACTGATTGTCATGGTGGTCGCCAAGGTGACCGGGGTCGATATCTGCTCGCTCTGGCTGGTGGATGAACAGAGCAACCCGCCGAAAATTCGGCTCAAAGCCACCCAGGCCATTGAACCGGAATACGTCATCGACCGATCTCTGGATCTGCATGAAGGCGTGGTGGGCTATGTGATCTCAACCCAAGCCCCCTTAGTGATTAAAGATGTCCTCCAATGTGAGATTTTCAAAGAAAAAGAGATGGCCAGAAAACTGGGCCTGGTCTCCATGGTGGGCGTGCCGCTGCAAGGCAAGAAAGAAAAGATCATCGGCGTGCTCAATTGCTTTACCTCAAGCCCCCACGAATTCTCCAAAACCGATATCAACCTGCTGACCACCGTGGCCAACCAGGCAGCCGTTGCCATCCTCAACACCGAGCTCATCATTAAAACGAAAATCATCCAGGAAG
The DNA here is from genome assembly GCA_038205495.1 of Desulfobulbales bacterium. Classification (GTDB taxonomy): domain Bacteria; phylum Desulfobacterota; class Desulfobulbia; order Desulfobulbales; family Desulfobulbaceae; genus Desulfobulbus. The sequence continues at coordinate 80,323 of JBBRBT010000007.1, forward strand.
AGCTGAAATCCCGAAAGAAGATCGAAAGAGCAAAGGAAATCATCATGGAACGGAACACTATCAATGGCGACGACGCCTATCGATGGATTCAGAAAAGGAGCATGGATTCACGCAAATCCATGCTGGAAGTCGCAGAGGCCATCCTCTTGTCCAACGAGCTCTATTAGCAGAACACGGACGAGGTGCATGGCACATGCGGACCAAGAGCCCCTGAACATCCAACAAAAAATAACTTATTTATTGACATAAATATTAAGTTTCAATAAATAGATGCTTAAATAAAATCCAAACACACAACGGCGTGTGTCCGGTTTGATCGTTTGCTCCACGACAAGACAAAGGCGTCTGTCTCCTTCCCGGGGACAGGCGCCTTTTTTTTATCGCCCCCCAACACCTGTGCCGGCAATGGCGGGCACAATTATCCATGAAAACAAGAGGTACACTATGCGTTTTGCAAAAAGTAATGATGTTTTGGGAACCACCAACAGAGGAAATCCAGCGGAATCCGGTCTCTGCACCCTGTGCCGCGCCGATTGTATGGGCCAGTGCGAAACCTGGAAATCCAGCCTGGTCGGCCGGAAACTGCTCTACCCCCGTGACTTCGGCGTCGTCACCGCCGGCGCCAACAACACCACCCATGTGGGCGTCTCCTACAATTCACTGCGGATTCAGGGCTATGCCTACGGTGCCCACGGTATGGCCCAAGGCCTGTCCAACGACGCGGACAATTGCATTTTTCCCAATGTCGACCTGACCACGGAGTTCGGTTATGAGGTCAAGACCAAAAGCAGAATTCCGCTGATGACCGGAGCCCTAGGCTCAACCTTTATCGCCGCCAAGTACTGGGACTCCTTTGCTATTGGCGGAGCTCTGATCGGCATCCCGATCGTGGTCGGTGAAAACGTGGTCGGTGTCGACAAGGCTTCCGAGATCAATAACGGCAAAATCACCAAAGCCCCCGAGTTGGACCGTCGCATTGACACCTACCTGCGCTATCACGAGGAATATGGCGCGATCATCGTCCAGCTGAACGTCGAAGACACTCGCAATGGGGTCGCCGAATACGTGGTCGGCAAATACGGCGACCGCTGTATCGTTGAGTTGAAGTGGGGCCAAGGCGCCAAGGATATCGGCGGCGAAATTCAGGTATCCAGCATCAAGTATGCACAGTTTCTCAAAAACCGCGGCTATATCGTCGATCCCGACCCCACCTCGCCTGAGGTGCAGATGGCCTTTGAAAAAGGGGCGATTAAATCCTTTGCCCGCCACAGCCGGCTGGGCGGCACCAATTTTGACTCCGTCGAACTGGTCCGCGAGGATTTCATGAAATCAGTTGATTACCTGCGCAAGATCGGCTTCAAACGCATCTCGCTGAAAACAGGTTCCTACGGCATGGAAGAACTGGCCATGGCGATTAAATTCGCCACCGAGGCCAAACTGGACCTGCTGACCATCGACGGTTCCGGCGGCGGCACCGGTATGAGCCCCTGGAACATGATGCAGAGCTGGGGCGTTCCCTCAATCAACCTCCATTCCAAGGCCTATGAATATGCCAGTATCCTGGCTGCCCAGGGAAAACGGGTGGTTGACCTCTCCTTTGCCGGTGGCTTTGCCCTTGAAGACAGCATCTTCAAAGGGATCGCCCTGGGCGCCCCTTTTACCAAACTGATCTGCATGGGACGCGGCATTATGATCCCCGGGTTTCTGGGGTCCAACATCGAAGGTGCACTCCATCCGGAGAGAAAGGAAAAGCTCAACGGCAACTGGGATAAACTGCCAGCCAGCATCAGTGCCATGGGCAGCACAGCGGAAGAAATTTTTGCTTCCTATTACGATGTTCAGAAAAAAGTCGGCAAGGATGAAATGAAGAATATCCCCTACGGCGCAATCGCTATGTGGACCATGGCGGACAAACTGGCCTGCGGACTGCAGCAGTTGATGGCCGGGGCGAGGAAATTCCAGCTTAATAAGATTACCCGCAACGATCTGTTTGCAGGCAATAGGGAAACAGCGAGGGAAACCGGCATCACCTATATCACTGATGCTCGGGATGAAGGGGCCAAGAAGATTCTTTCAGCCTAAAAACCACAGCACTCCGGGCAGGCGGTTGTCTACCCGGAGTGCCGTTTGCACTCACTTAATTTTAATCCACAGCAGTTCCGCCGGAACCTCGCCGGTATTTTCCCACTGTTCCGGGGTATCCTTTTTGAGATAGACAAGGTCCCCCGCCCCAACCTCCTGGACGTGCCCATTGATCTGCACAGTCAATCTTCCGGCCAGCAGATACCCCATCTCTTCCCCTTTGTGGCTGAAGAAATGACTGACCAGTTTCCTACCCGGCTCGATTTTAACTAGAAAAGGCTCGATCCGGGTGTCTTTCATGTCCGGCGGCAGCAACTGCACGCCTTCGATTGCGCCCTTCGGCACCTTGTCGAAGCTGGCCCCCACCCCTTCCGTACTGCGATAAACGCATCCGTTCGGAACCGTGGCTATCCCGTCAAAAAAGGACGCCACTTCAACGGAAAGACTTTCCGCCATGCGAAACAGGGCAGGAATGGAAGGATAAATCAGATTTTTTTCCACTTGAGAGATGCTGCTGGGAGTGACTCCGGTCTTGCCGGCCAGTTCTTTCTGCGACAATCCTTGTTTTTTGCGGACCTCCTTGATCCGGGCACCGAGGTCAAACCGTCCCGGGAGAGGCCGCGGCATCTCAAAAACGATTTCCGCCCCTTCACAACTAAACGCCTGCGGATCATTAAGAAACTTTGAGTTCCGCTTCTCCGCCTTCAGTATCTTAAGGGCTGGCTTGCCGTTTTTCACTGACAGGTCGATGACGACCTGGGCGATCTTATTGATATTGGCCTTGAGCCGACTGGAATGAGCGCTTTTTTCAACGATCCAATAGGCTATGGTATCGAGTTCATAGAGCCGGGGACAGTTCCTGGCATAAAAACGCACCACCTGCTCCTCGCCGCCCCAGAGGTCCTGCATACCGGTGAGACTGTCCATGATAAAACGGATGTCGCCAGACAGATTGCTGTGCAGGCCGTAGATGGCCTCACCGACCAAGGCCGGATTGGCGGGATCATTGACCTTGATCACCTGATGCGGCCACTGGGCCCCGTCCTTTTCGTAAAACTTGTTAAAGACCTCGGAGCGATCCCCCTTGCCGTTGGTGAAACAGTCGAGGATGGTGAAATTTTGACTCTCGGCGAGCGGCCCGAGAAAGGCGACCACATTTTTCGGCGAACGATCAAAACTGACATAGATCAAAGGCTTTTTATGCGCAAGCGACTCGCGGATGAAATTAACGCAGAACGCCGTGGAAAAACTGCCGGCATCTTCATACCACAAAACATTGTCGCCGATATAGAGATCACCTAACAGACTGTCGAGCTGCGAGATCCCGGAGGAAACCCTTTTTTTCTTTATTGTATCCATAGTCACAGTTTGCCGGAATCACTCGGAGGCATGGGCCATCACCCGCATATAGTCATCATGCCGCTCCATCCGGTCGTCGAGGTACTTGTTCTCCATGAATCCGCAGGAATGTTCTTTGCAATAAGCCCCGTTGGTGACATAGTTGAGGACCATGGCCGGCACATCGTAATGATGGATGGTGGCGTATTTTCTCACCTTGCCATCCTCAATAATCAAGATTCGGTTCATGTGGAGGCTCTCAGCCTTATTATTGAGATAGCGTAATTTTTCATAACTTTTCCGGCCATAGAGCCCTGGGGGGACATGGTCGCTGACCAGAATGATCAGGCTCTTCTCGTCGAGTTCAAGCAAACGGTTAACATAGTCCGCCACTGCCTCGGAACGGTAAAACATCTGGTTGGCCGCTCGCTCCAAATGCTGGTCCTTAAAAGTGGAGATCATTTTCAGCACCTGCGGCCGTTTCTGTTCGTTGAGGATATGCGGAAAATGACCATAGACCGTCATCACATAATTAAACAGCGGCGGACCATCGTTATCCTTGAGAAAAGGAGTGATAAACTCCAAATTCTGGGAAAACAAGGTGCTGTCGAACATATATCCCATCTCGCCGGAGGTATCCCCTTTTGACAGGTAGGTATCACTGCCATTGACATATTCCTTTGGAAAGTACATCTTGGCAAAGCCCATGCCCTGATAGGCGTTGGATTCGTTGAAAAAACTCGGATTATAGGCATTGGAGGCCATCGTCTGATACCCGGCAAGCTGCAAGGTTCCCGGCAGGCAGTAGGCAGGAGCACCGGTGAAACCGTTGAATTCCACCCCCGCCAATTCCTCAAAGGCGGGCGCCCCGCACAGTACCTCAAATTCCGCCTGGGCCGTTTTACCGCCAACAACCGGAGAAACGGAAAAGCCCATCTTATTACCGGCCAATTTTTTGAAACTCGGATGAAAAGGATCCTTGGTATAGGTGGCGCCCTTGAACAAGGTGGGGTCGATAAAACTTTCCAGAACCACCAGATGCACATTTCGATTGTTACCGCTGGCGCGGATCCCGGCGGCCATTTGCTGGGCCTTCTGCTCGTACTGGGGACGATCGCGGAAGGCTTCGGTTTTGGCCTGCGAGATATTGCGCTCCGCCTCCCGGTAGAGCAGCATCATGAAACGGCCGTTATTTTCCGCACTGACCGCATCGGACCAGTAAATAATTTCCCGCCCGACCTTCAAATACGCTGCTTGGTACTGCACCGAATAGTATTCAGCTGCGCCGATCAACAATAACAGGGGCAGCACTCCCGCTCCGATAGCAATATATTTCCGCCAATGAATAGAGCGAAGAAATAAACCCAAGGGGACAACTACGGTGACGGTGAGCACCGCAATATGCTTGAAGGTCAGCACCTTGAGCAGTTCGGGGACCTCGGCCAGTTCGGAAATACGGAACACATTGCTGTACATCAGGTAATAAATATCCTGCCCCAGATACGCGAGCAGAAGCGGAACCGCCGCCAACAGGCCCTGCCAGCGTGAAGGTCGCAGGATCATGCTGAAATAGCAATACAGATAAAAAACCAGCGTCAATTCCAGGTACTGCTGATTCAGCGCAAAGGTTCCATCCTCCCGAAAAAAGGCTATTCCGCCGACACTTCCCAAGGTCTTGATCACCATGGAATAGGTGAACACACCGAGCAGAAAAGCGGTGTAGCGGTTGAAAAGCAGGCAACCCATCCCGCTCAGAGCAAGACGCGCATTGAGCGCAACTGCGGCAGTAAAACCATTCATCGTCATATAAAATCCTGGTATGGAACCGGATACGGAAAGAATTCTAAGGTGTGAGGACGGATATTTCAGTATTGAGCAGAGGGCCTTTCAGCGCTGAACAGCGCTAATGGACCCACAACATTATCGTAACACAACCCTCATCCGTCAATATTTTTTTATTCAAGATTCTCTCTTCGCCCCCTTCCCCGTGCATAAAAACGCATAAATCAGATTAAAAACAGTCGGGACCGGAGCAATGGCGCAAGTGTGACCGCCTAACCACTTGCTCGTGTTTCGCCCTGCTGTCTCGATTCGGCGTTGGCAGGGGTTGCCTTTCTGCAAAAACCCTTTATCATTTTACCATCAATCGTAACCACCGGCCCTGATGGACCCACGAAGAAGGAAAAGGTCTCAAGGGGCTCCCTTCTCACCTCATGGAGGTCCGTATGAATAAAAAAATGCCGTTTTCCCTTGTGGTCGTTTTTCTAGTCGGATTAATCGTAGCGCCGCTGCATGCCGAAGTCCGTCCCTGGGAAATTGATAAGGAGCATACCAACTTCTATTTCAGCATTGATCACATCTTTGCCAAGGTTCATGGCCGTTTCACCGATTTCCAGGGAATCTTTCTTTTTGATCCCGACAATCTCAAAGACAGTAAAATTTCCTTTGAAATCAAAGTGCAAAGTATTGACACCGGCATAAGCAAACGCGATCAGCATGTACTGTCAGCAGATTTTCTCGATGCGGCCCGGTATCCCTTGATCACCTTTACCAGCAACAATATCACCACAGCAGGCGACAAAATCTACAACGTTAACGGCACGTTGACAATAAAAGGCGTCTCCTCTGACCTGACACTTCCCCTCAGGTATGAAGGCAGGAGAGATCACCCCTTGTTGCCGGGTACGGAGGTGGCAGGATTTAATGGCCGCCTGACCCTGGACCGACTGGCCTATAAAGTTGGTGATGGGAAATATTACACAATGGGAGCAGTCGGTAAGGACGTTGATGTCTTGGTGACCCTTGAGGTGTTGCGGAAAAAATAGAACACAGGCAGGCTGCCTTTATACAGAGAGGCTGCCTGCTTCTGGATTACGGCTGCAAGTGACGGCCTCGGAAAGAGTCGAGACGGATATGCCCGAAGCGCAAGGGACTTGATTGGCGGCACCGCCCCACTCCGAATCACCATACCGATACCTTGCTGGACAATGATTGTGGTCTGCCCCTTGCCCGAGTGACACCCGAACGGGATGATCGTCTCACCGCTCAAGCGGCTTGCTGTGATTGCGCCGGGACAAGGGTACCGAAATAGTTGCCAACGCCAGCTCGGTTCCTGCCAGCAAGGTGGTTGACTCTATAAGTGTTTGGTGCGGAGTCCCTCTGTCGCCGAAAATGAAACCCAAGTCAGGGCGTAGGTCTCAGGGCAAATGGCTGCAGAGTGATGACTTCATCTCTCCCGGACACCTTTATCTGTTGACAACCAGGGGTCTTCTAAGGGTTAGCAAGACACGCGGGGCTCGGCCTCACTCGTCAAAGTAACACAAAATTTCAACATACTGATTTTACGTTATAAAATTTTTAGTTATTTGGAAGCTTTACGATTTGATGTAACGATAATTGAAAGCGCTCGCATTTTCATCTTCCAGCTTGATGTGGCCGTTTGCTCTAAGTTTCTGCAACGCAAGCTTTACTTTTTGCATATCATCTTCACCACTTAACTGCCCAACAAGCTTGTTGGTGATCACTGCGTCAGGGTTTTCTTCTAAATGATTTAGTACCACATCTTCGACAGAAGCAATTTTCTGATGTTTAATGGTTACTAGAAATGCGTTTTCTTTTTCTTCGAAATTCGGCTCAACCAATCCAGCCTTTTTCAACTCATTTTTGGCTGTATCCAAACCTTCGCCAATATCATGGTTAACGGGATCTGGAAGATTGTGGAGCATTCTGACTATGTTCGGATTTCTCGAAAATCGTTCTTCGTAAAGGTTTTCAATGTTCATATAGCCAGGCAACCTACCCGGACTCTGCACCTCCACCCTGTTATCAAATATTCTAACATGAACATCATCGTTAAGACTGTAATCACGGTGGATTACGGCATTGACCAAAATTTCTTTGAGAGCTTCAGCTGGATATTGAAGCCTAACCATACGGCCACCGTCTTGGAATGACGCCCCGTCAATATAACTCGAAACTTGTTCAATTGTTTTATTGATAACCTCTTCTACCGTTCCGTTTATTGTTACAGGCATTTCCTCTAACTGCTCTCGCTTATACTCCTTCTCTGTTGTACGAAGGCGATAGACTTTAACCGCGCAGCGCGTGTCGAGAGTTGCTTGTGGCTCTTCGTCAAATAAAAGTATACAGCCAACATTTGGGACACGTTCACCATCTTTCTTTGTCAGAAGCCTCTGTTTTTTTAAAAACCTTGGCGGTTCCAAGTGAGTACCCACCCTTTGCATATAATCTATGAGTGCAGCGCTTTCCGCTATCTCTTCTACCCCAACGTCATCAATTGCTTTCCTTTCGTAAGGCTCTGCCCCCTTAGAATAGCCAAGCTGAGTGATTCTCTCGCCTTTAATTTTTCTTTTTTGCGCATTAACACGAATATAGCAATCACCTGCGGCTGTATAGTGGACTTTAGGACTTTTGGGTATTCCGAAGTGCAAAACCAAACCTTTCCCATCGACTTCCAAAAATTCCACCAATACATTTTCGACAGATGGTTGTGTTTCTTCCAATAACGTAGATATGATAGCGTTGGCCTCTTCCTGCTGTCCGAAGCCTATAATACGTTCTCCCAATTCTGATTTGTCCTCAACCCCAACATACAAGTCTCCCCCGTCTGAGTTAGCAAAAGCTACAAAAGTTTCCTGTAGTTTAGCCGGAGTAATTCGTTTGCTTTTTACATCATTGAAGTGGTCTTCATTTAATGCCAACAGACCATCCTCTTCTTCTTTTTCAATTTTAGAAATTTCCATATATTTCCTTTCTTTAAAAGCTTCCAAGTAACTTCAAGTTAATTAATTAAAATTTCGTATTTTTATTTTTGCTGTTTTGTTCGCCAAGTTTGCCGAAAATTGATGTAAAGGTGACTTTGTCACAAACCCCGTTTGCGCAAACCGGCTAGAACGCTAACAGGGTAATAAGCAGAATCTTAACCACCATATTACCTTGTAGAGATGGACAATATTTCCGCTTATTTTTACATTGATCTTGAAATATGGAAAACAACCTTACTCTTTGTCCACTGATTGCTTTTCATCTGATTCATTCCCCTATATTGCGACATTCTGTAACAGCATCTGGAAAGTCAAAAGAAGAGCCTGGCAAAATTTTGCTCAAATTCCAAGCTGGAGCGTGTCCCTGATATTCTTGGGGCTGCCTGCCCCATAGGCTTATATTGCCCCGTCGGTCAACATCCCTTTTCCCGCTCTCCAAAACCTGCCAGCCCGAATCTTCAATCCCAGCTCCGTCTGTATGCTCATGTTGCCACGCTCCACATTACCACACTTGGGGATAGCGACAACCCCACGAGAAGGCGGAGAATTTATTTTTTTGCACATCCAGGAGCGATTCCGGGCAGTTCATTGCCATGGACGCAGAGCATCCCAAAAAGGTGCCGACGCAGAACGGAGAAACGAGCAAGGCGGCAATCCTGCGAGAAGGCGGGCACCATGGCCGGAGAATACAACCAGGGAGTGTTGCCTTGCCTTGGGCGTAGACCAGCCGGAAACCAACCGGCCTGTCCTTTCAACTCGGGGGCGGCAGAACATATTTGACAAGCAACCTTGCTTTCAGTATTGGTGAACACCTGTTCTTGATATTGTCTGTTGTCCCGTGTTTTTCAAACCCAAGGAACTGATCATGACCGCCACGCTCATTCAACGTACCGCCTCGGCCTACAATTATCCCCTGCTGATTAAGAATCTGTTCAGCGCCCCGGTTGTCGACAATCCCGACCAGGAGATCGTTTACCGCGACCTGCTCCGCTATACCTACCGCGATCTGCGGCAGCGCGTCTGCCGCCTCGCCAACGCCCTGACCGCTCAGGGGGTCAAACCGGGGGATACAGTGGCAGTGATGGATTGGGACAGTCATCGCTATCTCGAATGTTTTTTTGCTGTGCCGATGCTCGGGGCCGTCCTCCATACCATCAATGTCCGGCTGTCTGGGGAACAGATCCTCTACACCATCGATCATGCCGAGGATGATTTCCTGCTGGTCAACGACGAATTCCTCCCGATCATCGAGCAGATCAAAGGGCGGATCGATACGGTCAAGCGCTATATTCTTCTGACCGACCTGGACGCTCCTCCCCACACCACCATTCCCCTGGCCGGAGAATACGAGGCCCTGCTGGCTGCGGCCGACCCCACCTTCGACTTCCTCGATTTCGACGAGAATACCCGGGCAACCACCTTTTATACTACCGGCACCACCGGCATGCCCAAGGGTGTCTATTTCAGCCATCGCCAACTGGTGCTCCACACCCTGGGAAACCTGGCCGCGCTCGGCACCCCGGCTGTCCAGGGCCGGTTCCATCAGCAGGATGTCTATATGCCGTTGACGCCGATGTTTCATGTCCACGCCTGGGGCATGCCCTATGTCGCCACCTCGCTGGGGGTCAAGCAGGTCTATCCGGGCAAATACGCTCCGGGCCCGGTGTTGCAGCTGGTCGTTCGGGAAAGGGTCACCTTTTCCCACTGCGTGCCCACCATCATGCACATGCTGATCAACCATCCCAGTTTTGACGAACTCGACCTTTCCCACTGGAAGGTGTTGATCGGCGGTTCCGCCCTGACCAAGGTCATGTGCCGGAAGGTGCTGGACCACGGGATCGATGTCTTCACCGGCTACGGCATGTCCGAGACCTGCCCGATCCTCACCATCGCCCATGTTATGCCAGAGGACCTTGATACCGACGAAGAGGTGAACATCCGCTGCAAAACCGGGCGACCGATTCCCCTGGTACAGCTGCGACTGGTGGACGAGCAGATGAACGATGTTGAAAAAGACGGCGAAACCGTGGGTGAAATTGTCGTCCGCGCCCCCTGGCTGACCCAGGGGTATCTGAAAGACCAGCGTAATTCGGAAAATCTGTGGAAGGGCGGCTACCTGCACACCGGCGATGTCGCCTGTATCAACCACCGTAATTACGTCAATATCACCGACCGGATCAAGGATGTGATCAAAACCGGCGGGGAATGGCTCAGCTCACTGGAACTGGAGGATGTGATCGGCCTCCATCCGGCAGTTGCCGAGGTGGCGGTCATCGGCATGATGGATAAAAAATGGGGGGAACGTCCCCTGGCCCTGGTGGTGGCAAAAAAAGATGCGACCCTGCCGACGCCGCGCCAGCTGGTCAATCATATCAACCAGTTCATCGACAAAGGGCTGCTCTCCAAGCAGGCCATGCTGCTCAAGATCAAGGTGGTGGAAGCCATCGACAAGACCAGCGTCGGCAAAACCGACAAAAAAACCCTGCGGGTCAAATATTTACCGCAATCATAACCTGGCGCGGCAGCAATGGGCCGCATCGCTACCGGCGACTTCCAAACGAATGCTCCCTCGGGGCCGCGCCCATTTTCATTGGTTGGCCGGCCCCGGGAAATGTGCTACAAAAGATGAGGAGAGAGTGCCTGAAATCGTAGAAAAGAGGGGACATACGCACTAGCCACCGTCGCGGGCAAGAAGAAGGGAAATGGATACGATCCCGAAGAGCTGCAACATCACTGAGCAAAGAGGGTGGCGGAGCATGGCCTTGCCCTTTCTCAAATGGTGGCCTCATGTCACGAGAAAGACGCTCAAAGATGACCTGGTGGCGGGGCTCACCGGCTCCATTGTCGCCCTGCCCCAGGGAGTGGCCTTTGCCACCATCGCCGGCATGCCTCCGGAGTACGGCCTCTATTCCGGAATGATCCCGGCTATCATCGCCGCCCCTGTCTGCCCCGCATTTCACCCTGGAAAACTTCCGGATGCTGGCCCCCGCCGCCTTGGCTACGACCCTGTTTGCCCTGACCGAAGCCGTCTCGATCGCCCGCTCGCTCGCCGACCGGACCGAGCAAAACCTCGACAGCAACCAGGAATTCATCGGCCAGGGACTGTCCAATATCATCGGCAGCTTCTTTTCCGGCTACGTGGCCACCGGCTCGTTCAACCGCAGCGGCCTCAATTACCAGGCCGGGGCCAAAACACCGATGGCCGCCATCTTCGCCGGCGGCCTGCTGATTGTGCTGGTCATCCTCGTCGCCCCTCTAGCCGCCTACCTGCCCAATGCCGCCATGTCCGGCATCCTGCTGCTGGTAGCCTGGGGCCTGTTTGATCAGCAGCATATCAAAAAAGTCTTCAAAACCAGTTTCACCGAGACAGTGATCATGATGGTCACCTTTATCGGCACGCTGGTTCTGTCCATGGAGTTCGCCATCCTCCTGGGCATCATGCTCTCCCTGGTGATCTACCTCAGCCGGACCTCGCACCCCCACATTCTCAGCCGTGTGCCAGATGCCCGGCTTCCGGGCCGCCCTTTTGTCACTGATCCGGCCTTGCCCGAATGTCCGCAACTGAAAATCGTCCGTATCGACGATTCCCTCTATTTCGGCGCCGTCACTCATGTCCGAGAGGAACTGCAACGTATTCAACAGGCCCATCCCGAACAGAAACACCTGCTCATCGTCGCCCGCGGCATGAACTTCATCGATATGGCCGGTGCCGAATTTCTCGTCCATCTCGCCAACGAGCGGGCCAAGGATGACGGCAGGCTGTATATGCTCGGGATCAAGGAAGGTATCTGCAGTTATTTCAAGCTGGTCCATTATTTTCTCGATATCGGCACCGACAATATCTTTGAAACCAAAGAAGAAGCCCTCGCCTATATTTACGAGCGCCTTGACCGCAACATCTGCAAGCAGTGCACCGCCCGCATCTTTCTTGAATGCGGTTCCGGGTCGGTCGGCAGCAACCCGAACTGACCTGGCCGCCGTCCACCCGCCAATAAAAAAACCCGGACATGCACTACTGCGCATGACCGGGTTTTCTTTTCGATCGTCACCCTTGCCCCTTGGGCGGGGCACGTCCCAAGCCCTGTTTCCCCCTCAGCGGTGCCGCCAGGAAGGAGTTAGCCGACAGGAATCAGTTTCCACAAACAAACAGCTCAGGCGTAGCAGTGCTACGTCGAGGATTTTGCGCTTGAACCGCAGCCCAAAATGGCCCGAAGATGCGATGCAAGAGGTCCTCATTATTTGCGAACAGGCCCTTAGTTCGCCTGGAATGCCGAGACACCCCCTGGGGCAAGAGGGGCCAATACAATAGTGGAGACGGAATTTTTGGGAGATCCCTCAATCAGCTTGTCGCTGTAGGTGAGATACACCAGGGTGGAGCGTTTCTTGTCGAAAAAGCGAACCACCTGCATCTTCTTAAAAAGCATGGAGGTCGATTTTTTAAAGACCTCCTTGCCGTCGTCCTTGCCCGAGGCTATCCGTTCCGGCAGGGCAATCGGTCCGGTCTGCCGGCAAGAGATCGAGGCATCGGAGGTATCTTCCGCCACCCCGATTGCACCGGAGACCCCGCCGGTTTTTGCCCGGCTGACATAACAGGTTGCGCCGTTGATATCAGGATCGTCAAAGGCCTCGATCACGATCTTATCGTTGGCACCGAGAAACTTAAAGGTCGTGCTGACCCTGCCTATCTCCTCGGCCCCGGTGGGGGTCACGGCCGCCAACACTGCACAACAGACCAGAATACTTCGCCACATCGTCATCATCTCCTACTCCTTCTTGGGTTTTCCAGCTGAGCGGTTCAAGGCGCTGAGCAGCGATTTGATCGAGGCGACAATGATATCCGTATCCACCCCGGCCCCCCACCAGCTTTCCTCGTCTTGATCGAGAATCTCGATATAACTCACTGCTTTGGATGAGCTGCCGCGGGCCAGTGCATGTTCGTGATAGCTCTGGAGAACAAACTGCAGACCAAGGGTTTCACGCAAGGCGGTGCAGAAGGCGTCCAGCGGACCGTTGCCCATCGCCTTGATGGTGGTTTCCCGACCCTCGACCGCCACCACCGCTTCGACCTCGGCGGTGGACAGTTCCTCCTCCCGGTCAATATGACGCTTAATGACATTGAACGATTTCAGGTAGTAATCGTTGTTATTGAGCAGGTATTCCTTTTCAAAGGTATGAAAGATCATCTCTGCGGTCAATTCGTCGCCCAGGGCATCCGAGACCTCCTGGATGACCCGGCCAAAACCGGGACGCATGTCCTTGGGCAGCTTCAACCCGAACTCGCGATCCATGATGTAGGCTACCCCGCCCTTGCCCGACTGACTGTTGATACGGATGATTGACTCGTAGGTCCGCCCGACATCTTGAGGATCGATGGGCAGATAGGGCACCTCCCATAGCCCGCTCTCGGTGAGTTCGACCGCGCTCATGCCCTTGTTGATGGCATCCTGGTGCGATCCGGAAAAGGCGGTGTAGACCAGTTCTCCGGCATAGGGATGACGGGGGTGGACGCTCATCTTGGTGCAGCGTTCGTAAACATTGATCACCCTATTAATGCGGGAAAAGTCAAGATGGGGAGCAACGCCCTGGGTGAACATGTTGAGCGCCAAGGTGACGAGGTCGACATTACCGGTGCGCTCGCCATTGCCGAACAGAGTCCCCTCGACCCGGTCCGCTCCGGCCATCAGCGCCAGCTCAGTGGCCGCAACCGCCGCGCCGCGGTCATTATGGGCATGGAGGCTGATGATGGCGCAGTCGCGGTTCTTCATGTGACGGCAGAACCATTCAATCTGATCGGCGTAGATATTCGGGGTCGACATCTCCACCGTGGCCGGCAGGTTGATGATCATCGGATTTTCCGGGGTGGGCTCCCAGACCTCCATGATGGCCTCGCAGATCTCGAGGGCAAATTCCGGTTCCGTGCCGGTAAAACTCTCCGGCGAGTATTCGTAGCGGATTCTGACATCGGTGTCCCTGGCCTGCTCACGAATCAAACGTGCCCCAGCCACCCCGAGATCAATGATCTCGTTCCGCCCTTTTTTAAAAACAATATCGCGCTGCAGGGTTGAGGTGGAATTATAGAGATGAACAATGGCCTCGCGGGCCCCCTGGATGGAAGCAAAGGTTTTTTTGATCAGCTGTTCCCGCGCCTGGGTCAACACCTGGGGAACAACCCCCTCGGGGATATGGTTTCCGTCGATCAGCAAGCGGATAAAATCGTATTCAATCTGCGAGGCCGAGGGAAAACCGACTTCAATCTCTTTGAAACCTATCCGCACCAGCAGTTGAAACATCTCCAGTTTTTCTTCCAGGTTCATGGGCTGGACGAGTGCCTGGTTGCCATCGCGCAGATCAACGCTGCACCAGATCGGCGCATGGGTG
>JBBRBT010000008.1:0-93964 GCA_038205495.1 Desulfobulbales bacterium
CTCACGCTCGACCTCGTGATGGGGCTTCCCGTGTTGCGTCTGCTTCCCTCTTCCATGCATGCTGTCGCCACTACCCCGACGGAACCGCTGGTTGCACACTTCGCTCGCTTCACCAGCAATGACAGCCTTCCCCGTAATAAAGCCGGGTCGGCTTCCGTATTACAATTTTCGAGGCCTGCTCAGCGTTCACTCACGTTACGGCCTGCATGTTCGCCAAGTCCCTATTACAGAACCTTCTACACCAGAGGCTTCAGCCGCTTCGTTACCTCCACGGCTGCTCCAGTTGCTACCGGCCGGAGCGAAAGTTGCCGGGCGGGATTCGCACCCGCTGAGAAGCACCGCCTTGGCACGGCGCACTTTATTGACTTGTTATGCATTGATTATTTTAGGCCGTAATACTTCAACGCTGCTTCTGTTAATATTTTTGTAGCAACGGAGATGCCAACGTTCCATGTACCTTCGGCAGCTTTCTTAAGATTAAAAGCTATCCAGTTCTTCGCTTTTTGGCCAAATGGCTCATCCGAGGTAGTGGGTTCCTCTGTTGCCATTATCTGAGCGAGTTCAGTGGCATCAACCTCAGGGATTCCTGTTGCTACGAGGTGTTTTATAAATGAGTTATTATCTCGTTCGTTTACAGCAACAGCGATGTTAACACCAGACCCGCCAGCGACTGCGGTAGAAACATTACCGTAAATAATCTGTTGTGTGATTTGCTGAACTTGCTCGGTTTCAGACTTATTAGCGGAATGTTTTCCAAATGCTACATGCATGGCTCCGGGTACCGATTTTTCCAATTCAATGGTAAGTTCAAGTATTCTGCTGCGAACTGTTTGTTGAATTTCATAAAACGACGTTGGCGAAATTGAACCTGATACGTCGTTACAGGCATATCCGTCATAGACTTTACCTTGTAGCAATAGAATTAGATTTGATGCATCGATGCCGAAAGACCCTCCATCGGCACTCTTTTTCACCATTTCATCAACGGCGGCAATACTTTCTCTAACTTCATATTTAGTCCAACTCTTCCCAGCGAACTTTTCAATCAAGTACGGTGGAATCTGCGCATTATTGATTCCAGAGCCCATTAGGCCAGAGAACGTTCCTCTATAAGTGACCCCGACGATTCGGTATGAAGGAACTTCCGCATCCCTCGGATATCCCTCGGATATCCCTCGGACTCATGCTTTACCCATTCTTCAAGGATATCGCTACCTAACCTTGCTGCAAGTAGTCGAAGCTTTAATAGAATAGAACCAAGGTCGGACCCTTCTTCAACGACAGACTCTTGTATTTGTTGCAGTAGCGACATTTCAACTCTCCTTGGCTTTTACTGCATAACAGTGCAATAAGCGGAATTATTTCCGCCATATTACTGCATGTAGACGGACAAATTTTCCACTTATTTTTATATTATCTTTAAACTATGGAAAATTTCCCCTTTTCGTGTCCGCTTATTACGTATTTGGCGATGGGTTTCCACATATTTTGATATCATCCTGTCAAATATGGAAAATAAAAACAGGCAATCCTGCCTTTTCTACCATGTTGAAATTGTATTGGCAACAACAGGAACTGCCTAAAATTCCATGGGTAAACATACCTAGTCCCCTGCATTATTCACCCTCGGCACTTTATTTTTAGGAATCGCCAAAAGATAATGAAGGAAGTATCAGGTGAAATCCGCCAGGGTAAGCCAGTGGCTTCTCCCGTGTCGGCAGGGTATTCGCGAACTCCTCCATTTGAGTGGTCCTTTTCCTTTCATCTTCTCACTGTATCTGTGCCTTTCTTTAGCCGGAGAGGGCCTCAAAATCCATAAATTTACCCCAAAGAGTGATGAGGCGTGTACATTGGCATGAGGACCGGTTTGAATCGGGCAAAGCCCACCGGGCAACCCACAATGGACAACAAGAGATCTTAAATGATATGGAATGCAAATATAGAGAATATTCAGCAGATGAAGGCCGTATCGAATATCGGTGCAATGGCGGGAAAAATGATCAGAAGATGTGCGAAGAGAGGAGCGATGGCCACCATGTCTGCGAGTGGTGCAAGCTCCAAATAGCCATGGAAAATTTTACAATTACGCGCCGCCCCAAAGCCTCTTCCTCGCCTTGGTAGATTTCTTTCAAATCTTTGCATAACTGCGCCGCATGAACTCCACATCACGGGTGAAATCCAATGGCATACTGTATTTATTACCAAATTGAGCAACATCCTCGACCGCAAGCGAGGGAAGTAAAAGCAACCAGACGGCAAACAACCTGCGGTTTTGTTTATATTCCTTACTGCAGCCACCCCTCGGGAGAACTTGGCTTGGAGAACGTTCTATTCTGTGCCGCCCCGGCTGACAAACTGAAGTGCCAGGGTGATGTATCAAAATGCCCCCTTGAAAACAAGCCGTAATACAATTCGTTAAAAACGAGGTACTGCTCTATCTCCATTTTTTAGATTTTCCCTCAGGGGGAATATCTTATAAGATTTGATTCGTCTGCACTTTCATGATAAATTTTTTCTGGTACCATTGGGCAGCCTCACGTCATTGCAAGGGCGTCAATGTTCAACACGGAACAACACCTATACCGAATCCACCAAGGAGGAAGACTATGCGTGCAAAGATTTTCGTAATCGCAACAGTTATGACACTATTATGGTCTGTGTCGACATATACTGTCGCACAAGCGCAAGAGAAGAGTGCCGATGCAGAACTCAATAAATTCCAAGGCACCTGGGTAATGGTTTCCGCCGAGATGGACGGGAAAAAAGTACCTGATGAACACGTAAAACAGAACAAAATTACCTTTGTCGGCAACAAGGTCGAACTATTCAGTCCGCATCAGCATAAAGAAGTGATTGTTGCCTCTATCACGAAACTGGATGTGACCAAGGATCCCAAAGAAATGCACTGGATCCGCGCGAATGGCCCCAAAGCTGGAACAACCATGATTTCGATCTATGAATTTGAGGGCCCTGATCAGTACAAGGTTAGCTTCGATCCGGCCGCGCTGACTGTGCCCAAAAAGTTTGGCACAGAAACGGGATCAGGACATATCTGGCACATTTGGAAGCGGCTAAAAGAATAGCCCCGGACCATACAACCTCAACTTCTCCCTCGATGCCGCTTTCGCAAAGGGTGAGGTAGCCGGATTTTGTATCTCACCCCCTGCGCCCATCTATGCAGTCAGGGCACACTATCTCGCCCTCGCCTTCGCAAAAGTCACAGGGTAAACCTGCCCCATTTTCGATATCAGGATTTTCACCCTCTCCGTTGCAATGTGGGCACATGATAGCATTTTCGTCTTTGCATTTTTCACATTCATAAAAGACTTCATCGTTTTTGCTCATTGTTCTCACTTTTTGTAATTACCTTAGGGCGCTCACGCCTTTGATACGTTAATGGTTTGGTGCGATTTATTGACCGTATTTCTTTTTTCAGCGGTAATTCACTGCATAGTGACTGCCACCTACAGTGACCCTATGGACGAGAATAAGAAAAAAACCGTTAACTCGAACTGAGTTAACGGTTTGATTTTATAGGTACGATCGGCAAGATGGGGACTTGCAACCCTCGGATTCGAAGCTCAACAAGCAGATGTTTTTGCGTGTGACTTAACCGCTTAATTTCAAACAAAAAAAATCGAATACGAGCAACAACGACCCTCACTGAAAGACAGGACTACGATTCTTTAATCAGTTCCTCTAAGAAAAACAAGAAGTTCCCGTAGGGGTTGAGAGCATGCAACTTTTTTTATCAACGAAAAGGAGACAACATCACCTCACAAAAAGATCCGGAGGGGAATTTGCTCATTTTTCACGGCTCACCCCAATTTCCGGAGCCACTATTGCTTGATTTCGCTCCGTACTCGGGGCATTAAAGCACTTCTGACAACCACCGCATTTTGATCATCCCCTATGATTTTGGAGGAATTCCCAGATGTCCCTGATTAAATTATCCTATGACGATACGATCGGAACGATAACTTTCAACCATCCAGAAACTCGAAATAGCCTTTCCAATGGGCTCCTGGAAGAATTAATCAACGCTTTACAGGAATTTGCGAAGCGCAAGGTCCGTGCAGTGATTTTAAGGGCGGAGGGCGGCGCGAAAGTCTGGTCGTCTGGTTTAAATATCAGCGAACTCCCCGTATCCGGCCGCGACCCGCTTTCCTATAACGATCCACTCGAGCAGGCTCTTCGTGAAATCCAGCATAGTCCTGCGCCGGTTATTGCGATGATCGAGGGAAGCGTATGGGGCGGAGCCTGTGATCTGTCTTTGATTTGCGATATCGCCATCGGTACCTCGTCTGCCTCATTTGCGATCACCCCCGCAAAGATAGGGGTGCCCTATAATTCATCCGGTATCATGCATTTCGTCAACGTTGTTGGCCCTCGCATCGCTCATGAAATGTTTTTTACCGCCAAGCCCATAGCGGCTACGCGCGCCTTGCAGATTGGTATCCTCAATCATCTCGTCCCCACGGAGGAGCTTGAGTCATTCACGTATGACATGGCTCGCGAGATTGCCCAAAATTCACCGTTGGCTATCTCGGTGATCAAGGAACAGCTCCGTCTTCTGAGCAACTCACACCCCTTGAGCCCGGAAACCTTTGAACGCATCCAGGGCTTACGGAGATGCGCTTACGACAGTGCGGATTACCAGGAAGGCAAAAATGCATTCTTTGAAAAGCGTAAACCGATTTTCATGGGTAAATAGGCCTGTGGCAAGATATGATAGATAGGTTTGCCTTAACAATCCCAAATCATACCCTTGGCCGCCATCCTTGCCGATAGCGATGATGCATGGGGGGGGAACAACTATAAAAAAAATTGACTCCGCTGCTTCCAGATCTCGCATCTGTTGACCGCAGCGCTTATCTTAGGGAGTGACAGGACAGAGAATCACCAGGGATTCCGCTTCTTTTTTTGTTGGAAGAACTGTATCATAAAATATATTATATTAAACAGTTACCAGTAATTGCAACCCACAATCATCGCAACTTAATAATGAAACTTTTAAAATTCCCACCCAAGCATAGCAATTTTCCGTTATTTAATGACATCTTCGAGGATGGATATCACATTTTCAATCTCGAGAATGCAAAGATACTCAATTATTATCCCAATAAGTTCCCCGATTACCCGGGGGTCAATCTCAAGGATCTCAATGTAGGCGATATCATTACCATTCGGGCCTTTTTCGAGGTGGGTTCTGGGGAGAATATCCGCGCCGATGGAGGATACCTGGATTTGGAAGTGGAGTTCATCGATGGCGAGACGGTTTGGGGTGTCATCCTGACAAAATTACCGAAAGAATTTCCCTTAGAGACGGGGAGTTCGATCGAAGTTTTCAAAGACGAAATCCTGTATAAAGCTGAGACAACAGAAAACTGAAGGTATGAAAAACGTATCGGAAAAACCCATCATCGACGGCGATCGAGTATTCAAAGCCACAAATGTTAAAAAAATGCACCCGGTTTTCCTCGAACTGGCCAAAAGCCTCTCCGGTGTTAGCATGCTGCGATTTATTAAAATTTATAACGACAGGCTCTGTGCTTCCAATCTCTTGAGCGATGACGGGAAAAAAGACCCCCTCGTTGAATCGAGCAAAAAAGACCTTGTCGGTGTGGAATTACTCATTGATCCAACGTTTAAAACCGTCCAATTTTACGCTATTACCTCCTTTAAGCAAGGGAATGGCCGAAAAATGGTGGCGGCCGTTGTCGACGCTACTCCGGAAGACTGGGCATTGGTGGTGGTCATGGACTGGAGTGGTGGATTCTGGGAAAAGATGGTCGAGGAATATCCGCGCATTGTGATTTTTTAAACTCGAAATACCTCCATCCGTTCGGACCGAGGTCGCCCTTTGCAATCGTTTTCATATCGACCGGTTACGTCCCAACGTATCCACCGCCCCTCCCCCGATTCAAAAGAAGAGACTCAGCCATAGCCAGGCTCAACCGCCAAGAATCGGAAAGAGCTGCTTAAGCCCATTGGCAATGAACTCCACGCCCATCGCGGCCATGATCAGGCCCATGAGCCGGGTCACAATATTGATGCCTGTTTTGCCAAGCAGTCGGGCAATGGTGGGGGCCAGTCGGAACAGAAGGGCGGTCAAACATGCCAGGAGCACAATGACCCCGAACAGATACACATAGTGGACAACAGAGGTATAGCGCTGGGCGTAAAGGATTACGGTACTAATTGCTCCGGGGCCAGCCAGGAGTGGAGTACCCAAAGGCACGACGGCCACGCTGTCACGCTCCGCCGAGTCGAGCTCTTCCTCTTTCGTTTGTTTGACATTGCTCATTTTGGCGTTCAGCATGGACAGAGCCATAAGCAAAATCAGAATACCACCACCAACCCGGAAAGAACCCACGGATATCCCAAAGAATCGAAGGATGGCCTCGCCACTGAACAGGACAACAAGGAGAATGATCCCCATCGAGATGGAAGCCATGGAGCCATTTTTGTTGCGGGTGACCTTATCTTGGTTGGCAGTCAGATTAATAAAGATGGGGATAGTGCCTACTGGATTGACAATCGCCAGCAGGGCAACAAAGAATTTAAGATATTCGCCGATACTTCCTGCTTCCATACGTGTGCCTGTCAATGTTTTTGATTCATTTGGTCGACTGAGACGAGGGATGCTGAGGAATCTGACGAGGAGTGATCCTGAGAAGCAATCCTGCCCGCCAAGTCCCCGCCCTGCGACAATCAACAATGAGCCCCCTCAGCGCGTCTAGGGGCGTGGGAGATATCTTTGCTCTTTGCACTCTATTGAACCCCGCGCAATAAGCTCACCCAACAACGCTTTATATTGAAAATATTGCTCTGGTTTCATGAGGTTGCCAGCTTTATCCTGCCGTGTCTTTTCCTGTTTCTGCTTGAAAAAGCCAGCGAGCCAACCCCCGACTTGCACCAGCTAGGCTCTCAATTTCGCGTCCAGATGATTGCGGTGTGCGGGATACACAACATGCGGGGACCCGATTGTTGTGGTTAGTTTTGCACAACAATGGAGGTCCCCGTTTCACATGTTCAATGTCGAACTGGCTATTATTGCTGCTGTTGTAGCCTTTTCTTCTCTTCCTCTATTTCTTGCGGGGTCTTCTGTGGATGCTTCTGCTGTACCCCTCTTTGCTGCTTTAGAGCTTCTTGCTGTTGCTGCTGCTCCTGACGCTTTTGAGCTTCCAACTGCTGTCGCTGCTGTTGCTGCTCCTGATTCCTCTGCGCTTCCAACTGTTGATTCTGCTGTTGTTGCTGCTCTTGACGCCTTTGAGCTTCCACCTGTTGTCGCTGCTGTTGCTGCTCCTGATTCCTCTGCGCCTCCAGCTGTTGCTTCTGCTGTTGTTGCTGCTCCTGACGCCTTTGAGCTTCCACCTGTTGTCGCTGCTGTTGCTGCTCCTGATTCCTCTGCGCTTCCAACTGTTGTTTCTGCTGCTGTTGCTGCTCTTGACGCCTTTGAGCTTCCACCTGCTGTCGCTGCTGTTGCTGTTGCTGCTCCTGATTCCTCTGCGCCTCCAGCTGTTGCTTCTGCTGTTGTTGCTGCTCTTGACGCCTTTGAGCTTCCAGCTGCTGTCGCTGCTGTTGCTGCTCCTGATTCCTCTGCGCCTCCATCTGTTGCTTCTGCTGTTGTTGCTGCTCTTGACGCCCTTGAGCTTCCACCTGCTGTCGCTGCTGTTGCTGCTCCTGATTCCTCTGAACTTCCGACTGTCGATTCTGCTGCTGTTGTTCTTGATTTTTTTGAACCTCTTGCTCTTGCTGCAGTCGCCTTTGTCCTGCTTCCTGCTGACGCTTCCGAGAGGGGTCCAGCTTCCTTTCCGTCTCCTGACTAACACCCGGTGAGGACTTCGGCTGTTCAGTTAATCCTGGATCAGGAGTCCCTTGCCTTTTGCTGGGTTGCTGAGAATTGTCTGTCTGTCCCGCATCATGACTGACAGTATCCCGCGGCGATCTGATGCGTCGAGGCGCTTCCTGGTTGGTGGCACCCGACGCCTGGTCGATCTGGCCCTGATCACGTACAGCACGATGTTTACCATCCGGTTGCGCAGGGGTCTCTGTCGCGGTCTGTTCCGTACCACGAGCCCCAGTGTCCCGAGGCGATCTGATGCGTCGAGGCGCTTCCTGGTCGGTGGCACCCGGAGCTTGGTCTATCTGGCCCTGATCACGTACAGCACGATGTTTGCCATCCGGTTGTGCAGGGGTCTCCGTCGCGGTCTGTTCCGTACCACGAGCCCCAGTGTCCCGGGGCGACCTGATGCGTCGAGGCGATTCCTGGTCGGTGGGGCCCGAAGCTTGGTCTACCTGACCCTGGCCTTGGCGCCCCCGCGAGGGTCTGTCGGAGCCTGTCGGGGTCTCTCGGGTAAGTTGACGCTGGCGATCCTTGGGTTTGATCTCTTTTTGCGTGAACGATTCTTCCTTGATGGGTTTTGAAACCTTGTCGGCATCCACCAGTTTATTCCTCAACCTGGGGGTGCGGATATCGGTCTTTTGTACCGGTTGAGTCCCGGTGTTGATTCGGGTCAAATCCCGTTCAATGCCTTGCTTGTTTCTGTAGTTGAACTCCCGAGTCCGCTTTTGGTTGGTATCGATGCGGCTTATGACCGACGAGTGTGGTTTACGGGCAACTTCCGCATCATTGTAAGCAAAGCGGTGTTTATTAGGAGTGAAGGTTTTAATTGAGGTTGCGGGCCGGTAGTCTTTGACAAGAGCTGCCCTGTCAAGGTGGCGCTCCATATGAGGCGTATATCGACTCCCTTTATAAAAGTTGTCGCGATTGATAATGACTGCCTTGTCGAGATAGCGGTAGTGACCAAGGTTTATGTTTACGCCCTCAGCGCGGTCGACAAGCACTGTGCGATGTCCCCAATGTCTGTACCCATAATAAACCTCTGTAGGGGCAAGTGGAATCCAACCCACCGAAGCACCGCTATGGATCCAACCTACTCGGCCCGGATACCATCCAAAGCTGATGTTGACGCTAGGATCTCCAACTCGCCCACGGTGAACGGGAGGAGCCCAGTACCAGGCGCCAAAGGATTCAACATACACCCAGGAACCATAATGGTGCGTGACATAGCCGAAAGGTTCATCCGGAATCCAGCAGTTATCACCATAGTACATGGTCCAGCGCCCTGCGGTGAAGGGCCTCCAGTCTGGATCAACCCGGGTTGGGCGCCACAGCTCATGATACTCGCCCTCATAATATACTCGCTCCCATCTTCCGTTCTCTTCAAGCACATAGGATTCTTCGCGAATTGGTTCGGGCAGATAGTTAACCGAATCGCCCCTGGCTTCAAGGCGTCTGGCCCAAACGCTGTCACGCTGGGCATTCCAATCATCCCAGGCCGCATCGACGGTGCCATTTCCTTCCGCAACTTCGCGCTTGTCGGCAATAATCGAAGCCGAACCCTCATTCACTTCATACTTGGCCTTGGTGCCGTCATGGACGAAATCCATGTCGCCCCGGACGGCGATCACCTCCAGCGACTCATCGCCGACATACAGGTCAAAAACCGTGTCGCCGGGTGCCACCACATACCCAAAGGGAGTGGTGACCTTGAGGATGGTGTCACGGCTCTTATTGTAAAAGCGGGCTGACCCGGACGCCACATCGACAGTGGTATCGTCTGGATTCAAGGCGATGAGTTGAATCTGGGTATTTTCGCCGATGCGCATCCAGGTACCGTTGGGCATGATGAACTCCGCCTTGGTGTCGTCACCCGAATAGAGCGCGTCCTCCAGGCCAAAGGGAGCATCTTTGACCGTTGCAACCCAGTCTTTTTCTTCCTCTATGTATCGGAGAAGCGTTCCCTCGGTGTGAGAAATACGGCCGACAAGAATCCCCTCATCACTCTCAGCGGCCCCTGCAGGACTGCCCGTGAAAAAGACCCCAAGAAGAATGAGCAGGGCAAGGCTCAGATATTTCATAGCGTTCCTCATAGTTTTATCAGTAGTTGACAAATTGTGTTCAACCAAATGGTGCAGACTGCAGCGTAGCGCCCTACGGGGCGTGCCGCTTCTCTCTCCGGGATCAAGGGTCTGTGATTCTTCACCAACTGCGCTTCCCGGTCGTTCTTCGCATGGACGTCAAACACCGGGATCTTCCACTTTACGGTGGTCGCGATTCGCATCCAGAGGCGGCTCTCCACCTGCCAGCAGTCTCCCCATGCTGTATCCCATGAGGTACAGACACTCACCGTTTTTTCCTTTTTCAACAAATCAAGGGTGGCTTGAATATGCGGGTAGGCCTTGGGAACAGTCGAGGCGTACTCCTATCGCCGATCTGGGCTTTGCTTGCCTGGGACAATCAGCATTTGCAGCGCGAGTGTAGAATATCCTGGTACTTGATGAAGAGTGGTACGAAAAGGACTGACAACTTGGAAAGTTGGATCCAAGAAACAATAATAAGCGCTTACCGCATGCCTGTCATGATATAAAAAGACAAATCCACTCAACGGCGGCGGGGGAGCTTCTCGAAGGTTGCGTAGGGTTTCATGGCCGCCTGCCGGCGGCAATCATCCTGGCAGAGAGGGAACGTAACAGACTGAAAATATGCTTTAATGAATGTCCGACCCCACCGCAACTGCGCAGGAGGGACAAACTCCGAAAAGAAAGATTTCGTGATCTTCAACGATAAATCCGGCGGGAACGGCCTCTTGTTCATTCAGGAAGCAGCATGGAAGTTCGAAGACGCGATTGCAGCCGTGGCAGTGAAAATGATGATGGTGTCCCTTACCGGTGCGCTCATACAAGGTGCCCAGAGCCGGATGGTTGATCTGTTTGAGCCAGCCTTGCTCAACCAGCAGTTTAAGGTTGCGGTACACGGTGGCCTGATTGAGCGATTCCACTAAGATACGGCCGTACCGGAGAATTTCCTCAATCCCCAGGGGCCGATCCTCAACGCGGAGGACCTCCTCTATTGCTGCTCGCTGCGCTGTTTTTCTTTGCATATTCCTTACCTTGCCGTCCACTATAGCCATCGCACCGCCTTATTGCAAAATGTTTTGCAATATCGATTGACGAGCACAGGGTCCTCTGTATAATGCAAATGTATTCGCAATAGTAAAGCAAAACCATCCGACCGGAGGATTTTCCCATGAAGAAGACAGCGAGGCTGTTTCTGACCCTCGTCACCTGCTGTGGCGTCCTGCT
This sequence comes from Desulfobulbales bacterium, assembly GCA_038205495.1. Lineage (GTDB taxonomy): Bacteria > Desulfobacterota > Desulfobulbia > Desulfobulbales > Desulfobulbaceae > Desulfobulbus. The sequence goes on from JBBRBT010000008.1 coordinate 11,152, forward strand.
CGGTTTCCCGCCCGAGAGCCGTACCGCGGAAAAAATGCTGAAGGTTCTCACCACCACCTTCCCTCTCTACCAAATCACCCGAAATATCACGGCAGGTGCGGAGGGCATGGAGGTTGGTCTGATGATTCCGGCCCAACTCGGCTGCCCCCATGACTATGCCTTGGCCCCTCAGGATATGCGCAAACTGGCCAATGCCGATGTCCTGATCGTCAACGGACTCGGCATGGAAGAATTTCTCGGCGCTCCATTGAAAAAGGCCCAGCCGGGATTGAAGATCATCGACAGTTCCAGTGGCATCCGCCAGATCCTGCAGTACACCGAAACAGAGCATGAACATCCGGACGGCGAAGGCAAGGAGCACCACGACGAGCAGGCCGACCAGGGCAAGCCTGGGGAACACCACCTTGACGGATCAAACCCCCATCTCTTTGCCAGCCCCCGCATGGTCGCCCTGTTGGCCGACAATATAGCCAAGGCCCTTGCCGATCTTCATCCTGCCGGAGCCGCGATGTATGCAGCCAACGCCCAAGCGTATGAGCAACAAATGAATCGTCTTGCCGACGATCTCGCAGCCGTAGGCAAACGACTGAAAAACAACCGGATTGTCACCCAGCATGGGGTTTTTGATTATCTGGCCCGGGACATGGGCCTTTCGGTGGTTGCCGTGGTCCAGGCGCATGCCGGGCAGGAGCCGGCAGCCTCGGAAATACTTGCTATCGTCGCGTCGATAAAGGATAAAAAAGCTGGTGCTATTTTCACTGAACCACAGTATCCAGAAGCGGTCGGCAAAACGATTGCCAAGGAGGCCGGTATTGCCGCCGCACGTTTGGATCCGGCAGCCAACGGTCCGGAGCAGGCGCCACTTGATTATTATGAGCAGGTCATGCGCACTAACTTGAATATCATAGAGAAAACGCTTGGCGTCCACTGATTCCATACCCCAGTATCAACCCGTCGAAGCTGCGGTCCGTTTTGAAGATGTAACGGTGATGCGTGGTGGTGTTTCCATACTCGACCAGGTCACTGCCACTGTACCCAAGGGCAGTTGCACAGCGATCATCGGTCCCAACGGGGCGGGAAAAACCACCCTGCTCCTCGCTCTCCTTGCGGAAATTACCTACCAGGGGCGCATCCACACCCCCGGCGGCGGGAGATCTCCGCGCATCGGCTATGTGCCGCAGCGACTCACCTTTGACCGGGGCATGCCCCTGACGGTCAATGAATTCCTGGCCATGGGCTTCCAAAAAATGCCGCTCTGGTTTGGGGTTCGCCGCAGCCTGCAACGCCGGTCCCTGGACTTCCTTACCCTGGTGAAAGCGGAACACCTGGTCGGCCGCAGGATCGGCGCCCTTTCCGGCGGCGAGATGCAGCGGGTGCTTCTAGCCCTGGCCCTTTTGCAGGAACCCGACCTCCTGGTACTGGATGAACCGTCGGCAGGGGTCGATTTCCAAGGCGAACACATCTTTTGTGAACTCCTCGATGGCCTGCGCAGGCAGAAAGGCTTCACCCAGTTGATGGTCAGCCATGACCTGGCCACAGTGACCCACCACGCCACCCATGTCATCTGCCTGAACCGCAAGGTGGCGGCCGAAGGTCCACCACGACAAACTCTGACCAGCGACAATCTCACCGCTATTTTCGGGATGCATATGGGCCTGGTCAATTCCCGCTCCATGCCGGACAACAGCGCCGTCTGCTCGGCAGTGTGCTGCCAAAGGCCTACCACCGATGCCTGATCTCTCGCCGCTCTACACCCTGATTGCCCAACTGCTCCCCTTTGACTGCATGCAGGCCCTGTTCATGCAGCAGGCCATGGCAGGCATCCTCCTGCTGGCCCCGATGGCCGCGGCCATGGGGATCATGGTCGTGAATTTCCGTATGGCCTTTTTCGCCGACGCCATCAGTCATTCGGCCTTTGCCGGAGTGGCCCTGGGATTGATCTTTTCGGTGGACCCCAACTGGACCATGCCGATTTTCGGCCTCCTGGTGGGACTGGGGATCATGATTCTGCAGCGGCACTCCAGCCTGTCGAGTGACACGGTGATCGGTGTCTTTTTCTCGGCCATGATCGCTTTCGGCCTGGCTATGGTCAGCCGCGACCGGAGCTTGGCGCGCGACCTGCAACGATTCCTCTATGGCGACATCCTCACCATCAGCGATATCCAGATCCTCTGCCTGCTGGCGCTCTTCTTGGTGTTCATGATTTTTCAAGTGGTGAGCTACAACCACCTGCTCTATATTGGCCTCAACCCCTCCCTTGCCCAGGCGCACCGAATCCGGGTCGCCGCCCTTCAGTATATCTTTGCCGGATTACTCTCCCTGATTGTGATGTTTGCCGTGCAGGCAGTCGGGGTGCTTCTGGTCACGGCCATGCTCATCGTGCCTGCGGCGGCGGCCCGCAATGTTGCCCGCTCCGCTGGATCCATGTTCTGGTGGGCGCTGCTGGTCAGCATCAGCTCCGCCGTCACCGGTCTGATCCTTTCCGCCCAGGATTGGGCCCGGACAGCGACAGGCGCCACCATCATCCTAATCTCCTGCGGCTGGTTTTTGCTCAGCTTGGCAGTCCCCGCTCTCCGTAGGGAACAGGCTGCCTGACCCCCTACGCATTTGCGTTACAGGTACCTGATCAGGCTGCTCTGCAAGGCGTCTGGGTGGTGGAAAAAGGCGTCATGGAACAAACATATTGCCTTTTGCGGCCGCCGACTTTGACCAATATGGGGGTGACGATATGTGGTGACAAACCCCGCCCGCAGACTGCGTTGGAGCACTCCCCGACTCACCATTAAAGACTCAACACCTGAGCCAATACCATGCATACATTCTTTTCCCCGGCTTCCCTGGCCATCTACGGGCTTTCCTCCAAATCCCACAACACCCCGCGCATCATTCTCGAAAACTGCCTGCGCTGGGGCTTCCGCGGCCGGATCTTCGGCATCAATCCGGCCAGCGAGGAAACCAATGTCGGCGGCATCCGCGTTTACCGCTGTGCCGCCGACCTGCCCCTCATCCCCGATCTGGCGGTGCTCCTGATCCCGGCCCGCTATGTGCCCGAGGCGGTGGCAGACTGCGGGCAGGCCGGGATTAAACGGCTGGCGGTACAGGCAGGGGGTTTCAACGAATCCAGCGACGAAGGCAAGGAATTGGCAGCCCGATTACTGGCCAGCGCCAGGAAATACGGCATCCGTTTCGTCGGTCCCAATGGCCTGACTCTGGCGAATACCGTCAGCGGCCTCTGTTTGCCGTTCGTCCCTTCCTATCCGGTAAAGGGTGGAGGGCTGTCGATGATCACCCAGAGCGGCGGCCTTGGCCTTTTTCTCTGGAATTTGATGGAGGGCAACCAGGTCGGGATGGCCAAATTTGTCAGCATCGGCAACAAGCTGGACCTTGACGAGAACGATTTCCTCGAATACCTGGGCGCTGACCCTGAAACCCGGGTAATCGGGCTCTATCTAGAAAGCATTGCCGACGGGCAACGGCTGCTCCGCATCGCTCAACAGATCGACAAACCGGTGATCATCTACAAGGCCAACACCACGGCAGCCGGCAACCGGGCGGCGATGAGCCACACCGCAGCCCTGAGCAACGACGAGGCCATCATCGACACCGCCTTTGCCCGGGCCGGGATCATCCGAATCGACCATTTTCACGATTTCATCACCACAGCCAAGGCCTTTGACCTGCCACCGATGCGCGGCAAACGGATCATGGCCATGAGCCCGGCCGGAGGGCTGGGCGTGGCTATGGCCGATATTTGCGAGCGGCAGGGCTTTGCCTTTGCTGATCCGGGCCAGAAATTTTACCAGGACCTGGCCGCTGTTACCAATGCCGGCATCATCAAGCTCGCCAACCCCCTGGACATGGGCGATATTTATCAGATCGACAAATATCCGCTTATTTTCGGCCGGGTGCTCGGGAGCGACCAGGTGGACGGTGCCATCTACGCCAGTCAGTGGCCGCGAATGCCCGCAGGCGGCGAGGATGTGTTCACCGCCATGTTCAATACCGATATTTCCCTGGAGACCACCGGGGCTATCCGCTCCTCGGCCAAGCCCCTGGCGGTGGTGCTCTACGGCCATGCCCCGGCAATTGCCGCCATGAAACAACACCTGTCGATCCCGATTTTCGATGGTCCGGAAGAGGCTATCCGGGTCCTGAAACGGCAGATGACCTTTCATGCCCACAAGGCGGCGGGGCCTTTTCAGCCGGACCCGGTCGACGGCATCCAACGCGAGGCGGCACAGGCCTGGCTGCAGGCACACAACGGGGTGATCGGCGAGGATGCCTTTGCGCTCCTTGCCTTATATGGCATACCCAGTCCGCAATCCGGGCAGGCCAGCAGCGCCGAGGAGGCGGGTCAAATCGCCGAAGGAATTGGTTTTCCGGTGGTGCTCAAGGTGGTTTCTCCGGACGCGGTCCACAAAACCGAGGCGGGCGGCGTGCTGATCGGCATCGGATCGCGGCAGGAGGCCATGAGGGGCTTTACGCTCATTCAGGAAAACCTGGAGCGGTGCCACCGGGGTGCAAGGCTGGAAGGGGTTCGAGTGACGGCCATGGCAGCAGAGGGCCACGACCTGTTCATCGGCGGCCTCCAGGATCCCTCGTTTGGGCCGGTGGTCTTTTTCGGTTACGGCGGGATCTATGTCGAGGTCTTCAAGGATGTGCAACGGGTGCTCTGTCCCTCGTCGCTTGCGGAAATCAGGCAAAAGCTGGAGCAACTCCAATCCTGGCGAATCCTGGCGGGGTTACGGGGCCGCCCGGCAATCGATGTCGCACCTTTTGCCCGCAGCATCCGCAACATCGCCCAGCTCTTGGTTGATTTTCCCCAGATCGTTGAGCTCGATATCAACCCGATACGGATTGTTGGTCAGGGGGAAGTCCTGGCCCTGGATACCAGGATGCGTCTGGAAACAGGTGGGAGCGGCAAGGAGGACTCACGATGAAGGTCCGAGCGCTGCTGCTAGCTTTCCTGCTGCTGGTACCGGCAACAGGGCAAGCCAACGATGGTTTTGGCGGCCTCAGCGCCACCGGACTGCAGTTCGGTAAGAGTCGGGCCATCCGCATGGTGGCGGAAGATCTGTACGTCAGTGCCAAACAGGTGCGAGTGCGCAGTCTCTTCCGCAACGACGGCAAGGAGGACATTCAGGGCGAGGTGATCTTTCCTCTGCCGCCGATTTCTCTCTCCGAGCTGAGCAACAGCGGCTTTGCCCTTGCCGAGGAACATCTTGATCGGGATAATGTGGTGGACTTCAGGGTGACGGTCAACGGCAGCATAATCATGGTGCGCACCGAACGGATCGCGGTTCTAGAACCCCCCTATGACGAGGAGCGCAAGGCCTCGGCCCGCTATGATGCCCCCGGCGAGGAGGTTACTGCCCTGCTCAAGGGCTACGGCATTCCCCTGTCCATGAATGTGCAGAAGGTGGCCGCTGCCCTCGCTCGTTTGCCGCAAACGGCCAAGGCTACACTCAAGACCCGGGGATTGGCCGATTTCTTTGCGGGTGAACCACCCGCCCCCGCCTGGTCGATCATCGAGCGCTACCATTGGACCCAAACTTTTCCCGCCGGCCGGGAGGTGACTATCGAGCACCGTTACAACCCGGCCCCGCCCGGTGGTATCTTTGTCTGGCCGGACAACCAGACGGACAAGGACACATATCACCACGAGCTGATCACGACCTACTGCATCGATGCCGGCACACAGCAGGCGATCAAAAAACGGTTACATCCCGCCGAGGGAAGCGAATTCTCCGGGACCGGTACGGCACTGTATCTCGACTATGTCCTGACCACCGCCAACACCTGGAACGGTCCGATCGATACCTTTCATCTGACCCTCGACAAGGGCCAGCCGCGCAACGTGCTGTCGCTGTGCATCGATGGTCTCCGCAAGACCGGGCCTACCACTTTTGAGGTGGAGAAGAAGGATTTCAGGCCCGATCAGGACCTGCGGCTGCTCATCATCACCGGCCTGGAAGGACAGCCCTAGAGGAAGGCCTAGCGATCAAGGACCTCACGGACCTTGGCAGCCAGGCTGTTCGGGGCAAAGGGTTTCTGGATGAAATTGACGCCCTCGTCGAGCACCCCCCGTGAAGCGATCACATTTTCGGTATAACCCGACATATAGAGCACCTTTAAGCCCGGGATGAGCTGGACGACCTGCTTATAGAGCAGTTTGCCGTTCATCTCCGGCATCACCACATCGGTGATCAAAAGATCAAGCGGCACCGTCAGCTCATGGAGCTGGCGCAGGCACTCCGCGCCGCCCGCCGCCTCCAGAACCACATAGCCCCGGCGGCTGAGAATATCCACGGTCAGCTGCCGCACCATGTCGTTGTCTTCCACCACCATCACGGTTTCTGTGCCTGTGGTACTGGCCTGAGGAACGGCAGGATCCGGCACCTTCGGTTCAGGGGCCGACTCCGCAGCCGGTAGATAGATCTTAAAGGTCGTCCCCTGGCCCGGCTCGCTGTATACCCAAATATGCCCCCCATGCTGCTTGACGATGCCATAGGTGGTAGCCAATCCCAGTCCTGTCCCCTTGCCCTTCTCCTTGGTGGTGAAAAAGGGCGCGAAGATTTGCTCGCGCACCTCGGCATCCATGCCAAAACCGGTATCAGTGACCGTCATAACCACAAAAGGGCCCGGCGTCACCCCGACATGGGACTCCGCATACTCCTGATCCAATTCGATGGCAGCGGTTTCGATGAGGATCCTGCCACCCTCGGGCATGGCGTCCTGGGCGTTGACCACCAGGTTCATGATCACCTGTTCGATCTGCCCGGTATCAACCCGCACCATCGGCAGGGTCGGACAAGGCATCAGTTCGATGGCAATGTCTTCGCGCACAGTACGTCGGAGCAGCTGGGTAAATTCGGCGGCCAGATGGTTGAGATCGACGGTTTCCATGACCAGGGTTTGCTTGCGGCCAAAGGCAAGGAGCTGCCGGATGAGATCGCGGGCCCGGATTCCCGCCTGAATGATATAGTCGACATAGTCACGGCGTTTATCGGTGACCGGTAATTCCATCAGCAGCACATCGCTGTAGCCGAGAATGGGGCTGAGCAGATTATTAAGGTCGTGGGCCACGCCCCCTGCCAACCGTCCAACCGACTCGAGTTTTTGTGCCTGGAGCAGCTGCACCTGGAGTTGTTCTTGTCTTTCCTCGGCCTGTTTCCGTTCGGTGATGTCATGGACGATTGAATAGAGCCGTTCCCGGCCCCCAACCTGAATGGGACCGGAGATAACTTCGACATCCCGAACAGATTCGTCGGCCAGGCGGTGCCTGAATTCAAAGTAGTTGCGCTGGGCCGATCTGGCACTTTCAAGAACCTCTCTGATTTCCTGAGGAGAAAGTGTGTTGATGTCGCTGATACGCATGGTCAGCAGCTGTTCGCGGCTCCAGCCGTAATAGCGAACCGCCGCAGGGTTGGCATCCACGATTCGGCCATCCTCGGGGTCGATCAGCCACATGACGGCATGGTTGTCCTGAAACAGGCTGCGGTACCGGGATTCGCTTTCCCGCAAGGTGGCTTCGGCACGTTTTCGGGCTGTAATATCCTGGAGCACCCCGAAAACTTTTTTTTCTTCTGCAGAGAACTCCGCCTGCGAGTGGATATCGACCACAGCCCCATCCGTGGGGCGGAGGATGCGGAATTCGACATCATAGGCTTGGCCGTTTTGCACTAATGCTCTCAAGGCCCGATTTAAATCGTCGCGGTATTCGGGGAGAGGAATGGCTTGGGCCGCTTCAATGGTCCAGATTTCATCGTTTAGGCCATAGATCCGCCGGGCCGATGGCGACGCCCACACGGTCCGGGTCTTGAAGTCGAATTGCCAGCAGCCCATATTTGCCATTTCTTCCGCCCGGACCAGCAGGTGGTTGCTCTGTCGTAACGCGGCTTCCGCTTTCCGTTCCACGGTCTGATCGCGAAAGACGAGCACCGCACCGGTGATCCGATGCTGCGCATCAAAAATAGGTGCACCGCTGTCGGCAATAGGAAATTCTGCGCCTGCCGGAGTGATGAGGACGGTGTGGTTAGCCAGACCGACCACAACGCCTTCCCGGAGCACACGGGTCACGGGATTTTCAACCGGAAGCCGGGTTGTCTCATTGACAATAACAAACACCTCTTCAAGCGGTTTGCCGCGGGCGTCGTCCTGCAGCCAGCCGGTGAGCACCTCGGCCACCGGATTGAGCAGGGTGACCCGGCCATCGCCATCGCAGGCAATCACTCCATCGCCGACACTCATCAAGGTGGTGCGGTACTGCGCTTCTGCTTGAAGGGCCGCCTGATAGTGTTTTTTGGCGTATCGCTGCCAGGCCATCCCTAATGTGGCGATCATGGCGGCACCAATGCCGAGCATCATTCCCACAATAAGTATTGAGCGGAATCGCCACTCCGCCAAGGCCTCGGCCGTATCGATCTTGGTCACCATGAACCACGACGTGCCGGGCACATCACTCAAAACCGAGAGAACTTCTTGCCCACGGTAATCACTGCCCACCACCAAGCCTTTCACGCCGGTCACCGCCATGACCGCCGGCACTTCTTTTTGGGTCATGGGGATGCGCAACTGCAGAGCGGTACCCTTCTGGTGGCGGAGCTCATTGAGAAAAAGAACCTGGTCGCCGTCCCGACGGACCAGTAGGGTCTCAGCGCTTTGGCTTGGTCCTGGCCAGCTTTGTATCATCGGATAGAGGAATTTGCTGGCGTTGCTTCGCACGACAATGGCACCGACAGCGGTCCTGCCCGTTCCCCCGGCGCCCCGAAGGGGTGCGACACTGTCCATGTGCGGCTCTAAATCGGTATCGGTCCGATGCAATTGGGTCAACCTGGGGCTGCTCTCCCGCATCGCTTCCTCAAGGGTCTGGGCCACACTGGCTTGAATTGGGCCGGTCTGGCCGGAAAGGCTCAGTTGCACCCGCCCCTGGGGATCGACCAGCAGGACATCTGTATAATGATGATTATTTTGCAGAGATCGAAACCAAGCCAAAATCTGGTCAGCTGTCTCCGGGTTTGGCGAAGAGAACCATCGGGTCACGGTGTTGCTTACAAAAGGATTCTCAGTGATAACCTGGGCATCTACCAGAAGTTCCTCGCGCCATTGGACAATCTGCTTGACCTTGAGCTGCGCAATACTCTGCAGTTCTATTTCGACCTTGTGGCGCAGCTGTTGTTCCTGGGTGAGAAAAAACCAGACGCCCCCGGCCACTAGGATACATAACAGCACGGTGGAAGATGCGAGCAATCCACGGGGAACCATTTTCATTTGTTAAAAACTCCCTTGGTCATGTAGCTTTTGTTCCCAGATTGAAAAAAATGATGGGGAAGATGCGGTTGGGCACCAAGGAAACTGGCATCGATTGCGGTCGCCTACAGGGCTAAGAATACCAATAAATTATTGGAAATAGGACAGGCTACAGGAGCACAAATTAACTGTCAAACGATTTTTCATGGGCTCACGGTATACAGCGCTGGGAAGTTTGTAACCGCAACCGTTTCAGGCTGTGACAGGGCCCTTGATGTCGGTCTTCCTCGCGGGCTGGCCGCAGCAGGCGGATGGGTTGACTCAAATAGCTATGGCCCCGCTGCAATGCGGCCCAACCCGGCAGCCCGTATCGAGACCGACAGTTATTGTATTGGGGAAGCTGTGTCATGAAGCCGAAATAACTTTTGTGTTTGCAAGGGAGTGCGATACAGTGTCTAGAGAAGGCGGAGGGACATCCGCCCCCGCGTTATTGGCGCTGTCGCCATGGTTTTTCCATTTTTTTGGAGGAATACAGCACACACAATGAAGTTTTCCAAGCCGTCTCCAATGATACAGCAGTTTGAAAAATGGTCGATCGGGAAAAAAATTTTTCTCGGGAACCTCCTTTTTCTTATCGCCCCCCTGCTTGTCATTTTCGCCTTGATTCTCCACTATACCTTTGCTCGATTGAATACCAATATCGAGAATGGCATGCAGGCGGCCGGCTCATCTATTGCCAATATGATCGAGATGTCCATCGATTCCTCCATCTACAATTATCTTCGTGCCATTGCTGAAAAAAATCTACAGATCGCCGAAAGTTATCATCAGAAGCAACTGAACGGGACCTTGAGCGAGAGCCAGGCCAAACAGGCTGTAACCCATATTTTCCGACCGCAGATCATTGGTCGTTCCGGATACATCTATTGTATCGACTCGCAGGGGGTTCCCCAGTTCCACCCGGAAAAGGAGTTAGAAGGAAAGAATGTTCTCCACTTGGCGGAATACATGCATGCCTGGCCTTTTCTCCAAGAACAGATTGCCCGGAAAACAGGCTATCTTGAATACGAATGGAAAAATCCCGGCGAGAAGATCCCCCGCACTAAGGCGCTCTACATGGCCTACTTCCCGCCCTGGGATTGGATTATCTCTGCTACCTGTTATCGTGATGAATTTAAAAGCATTATAGATTTAAAAGCTCTTGAAGCACGTATCCAGGCCTTCAAATACGGCCGTTCCGGCTACGCTTTTATTTGCGACGAAAAGGGAGAGGTCCTGGTACATCCGTATCTGAACAACTCGGAGAAAAATGAATATACCACTCAAGTGAAGGCGCTTCTGGAGGCGGCGGCTGCCAGTGAGAGTCATACAATTGAGTATCTGTGGAAAAATCCAGGGGAGCGGGATGCGAGAGAAAAAATACTCTTCTACAAGAAAATTCCCCAATTTGGCCTGATCGTAGGGGTCACAGCGTATAAAGCCGAGGCTTATGCCGGACTCCTGTTTACCCGGATCATCGTGGCCTTGGTGGTGCTGACCGGTGCCCTGCTGTCAATCTGTGCGGCCTTCTTCATGAGCCGTCTCTTCGCGGCGCCGCTCCGCCAATTTGCCCTGCAGCTTGAAGTTTCGCAGCAAGATGGCGCTGTCGAATATAACGGGGGCTGCGAAATCACCTTTCTCATGACCAGATTTAACCAATATCTCGAAACTTTGCGCAATTCCAATGCAAAACTAAACGCCGAGGTCCAATTCAGGAAAAGTGCGGAGACTTTTCTTCAGATCTACAAAAAGATCTTTGATAGTGCCACCGAAGGGATCCTGATCACCGATGCCACGGGCAAGATCCTGGCTGTGAATGATGCCTTTACCGCAATAACCGGGTATGAAGCGTACGAGGCTATCGGTCAGGATCCCCGGATGCTCAAATCAGACCACCATGACCCGGAATTTTTTAAGCAGATGTGGCACAGTCTGAATGGGACAGGGACCTGGGAAGGGGAAGTATGGAACAGGAAGAAAGACGGCACCATTTTTCCGGAATGGCTGACCATCAACAGCATTCGCGACGAACGTAAGAAAATACTCTATTATTTCGCCATGTTTTATGAAATCGGCGAGCTGAAGAAGCGAGAGAAGCAAGTGGCCTTCATGGCCTATCATGATATTCTTACCCGACTGCCGAACCGCTCCTATCTGGAAAACAAACTGGCCAAGGCCATCGCCCGCATCAAGGTAGAGGGCGGCAGGATGACGGTTTTTTTCATCGATCTGGATAACTTCAAAAACATCAACGATGTTTTTGGCCATCACCAGGGAGACGACCTCCTCGTCCAGGTCACTCAGCGGTTTACTTCGGTGCTAGGCGACAATGACACGCTTTGCCGCCTCGGTAGCGATGAGTTCATCCTCCTCATGGAGAATATTGATAACGAATCGGTCATCTATCTGATGGCAAACCGGATACTGGCCGTGTTGAAAAAGCCGTTTCTCCTCGATTTTAAAAAGATTTATGTCAATGCCAGCATCGGTATTGCAAGCTACCCGGGGGATGGCGGCACCGGCATGGACCTGATCAGAGGTGCCGACATGGCCATGCATAAGGCCAAACGTGACGGTAAAAACAGGTTTTTTCTGTTCACCAAAGGCATGCATGAGGAATTATATGAAAAATTCCGCACCGAAAACGGTATTCGTTATGGGCTCCTCCACCGCGAATTCATTGTCCATTATCAGCCTAAGGTCAATATCGAGACCCGGAAAACATCCTCTCTTGAGGCGCTCATTCGCTGGGAAAAAGGGGGCCGGCTCATCGGTCCCAACACGTTCATCCCGATAGCGGAAGAATCAAGCCTGATTGACGATATCTGCATGTTCGTCATGGAAGAGACCTGTGCCTTCCATGCGCTTATGAAAAAGCAGCAAGTGGAGGTGCCGATCAGCGTCAACATCTCACCCCGTCAATTCCATAACGCCGATTTTGTTGACATTGTCGAAGATCTCCTGAACCGCTATCAGGTCGAGCCCCGGTTTATCGAGTTCGAAATCACGGAAACAACGGCCATGAAAGACGTGGAACATACCTTGGCGATCATGCATCGCATCCGGCAATTGGGTATTCTCTTTTCCATCGACGATTTTGGCACCGGTTATTCCTCCCTGGGCTATCTGAACAAGATGCCGGTCAGCACCCTGAAGATTGACAAACAGTTTGTTGATGATTTGAAAGAAAACAGTGCCATTGTGGCGACGATTATCGCCATCAGTGAGCAGATGCATCTCAATGTCGTGGCCGAGGGCGTGGAAACGGAAGAGCAATTGCTCAGCCTTGGTGCCATGGGCTGCCATGAAGCGCAGGGCTACTATTTCTCCCGACCTGTGTCCGGCGACCATATTCTGCAGTACCTGCTCTCCGAACGCGCTCAGTCCTGAACCCAACAGTAAGGCCACGACTTCGTTACGTTCATTCATGGAAAGAAGAGCTATCCTGAGAATTTTGTGAAAAAATCAATGGCACCAATAATCGACTTTCTGGTCCGGGCCATCCCTGCACAACGACCGTCTCCCCCGCCAAGGAGTTTTCTGCAATGAAGAAAAAGCCGTCACGGCTGTTTTTTGATACCAATGACTACAAACTGCTCAATATTGTCAACGATGTCCTGAAGCGAGGATCCCGACCACAATCGTTGAGTTCGTTGATGGCGCCGTACATGCATCCCCATGGCATCAAGGAGATGGCCGCCCCCAGCGGACTGCGCATCGCCTACGCCATTGTCAGGCTGCTGGGATCCCTGGAAGCCGGCAAGGCCAATGACCGGATCGTTGCCCTGCGCTGCCTCCGCGAGGAAGTCTTCAGCTCCGCCACTACCTATTATCACAAAAATACCGCCCGGGTTTTGCTGCAGATCATGAAAGAGCTGGTCCGCAGCGAAGGCAACGAACTGCGCCAGCTGCAGCTGGCCCATGATTTCCGCACGGTCTACACCGGCAAGCCCCGTATGGTCAGGGAGGAACTGGCCAAATATCATCTTCTTGAAATGCCGGAGGAATGGAACCAGTTCGCCTTTGATGACCATGTCCACGATGCCAATACCAAAGGCAGGAAATCCCCGACCCACCTGCTGATGGATGCCTGGATCAAGGGAATACGCAAACTGACCGTGGTCTACTACAACCATGTCGAGCAGGAAGTAGTTGAGGAGCTACTTGAGGCCAGCTCCATTCTCGACATCCATGTCCGCATCGGCATCGAACTCTCCTCCCGCTTCCGCAATAAATTCATCCGCTTCATCTGGGAACTGGAGGGCTTCTTCGACAATCACAACCTGCTGCAGTTTCTCCAGGAACAGTCGGTGCAAGAGATGAGGGATCAGGGGCGGCAGGTTTCCCAGTATCAGCAGCGGTATGTGCTCGACGCCCTCAAGGAGTTCAATAGTACGCACCGGCTGACCCTGGACCGCGAACTCGCCCTGAAATGCGGTGCGCTGGACGAAGGCGAATTCATCCGTTTTGTCGGCGCCGGCCAACCCTCGCTTCTGCATCTGGCCAAGTTTATCCAGAACAGCTACCATTGTTTGTTGGATGAAGAAGTCGGCCGCATCCATCAAGTCCATCCCGATGATGCTCAAAAGCGGGAAGAGCTGCTGTTGGCCTGCTCCAAAAAAATGCAGGGTCTTGATCTGGAAGTCATCATCAACCGGTTCCTGCAGCCCTGCCGCAACCCCGGGCTGCACGATCCCGCCGTGCCGCATGATGTTGGTGTCCCGCCGTTGATGAACCTGTCGCCGCCCGAGTTGCTCAGCCGGCTGTCGTCCATGCATTCCAGCTCCCGCTTCACCCTTAACCTATCCAATCTCTCGATCCAGGACACCCTGGAACTGCTTTATATCTGTGAAGGACGGATCACCCACATCGAATCCTTCAACCTCAAGGATTCGGCTTATGGCATGACCTCGCTGGCCGCGGTCAAAGGGAGCGGCTTTGCCGGGGAAGCGGTGGACATCACCAGCCCGGCACGGAATTACCAGCAGATCAACACCCTGCAAAAGGCCCTGAACGAGGATAATGTCATTACCCTGAAACGATCAATCCGATCGATTATCTGGGATTTCGAACGAACCCGTCTGATCGTCGAAAAAAAGGTGGAAGACTGCCGGGCAAAAACCATAGACCCCGAAATCTTGGCGCGGATGAACGCTGAACTGGAGGAGATGAACGAGCGCAAGTTGACACTGCTTGATATCCTCCTTCATATCGAATCGTTTCACGGCCATTACAACAAACGCTATCTCGGATCCCGGATCGGTTCCGGTTCCACCGGGCAATCACAACACCAGCACGGCATGGGATTGGTGGTCCTCGATACCCTGCCGTTGCGGGCCAGCCGGATGGTCATGCTTGAGCAGAGAGGGGGACAGCGCAAACTCATTCCGGTCACCGCCCGGATGATCAGCCATCATCATGTCCGCAGCTGCGATCCCGTCTCCTCCTCTTGGGTCAGGCGGATATTAGGCCACATCCCGGGATTGCGGCCGAACAATGCTCTTCCTTGGAATGACTGGAGCCTGGACCGCTTTGAGATTCATCCCGGCCTCGATGGCAATATTGCCACCCTGGGGGGTATCCGTCGCACCCCCAGTATCGAGATTCATCCGGCCCAGGATAAGAACAGCGAAAAGATCAAACGACCGAGCCGATACCTCAACACGCACTTACTCAACACCCTCAAGGTGGCGGTCGGGTTTATCCCGGCCTTTCTGACCTTCAGTCTCACCAAAGACTGGTGGGTCCTTGCCTATTTGGGTGCCTTCATCTGGTTCGGTATTACCGGGGTCCGCAATATCATCCAATCCATCCTCGGTGGCGGTGGTCTCAAACGGTCCCCCCTGTTACCCTGGAATTCCCTGGTCAGTTGGAGCCGGATAGCCGATTCCCTGTTTTTCACCGGCTTTTCGGTACCCTTGCTTGATTATCTGGTGAAAACCCTGCTGCTACAACAGCAGTTCGGCATTACCACTTCGACCAATCCCATCCTGCTCTATTCGGTGATGGCCCTTGCCAATGGCATTTATATTTCCACCCACAATATTATCCGCGGCCTGCCCCGCAATGCGGCAGTCGGCAATTTCTTCCGCTCGATCCTGTCCATCCCCCTGGCTATCCTCTTCAACACGGCCATCGGGAGCCTGCTCCACCTGGCCATGATTCCGGGGGTGGACCAGGAGCTGCAAAAATGGGCGGCGGTGATTTCCAAACTTGCCTCTGACTGTGTTGCCGGGGTGATTGAAGGCCTGGCGGATCGGCAGAATAATATCCGCATCCGGCTTGTCGATTACCGGGAAAAGATCTCCCAGCTGTTTGCCGTCTTTGCCCGGTTCGATGTTCTGTTTCCGGAAGAGGATGTTCTGGACCTCCTTCAATCCCCTAAGAAGATGATCGCCGCCATCCATCAGGATGCCCGGGATCTGGAAAAGGTGTTCATCGTCAATGCCCTGGATCTCATGTATATCTGGATGTATCAGCCTAGGGCGCGCAAGGCCTTGCAACAGACCGTGGCTGAAATGTCCACCGAGGAATGGCTGATATTTTACCGCTCACAACTTGTCCTCAAGCGGCACCGGGAAATCAGTCAGGTCTTTGTCGATGGCCTGGTCGGTAAAAAATTTGCCAAGGCCCTGTCCTTCTATCTCGACTATGCGGACTCCTATCTCCAGGACATGATCCAGATCGGTAAGGTTCGGGAGAAGATTCAGAAAAAACAAGGGCAGATCCCCGTAGCCTAGCCCTGGTTTTGGCGCTGCCCCTTGACCCGGCACCCTTGGAACACCTCTTGTTTCTCTTACAACAGCCCTGCCCTGCCAGTCGTCCTTTTCCCTGAAGAAATCATGGGTTTGCCCTTGACAGCCCGTATCGAATTAAATATATGAGACCTTATTGGTCTTATTAATTTTTTTTCGGTGCGAACTATGCGCTTAACCCGGGCCGCTGAATATGCCATCCGCTGCATGATCTACCTGTCACGACAGGGGCAAGGGGTTTTGACCAGCCGCCAGGAGATTGCCCAGCAGGCGAATATCCCCCCCCATTTCCTTGCCAAAATTGCCCAAGACCTTGCCCGAGCAGGTCTGATCGAAATCCGCCAGGGAGCCCGGGGCGGTTTCCTCCTGATTAAGGATCCAGCCGCCATCAGCCTGCTGGAGGTGGTGGAAACCATGATCGGAGAAATATTCCTTAACGATTGTGTTGCCCGGCCCGCCAGCTGTAAGGTACATTACCACTGCGCCGTGCACCGCGTCTGGCAGGGCGCCCGCGATCAGTTACGCGACTCCCTGCGTCAGGTCAGTTTTGATCAGTTGATCGCAGATGCCTCCTGTCTTGCGCCGTACCAGCATGTACTCCTGGACGCGGACACAAGAGAAAAGGGGACAGCCAAAAGGACCGATCTGCAATGAGACATCTCTATGGATACGCATAATACCAAACCGGCTGGTCCCCTGATCCGGCTGTACCGATTCTACCTGGACGGCTTTCGCCGGATGACCCTGGGGCGGACCCTGTGGAAAATTATCTTTATAAAACTGTTTATTATGTTTGCGGTCTTGAAATTTTTCTTCTTTCCTGATTTTCTGTCAACGAAGTTTTCAACCGATACACAACGGGTCGATTTTGTGATGGAGCAACTGACACAGTCAGCCCAAGGTTATACCAACCCCGTACGAGGAGAATGATTATGATCGAAAACCTTGACCTGAGCATGGTCAACTGGGCAAGGGGGCAATTTGCCTTAACTGCCATGTACCACTGGCTTTTTGTACCGCTGACCCTGGGTATTTCATGGATTATCGCTTTTTATCACACCATCTATGTGAAAACTGGCAATGAGGAATGGAAGCGGCTCACTAAGTTCTGGATGAAGTTGTTTGGAATCAATTTTGCCATCGGGGTTGCCACCGGCATCATTCTGGAGTTCCAATTCGGCACCAACTGGTCGAATTACTCCTGGATGGTCGGCGATATCTTCGGCGCCCCCCTGGCCATCGAAGGGATCTTCGCCTTTTTTCTGGAAGCCACTTTCTTTGCGGTCATGTTTTTCGGTTGGAACCGGGTATCCAAGGGTTTTCACCTCTTCTCCACCTGGATGGTGGCGGTCGGCTCCAATCTATCGGCGGTATGGATCCTGGTGGCCAATGCCTGGATGCAGCACCCGGTCGGCCAGGCGTTTAACCCGGATACCGCCCGCTTCGAGATGCAGAATTTTGCCGAAGTCGCCTTTTCACCCTACGCAATCAATAAATTCGTCCATGCCACCAGCAGCTCCATGCTGATCGCGGCCCTGTTTGTCCTCTCGATCTCCTCCTGGTATCTGCTGCGCGGACGGCATCTGGTCATGGCCAAACGATCGATTGTGGTTGCCGCCGCGTTTGGCCTACTGGCCTCGGTGTTCACCATCTTTAACGGCGATGAGTCGGCCTATGAAATCGCCCAGGTGCAGCCGATGAAGCTGGCGGCCTTCGAAGGATTATACGCTGGCCAGAAAAATGCAGGGCTCGTGGCCCTGGGCATCATCAACCGCGATAAAAAGGTCTACGACACCCAGGAACCCTTCGTCGGTTTCAACCTGCACATCCCCGGCCTGCTGTCGCTGATGGCCAACCGTTCCTTCGGCTCCTTTGTCCCGGGTATGAAAGATCTGGTCTATGGCAATGCCGAGCACAACATCCTCGGCTCTGCCCAGAAGATGGAGCGGGGCAAAAAGGCCGTGGCCAGCCTGGACGGCTATAAAAAAGCCAAGAAAGCCGGTGACCAGGCGGCCGCCGATGCCCATCTCGCCGCCTTCAACGAATACAAGGAATTTCTGGGCTACGGCTATCTGCAGAAACCCGAAGAGGCGGTACCTCCGGTGGCCCTTTCGTTCAACGCCTTCCATGTCATGGTTATCCTCGGCACCCTGTTCCCGCTGCTCTTCATCGGCTATCTCTATTTTTCCATGAAGGGAACGCTGGTGGAAAAGAAATGGCTGCTGGGCTTGGGGACGATTACCTACTTACTGGGCATTATCGCCACCCAGGCCGGTTGGGTGGTGGCTGAGGTCGGCCGCCAACCCTGGGCCATTCAAGGTCTGTTGCCCGTTTCCGTCGCCAGGACCAACCTGACCACGGGTACGGTTCAGGCTACCTTTCTCATGTTTCTTATCCTGTTCACCCTGCTGCTCATCGCCGAGATCAGCATCATGACCAAACAGATCAGCATCGGACCGGAGGAAAATTAAAATGATTGAACATCTTGATTATGCCACGCTGCAGCATCTCTGGTGGTTACTCTGTTCCGTGGTGGGCGCCCTCTTTCTCTTCCTGACCTTTGTTCAGGGCGGGCAAAGCCTCCTCTGGCAGGTTGCCAAAACCCCGACCGAAAAAGACCTGGTCATCAACTCGCTCGGCCGTAAATGGGAGTTGACCTTTACCACCCTGGTCCTCTTTGGCGGCGCCTTGTTCGCCTCCTTTCCCAAATTCTATTCCACCTCGTTTGGTGGGGCCTATTGGGTCTGGATTCTCATTCTTTTTACCTTCATCCTCCAACCGGTCAGCTACGAGTACCGAAAAAAACCGTGGAACATCCTGGGTAGCCTGGTCTACGAGGGTTTTCTTTTCATCAACGGCGCCATCGGCATAGTCCTCATCGGCGCTGCGGTCGGCACCTTTTACACTGGTTCCAACTTTCAGTTGAGCGACAGCAACTTCGTCACCTGGACCCATCCGCTCCGGGGACTGGAAGCGGCGCTCAGCCCCTCGATCTCCAGTATTTTCAATATCGCCATGGGGCTGTTTCTGGTATTCAATGCCCGAACACTCGGGGCCATGTATCTGGTCAACAATCTCGAACTCAATGAAGTGCCAGAGATGGAAACCCGGTTGCGCAAGGCCTGCTGGCAGAATTTTCTCTGCTCCCTGCCCTTTCTCCTCCTCATCCTAAGTTCGCTCCTTTTCATGCGAGGATTTGGCATTGTCGACGGACAAGGCACCATTGAGATTGTCAGCTTCAAGTATCTGCGCAATCTGCTCGCCAACCCCTGGCTGATCGCACTCCTGGCAGCAGGGCTGGTCTTGGTGATTGCCGGGGTCTGGAATACCGCCAAGACCACCGAAACTAGCGGTATCTGGTATGGCGGCCTGGGCACGGTATTGGTGGGATTAACGGTCTTGTTGCTGCCGGCCTACAATATGACCGCCTTTTATCCGTCCAAGGTTGATCTGCAATCCAGCCTGACCATCTACAATGCCTCTTCAAGCCCCTACACCCTGAAGATCATGACCTATGTGGCCCTTGGCATTCCCTTTGTTCTCGCCTATGTTGCCTATGTTTGGTGGGCCATGAACAGGAGCAAAATCAAGATTGAGGATACCGGCGACCGGGCAGCCTACTGAGGCCAGCCCCATCCGTTTCCGGCGGCAGGAGAAGCGATTGTGGTCTCCTGCCGGCATTTCCCCCCTACCCTATTGAGAGAGAATTATGAGCACAATTTTATTGATTACCTGGGTGGTTTTGTTAGCGGCTTCCCTTGTCGGGGCTATCTATTTGCTGAAAAAACTCGATCTGTACTGAGCGGGCCAGATTTGATATTCAGGTTCGGCCTGCTGGCCTTACGCTGTAGCCCGAGATCGTTCTCGTCGAATGGGGGCATATCTTGTTTCACCTGATACTCAGAGAACGTCTGGAGATGGGCGCGTTTCCCCATCCGCTCCCGAAGCAGCACCGGGGTGCGGATGGGAAACGGTTTGGATCTCAACTGATTTAAATATCATCACACCCCCCAAGAGCAAATGGCATCATCCTTCTGGTTGAACACAATGCGTTCATTGCACTTGCAATCACCCGCCACTCTTTTCGTCCCGCATCCTTTTCTTGTATAACGAATACCGGAAAGTAGTTTATAGTGCCGCCCAGGAGTCAATCGTCACGATTCTTCCGGCATGAAAAACAATTTCAGGCCAGACAACAGGGCGCAATTTCCCTATGAATTGCATTGCGAAGGTTTGATCCATTAAAGAGACAATGACGGTGCGAAGGTATATTCGAACCGGAGGATGATATGAAACGGATAGTGGTTGGAGTTTTGAGTCTGTTGTGCTGCTTGGGATCGATCGCCCAAGCAGCAGAGGAAAAACTGGTTGCGGCTGACCTCGCAAAGATACACGTGCTTGATTTGCGAACAGCCCAATCCCTTGCCCTGGCAGGCAATCCCAACATGGCCGCTGCCCAGTCGAGGATCGAACAGGCCCGGGCCAGAGTCCGGCAGGCTGCGGCCACCTGGTGGCCGAGCCTTGACTTGGGCGGATCGGGCTCCCGGCAACGCCTCTCCGATACCCGCTATCAATACAACCAGGCGCTCGCCTCCCTCTTACCCGGCAGTTCGACGGATCAAACCTCCGACACCTACAGTGCCGGTCTGCAGGCAACCTGGGTGCTGTTCGATGGTTTTTACCGCAATTTCAAGGAGCAGCAGGCTGCCTTTGATGAACAGTCGGTAACCGCTGCCGTGGTCGACAGCCGCCGTCTGCTGGTCACCTCTGTGGCCGAGGCCTTTCTCAATGCCCAGTTGGCCCAAACCAATGTCGATATCTCGCGTGCCGACGAGACCTTCTACACCCGGCAGCTTGAGGATGCCCAGAACCGCTTCAACGTTGGGGCTGGCCCCTGGGGCGATGTCCTCAACATCAAGGTGCAACTCAATTCCGCCAAGACCAGCCTCATGCTGTATCAGCGGGAATACGAGGCCGCAGGGTACGGCCTGGCGGCACTCCTGGGTGTGCCGGATGCCCTCTTTCCGCCCCACCTCCGGCTGGCTGCCCTGGATAAGGAAGCGGCAACTACCGGGAAACAACAAAACCCGGAGACGTTGATCAAAGAAGCCATGGCCGCCCGCCCGGATATTCGGGCCTTAGAAATGGTGGTCAAACAGGCCGAGGCCACCACCGGTATGGCCAAGGCCCCTTTTTATCCCAAGGTGCAGCTCGCTGGAGCCGTCGAAGGTGTCAAGGAAGGCGACATCGGTCTCACCAAGGATGACTTCGGCAATACGGTGGCCATGAATATGAGCTGGAATCTCTATGCCGGTGGAGCGGACAAAGCCCGGTTATTTGAGGCCGAGCAGGCAAAAAGAGAAGCCGCTTACACCCTCGCGGGGCTACGCAACGCCGTTGCCGGGGAGATCCGTCAGGACCTTGCCTTATTGGCTGCTGCCCAGGAGCAAGTGCGGCTGCAACGGGATACCGTGAAACTGGTCGAGGAAAATCGCGATCTTGCTAAGAATGAATACGACGCAGGCGAGGCCTCATTGGTCCGGCTGAACGAAGCCCAGCGGGATTTGAACACCACCTATGGCCGTCTCGCCAAGGCCCAGGTTTCCTATCATCTTGCCATGCAACGGCTTCTCTCGGCCACGGGACGGAATCTCGTTGATCTCGATCTTCCGGCTAAGAAAAAATAATGGGTGCGATTGGTACATTCGAGTTTGTGGTGCCGGAAACGGCTATTGATGCCAATGGTCATGTCAATAACGTCCAGTATGTGCAATGGATGCAGGACGCAGCCATGGACCATTCGGCTGCACTGGGCTGGCCTGCGGAACGCTATCTGGCTCTCGGCAGAACCTGGATCATCCGCTCCCATGCCATCGAATATTTCCACTCGGCCTATGCGGGAGAAACCATCACCGTCTTCACCTGGGTATCGGCATTGCAGAAGATCCGTTCGCTCCGTAAATTCAAATTTTATCGGGCAACTGACGACACCGTGCTGGCGACTGCTGCCACCCTGTTCATCTTCTGCGATCTGCAGACTGGCAAGCCCGTCTCTATCCCCAAAGAAGCGCAGGCGGTCTATACGTTGGTCGCCAAAGAAGACGAACCGTAAACAGACCCCTGCTTTGCAGCGTTCAATCCGCCATCAGTTGTGCAAAATTGGCCTCAGTGATCTCGGGCGTGGCGTAATTCATGAACCGGATGACCCCCTGTTTATCGGCAATGATGATGGTCGGCACCCCCTGCAGCATGTACTGCCCGGCTATCACCCCCGTGGAATCGAAGAGCGCCGGATAGGACATACCTGTCTTCTTGACAAAGGCCTGGGCGCGCTCGACCGAATCGTTAAATCCCACGTTAACGGCAATGAACTCCATCCCTCTGCTCCGGAATTTTTCAGCCAGCTGATTGATCTTCGGCACTTCTGTCTTACATGAAGGGCACCAGGACGCCCAAAAAACAAGGAGCACCGGTTTACTGCCGATACTCTGCTGCAGATCAAAGGGATGGCCGTTGAGATCGTTTCCCTTGAAGGAGATAAGCTGCCCACCCACCTGCGCCCCAAGCAGCGTGCAGGGAAGGAAGATAAGCCAAGTGAAGAGCAGCAGTGTTTTTAGACCATTTCGTCTCATAAAAATTCTCTGTGGAATACCGTGAAAAGTTGGTGAAAGGGGTGCCCCCTGTTTTTTAGATAAAAAGGGCCCCTGCCTTGATAAAAAAATACTCAGCCAGGAAGAGCATTAAAACGCCCATTGCTTTTTTTATGTTCACCATCCAGGCCCCGGATCTGGGTATGGCAGTGATAAAACTCGAGAAAGTCCCTACCCCCAGCAACAGGGCGCCCATCCCCAGGGAAAAAACAAAGAGCAGAAGACCTCCGAGCACAAGACTTTTCGAAGAGGCGGTATAGGCCAACAACGTTCCCAGCACCGGTGTTGTACAGGGACCAGCGACCAGCGCCGCCGAAACCCCGGCCAGGAAAATTCCGGTTATCCCCATCTGTTTATTGAAGAAACGCCCTGAGATCGTGGGCAGAGAAAACACATCAAGCATCCCCAGGGCAAACAGCAGGATCATATTCCCCACCAGGAGAAAGGTCCAGGGACTGGTATTCACCGTACCAAAAAATCGACCAGTGGACGCGGCAAACACCCCGAGCGCCGCATAGGTCAGCGCCATGCCGATCACATAGGTCAGGGATAAAAAAAAGCCCCGCATCTTTGAGCCGCCAATATTGGCATGACCTATCACCCCCGCGGTGATGGGAATCATGGGATAGACGCAAGGTGTCAGGCTGGCGAGAACGCCGCCCAAATAGGCCACGACCAGCGAGCCGAACAGGGAGGTCTGCAGGTACGTATCAAACTGACTCAAGAAAATATCCATATTCTGCTCCAAATAGCGTGAGATTTATTCTCAATAATAACCAGTGCGTTGGAGAAGTAAAGATGCAAGGCCCGTTAAGGGACAGAGCGGGCTCAACTCCGGTTTAGCGAGGGTCCATGCCGATCAGAGCCGCGCCGATGGCGTTGCCGACCTCGCAATATTCGGGAAAGGAAACGGTTGTGCCCAGCCGTTGAGCCACACCGGGCAGAAAACAACGGGCTGCGGCGCCAATGCCGATGAGGGGCAGCTTCAGGGAAAATTGCACGGAGAACAGCGCATTGTCGCGTTGACTGAGAAAGGGAACGGCCTGATCGCCCTGCCAGATGGTTCGGCCCAGGTAACTGAGAATGATCGTCTCAATGGCGGCCTCGGTCTCGGCCACCACCCTTTGGCAAAAGGTCTCCACGGTCAGATCCATCTGTCCGGCGAGGGCCTTGGCGCCGGACAGGCTGGCCTCGACATTGCCGATCTCAAGGATGCCCAACCCATGCAGGGCATCGGTGGGGGTGAATCCGGCCAGCACAATCTGCTGCAGGAATGCCAGCCGCTCCAGCCGCTTTTCCAGGGTGATGCCGCTGAGACCGGTCTGTCTGGCGAGTTTGCTCGGGGGAGTCGGCCCGTGCTGATCAAGAGCGCGTAGAATGTCGTCATTCATGACCACTTGCCGATCCAGTCCCGCAACCGGCAGCACCAAATACGTATCGGTGTCGCTGTTGAGCCAGCCCATGGGATCGGGGAGATCCGGGGTCATGGCCAGCGGTTGGACCCTGGAGTTTTGCAGGCTGATTCGACCGTCCCGGTGACAGATGATATGACTGTCGCCGCCCGCACCCGAGGTGTACATATCCACTGCTTCGACGTGGGTCTGCCATTCCCCTATGGTGCAGCCCTCATGGCTGAGCTGTGGCGCGCCGTCTTTAATCAGGCAGACGTCGGTGGTGGTGCCGCCCACATCGACGACCAGGGCGGAGGCTTGGCCGCTTGCCCCCGTAGTCGCGCCGAACCGGGCCGTTGCCGCCGGACCGCTGGCCATGGTGATGGCTGCCTGATCGACAATCTGATCCAAGGCCGCCCCCTTGCCATTGCCGCAGATCATGGTGACCGGACAACACAGTCCCACTGCCAGCATGGAGCGTTGTATCGAGGCCAGAAAATCGGTCATGAGCGGCATGAGCTTGGCGTGCAGACACGCCGTGGCCGACCGCTCCCGCATACCAGGATGAGAGGACACCAGGTGCGAGCAGAACACCGGTTTGGGATCGATCAGGGCAATCGCCTCCCGGGCTACCAATTCGTGGGTGGGATTTTTGATCGACATGGCGCCGCAGACGGCATAGCTGTCCACTTCGCTGGCCAGACCGGACAGCATGTCGACCAGGCCTTCGATATCCAAGGGCTCATCTTCGACGCCGGTGATCGTATGGCCACCTTTGAGGAAAATAGAGGCAACCACCGGCAATTTGAAATGGCGCACAGAACCC
Source organism: Desulfobulbales bacterium (assembly GCA_038205495.1). Lineage (GTDB taxonomy): Bacteria > Desulfobacterota > Desulfobulbia > Desulfobulbales > Desulfobulbaceae > Desulfobulbus. Next base: position 36,062 of record JBBRBT010000008.1, read on the forward strand.
AGGACAAACAAGCCGACCCGGGCACCGCGCCCCTCCACCACCGCATTGGTCGCCAGAGTGGTCGATACGGCCAGACACTGGACCTCAGCTGGCTTGATCCCCTGCCGGAAAAGACCCTCCAGGGCACGGCCGACGCCGACACTCAGGTCGTGGGGTGTTGTCCGTTCTTTGTTCCAGGCAATCACCTTGCCGGAAACGGTATCAATCAGGGCGGCATCGGTATAGGTCCCGCCGGTATCAATGCCAACGCAGTAAGCAGTCATGTTCTTTTGTCTTGGGGATGAAGGGTCGATGAGAGCAGAGCCGTGAATACAACATCTCGTTTGTAAGAGAAGACCTCCGGGACAACCCCGGAACGCCGTGTCCCTTGTGTATCAAGCCGCTCCCGGGGCATCGGAAGGCCTGATGGATACCATTCCTAGGATGCAAAATCAAGCGCAGGTTGGATTTTCCCGTGTCGGGGTCAGGGGTCGATGGCCAGCAACCAAGGGTGATTCCTCCCGGCAGGTCAGAAAAAACGACTCAAGGGGCCGACGAGCCATTCCAAGAAGCGGACAAAACGGTTTCTTTGTTCATATTCGGACAAGGCAACCCTCCGGGAGAGTTTCAGTTCATCATCAAACATGCTCCGTACCTGTGAACCGAACTCAAAGCTGTCGATGATGATATTGATCTCATAGTTCCGGTGAAAACTACGATAATCTAAGTTGGCGGAACCCAGCGTCACCCAGAAGTCGTCGATGAGCATGACCTTGGAATGGAGAATCGTCTCCTGACGTTCGAAGATCTCGACCCCGGCTTTCAACAACGGGGCTAGATAGGCACGACTCATCAATTGTACCAGCGGCACATCACTGATCGAGGGCACGATCATCTGCACCTTGACCCCTCGAGCGACCGCCCGGAGCAGGGAGAGGACGACCCGCGGACCGGGGACGAAGTAGGGGGTAATAATTCTGATGCTGTGGACGGCACCGACCATCGCCAGCCTAAAAGAACTGCGAATAACTGAACGGCTATGGTGCGGGGTCCCGTTGACGATCATGACATCGGCATCGCCCGCATACACTGGCGCCTCCTGCCGATCCAGCCGGCCAGGAGCGCCTGCACCCCCCTCCTGCGTCCAGGTCACCAGGAAAAGTCGCAGGAGTTCGCCGACCGCTGGCCCATCAAGCCGAATACCGACATCCCGCCACCGCTGGAAACTCTCACCAAAGCCGGCATATTCATCGCCGACATTGAGCCCGCCGAGAAAGGCGGTTGCCCCATCAATCAGAACCATCTTGCGGTGGTCGCGAACATCGAGCCAATGGCGCTTGTGAAGCTGGGAGAAAGCGGGTTTATTAAAGGGCAGGCATTGAACCCCGTTCGCCGCCAATCGTTGAAAATAAGCGGCTGGGGTGTCATAACAGCCGAGGGCATCATAGATCAGTGAAACTTCGACCCCCCGAGCAGCCGCATCCATCAGGGCCAGGGCAAAGGCATCGCCGGTAGCGTCAGGTTTGACAATGTAGAATTCAGCGCAGATCGCCGTGGTCGCCGAGTTGATGGCCTGAAAAAGGGCTGGGAAAAAATCACCGCCATGCACCAGCAGGGAAACCCGGTTGCCCTGGAAATGGACAACCTCCGGCGTACGCTGCGAGCGGGATAAAAGCCGCAGGGTGCTGAAGAGGCCCTTTCTTCTGTCACGTCGTGAAAACTTCATGCTGCCCAGCGTGATTTGATCGAATGCCGAGGGATAGACTGCCTTACTTTTCTCAAAACAACCTTCTCTTCCACGTATAGGGATGGACAGAAACCAGAAAGTGCAAACAGTATGTGCACCAACAACTCTTTACAATGGGCTTAGTGTAAGCTCGAAAGATATTTTGAGCCAACAAAAAGAGCGCATTTTACCTCTGGAGGATACTGCCATGGAAAAAGAGCCGCAGAAAAATGAAGTAATGAAACGCTTTGAACTGACCCTTGAGGGTAAACTCGCCCAGCTTGATTATGTGGAGCAGGGGGAAAACCTGCTCGTTTTTACCCATACCTTTGTCCCCAATGAATTACGGGGACAAAATGTGGCTGCGAGATTAACCAAATGTGCCTTGGACGATGCCCGTCTCCAGGGTAAAAAGGTCGTGCCGCAGTGTTCCTATGTCGCTGCCTACCTGGAAAGAAACAAGGAGTATGCCGATCTGCGCGCCGACACGGGACCCTTGGCATAACGGTGATGGGTTCAAAAAATTCCCGGGCAGCTTAACTCCAGAATAGTAATCGGTAAGATCTTAATGAGTTCACATAAACAGTCACTTACAATGGAAGATTCCCCCTTCGTTCCTTTCAACTCCAATATCCTTTGTGCAGACCGCCACCTGCTCAATGGCCATCGAAGTGCCCTTTTATGGTTCACCGGTCTTTCAGGAAGTGGCAAGTCGACCTTGGCGCATGCGTTGGATGAACGTCTTTTTCTAAACGGTGTACGAGGCTACGTGCTCGATGGTGACAATATTCGTTACGGGCTCAACAAAGATTTGGGTCTTTCTCCAGAGGATCGTAAGGAAAACATACGTCGAATTGCCGAAGTGGCTAAGCTCATGGTCGACGCCGGCATTCTCACGTTTGCAGCTTTCATAGCTCCTTATCGGGAAAGTCGCACATTCATCCGTACCTTGATGGCCGAAATGCCCTATTATGAATGCTATGTTCGATGCGCTTTGCGAACCTGCGAAGCAAGAGATCCCAAAGGCCTCTATAAAAAGGCCAGAGCAGGTACTATTAACAATATGACGGGAATTACAGCCCCATACGAAGAGCCTGAACATCCTGATCTGGTTATTGCGACTGATCAACATACAATACAGGAATGTGTGGATATATTGATACAGTTTTTAGCGGATAAAGGAATTATCACAATGAAAAATTCAATATAACTAAATGGTTGAATAAATAGAATGCGCTGGTTTTCAATCTCGATGCTTTAACCAGTGCCGGTAATCTCGAAAATATTGTATGGCTTGCAGGTACCCACCGGTACTGCCCCTTGCCACGGATAGTGCGCACCTCCCCCCATACCTACGGCCTACCAGTGTTGACCCACCTCTTGAAAAAATTGATCCCGTTCAGTAGTCACAACGCTTAGCCCGGTAAGCCACAGCCTTTTTATGTTGATGGCAGTCAGTTCCGTAACGGGTTCTATGATCAAGGGCCATTGCAGCACCATCCGACGTGTGTTAAAAACAGCAGCGGTCATTGGCACTATTAGGACACCTTGTTGCCGTCAATCATGCTGAAGGCGATCTTTCAGATCACATGAATCTCGCCACCCGGTTCGTGAAGTTCGTCCAGGAATTATCGTCAATCCGGCTGCGTACAACCGCTGTTAATAGAACGGAATTCGACCACTGCGCAGCCTTCGCCGTCAGCGATATTGCCCCGGGTGTCCTCGATGAAGAAGCGGCTAAAAACGAGCTCATTGTACAATTTTCGATCAATTCCCAGGTGCATTGCATTGGCACAATACTCTCTACCCCTGAACGGTTTCTTATGTTTTCTACTTTAATTACATCCCCTGCCATCGACGATCTGGTTGGTGCTGCTAAAAAACATCAAATTATCATTTTTATGGCGTTCAGCGACCTTAAGGCACGCTATAAACGCAGTGTACTCGGCCCCTTTTGGATGACTCTAAGCACTGCCATTGGTTCAGTGGGTTTGGGTTTCCTCTGGAGCGAATTAATGAAGCTCGATGCGAAAACCTTTGTACCGACGCTCACCGCTGGATTAATCCTCTGGCAATTCATATCCGGGGTAATTTCTGAATCGACAACAGTGTTTAATCGGCAATCTTCGCTAATCCGAAATTTGCCACTTCCTCTATCGATTCATCCGGCGCAGCTCATGTTCCGGCATGTGATCAACCTGGCGCACAACGCACCGGTATTCATTATCATCGCGCTCATTCTGGGTGTGAAATTCAACAGCACCATTTGGCTTGCTTTTCCCTGTATCATTTTGGTTACACTTAATCTGTTCTGGCTTGCGTTACTCGTCGGGCTATTGGGGGCCAGATTCCGAGATTTAGAGTTTATGGTCAATTCTTTCCTGCCCCTGCTGCTGTTTGCCAGCCCGGTGTTCTATCGTCCTAATTTCTTGACATTTAGCCAGAACATTATGTGGATGAATCCTTTCTCCCATTTCATCGAGATCGTCAGGTATCCACTGCTTGGCATGGCGCCGCCCTGGTTTGTTGTAATGACTAATATCGCTCTGCTGATCGGTGGTTGGTTGTTCACCCTTTGGCTCTTCAATCGTAAACACCATCGTGTCGCTTTCTGGGTGTAAACATGACCTTCCTCAAATTCGACAATGTTACTGTGCAGTTTCCTATATACAGTACTCGGAGCATGTCCCTGCGCAACCAGCTGGTTCGTATCAGCACCGGAGGCAACATCGAAAAGGAAGCTGGCCAGATTCAGATCGTGACAGCTTTGAGGAATGTAAGTTTCGACTTAAAAGAAGGGGATGCTGTTGGCCTCATCGGCCACAATGGCGCGGGTAAGAGCACTTTGTTACGGACGATGGCCGGGTCCTATTTTCCCACGGCTGGCAAGATCACCCGGAATGGTCGCGTTGCAACGGTACTCGAGCTGGGTGCCGGGATGGATCCTGATCTTTCCGGCTACGAAAACATTATCCGAATGAGAATACTCTTAGGGATGAGCGTCAAGGAAAGCCAGTTGTGCATCGAGGAAATAGAACAGTTCACCGAACTCGGAAATTTTCTCCAGCTTCCCGTCCGGACCTATTCATCAGGAATGGCAACGCGTCTTATGTTTGCCGTGGCCACTTCGACCCAGCCCGATATTCTTTTGGTGGATGAAGTATTTGGTGCCGGTGATGCGGCATTCCAGGCCAAGGCCAAAGAGCGCATGGAAGGACTCATCAAGTCAGTGGGTATCTTCGTTTTTGCCTCTCATGTCGACGAGTTGGTGCAGCAGTATTGCAATCGCTTTTTCAGGCTCGAGCACGGGAGTCTGTCTGAAATAGGACGAGAGGATTTCTGAATTGGGAACAGTGCGGTCTCCTCAATGATCAATACAAAGCGGCTCGGAGCCGTTCCACAGCGTATAAGGATTCTGTGAGGAATTATATAAAAACCAAGGAGATCTGAGCCATAATCTCTTGCAATACCGTGCTGAAGCAACAGATTGCATGTGTACCGAGATATGAATTGGACACGGTCAAATCAACTCATAAGGCAACTAAAGCAAAGCATCGTGCCCCCTATGACAGTCATCCCCGCCGACCGAACCCCCTGAGTAGAGATTTAAGGATTTTGATACATGTTTATAACGGTTGATCAGAGCTTCACAAAAAAGACCTCCTGGTATCTCATTGCTTCAATAGTGGCAATTGGATTGCTTAAATTCTTTCTGATAGCGAATCAAGAAATTGTTACTGAATTTTATGATGCGCTTAATTATGTCGGCCGAGCTGACCAGCTAGGCCGATATTTTGGCTTGGGAGCTACGGGATATACCGTATGGCTCTGGTTCAGTCATGCTTTCGGTGTGCCGCAACGGATTGCCATTGAGTTGCTCTGGTTGATTTCAGCCACATATCTGTCGTTTAGTTTGTGGGTTCATGACCGCGAACGGTGGCTTATATTGCCGTGTTTCGCCGTTGCAGCACTTGCCCCTCAGACCTACAATCTGTTCGACCACGCCATGACTGAAGGCCTCTACCTCTGCCTGTCAGCCCTTGCACTCGCCTCTTCAATTCGGGTGTTGCGCGGCGACTGCCTGCGAAAGCGGGCAGGCGCGCTGCTGACGATGGGGCTGATCATCGGGTATATGGCCATCACCCGGAATGAAAGCTTTCTGCTGGTCGCTTTTCTCATCGTCTGGTCATTCCTAATAGGTGTTGTTGATCGGTTCTACCGGAACCGCACCTGGGGGCGTTCGCTGTATGGTGCCCTCGGTGGGTTATTTGTGGTCTCCCTGAGCGCTACGGTTATTCCGGCGGCATTGACAGTCCATAATGGGTGGCGCTATGGGGTCTTCACGCGCGGTGGCCCAGCTGAACTACCAAGCAACTTCAGGCTTCTGAAGACTTTGGCCATGATCGAAACGGGAGAGAAGGATCCTCGTTTCGTCCCGATTACGCATCGCGCCCGGGAGTTGGCGTATGCACAGAGCCCAACCTTCGCACGCTTCCGTGACGAGGTGGAACGTCCTCAAAACCCCCAACAGCAGGCCAGCTTACAAAAACTCGGCCTGCCGGGTGAAATCGGTACCGCGTGGCTTTGGTATGCTTTTCACACCGCGGCTTGGTTACAAGGAATAACATCTTTGAAAGATATTGATGCAATCTACCGCCAAGCCATCCGTGAGATAGAAGCTGGGTTTTCGTCGGGAAAATACCAGCGAAGGTTTGTTCTCCATCCCTTTCTAGAGGCCGATCCGGCTGTCTGGATGCCGTTTCTCGGCCAAGGCCTCACGCATTCCATAAACTGCATGTTAGCCCCGCTGGAGGCAAAGGTCGATGCCGATCTCCCCCCCACAGATGAAGCTGTTTTTGATCGCGTTTGCATGCGGCGCCTCCCCCTGGTTTCATCTTCCATCCACATCGAAGGCTGGGCCTTTGCCAATAATGCCGACCACCCGATTACAAGGGTTTCCATTAATGACGGAGCGACGGAAACAAATAGAGAGAACATGCGGATTCTACCCCCAGACGTGCAAAAAGCTTTCCAGCGAGATAGTTTGCCCCTGCCTCGAGAGTTGGGATTCGGCATTTTCAAATCATCCGGGAATAAGAAACCCTCCCCCTCCCCCTCGCTGTCGTTCTATTCAGGTTCAGAATTTCTTGGAAAACTCGACCGCTTTGAGCCCGGAAAATCGCATGTTTTTCCAGGTACGCATGGAAATATAACCGTGGAAATGGCTGCCGTAACCATCCGAACCCTCCGGGCACCGGATTCCTTTCGTGAACGTATTAAGGGTGTTGTTCTTACCATAGCTAAATCTAGCACAATTTGGATAACCGGACTTTCTTTGAGCTGTGCATGTCTACTTATGCTTATTTTTTTCTGTCAATCAGAATCCAAATATCTATTGTTGGCCAGCGGGGGAATATTCGTGATTTGGGTACTGTTGCACATCTGCTTTTATGGGCTGGTTAGCGCAGCTGCCTGGACCGCGGAACCGCGCTACCTGCAAAATTCGGCTTTCTTCTGCCTGTTTTTTATAGTATCGACGGTGCTTAGCACTCTTAACTATTTCGTACGGTGGGTTGTGGACCACTTCAAACTCCTTTTAGAGCCATTTTAATTAAAAATTTACCCGTCCGAAAATCACTCTACTTTGGAGAATTTGAATGAAGTTGTCAATTTTAATGCCATGTCTGAATGAGGCTGAAACTCTTGAAACCTGCATAAAAAAAGCCCATGGCTGGCTTCAACGAACAAGGACTATCGGCGAGGTGGTTGTCGCTGACAACGGAAGTACAGATGGATCACAGGAGATAGCCCGGAGCAATGGCGCTCGCGTTGTTGATGTTCCTGTCCGAGGATATGGATCAGCCCTGTATTACGGTACACTTGCCGCAAACAGCGAATACATAATTATGGGGGATTCTGATGATTCATATGATTTTAGCAATCTAAATTCATTAGTTGAAAAGCTTGACGAAGGATACGATTTAGTTATGGGAAACCGTTTTCTTGGGGGAATTGCGCTTGGTGCCATGCCTTGGAAAAATAGGTACATAGGGAACCCCGTGCTGACTTGGGTTGGTCGAGCCTTGTTCAAATGTCCCGCCAAAGACTTTCATTGTGGGTTGCGCGGTTTTAGAAAAGACGCCTTTCTACGCATGGACTTACGAACTACAGGAATGGAATTCGCGTCAGAGATGGTCATCAAGGCGAGTTTGTTTAAAATGAGGATAGCTGAGGTTCCGACTACTCTGTCAAAGGACGGGAGAACACGCGCACCGCATTTACTTCCATGGAGAGATGGTTGGCGCCACCTTCGCTTCATGATGCTTTTTAGTCCACGCTGGCTGTTTCTAATTCCTGGACTTGCAATATCTTTAATAAGCTCTATTTTTTATCTCTTGATTATATCAGGCCCTCTAAAATTCGGAAATTTACACCTTGGTATTCATACATTGTTTTTTGCTCAAACCGGCATAACTATTGGCCTACTATCTGTTGTACTTGGGATCATAGTAAGGATGTTCGGTATGCGTGAAGGCTTACTTCAACAGCATAAACTGCTTGAATATGCACGAACATCACCAGCTTTTGAGGTTGGTAGTATTGTAGGAATTTTGCTTATTGCTGCTGGTATTTACTTGGGCTTGGATCTCTTAGTTGCCTGGGGAGGCAAGAATTTTGGAGAACTTGAATATGGTACTTTTTTGAGATCTGTCAGTCTATCCACGCTGATGATCACATTCGGCGCCATAGGTTTTTTATCCTCATTGATTATGGGTTTTTTGGCATTACCAACTAGACGGCCTACAATTTAATTTTCCCATAATAAACCTATGCATTTCTATCGCACCCCCCCTGCTCGATTTATAAAATTTTTAGCGACTGGTGGATTTGGAGCGGCATGCTATATTTTATTTTCATTCATTCTCACCATGATTGGGATGCCTGCATGGATTTCCAGTTTCTTAGTTTATTGTTGCCTAGTGCCGATCATGTATTTCATCCAACATAAATTTGTTTTTGAATCTATCGATCCTCATTCTACGTCATTCCCCAAATACCTGACAATTCAGTTGATCGGGATATTCCTTTCAGGAGTCCTTCCATTCGCTTTTGACTTTTTTGATTTAAAGCCAAAGATGTCTTTTATTGCAGTTATAGCCTTCATTACTGCCACAAACTACATTCTTCAGTCACGCTGGGCATTTTTAAACGTTAATAAACCTCTGGAAATAAAAAATGAAACTTATTGACAAAGCGCTTCGATGGTGGCGCGTAAGTGTTGCACTTCAGGCTATGCCCCGAAAGGTTAGTGCAGTTTTCGATATCGGATGTGATGATGGTTATGTATTAACAAAGTTTTCTCGGAAATCGGTCCGACTTGATGGCTGTGATCCACGACTATCTGCCAAATCTATTTCGCCTAATTCAAAACTTTTTCACGGCTACTTCCCCTCTGTATTAGATAATTTTGAAATATTGGGTAAATATGATATCATTTTCGCACTCGCAGTCTTTGAGCACTTTTCTGATGAAGATTTAACTAAATCTTCTCAAAAGATTTCTGAATTACTTTCAGAGGGCGGTCGGTTGATAGTTACCGTACCGAACCCTTTCGTAGATAAAATATTGGATGTTTTAATGTCTCTGAAGCTAATTGATGGCCAAGCACTTGAGGATCACCATGGTTTCGATCCAGAATTTTTGGTGGAGGCTTTGTCGAAAAATCTCAAACTGACATTTCGAAAAACGTTTCAACTTGGTTTAAATAATCTTTTGGTATTCGAAAAAATTTAACTTTCCTGGCTCCTCGCTGTTTCAAGTGGGTAGCGTCTTGATTCTTTAGGGCTAAAATTGGTAAAAGCACCTTTTTCTCTCCGGAGTGTGGCCAAGTTGATTTAAAAGCATACGGCACCACTTCACCCTATCTGGCCCGGACATTCGCCTTATACTGGTAGGTAATGGCACAGTGTACGATGAGTACTGTCGGCTAGGCGTGCCTGATTTTCTCTATTTGGCGGGCTTCAGCGAAAACTCCGTTGGCCATTATGCGTCAGCGGACATGGGAATCATGTTGACCAAGTTCAAGTCGGAAAGCTTTCCTTTGACTATTGTTGATTGTCTTTTTGCGGGGAAACCCTACATTGCCACTGATGTTGGGGATATCAGAAACATGCTGACGACCTCTGACGATGTCGCTGGTGAGGTGATTGAGTTGGAGGACGGGGAGGTGCCGATTGAAAGAACTGCGCGGGTTGTCTCGGCGTTTGCAACTGATAGGCAAAAATACCTGAATGCCCTGACCCTGGTGAAAGACGTCGCTAATCGTTACCACATCGACGTTGTCGCCTCTCAGTATGTTCGTCTTTTCGAGCATGGCCGAAATGAAGATCGGCTTCGACCCAGCGGGATATTCTTTTAGTGGATGAAGTATTTGGTGCCGGTGATGCGGCATTCCAGGCCAAGGCCAAAGAGCGCATGGAAGGACTCATCAAGTCAGTGGGTATCTTCGTTTTCGCCTCTCATGTCGACAAACTGGTGCAGCAGTATTGTAATCGCTTTTTCAGGCTCGAGCACGGGAGTCTGTCTGAAATAGGACGAGAGGATTTCTGAAAGGGGAACAATGCTGTCTCCTGATTGAAAATAGCGTGCCCGGAAGAAATTGCCTTCCGCCTAGGCTGGATCAACGCCGATCAGCTGGAAGTTCTTGCCCAACCGCTGGCCAAAAATAGTTATGGCCAATATTTACTGACGATGCTCAAAAAGAAGGTGTTTGTATGAGAGTTACCCCCACCCAAATTCCCGAAGCGCTGGTCATCGAGCCAAAGGTGTTCAGTGACGAGCGAGGGGTTTTTTATGAAAGTTACAACGAGCGTGTGTTCCGCGAGGCGACCGGGATCGAGGTGCAGTTCGTCCAGGACAACCATTCCCGTTCGGCACAAGGCGTGCTGCGCGGCCTCCATTATCAGTTGCCCCCGGCGGCGCAGGGCAAGCTGGTGCGCTGCGTGGTGGGGGAAGTGTTCGATGTGGCGGTCGATATCCGCCGCCGCTCTCCAACCTGCGGCCAATGGGTAGGTATCCATCTTTCCGCAGACAACAAGCGGCTCTTCTGGGTGCCCCCTGGGTTTGCCCACGGTTTTCTGGTGCTGTCGGAGGTGGCAGATGTCCTCTATAAAACGACCCACGACTATGCGCCGCACTATGACCGGACTATTCGTTGGGACGATCCCGATCTTGCCATTGCCTGGCCCTCCTCCGCCATCCCCCTCCTCTCAGATAAAGACCGTTCGGCCCTGCGATTTGCCGAGACGGAAATCTTCGCCTAACCACGATGAAGCATTCCGCCAATCCCTTGGATTTTTTCCGCAGCCTCTCCCGCAATCGGCAGTTGCTGTGGCAGATGACCAAACGTGAAGTCGTTGGCCGGTACCGCGGCTCGGTCTTGGGCCTGTTCTGGTCTTTTTTCCAGCCGATTTTCATGCTGGCAATTTACACCTTTGTTTTCAGCGTGGTGTTCCAGGCCAAGTGGGGACAGGGTCACTCGGAAAGTAAGACCGAATTCGCCATCATCCTGTTCACCGGGTTGATCGTGTTCAATCTTTTTTCCGAGGTCATCAACCGGGCCCCTAACCTGATTTTGAGTAATGTCAACTACGTAAAAAGGGTAGTTTTCCCGCTGGAAATTCTTCCCGTGGTCGCTGTCGGATCAGCACTTTTTCATGCCATGATCAGCGTGTTGGTGCTGCTCGCTTTTCACGCCCTTGTCACTCATAGTCTCCCGGTCACTGCGGTGCTGCTGCCCGTTGTGCTCTTCCCCTTGCTGCTGATGACTTTAGGGGGGACGTGGATACTCGCCTCTCTGGGCGTGTTTCTGCGCGACGTAGGGCAAACGATCAGTATTTTGACCACGGCGCTGATGTTTGTAAGCCCCATTTTCTTCCCGGCATCGGCCTTGCCCGAACAGCTCCGCAGTTACCTCTTCCTCAATCCGCTGACCTTCATCATCGAGCAGGCCAGAGGGGTGCTGATTTGGGGCAATATACCAGACTGGCAGGGGCTTGGCATACACTTGCTGATCGATATGGCTATAGCTTGGTTTGGCCTATTCTGGTTTCAGAAGACGCGTAAGGGGTTTGCCGATGTCCTCTGAGATTGCCATCAAAGTCGAAAACCTGAGCAAATGCTACCAGATCTACGACACCCCGCGTGACCGGTTGCGGCAATTTGTGCTGCCCAGGGTTAAACGTGCCGTTGCCGGTCTCACTCGCCAGGCACCATCCGTCACGAGTTACTGCAAAGAATTCTGGGCACTGAAGGACGTGTCGTTCGAGGTGCACAAGGGAGAGACGGTCGGCATCATCGGTCGCAACGGTTCCGGCAAGTCCACCTTGCTGCAGCTGATCTGCGGAACCTTGACGCCCACCAGCGGCAGCATTCAAACCCAAGGCCGCATTGCTGCATTGCTGGAACTGGGGTCGGGTTTCAACCCCGACTTCACCGGGCGTGAAAATGTGTATATGAATGCCTCAATACTGGGGCTCAGAAAAGAAGAAATTGATGCCTGCTTTGATGATATTGCCTCCTTCGCCGATATCGGTAATTTCATCGAACAACCGGTCAAAACCTATTCCAGCGGCATGTTTGTCAGGCTTGCCTTTGCCGTCAACATCATGTCGCAGCCCGAGATCATGATTGTCGACGAGGCGCTTGCCGTTGGCGACATGGCCTTTCAGGCCAAATGCATGACTGCATTGCGTCGCATTCAGGATCGTGGAGCCACAGTCCTTTTTGTGAGTCACGATATCGGCAGTGTTAAAAGCCTTTGTGCAAAAGCTGTATACTTGGAAAGCGGGCTCATTAAAAGTTTTGGACAAGCTGCCACCGTTGCGGAGGACTATGTCCGTGTGATGCGCGAAGAAATGAATGCGCAAAGTGGACCTGATCCAGACAAGAGCGCTAATGCATCTGTCGAAGCGCCTGTTGTACCCGCAGCAATAATGAAGATGGCTGACTTTAAAACATCGACCGCGTTCGACCGGCGCGTCGCACAGTTTCGTTATGGCGCCGGTGGGGCGCGGATTAGCTTTGCGGAACTGGTCGATTTGCAGGATCAGCCGGTGGTTTCGGCTCAATTCAGCCAGCAGGTAAAAATCAGAATCTATTTCAGTGTTGAAAACGAAACAGATCTTTCCGTTAATTATTATATCCAAGACGATAAAAAGAATCTGATTATTGGCGCAGGGTTGCGCACAGTAGGCGAACCACTGTTGCACTGCCCGCCCCGAACGCGCCATGTGGTCACCTACACAACCACCTTGCCTTTGCAGGAAGGAAATTACAGTATCCAATTCCAACTGACAAAACCTGTTTTACAAGACCAGACAGCCGAATTTATGGACGTCATTGATGACGCCATTGTTTTTAATGTTCAACGTAAAAATCGGGGACGAATCTGGACCAAGGTGTACGTGACCTGCGACGTCGAGGTAGCCCAAATATGAAAACCACTCTCATGCACATCCTTCAGGTTCTTGGGTTACGGCGGCGTGCCACGACCTTTTGCCCCGTGTGTGCCGCATCGGGTGTGGTGTTCAATCCCCTCCCCGATTTTTATCGCGACCATGCAGAACAACATGGCTATATGCATTTTGGTAGAGGGGAAATGACAGCCCTTGAAACCTATTCCTGCGCGCAATGCGGTGCTACAGATCGTGAACGCCTGTATGCTTATTGGCTTCAGAAGGAAATAAGCGCTCGGAAATTCGCTGGCTCACCCATGGCGATTCACTTTGCACCCGAGCAAGCTCTCTCTGACTTTATCCGCAAAACAAAGATTTTTGCTGGTTACCAGACGGCCGACTTAATGATGGAAACGGCCGACCATAAAGTCGACCTGATGGACCTTCCTTTTGCCGACAATAGTTTTGATTTTTTCATATGCAGCCATGTCCTTGAACATGTGCCTGATGACCTCAAGGCGATCCAAGAACTTCATAGAATTACTCGGCCCGGCGGGCGTGGCATCCTGATGGCGCCTATCATTGTTGACCTGCCCCACACCGTTGAAGATGCCACTGCAACCACCGAAGCCGAACGATGGCGATTGTTTGGCCAATTCGATCATGTGCGTCTTTATGGGCACGATGATTATGTCCGCAAGATCAAGGCATGCGGCTTTGGCGTCCAGCAACTTGGGTCCAGCGCCTTCGGTTCAGACACGTTCGTCCACATGGGGCTCAACCCCACCAGCATTCTCTATATCGCGGTAAAGCAATGATTCCCGTCACCCGAACCTACATGCCGGACCTTGATCTGTATCAAACCTACCTCGATCAGATTTGGCAAACCAGCCAGCTCACCAACAATGGCCCCCTTTGCCGTGAACTTGGTCAACGCCTTAAAACGTACCTGGAGCTCCAAAATCTGGAGCTCGTCAGTAATGGCACCCTTGCACTCCAACTGGCTCTCAAAGCGCTGGACCTCAAAGGCGAAATCATCACCACCCCCTACAGCTATGTCGCCACCACCAACGCTATTTTGTGGGAAGGGTGCGAGCCGGTGTTTGTCGATATTGATGAACACACTTTCTGCATCAATCCCGATCTGATCGAAGCGGCCCTCACGGAAAACAGCACGGCTATCCTGGCGACCCACGTCTACGGCTACCCATGTGATGTGGACCGGATCCAAGCCATCGCGGATCGTCACGGACTCAAGGTCATTTACGATGCGGCCCATGCCTTCGGGGTCAAATTGCAGGGACGCTCCCTGCTCGCGTATGGTGATTGCAGCACCCTGAGCTTTCATGCCACCAAGCTCTTTCATACCGCCGAGGGCGGGGCGGTTGTCAGTCTGGATGAACAGGTATCCCGACGGGTTTCCCTGATGAGTAAGTTCGGCCATATCGGCGAAGATACGTACCTTGACATCGGTATCAACGCCAAAATGTCGGAATTGCATGCCGCCATGGGGCTGTGCGTGTTGCCCAAGGTGGAAGAGATCGTTGCGGCGCGAAAACAGTGTTCGGCGTGGTATGATCTCTTCCTGCGGGAATCCAAGTTGCAGAGTCCCGTGCTGAGGCCTGGGCTGGAGTACAATTATGCCTATTATCCGGTGGTACTTCCGACCCACCAGATCATGATCCGTGCCCGGCAAGCCCTGCTTGATCAAGGAATCGGCCCGCGACGATATTTCCATCCCTCATTGAATACCCTGCCATTCTTGAAGTCCGAGCTGAAACGCCCCTGCCCGGTTTCCGAGAGGGTGGCGGAACGGGTGCTCTGCCTGCCACTTTACGCCCAGTTGGAGCAGCAGGATATAGAGAGAGTATGCAGAATTTTACTTGGGGAAATGCCGTAGAATTGAAACCATGTCGGCTTCTTGTGTCCACCTCAGGTGCCCGCAACTCTTATGAGAGAGGGGCTTCATCGAACCGATCACCGGCCACATCAAGAGAGCGGTTGGATTGACCTCACCTCAAAGGGCCTGCAGGCGACAAGATCAATGCTATTCTTGCCGGCAGCGGACTGAATCCTAATTAGAGACAATTATGAAAAAGCGCAATGTTCTGGTTTTCCCTGCAGGAACGGAAATCGGACTGGAAATCTACAGTGCTCTGAAACACTGCAAGGAAGTAAATGTTTTTGGGGCAAACCAAGATATTTCCAACCACGCAAAATTCGTTTTCCCTCACTATCATTTATTACCCAGCATTCATGACAGTGCATGGCTGGATGCATTTGTTGCTCTCGTGCAACAAATGCAGATTGATTATATTTTTCCAGCGTATGACGATGTAATCGTAGCCCTCAGCGAGGTCGCTGGCCTTATTCCTGCAACCATCATCTCGTCGCCCGCCACCGCCTGCCGTGTTACCAGATCAAAATCAGCCACGTACCGTGCACTTTTTGACAAAGTGCGTGTGCCTCATACGTATGCGTCGCACGATGTAGAGGGCAATTATCCAGTGCTGGTCAAGCCTGATCGCGGGCAGGGTTCGCAAAATGTCTATCGTGTGAGCACTCCCGATGAATTGCATAACGCACTGAGCATGGTGCGCGACCCGATTATTTGTGAGTACCTGCCTGGTGACGAATTTACAGTGGATTGTTTTTCGGATCGAGAAAAAGGATTGCTCTTCTCCGGTGTGCGAATTCGGTCCCGGATCCGTAATGGCATCGCAGTCAATACGGCAACCGTAGAATTGCCGGAAGCAATGGATATGGCCGCAATAATCGGAGAGGCGCTGGAACTCCGTGGAGCATGGTTTTTTCAACTCAAGCGTGCTGCTGACGGCCAACTGGTTCTTCTTGAAGTCGCCCCTCGAATTTCCGGGTCAATGGCAACCCACCGGGTGCTGGGGGTCAATTTTCCGTTATTAAGTATTTTCGAACACGAACGCCTCCCTTTGAAGATAGCGCCAATCCATGCAGAAATCGAGATGGACAGGGCACTCTGCAATCGGTACCACCACAAAATTCAATTTGGCACTTTGTACGTTGATTTGGACGACAGCCTCATACTTGACGGAGAAGTGAATTTGTCGGTCATCAGGCTGATATATCAGTGTCTCAATAAGGGGAAGAAGGTAAGTCTGATTACCCGACATAAGGGGGACCTTGCTGCAACTCTTGCCAGATACAGGCTCCAAGGTCTGTTTGATGAAATCATTCAGGTGCCATCCGGCGCTTTAAAGTCAGAATATATCAAAGAGCCCGACGCCATACTTGTTGACGACAGCTTCTCGGAAAGAATGGATGTCATCACTCAGTGCGAGATACTTGCCTTTGACAGCAGCATGATTGAACTGTTGACACAACAGTCAACAGTCAAAATGAATGAGGTTGGAACATGAGAATTCTTCATACCTACTGCTTGAACTTTAATCTTGGTGATTACGCGCTAGGATATGGCGTCAAGAAGGCGTTAAGGGAATTGCTACCCGTTGACCTCATCGCAGAGACCAATATTCAGGGGCAGATATTTGACCCGTATTACATCGATATCATAAACAGGAATTACGATCTTCTGATTATTGGCGGCGGTGGAATTATCCATGGCGCTCATTGGCCTCAAGGCTGGTTCTGGCTGATAGAGCAGGAGTTGATTCGAAACATTAGAATCCCTTTTGTTGTTTTTGCAGCCGGATACAATTATTTCAAGGAAGAAGGTGGAATACCGGAAAGGGGTATTCGCCACTTGCGAGAAACACACAAGTATGCAAAACTCTTCACTGTCAGGAATGATGGAAGCTATGGCAGGCTCAAATCGCAGACAGGGATTGATGCGAAAGTAATAGCTGATCCAGGATTTTGGGTAGGTCGAAATCAATCATTCGCACGGCCTGCGCACCTCAACAACGACTATATTATCGTCCAACTCGCCGACGACAAACCCAATTATCGTTTTGGGAACGAAGAGAAGCGTTCTCAATTTGTGCAAGGCATGCGAGAGGCGGTCCGTGAGTTGTCACAAAAACTCCACGTTGTTTTCGCTCCGCACGTTCTTGACGACATTGCGTTGTCCCGTGAAGTAGCACAGGGGATTGCCAATGTATCCATTTGGAATTTCTCTGAATTCGCATTTGATCACGTAGAGAGAACCTTTGGATACTATGAACACGCAAGTTGCGTATTAGCCATGAGAGGCCACGGCCAGATCGTTCCGATGTCCTTCGGCGTCCCTGCAATATCGCTGGAAAACCATCATAAGCATAAAGGATTGATGGAAGAGATTGGCTTACCGAATCTGAATATAGACGTTGCCGATCCAATGTTGACGGAACGGGTATTGCACCTTGTGAAGATGTCAATTGAAGATCGAGAGAAAATCGATTCACATTTGAAGAATCGACTTAACTTGCTGTGGCAAGAATGCAAAACGATAGTCACGCACGCCTTTTAAACCAAAAGAATCAGCACAATATATATGCCGAAAGTATCAGTAATATTAACATCATATAATCATGAACACTACCTGCGCGAGGCTATTGACAGCACGCTGGGTCAAACCTTCAGCGATTTCGAATTAATTATATGGGATGACGCGTCATGCGATGGCTCCTGGCAGATCATCAACAGCTATGATGATCTGCGGATCATGGCCTACCAGAATCAGCACAATATGAGAGGAGGCAATGTTAATCGTGCATTAGCGATTGCCTCAGGCGAATACATAGCCATCCATCATTCAGACGATGTCTGGGAACCCCATAAACTTGCAAAACAGGTCGCGTATCTGGATGCGCACCCCGACATAGGTGCAGTGTTTACCCATGTTCAGCCGATTAACGAAGAGGGGACACCTCTCACGGACGAAAATCATTTCTATTACAAAATATTTGACCAGCCTAACCGCACTCGTCACGAATGGTTACGCTTCTTTTTTATACACGGAAATGCCCTGTGCCACCCCAGTGTGATGATGCGAAGGACGTGCTTCAACAACTGCGGCCTCTATCGCTTTGGCTTGGCACAGCTTAACGACTTCGACATGTGGGTTAGGCTGGCGTTGCGTTATGAACTTTATATTTTGCCAGAAAAGTTAACCAAATTTCGCGTTCGCGATAACGAGGCAAATACGAGCGGCAAGAGCCCTGAAACCCAGGCGCGTTTCCACTATGAATTTTATAAACTGTTATCCAATTTTCTTAAGATTTCATCAAACGACGAACTGTGTAAGATATTTCCTGAAGCCAATCAATATCTACGCGGAGTGAACGTCGACGTGACATACGCCTTGGCACGAGTTGCCTTGGACCTTAAACCTTTCCGATCCACAGAGTGCTTTGGTCTTGATATCCTTTTTGACCTGATCCAGGACCCTGAAAGAGCACGCAAGCTGGAAACATTATATGGATTTAATTACAAAGACTTTATTGCGCTCACAGGCAAGCATGATGCTTTATCAATTTATGCGTTATTGGAGCGCGAAGGACAGATCGCGAATCTGAGAGACGAAGCTGACCGTATCGTGATCGAGAAGGACTCTGAGATTCACAATTTACAACAGCAACTGAACCAGATTCTTGACTCTTTTTCTTGGCGCATAACAGTGCCGTTGCGCAAGATGACAATGCCTATTAGGCAAGATTTCGGAGCCCCCTTTATGTCGTTTTTGAGAAAAATCGCCGAATACTTGCGTATTCGAGGTGACCTTAAGGTCCTGCTCAAGTCCCGCGTCCGTGCATTTAATGTTGCAGCCTTCGATGCCGAGGTTGAGTCTATTAGACAATCCGGTCTCTTTAATGAGTCCTTCTACCTCTCGATGTACCCGGATCTGCAACCTGCGCCGCACGATTCGATCAGGCACTACTGCGAGCACGGTTGGCGTGAGGGAAGGAATCCCTCTGCCGATTTCGACACCAACTTCTATCTGGCAACCTACAGCGATATTCGTGATGCGGGCATCAACCCTTTTTGGCACTATATTGTCGCAGGTGCAGCGGAACTGAGATACCCTCACCCCGATGCGGAGGTTGGGGCCATTAAAAAATCCGGACTCTTTAACGAGTCTTTCTACCTCTCGATGTACCCGGATCTGCAGCCTGCGCCGCACGATCCGATCAGACATTACTGCGAGCACGGTTGGCACGAGGGAAGGAATCCTTCTGTCGACTTTGACACTAGCTGCTATCTGTCGACTTACAGCGATGTTCGCAATATGGGCATCAACCCTTTCTGGCACTACATTGTCGCAGGCGCCTCGGAAATGAGGCACGCCCTCCCCGATTTGGCCATCCGCTACGAGAATGACGTTTGGTTTGGTAACGTGGATACTGACATCAAGCTTCTCGCGTTTTACGCGTCGCCCGACTGGGCAACTTTGCGCAGCCGACAACTCATGTTCAAAGGCCACTCGCATCCGCCTCTCCCGCTTGACGAATTCGGGTTTTATGACCCGTCGGATGGGCGGACGCTCAAGCAGCAGGCGGAGTTAGCCAAGCGTCATGGACTGTATGGCTTCTGCTTTGATCTTAGTACCGGGGCGAAGGGTGCCGCGTTGTCCCAGCCGGTCGAAGTTTTTCTTGCTCACGACGATATCGACTTTCCCTTCTGCGTGCAGGCAGAACTAGGCTCGGAAGATATGCTCGAGTCTCTGGTTGCATTGCTCGTGCGAGCCGTGTCGGACAAGCGGTTCATCCATATAAACGACCGACCAGTCATTCTGGTTACGATGACCGGCGAAACGCAGCATGCCGCCTCCGCGGTTCGTCGCCTGCGGGAGCGGCTGGCCGACCGAGACATCAGCAGCCCCTTCCTGATCGGCAGATGGTCGTCGGCAGGCGAGGAGCTGTATGATGCCGTGCTCGATCTATCCAGTACACCTGTTCCCGGCGAGACAGGCGCTTTTTTGCCACTGGACCAGAATGGGGTCGACACCGTGCCCTACAGTGTAGTCGCCGCGCAGGGTGTCGCTCGGACTCGAATGGAGCACGGCTCCGCTTGCCCGCTCTATCATACTGTCGTCCTTGGGCGCGACAACACCGCCCAAAGTCCTGAACGCCCACTCGTATACACACGCTTTGACCTAAAGGAGTACCGCCGTTGGCTAGACGCAGCTCTTGCCGACGCGAGGGCTGCCCATCCCGCAGATCATCGGTTTGTGTTCGTGAATGGGTGGAACGATTGGAATGAGGGCCTCTTCCTCGAGCCCGATAGGCAGGTTGGCTTTGGTCGCGTGAACGAGACAACCCGTGCACTTTTGGGCATCGCCCAAGGTGCGGTCATGCCCAAGGTTTCGGTTATTGTGCCGAACTACAATCACGAGCGCTTCTTGCGTCGGCGGTTGAATAGCATCTATGGGCAGACGTATAAAAATATCGAAGTCATTCTGCTGGATGATTGCTCGTCCGACCGAAGCCGGTCCATACTCGATCAATATGCAGCGGACAACGCTGAGATTACGCGTACGCTGTACAACGATGAGAACTCGGGCAGCGCCTTTCGCCAGTGGGCCAAGGGAATCAAAACGGCGACAGGCGACCTCGTCTGGATTGCTGAGAGCGATGATTACTGCGATGAGGACTTTCTTGAGGTGCTCGTCCGCTGTTTTGAGGATGAGGCCGTTCTGCTTGCCTACGCGCAGTCCACTTTTGTCGACAAAAACGAAGTTTCTGTTCGATTTGGCTTCCAAAGCTACCTGAACGATCTGGGGTGCGTGGAGAAATGGAACGATTCGTACGTGGAGACAGCTCACAACGAGGTGAGCAAGGCTCTGGGGATCAAGAACACGATCCCTAACGCAAGCAGTGTTCTCTTCAGGCGCCCGATCAACATGCCCCTGCTGGACGACGAATCGTGGCTGTCAATGGTTGTTGCAGGCGATTGGGTTTTCTATCTGCACATCATGCAGGGCGGGAGGATCGCGTACTCCACCGCGACAACGAACTTCTTCCGACGGTATGAGGGGAGCGCGGCCGAGGTCACGTATAAAAAAGAGGTCTTCTATCGTGAAGTTGGGAGGGCAAGCCGGACGGTCGCGGCACTGTACCAGGTGCCCCTGGCAGTTCTCGAACAGAGCCGACGAATATATCAGACAGCTTACGAGAACGCGGTGGGGGGGAGCGATGAGGAATTCGCACGCTGGTACGACTACGAGTCCATTCTCCAGGCCCGTGAACGTAGGTTGCCCAACGTCATGGTCTCAACCATGGGGTTCTTCCCCGGCGGAGCCGAGATCCTCCCCCTCAGGCTGGCCAACGAATTTAAGCGCCAGGGCCTTTCCGTGCTCTTGCTGAACGCAGGTTTTCATCGCCGTGAAGATGGGGTTCGCCGGATGCTGCGCAACGACGTACCCGTCATCGAGACGTCGAGCGTTGAGGAGATGAAGGCGATCATCCACGACTTTGGGGTGGAAGCACTGAACACGCATCAGTGGCACATCCAGAAATATCCGAACCAGGTCCCGGATGTCTTTGACGAACTGCGAGTGCACGTTGCTTCCCTGCACGGAATGATTGAGCATGGCGACACTTTCGGGGTCACCGAGGAGCATCTTCGCAAGGCCGACCAAGGTGTCACGACCTGGGTCTATACCGCGGAGAAGAATCTTGTCCCCTTTGCCGACGTCGGACTTTATGACAAGTCGTCGTCCAAGTTTGTCAAGATGGCCAACGGCATGCAGCCCCCTGATGTCGTCCCCGTACCGCGCGCCTATATGGGTATCCCGGAAGATGCCTTCGCGCTTTGTTGCGTCAGCCGAGCGATACCTGATAAGGGATGGGCGGAAATGATTCTGGTCATTGAGCGCGCCCGGGCGCTGTCGGGCCGGGACATTCGCCTTATGCTGGTAGGTAATGGCACGGTGTACGATGAGTACTGTCGGCTAGGCGTGCCTGATTTTGTCTATTTGGCGGGCTTCAGCGAAAACTCCGTGGGCCATTATGCGTCAGCGGACATGGGTATCATGTTGACCAAGTTCAAGTCGGAAAGCTTTCCTTTGACTATTGTTGATTGTCTTTTTGCGGGGAAACCCTACATTGCCACTGATGTTGGGGACATCAGAAACATGCTGACGACATCTGACGATGTCGCTGGTGAGGTGATTGAGTTGGAGGACTGGGAGGTGCCGATTGAAAGAACTGCGCAGGTTGTCGCGGCGTTCGCAACTGATAGGCAAAAATACAGGAATGCCCTGACCCTGGTGAAAGACGTCGCTAATCGTTACCACATCGACGTTGTGGCCTCTCAATATGTTCGCCTTTTCGATCATGGCCGAGATGAAGAGCGGCTTCGATCCAGCGGGAGTTGCATTTGACTGCCTCAGGGTCGCAGAAACCCGTTGAGCCCCTGCGGTTTGCCCGGCGGTTGATTCGTGGGGTGTTTGGAAGAGCGGTTGAGTCCTTGCATCGCGTACGCCGACAACTTTCGACAGTGAGCGCTTTTTGCCGAGCGGTACCACGGGCAGTATCTTTCTATCAAGGTTCGTTGCGGCTGGCCATCCGCCGTGTCTGGGGCGTGCTGATACGCGAAGGCATTAGTGGCGTTGTGCGTCGTGCCAGCATTCTTATGCACCGCACCCAAATGGGGTGGTCACTGCCATCAAGTGTCCTCTATGGCGAGATTCTACCATTAGCCACAGGATTCCTGCCCAAAGTTTCGATCATCGTGCCTAACTTCAATCATGCTAAGTACCTGCGGGAACGGCTTGACTCGATTTATGGCCAGACCTACGGCAACGTCGAGGTGATTTTGCTGGATGACTGCTCCAGTGACGAAAGCGTGGCGATTCTGCACGACTATGCCGAGCGCTACCCCGGTAAGACCAGATGCTGCTTTAATGAAGTGAATTCGGGCGGGGTGTTCAATCAATGGAAAAAAGGTTTTGAACTTGCGACCGGGGAACTTGTGTGGATCGCAGAAAGTGATGATTACTGTTCAGCGAACCTGTTGGAAGAACTGGTGTGCTGTTTCCAAAACCCGGCAGTAATGCTGGCGTTCGCGCGAACCGAATTTGTGCGCGGCACGCCACCGATGACTGCCTGGACGTTGAAAGACTATTTAAGGGATCTTGGTCTTGAGATATGGAACCGCCCGCTTATCAAATCGGCACATGCGATGGTAAAAGCTGGTTGGGCGGTTATGAACATTGTTCCCAACGTAAGCAGCGCGGTATTCAGGCACCCTGGGAAAATGGATCTTCTCAACGATCCCCAGTGGTTGAAGCTGCGGATGTGTGGCGATTGGGTGTTCTACCTGTCGATCATTCGCGGTGGATTAGTGGCCTACAATCCAGGGGCAACCAATTACTACCGTCAACACTCCCTGAACACGTCTGTAAATGCGCAAAGCGAGGATCTCTACTACCAGGAACATGAAATTGTTGCTCTCTATCTAGCGAAGCTCTTTCGCTTGGATCGAGCCGATTTTAAAAATCAGGAGAGACGTCTCTATCAGCATTGGTGTAGTAACCGAGGTGCATCTCAGCTTGGCGAGTTCAAGGCGCTCTACGATCTTGATAAGGTCTGGCAGCAGACGATACACAGGAGGCCCAACCTCGTTATGGCCGTTTATGCACTGGCTGCTGGTGGTGGTGAAACCTTCCCGATTATGCTTGCCAATCTTCTGCATGAAAGAGGGTATGCCATTATCCTCCTAAATTGCAAAGAGCAGCCGACGGAGCCGGGCGTTCGGCGTATGTTGTTGAGCCGTATCCCTTTGCTTGAATTGGAGCGCATCGAATTGGCTGACGCTGTTTTCACCGACATGGGTGTTGAATTGGTGCATTCTCATCACGCTTGGGTTGATGTGTTGCTAGCGACCTTGTTGCTATCACATCAGGACATTAAGCAAATCATCACGATGCATGGCATGTATGAAATGATGACGTCAGCGCAATTACAGACACTCTTGCCTTTGCTGAAATCCCAGATTGATCGTTTCGTTTACACAGCAGAAAAAAACCTAGCGCCTTTTTCTCCAGTGTTTCGTCAAGAAAAAGGGTTTTGCAAAATCAACAATGCCTTACCTTTGAAAAAGATCACACCCATATCACGGGTTGAGCTTCAAGTGGGTGCCGACGATTTTGTGCTTTGTCTGGTTGCCCGGGCAATTCCGGACAAGGGTTGGGAGGAAGCGATAGATGCAGTGGCGTGGGCAAATGCACGCTCCAGCCGTAAGATTCATCTGCTTCTGATCGGTGAAGGACCTGAATTTGACCGGTTGAAGCCGCAGACGTCCTATGATTTTGTACACTTTCTCGGCTTTCGATCGAATATCAGGGACTACTTCGCTGCATCTGACATCGGATTCCTGCCTTCCCGGTTCAAGGGCGAAAGTGCCCCCCTGGTACTGATTGACTGCCTGCTTTCCGGCAGGCCCGTGCTCGCCAGCGATATAGGAGAGATTCGCTCTATGCTCGATTCAAATGAAGGATTGGCGGGTGCGCTGTTTGGTCTAGAGGAGTGGGAGATCCGGATTGAGACTGTGGGGCAAATCATCCTTACACTAGCCAATGATGCCCCCGCATATCAGTGCCTGTTACGTTGTGTTCCCCTGGGTGCTGCCAAATTTGATGAATGCACGATGGTTGATAAATATGAGAGAATCTATAGAGGCGTCTTGGCCGTTACCGAGAGCAATGCGGTAGACAGCACCATGAAAAAAATTGGAGGTCAGAGTTGAACTATTCCGAAATTGTGGTCACAGATAAGCCTAAGCAGTGCCTAGTTTTAGGTGGACGAGGCTTCATCGGCTCGCATCTCGTCGATGCCTTGCTCGCGCATGGTCACCATGTGCGCTGCTTTGAACGACCGCACGTTGTACCATTGGGAGAGGCACACCTCTCCAATCCCTACTTCGAGATCTATGAAGGTGACTTTGTCAGCGAGGCTGATGTAAAGGAGTCATTAGCCGGTTGCGATATTTGCTACCACCTGGTATCGACCACCTTGCCGAAATCTTCGAATGCAGACCCGGTGTTCGACGTCGAAAGCAATGTTCTCGGCACAGTGCGCTTGCTCACCCACGCAGTCGAATGTGGGCTCAAAAAAGTCATTTTTGTGTCCTCTGGCGGCACGGTGTATGGTGTGCCCACACAACTTCCCATTTCTGAGACGCACCCCACCGATCCGGTTTGCTCGTATGGCATCACTAAGCTCGCGATCGAAAAATATCTCGGATTGTTCCATCAACTGCACGGTCTGGATTACACCGTATTGCGTATCGCGAACCCCTTTGGTGAACGACAGCGCACCCATGCGAGTCAGGGTGCGATCGCGGTATTTTTGGGCAAGGTTTTACGCGGCGAACCGGTTGAAATCTGGGGAGATGGCTCAGTCGTTCGCGACTATATCCACATAGCCGATGTTGTGGCTGCACTGTTGCTCTCCCTAGAGCAAACGAGCAGGGAGCAGGAGCACGTGTTCAATATTGGCGCAGGGCGTGGGTATAGTCTCAATGAGGTACTCGACGCGATTGAAAAAGTCACCGGGCGCGTCGCAGATCGCCGATATTTGCCGGGACGAGCATTCGACGTCCCTGTAAGCGTGCTGAGCATTGCACGGGCAAAGAAGTCGCTTGGCTGGTCACCAAAAGTGGATTTTGAGCAGGGATTGGAAAGGTTTGCGGCTTGGCTGATGCATCACCCAAAAGCAGACTAAGATGACCTCAAGTTTCTAAAGCGCCAGGCAAAGTCTGGTTTATCTTGCAAGCTGAAAGGAGCTTGCCATATTAATAGTCGTTTGGATCTGGAGGGAACCTCGGGCAACTGCATCTGGCAACAGTACAGTTGAAGCCCCTGCCACCAACTCCCTGAGCCGTAATGCAAGTAAACCTGATTCAGCCTCGTAAACTCTAATGGGAGCGGCCAACCTTCCAGAAATGGTGAGGCCAGCACACACCGTGAAGAAACCAACACTCACCGCGGCATGGCTCTCCGGTGTGTTGGAGTGTTGAAGGACGACGCATGGAGAGAGAGCAGCAGCCAGGAGCGCTAATTATTTATGATCATAATGCATCTTCCCAAAAAATTGTTTAAGAAAACCAACCTCTGACTTTATCATGAGTAAAATCGACATCCTTCTCGCATCCTTCAATGGTGCGCCTTTCCTGCGAGAACAGCTGGAATCGGTGTTACGCCAAAGCTGCGCAGAATGGCGTTTTATCATCCGGGACGATGGATCTACCGATAGTACCGTCCAGGAGATTCAGCTGTTCGCGGGCCAAGAACCGGGGACGATCCTGTTGACAGACGAAGATCCGCTCTCCCGCGGCGTCTGCGGAAATTTTGCTACGCTGCTGGAGAAATCATCTGCCGATCATGTCATGTTCTGCGACCAAGATGATGTTTGGTTGCCAAATAAAATCAGCAATACACTTGCTGCAATGAAGTCGGCTGAACAACAGTATGGCGTTGATACACCTTTACTGGTCCATACCGATCTACGCGTTGTTGATGAGCAACTGCAAGCGGTGGCTCCTTCATTGTGGCGGTATCAAAAACTTTTTCCTCAACGTGGCTCTCAGTTGTCTCGCCTGCTTCCCCAAAATGTGGTAACCGGTTGCACGGTGATGATCAATCGCTCTCTAGCCAAGCTTGCGCTGCCTATCCCAGAGGTGGCTGTCATGCACGACTGGTGGCTAGCGTTGGTTGCGGCCTTGTTCGGCCAGGTGGTCTATCTGGACGAGGCGACGATTTTATATCGGCAGCATGGCAACAACAGCGTTGGAGCCCAACGCTGGGGACTCAAACGGATTTTACAGAAGGCTCACAATCCAAGAGCAATCCGTGAGTCGATGTTGCACACCATGCGCCAAGCGCAAGCAATGCTTGATCGCTATCATGATCAAATGTCCCCTGACCAGCGTGCCATGGTTGAAGCATACGCACATCTCCCCTTCATGTCGAAAACAGAACGCATCAACACGGTGTTCAAATATTGTTTTTTCAGACAGGGCGGGACTCGTACCGCCGCTTTTCTGGTGAACCTTCTTATGCTAACTCGTTTCACCAAATAAAAATCTTTATTTTCACGGCAACTGTATGGATTTAGAGATTTTACTTTTGGGGAAAAATGAATAAATTTATTTGATTAGACCAGTTATTGTCTAATCGGAGGTTAGGGCAATAAAGATTATCAGCGAAACGCTCGATGAATCGGCGACGCAATGCATCCAGCAGTTCGACCCTGATTTTATAATCAGCCGGGCAAAGAACCTTGCGTTTGGGTACATGGAGAAAGAGCCGCCAGGTCCAGAGCAGGAGGAAAACCGGCTGATACTGTGCATGGAGCCATGGTGAACAACGCCACATGTGCCGAACAGACAGGTACCGCAGGATTGACCTGATCAACTTAAAAATAAAGTGTTTTAGTTTGATCCTCAACTACTTCAAGGACCTCGAGGTTGAACAAGCAAAACACTTTTGTTAGTCTTCACCTGCATCGCGTTCCACCTTGCTCAACGGGTTCTGTGGTCAGCAAAACCTGATCAGAGCAGGCGGTAATCCGATGCACTATTATAGGGGAAATCGGTCTATTATCCCCTTTTAACTTTTTACGAAATAACCAAATTTGAAAGTACCTAGCAGAATTGTATCGAGGTGGAAGTTCCTTCCGACTTTTTTTATGCACAGGTTGAAAGAGGCAGATATCAATGAATAATCGCTCTGTTCATCCGATAATCTCAGTCCCGAGAAAGCCTGTACGCACCAGGATTAATTTGCCTATTATTGACGACCAACACCTGTTAATCTCGATCTCAATCGTCACCCACGACCACGGCACCATGGTGGAACGACTGGTCGCAGACTTATTGGATTTCGAGGAAGTCGGGCAGATCGTAGTGACACACAATCTTCCCAGTTTGTTGACACTGCCGGTCGATGCTCGAATTCTGGTATTGGACAATGCCATTCCGGCTGGATTTGCGGCGAATCATAACACTGCATTCAGTCATTGCACCCTTCCCTATTTTTGCCCGCTCAATCCGGATATCCAGTTTCGGAGCAATCCCTTCCCTGCCTTACTCGCCGCCATACAGGAAGCTGATGCCGCAATCGCGGCACCATTGGTGAGAAATCCAAAGGGCGATATCGAAAACAGTATCCGCCGCTTCCCGACCTTGCATTCCTTACTCTCGAAAGCCTTGGGTGTGTCTGAAGACGATTACAAGACAAGAGACTTTCAATCGTCCTTTCATCCCGAATGGATCGCCGGTATGTTCATGTTGTTTCGCAGCGATGATTTTAGATTGCTTGGGGGGTTTGACGAACGCTTTTTTCTGTACTACGAAGATGTGGATATCTGTGCCAGATGCTGGAAAGCTGGAATGAAGGTGCTTGCCTGTCCTTCCGTCTCAGTCATACACGATGCCCAGCGAACAAGTCACGGTAACCTTCGCTACATGCGCTGGCATTTGGCGAGCATGGCCCGATATTTCCTCACACACTGGGGAAGGCTTCCCAGTTTGCCAAATCGCTGAAGCACGTATCCGGGAATTTTGTACCCTCGCGGCGATGCTGGATCGTGGATTACAGGCTCATCACCTTTTCGATCAATGGTAAGGCGATGGTCGTCACTTTGCCTGCGGTATCAGCGAGGCTACACGCAAAGAGGTGCTTGAAAAGTATTCCCTTATGAGAATTCCAACGTGTTTTTTGATGCCAAGGTAGTCCTGGGCACATCCGGCTTCAATCAATCAGGCAAGCAAGCAGAAGGGTCGGTTCGGCTCGTTGGCTCAAGTGTTGCCGCCCTAAGCTACTGGATTGCCACCGACCGTTTCGACTTGACTGCAGAGCAAATGACGCTTGTGGACCAACTCCGCTGGAATATTGAGAAGTTCTTTGGCCTGTCGAAACGACAGCTCAATGTCTACTTCAGAAGACTGGTCACCGGCAGTGGTCAGGGGTTGGCGTGTTGGATTCTGGGAAAAGATGAGAGCAGAATACCCTCGAATTATGATTTTTTAATTTATTGTAATGCGAATACGCTTCATCCAACCCTACCTGTGTAATTCGCTGGGATTGGCGGAATTGACAGCCTATTTCCAGTAATCATGAAATCGATTACTAAACATCGAATAAACAAAATGTTGTTCGTTGTTTAATTCAAATAACCCTAAGCACCCAGGAACATATCATGACAAAAGACTACGCTCGCTATCCCCATCAACATCCCGATTCCACCGGACACTTCGGCGCATATGGAGGATCCTATATTCCGCCGGAACTGCAGGTGGAAATGGATAAAATCGCGGAAGCCTACCTCACGATAAGCCAAACCCATCGTTTCATAGAAGAACTGCGTTCCATCCGGAAACATTACCAGGGACGGCCAACCCCTGTATACCATGCAGACCGCCTGTCGGAAATGTGCGGAGGCAGCCAGATCTACCTTAAACGCGAAGATCTCAACCATACCGGTGCGCACAAGCTCAACCATTGCATGGGAGAGGGTTTGCTCGCTAAATATATAGGGAAAAAGAAATTAATCGCAGAAACCGGCGCGGGACAACATGGCGTTGCCTTGGCAACCGCAGCCGCCTATTTCGGTCTTGAATGTGAAATTCACATGGGCGAAGTCGATATTATAAAAGAAGCGCCCAATGTCATCCGCATGAAATTGCTTGGAGCCACAGTGGTTCCTGTTTCTTTCGGACTCAAAACACTCAAGGAAGCCGTTGACTCTGCTTTTCAGGCCTACATGAAGGACCCCATCAATTCCATCTACTGTATCGGCTCGGTAGTTGGCCCCCACCCCTTCCCTATGATGGTGCGTGATTTTCAAGCCGTTGTCGGTATCGAATCCAGAGAGCAATTCTTTGAAATGACAGGCCATTTACCGGATGTGGTATGCGCATGCGTGGGTGGTGGTAGTAATGCCATAGGGATTTTTTCGGCATTCATCAACGATCCCGTCAAATTGGTCGGGGTTGAACCCGGTGGCCGCTCTCTCAATCTGGGCGATCACGCAGCCACTGCGGCATTTGGGAAACCCGGACTCATTCATGGCTTCAAATGCTACCTGCTCCAGGATGAGAAAGGCGAACCGGCTCCGGTATATTCTATCGCCAGCGGACTCGATTACCCCGGAATAGGACCGGAACATTGCCTGCACAAGGACACAGGAAGGGTCAGCTATGAAATAGCCGATGACCTGGAAACGCTTGATGCATTTTATACCTTAAGCCGCGTCGAAGGTATTATTCCAGCGCTTGAAAGTGCACATGCTGTTGCCTATTCCATGAAACTTGCCCGAGAGATGAAACACGGAAGTATTCTCATTAACCTGAGCGGACGAGGAGATAAAGATCTCAACTTCGTCACGGAAACCTATGGGTTTGACCTTGACCAAGCGAAAAAGAGCTTATTATAAAAAAATTGTTAAGGCGATCCTACGGTATAAGGTGAGGAGGGATGATTTTTTTCGTCCGTGCATTGATTGCCTGTCGGAGGGTAGCCGGCACACCTTATTTTAGAATTTCAGAAACTCTTGCGGACCTTGCTGGAAGCTCTTGAGGATGGGGAAATATTACGGCAGGATAAAAACCTGATTTGACTTTGACCTGACAGGTGCTTCGAAAAAGCTGGTATCTGTCAGGTCAGCCGCTAAGCGATCAATCCGCCCCCATTCTCCGTGAGGCTTTGGAGCCAAGACTGTCGGCCCCCCTATTATTTTGTTTTCAATTTCTTTTCCAGTACCTTCTGGGACCAGGACATGGCGGCCATACTCTGCGGAAAGCCTATCGTTGATACCAGAAGCAGCAGGGTGTGGGAGATCTCCTCAGGACTTGCTCCAGCCTGCAGCGCCCTACGGGTATGTGAGCATACCGCTCCTTCTGACTGTCCGGCGGCTGCGGCTGCCAACTGGATCAGATGCGAGGTCTTCTCGTCGAGCGGACCAGCCGTGCGCAGAGTTGTTCCGAGTTTCTCGACGGCATTGATAACCTCCGGAAACTGTTTGCTAACTTTCTTGTAAAACGATGGTTTGCCTTTATCTGACATAGATGTCTCCTTGTAAATTATTTAAGGTATTTTTGGGGAATTAGCTAATGGAGCACCTCTGCATGGGGGTTATTTCATCTCGTAGATATGTTCTCGATAATAAGAATGACTCTAGTCAATATTCCTTTCAAAACTTATCGCTGTCTTATGTGGACTTCACCTGGAAAGACGGGCGGGCCCTGCATATGTCTGCAAGACAACTGTGGCCCAAAACCGAATCTGCAGAACCTCTACGACGCCTCAGGCCCGTCGGCCTCGCCTGTGGGTACCAAAAAATTACTGCGCTGATGGGAAAATACACGCATGTAGTGCCACTACAAAATTCTTTTTTGTAATAGACTGATATGACATAGAATAATTTTGACAATGATAAATTTGGCTTAACTAAAGAACAATTTCATGACGAATGGAACCCCGCCATTGCAAAGAATTGCTCAGGTTAATATTGGATGGGAATATAGACGTGGAGTAACTGCACCCTCATCTATTCTGGTTGGATTTGGATATTTTGTGGTTTACCGTAGTGAACGTTCTTGGCCACGACGGGATCTTGCATTAAACTTTGTAAAAAATGGTCGCTTTGTATTTTTCTTCTTTATTGAGGGATTGACGGTTCAGCGTTCGTCTTCGAGAAAAATCCGGCGAAGTTTGTAGAAATAATCGAACCCTGACCAGACGGTGAGCACCAGCGCTACATAGACAATAGCCAGACCAATTTGGTGCAGGTATGGAATCGGCAGGATCCCCAGGGGAAAGATCAGGGTCCCCAAACCAATATATTGGGTGATGGATTTCCATTTTCCCTGACTGCTGGCGGCCACCACTATCCCCGACGATGAGGCCACACCACGCAGACCGGTGATCACGATCTCCCGGCAAATTATAATCAGAGCAACCCAGGCAGGCAACTTACCGGTAGGGATGAGCATGACCATACCGGTGGTCACTAACACCTTGTCGGCCAGCGGATCCATCAATTTTCCCAACACGGTGATGCTTTCATAACGTCTAGCAAAATAGCCGTCAATCCAATCGGATCCGGCCGCGATCGAAAACACAAGCCAGGAAATCATGGCCTTTTCGGTGGTCTGCTCTTGGAGTAGAAGCAACATCAGGCAGCCGGAAAGAATAAACCGACTGCCTGTTATGCAATTGGGGAGATTGAAAATCTTGGAACTGCGATTCAATTGACTGTCACCATTCGTCGAACATTGATACTGGAAAGCGATGCCATGCCGCTCTGGTAGGTGCGGTAGTGCTGCAAAACCTTGGCTACATAGGCCTGGGTTTCGGGAAAGTTGGGGATGATGCCATAGGGCGTAACATTTGCCGGTCCGGCATTATACGCCGCCAAGCTTAATTTCACATCTCCTTTATAGTTGTCAAGCAGATAGCGTAGATATTTAGTACCACCATTGATATTCTGGAGAGGATCAAAAGGGTCGGCGACCAGGAGATCTTTGGCCGTTCCGGGCATCAACTGCATCAATCCTTGCGCCCCCTTGGAAGAAAGGGCGTTGGGATCGAAATTCGATTCAGCTTTGATGACCGCCTTGATCAACAGCGGATCCACCTGATGGTTTGTTGCCGCCACCTGAATGTACCTGTTCAAAGATTGAGGTGCGGTCCGGGACAACCGACTGCTTGAACGCTTGGCAATGGTTCCAATTAACTGATCTTCCGGCGACCCCTCACGCCTAGTGGGCCGCTGGCTTAATTTATACCGTCCGTCACCCGGCACGTTCGTATAATGGCAGATGCCCCGAGCATCAACATAGGCATACATTGCCGCGCTAACCGAAACCGGCAGTGAAATCACCAGAAGGAGAAATACTGTCAGAAGGAGGCGGAATTCCATAGGACACCTTTTTTTATTTTTGCCGTTTTTCCCAGTCGGCGAGGAACTGTGCCATACCGATATCGGTAAGCGGGTGTTTGGCCAACTGGGCGATTACCTTGTACGGAATGGTTGCTATATCTGCCCCGAGCAGTGCCGATTCAACCACATGCATCGGGCTGCGTACTGAAGCGACGATGACCTCGGTGGCAAACCCGTAGTTGCGCAGTATAGTCATTATATCGGCAATCAGATCAAGACCGTTAACCGAAATATCATCAATACGGCCAACAAAGGGGCTGACATAAGTCGCCCCGGCCTTGGCAGCCAGCAGAGCCTGAGATGCTGAAAAAATGAGGGTAACGTTGGTCTTAATACCTTCAGCGGTCAAACGTTTCACCGCCTTCAGTCCCTCTTCAATCATCGGAATTTTAATAACGATATTATCTGCGATTTTAACCAGTTCGCGGGCCTCGGTCACCATGCCATCCGCTTCCAGACTGATGACCTCGGCACTGACCGGGCCATCGACCAGTCCACAGATATCCTGGAGGATCTCAACAAAGGGACGCGGTTCTTTGGCAATCAGCGAAGGATTGGTGGTGACCCCGTCAACCATGCCAAGTGCCAACCCCTTCTTAATTTCCTCAATATTAGCGGTATCGATAAAAAATTTCATTTTTCTCCTTTCTCCGGTTTCCCGGTAAATTGATCACAGCATTGTTCACTGCAGAAATAATAGGTAACCCCATCCCGGCGTAAACGCAGGGCCTGGTGCTTGGGTACTAGGACGTGACAGACAGGATCCTCAACAAGCACATCCTGCAGTCCGGATTCGTTGTCCTGAGTCTTTTTAACATCTTGTTTTTTCTTGAAACTCTTCTTGAACAAGCGCCAGCCAGCATAGAAAAGAACAGCCAGTATCAACAAACGCAAGGGTGTCATGCGCCTTGGTAATCCGCATCGAAGAGTAGTGTCCCTGCTTTTCTCAACATGGTTTATTATATACGGGGGAATCTAAATGTCTAATTGATTTGTCTGGACGGAGGACTTTTCGGTAGGCCGACGAGGAAGGCATTTTCTACTTATTCCGGCCATGACAGCTCATCAACAAATTGGTTTTCTGTATTTTTTTGCAGATCAAACAGGAGTTCCCGCACCTGTTTTTTGATCAGCGGATGGACATACTCACCGGCTATTTCGCACAGCGGTGCTAGAACAAACAGTCGCTCCTGCATCTGCGGATGCGGAATAACCAGAGCGTCGGAATGAACAATGAACTCATCGTAGAAGAGCAGATCAATATCAAGTGTCCGGTCCTGGTAGCGGCTGGTTGTTGGTACAGGACGAAGCCGACCGCAGCGGGTCTCGATCAGCTGGAACACCTGCAGCAGGTCAAGGGGGGGCAATGTTGTCCGAACGATGCCTGCTGCATTAATAAACCATTTGGTGCTGATCATCCCGACCGGCTGGCTGCGGTAGGGTCGGGAAAGAGCGAGGGGAAAAATTTCCAGGTGGTCCCGCAGCTGCCTCCAGGCAGATTGCAGGATTTTGATGGATTCCCCCAGATTCGATCCCAGGCCGATACCGACCTCATGCATATTGGCGCTGGAATCATTGTCTCCCTGCCCAATTCTCGCGATTTGGAGAGTCACTTCAGACCTGCCAAGGAACCCCGAGCGCTCGCTCGACATCTCGTGATCGGCTCAAAAATTCGCAAGATCAAGAACATCGAACATAGTGTAGAGGCCATTCGGCTTCCCGGTGATCCAGGCTGCAGCCAGGGCTGCGCCACGGGCAAAATTGTCCCGACTGGTTGCCCGATGCACGATTTCCAGCCGTTCGCCCGCCCCGGCAAAGTAGACGGTATGTTCGCCAACTATATCGCCGCCGCGAATGGTCTGGATGCCGATCTCCTTATCCGTCCGCTCGCCGATAATGCCGTTTCGTTCCATGACGCCAACCTCGCCCAAGTCCCGACCCAGGGCTGATGCCGCCATCTGCGCCAGCTTGAGGGCAGTACCCGAGGGCGCATCTTTTTTCATCCGATGATGGGCCTCGACAATTTCCACATCATAGGCATCGCCCAGAATCGCTGCGGTCTTTTCCACCAGCTTAAAGAGAACGTTGACTCCGACCGCCATGTTCGGCGACTGCACGCAGGGGAAATGGGCCTCGGCAAACTCTCGGAGGGTGGCAAGCTCCGCGGCACTAAGACCGGTGGTGCCGATAACCATGGCTTTGCCATGGGTCGCCGCCAACCGGGCAAACTGCACCGTGGCTTCGTGGAAGGTGAAATCAATGAGAACATCACCTTGCGCGATAACCGATTCCAGTCCGGCGGTGATGGGGATGCCAGTACTGCCCAGACCGCTGATCGCTCCTGCATCCTTACCGATAGCCGGGCTGCCTGGCGCTTCAAAGGCACCACTCAGTTCGAGCTCCGGGTGGTTCTGCACCATGTGGATGATACGCTGCCCCATCCGCCCGGCAGCTCCGGCAACAATAACTTTGGTCATGTTAGGCTTCCTGTTTGGTGATCGAAAATTTCATGTTACAGCAAACCAGCTGCTGTCATGGTCTTTTTGAGTTGTTCCAGGCTGATGGCTTCCATTTGGGTCATGGGTAAGCGCACCTCACCCGAGACAATCTTGCCCATTAGCTCCAACCCTTTTTTGGCCGGTGCGGGGCTGGGATAGCAAAACATGGCACCCATGAGGGAAAACAGCTGGTAGTGCAAGGTATTAGCACTGGCTAGGTCACCGTTCAGCGCAGCCTCGATCATGATTGCGGTTTTTGCCGGTTCAAGATTGGAGACCACCGAGATAACCCCTTTGCCGCCGATCAGTACCGTGGGCATGGCGGTGAAATCATCGCCGGAGAGGACGATGAAGTCGCTCGGGCAGACCTGAATCAATTCGCTGATCTGCTGGAGACTGCCGCAGGCCTCCTTGATGCCGATAACCTTGGGCAGCACAGCCAGTCGGGCGACCGTGGCGGGCAGCATGTTGGTCACAGTCCTGCCAGGGACATTATAAAGGATCATCGGGATGTCGACGGCATCAAGAATTGCCTTGAAGTGCCGATACAACCCTTCCTGACTGGGTTTATTGTAATAAGGAACCACCGACAGCACCGCATCGGCACCGCTATTTTTCGCCGATTCGGTCAGTTCGATGGCCTCCAGAGTGCTGTTGGCACCGGTACCGGCAATGACCGGCACCCGCCCGCTGACAGTCTTGACGGTTAGTTCGATCACCCGTTTATGTTCCTCGAAACTCAGTGTCGCCGATTCGCCGGTGGTTCCGCAGGGGACAATACCGTGAATGCCGTTTACGATCTGAAATTCAATGAGATCGACCAATCCCTTTTCATCAATCCTGCCATGCTGCATGGGAGTAACCAGCGCGGTCAAAGCTCCCTCAAATTGTTTCATTGTGTTCTCCTTTTCTTCCTTCTTTTCCCAAACATGTACGGGCAACCCGTAGCCTGACAGAGTGCCACATTCAGCATGACGGGCCTGACATATAACATTGCATATTGCTCGTTGCCGACGAGCTCAATCACTGCAGACTTTCATCCTGAGCCGTTACTCGAGCAGTGCCTCGGCCGTCAGCTCTCCCCGGTAAATAAGATGGGCCGGGCCTTTGAGTAAAACCGGACCCTCCTGTTTGCTGACAGGAAATTGAACCGTCAGAGTCACCCCCCCGGAGGTCACCATTTCCACTGGCGAAGCGGTGAGTCCTTTGGCGGCGGCAATCAGCGCGCCGGCCACCACGCCTGTGCCACAGGCCATGGTCTCATCCTCGACCCCGCGCTCATAGGTCCGTATCCGGAAACCATGGGCCAACCGACCGACAAAATTGACATTGGTGCCGGCAGGAGCAAACATTGCGTGGTGTCGGAGGATGCGACCCAAAGCGATCACATCAACCGTATCGATCTGGTCGACAAAAATGACGATATGGGGAACTCCGGTATCGACACTGTGGACAACAAACTGCTGCCCCGCCACCTCAACCGATTGATCGAGCCGGAACGAATGGGGCGGCGTCATGGTGATGGTGACCAAGGTATCGGCAACAGTGGCGTCAATGATACCCGCCAGGGTTGCAAAACGCATCCGCGCCGCCGCAATCCCGTGCATATAGGCGAAACGGGCAACACAGCGAGCCCCGTTGCCGCACATCTCCGCCTCGGAGCCATCGGCATTGAAAAACCGCCACTTGAAATCAGCGCAGTCCGAGAGTTCGAGCAAAAACAACCCATCCGCACCCACCGAAAACTTCCGCCGGCAGACCAGCCTGGCGAATTCGGCCATCCGATCCTTGGGTATCAGCAGCTTTCGATGGTCAATGATGATAAAATCGTTGCCCGCCCCGCTCATCTTGCAAAACGGTAACGGCAGTTTGACGCTTTTCATAGCTGGACTCCTCGCAGTCATCCCAGGACAATCAGTTGGAGACCTTCACCTCGGGCGTTTTGGCGCTCTCATTGGCTGGATTCTGGGTGTCGATGCTGGAAACCGAGTACAAGAGCGGCACATTTTGCGGCGCCTGGGTATCAATGAACATATTGTACGGCAGCTTGATTTCACCGGCGAAGGTGACCTTATCTCCGCCCTCATTGCGGCGATAGACCCGATACCCAGCGAGATCACCCGCCTCGACGTGGTTCCAGAAAATTTTTATACCCACATCGGTCCTGATCCCCTGCACATCCGTCGGAGGGGGTGGAGCGGTCCTATCCTGCGGATTAGCAGCGACCGAAGCGCTCATGCCGCTGCTGACAACGGTCCCCTGGCTATAGGTGTTCAACGCCTGCACTTGATAGGAATAGGTTTTGCCGTTCTCGAGCCCGGTATCGGTATAATGGGTTGCAGATATCGGTTCTCCGATCTTGGCAAAGGATTTACCATCGATACTGCGATACAACTGATAACGTACCGGCTCGGTCATCGGAGTCGCATCCTGGTGACGGCTGACCGGTTTCCAGCTAAGGGTATTCTTGGTGTCGCCGCTTAGGGTGGTGACTCCTTCCGGAGCCATGGGCGGGGTATTCCACAGAAAGGAGACGACGTTGGAATCCTTGGATTCGATCCACCAGCCTTTTTTGCTACGAACCTTAAAAAAGTAGAGATTCCCCGGTCGCAAAACGGTCAATTGATACGTCCCGGTCCTGTTGCTCTCGGGCGACAACACACCACCGGGTAGGGACAGAGGCTCGACAAAGGGGATCGGACAGGTTTTACAATAGGAGTCCACGGGCACAACGGCCTGGTACAGGTCAAAGGAGGCAATCTCCGTGATATCGTCACCGGTGACGGTCTGGGTGGGGTACGTCCAGAGCAGGGTGGCTCCTTTTTCGTTTAACTCATACTGGAGATCGGTCACTGCTTTAGGAATAATCTGGTAAGGGGGCACCGGCTTATCCTTGTAACCGCATCCACCAAGGGACAGGAGGGAAACAAGGACTGTCAGCGCCATGAGCACCTTCATGAATTGCCCGCTGTACCTGATCATATAGATATCCCTAAAAATTTCTCTGTCTTGGCCAAGGCTTCCTCCACTCTGACTCCAGCTGTGCCACCGGCGGAGACCCGGCTGTTCACCGATCCTTCAACGGAAAGGACCGCAAAGATATCGGGTTCGATCAGCTCGGAAAATGCACGAAGTTCAGCAAGCGACAGGTCGACCAGTTCACAGTCCCGCTCCTGGCAGAGGGCCACGATCCGTCCCACCACCCCGTGCGCCTGGCGAAACGGCAGGTTGCGGCGCACCAGGTAATCAGCGAGATCAGTAGCGGTCATAAAGCCGCCGACCGTCGCTGCTCGCAGCCGGTCGACATTGAACTCAGTATTATCGAGCAACTCTGCGGTGATGGACAGGCTGGCCTTGACCGTGTCGAGGGCATCAAACACCGGTTCCTTGTCTTCCTGCAGATCCCGGTTATAGGTCAGCGGTAACCCCTTGACCGTCATCAAAAGCCCCATCAAGGCCCCGGTCACCCTACCGGTCTTGCCGCGGATCAGCTCCGGAATATCGGGATTCTTCTTCTGCGGCATGATCGAAGACCCGGTACAGTAGCGATCACCGATGCGGATGAACTCAAACTCCTTGGTCGACCAGAGTACCAGCTCTTCGGCCAGTCGACTGAGGTGCACCTGGATCAGATTGAGGCAGAACAACAGCTCCAGGGCGAAATCGCGGTCGCCGGTGGTGTCCATGGAGTTGACGGTGATGGCCGCAAACCCCAGTTCGTCGGCCACTGATTGCCGGTCGATGGGCAGCCCGGTCCCGGCCATGGCGGCCGCACCGAGCGGCATGATGTTAATCCGCAGCCGACAACCCGCTATCCGATCCCGATCGCGCTGCAGCATCTCAACATAGGCCAGGAGATGGTGCGATACGAGCACCGGCTGCGCCCGCTGCAAATGGGTGTAGCCGGGCATTATGGTACCGAGATATTTTCTGGCCATTCGGGTGAAGGCCTTTTGCGTCTCACAGAGGAGGCGATCAAGGATATCGGCCTCATCACGCAGATAGAGACGGAAATCCAGGTTGACCTGATCGTTGCGGCTGCGGGCGGTGTGCAGTTTTGCCCCGGCCGGGCCGATTCGATCTGTCAGGGCCTTTTCGATATTCATGTGAATATCTTCGAGCTCGGCCTTAAAGACAAATTCACCCCGCTCGATCTCAGCCTCGATGTCAGCAAGTCCGTTGACAATGGCCTCGCTTTCCTCAACGGTAATCAGCCCTTGGCGTGCCAGCATCCGGGCATGCGCCTTGGAGCCCATGATATCATGGCGATAGAGGCGGGCATCGTAGTGGATCGAGGCACTGAAGGCCTCAACCGAAGCGGCGGTGGTCTCGGAGAAACGACCGCCCCACATCTTGCCGGACTGTTGTTTGCTGTCCACGCTCATTTCATTCGCTGGTGGGCCTGAATGCGCAGGCGAAGGGCGTTGAGCCGGATAAAGCCGGTGGCATCAGCCTGGTTGTAGACCTCATCCTCCTCAAAGGTGGCGAAGGATTCAGAATAAAGCGAGTTCACCGACTTCCGTCCCACCGGTGTACAGTTACCCTTGTAGAGCTTGAGCCGGACCGTGCCGTTGACCGTGCTCTGGGCGTCATCCATGGTTCGCTGCAGCAGTTGCATCTCCGGTGAAAACCAGAAGCCGTTATAGATGAGCTGTGAGTAGCGCGGCACCAGGCTATCGCGGATGCCGAGAACTTCGCGATCAAGGGTGATGGTCTCAAGATCGCGGTGCGCGGCCCGCAGGAGAGTACCGCCAGGGGTCTCATAGACACCGCGGGATTTCATGCCGACAAAACGGTTCTCCACCATGTCAAGCCGACCGATGCCGTTGGTGCCTCCCAGGGCATTAAGCCGGGTCATCAAGGCCACCGGTCCGAGCCGCTCGCCGTCAACGGCCACCGGAGTGCCCTGCTCGAAATCAATTTCAATGTAGGTGGCCTTATCCGGGGCCTTTTCCGGCGCGACCGTCAGTTTGAACATGTCCTCGTCCGGCTCATTCCAGGGATCTTCCAGAATTCCGCCCTCAAAGCTGATGTGCAAGAGGTTCTCGTCGGAACTGTAGGGATTTTTCTTGGTCACCGGTACCGGGATATTGTATTCCTGGGCAAA
Organism: Desulfobulbales bacterium; assembly: GCA_038205495.1. GTDB lineage: Bacteria > Desulfobacterota > Desulfobulbia > Desulfobulbales > Desulfobulbaceae > Desulfobulbus. The sequence continues at coordinate 76,690 of JBBRBT010000008.1, forward strand.
GGCCACCAATTTTTGGCGGGAATTGAGATCCCAGATCCGCCAAGGGGCGATGATCGTGAGTTTTGGGTTCAGGGCCAGGTAAGTCAGCTCGAACCGAACCTGATCGTTGCCCTTGCCGGTGGCGCCATGGCTGACACTATCGGCTCCTTCAGCTTCTGCGATCCGCACCTGTTCCTTGGCGATCAGCGGTCGGGCCAGCGAGGTCCCCAGCAGATACGAGCCCTCATAGATGGCATTGGCACGAAAGGCTGGGAAGATGTAATCGCGGACAAACTCCTCGCGCAGATCGGAAACGATTACTTTTTCCGCACCTGTGGCCAGGCCCTTGGCCTTGACCGCCGCCCAGTCTTCTTTTTGGCCGATATCAGCCGAATAGGCGATCACCGAGCATTCATACTCGCGCTCCAGCCATTTCAAAATAACCGAGGTATCCAACCCGCCGGAATAGGCGAGGACAATTTTTTTTACACTCATAGTCGTGCTCTGACAATACTCCCGGGGGAGTTCGATGATTGTTAATGGTTAGAGGATAGCCGTGCGGGCAATAAAGGCTTCCAATATCGCCTTGTGGATATGCATTTTATTCTCAGCCTGATCAAAAACTACGCTCTGCGGGCCTTCGAGAACTTCTTCGGTTATTTCCTCGCCGCGATGCGCCGGCAGGCAATGCAGCACAATCGCCCCCTCTTTGGCTTTGGCCAGCAGGGCGCTGTTCAGCTGGTAGGACTGGAACAGTTGTAATCGCTGCTCCTGTTCCGCTTCCTGTCCCATGGAGGCCCAGACATCGACATTGACCACATCCGCCCCGCAGATCGCCTCGGCGGGATCACGCAGCACCACAATCGGTTTAGGGCTGCGGGCGCGGGCCTGCTTAAGGATCGCCTCGTTGGGGTCGAACCCGTCCGGGCAAGCAAGGGTCAGCGAGAAACCGAACACCGAGGCCGCCTCAATCCACGAGTTCGCCATATTATTGCCGTCGCCGATCCAGACGATTTTCAGATCCTTCACCTCGCCCTTTTTCTCAATGACCGTCATCAGATCGCTGAGGACCTGACAGGGATGGTGGAGATCGGTGAGGGCATTGATCACCGGAACGGTTGCGTATCGGGCCAGCTCTTCCACCACATCCTGGCCGAAAGTCCGAACTACGATCGCATCGACGTAGCGGGCAAGGACGCGGGCGGTATCTTTCAGCGGTTCACCGCGACCCAGTTGAGATTCCTTGGCAGACATGAAAATGACCTGCCCCCCCAGTCCATACATGGCCGCTTCAAAGGAGACCCTGGTGCGGGTCGATGGTTTTTCAAAAAGCAGACAGATCTTACGACCGGCGAGCTGCTGATGGCGAACGTCTTTTCTGCCTTCAGCCTTGAGCACGAGTGCCCGATCGATCAAAGCGTGCAGCTCTTCCTGGGTAAAGTCTCCCAATGCCAACAGATGGTTTTTCATAATGCTTTCCTATATATTCCGGGCACGATAGAGCGTGTCCGGATTTCAGTGCAACGTGACGGGGCAATGCTGGCCGCCCTTTGTAGAAAGGATAATTGATACAAAAAAACAGGTCGTTTGCAAAGGGATTTCACAGAAGCCCGCCGGTTTCCCGGTGTTTGCAACCAGAATGGAATTCAGTTGATGATAGCGGCCACCGCTTTGTCGGAAAAAAGGGCGGACAAAAGGATTTTCAGGCCAATCATTATCAAAATGATTCCGCCGCCCACCTCGACCCGCTTACCCCACAATTTTCCGGCTCGAGTTCCCAGGAAAAGACCGAGGACGGTGAACAAACAGGCCACCAGGCCGATCACCAGCGAGGGGATCCAGATCACCACATCGAGCATGGCCAGGGTCAGCCCAACCGCCAGGGCATCAATGCTGGTAGCCACGGAGAGCGCCACCATGGTCAGACCCTTGCTGGGATCGTTGGCGCGCTTCACTCCTTCCTCTGCGGCCAAGGCCTCGTGGACCATACGACCGCCAATGGCCAGCAGCAGGAGAAAAGCCAGCCAATGGCTCCAGGCTGCCACAAAGGATTGCACGGTTAAGCCAGCCAGCCAGCCGATCACCGGCATCATTGCCTGGAAGAGACCGAAATGAAACGCCAGGCGGAAACAAGGCCGGAAGGTCAACGGCCGGAGAATGGCACCCGCGGCCAGGGCCACGGCAAAGGCATCCATGGCCAGAGCAACGGCAAGAGCGATAAGGGAGAGGCTATCCATTTTAACCAAGTAATCTGCGGGGCAACCCACTCATGCGAGTCCGTCCAGCACTAGGCAAAGTTTCTCGATCAACAGGTCGATCTCTTCGGTGCTGACAACCAGGGGGGGCACAAACCGCAAAACCTGGTTCCCGGCGAAATTAATCAGGACACCCTGCTCGAACAGGCGCTGGACAATCGCCAAGCCCTGCTCGATCCCTCTCTCGGTCAGCACCAGGCCCAGGAGCAGTCCCCGGCCACGAACCCCGGTGGCAAGATGGGGATAGCGAGCGGCCACAGCCTCAAGCCGTTCGACAAAATACCGGCTCTTCACCCGGACTGATTCCAGAAACCCATCGGCCAGCAAGATCCGCAGAACCTCAACAGCCCCTGCAGCGGCCACCGGATTACCGCCAAAAGTGGAGGCATGGGTACCAACAACCAACGAGGCGGCAATCTTGTTGGTGGTCAGCATGGCGCCGATGGGCAGACCGTTGCCCAGTGCCTTGGCCAGGGTCATGATATCCGGAGTCACGCCCAACTGTTCATGGGCAAACAGGGTGCCGGTGCGTCCCAAGCCGGTTTGGACCTCATCAAAAATCAACAGCAGCCCGTGTCGGTCACAAAGCTCGCGAATCGCCCGCAGGTAGTCGGGCTCCAGGGGCCGAACACCACTTTCCCCCTGCAGGGGTTCACAGAGGATGGCGCAGGTTTGCGGGGTAATCAACCGCTCAATGGCTTGCGGATCACCGAACTCGGCATGAATAAAGCCCTGGGGCAGGGGCTCGAAGCCCTGATGAAATTTCGGTTGGCCGGTGGCAGCAACAGTGGCGAGCGTGCGGCCGTGAAAGGAACCCGCCAGGGAGATGATCTCGAATTTACCCAGGCCGCTGTGAATTCGGGCCAGCTTGAGCGCTGCTTCGTTGGCCTCTGCCCCGGAGTTGGCCATGAACACCCGATCGGCAAAGCAATGGGCGGTCAGCAATTCGGCCAGTTCAATCTGCGGGGGGGTATGAAAGAGATTGGAGACATGGACCAGGGTACCCGCCTGACGGCAGATGGCCTCGGTAACCCGTGGGTGGCAGTGGCCCAATGAACAGACCGCGATACCGGCGAGGAAATCGAGATACTCCTTGCCGTCCGCATCCCAGAGCCTGCAACCGCTCCCCTTGACCATTGCGGCCGGAAACCGATTATATGTACCGATAAACACCTCATTCCCCCTGCTTGCCCACTCTGCGTTATTCATGCCACCAACTCCGTGCCCACACCCTTGCGGGTAAAAATTTCCAGTAAAATTGCATGTTCTTGTCGCCCATCGATGATGTGTGCCTTAACCACGCCGCCGTCCAGGGCCGACTTACAGCAGTTGACCTTGGGGATCATGCCGCCCTTGATCACCCCGGCAGCGATCAGGTCGTCGATCTGGTCGCGATAGATGGTGGAAATGAGCTCACCGTTGCTGTTTTTAACGCCTTCAACATCGGTCAGCAGCATCAGCTTCACTGCGTTCAATTCAGCGGCAATGGCCCCGGCCACCAAATCGGCGTTGATATTGAAGGCCTGGCCATCCTCACCGACCCCGACAGGGGCAATGACCGGGATAAAATCCTGACTATCGAGGGCTTCGAGGATCCCAGGGTTCACCTTGGTCACTTCGCCGACTCTCCCGATATCGATGAGCTCAGGCGGCCGGTCCTCGCCGGCTGATTTACTCTGGATGGTCAGTTTTCGGGCCTGCACCAGATCGCCATCCCGGCCGGAAAGGCCTACTGCCTTGCCGCCACAGTGATTGATCAGGCCGACAATCTCCTTGTTGACCTTGCCCACCAGGACCATTTCCACGACATCCATAGTTTCGCCATCTGTAACCCGCATACCCTGGACATAACTGGGGGTGATATGCATTTTTTCGAGGAAGCGATTGATCTGCGGTCCACCACCATGGACGATCACCGGATTGATCCCGATATATTTCATCAAGATGACATCAATGGCAAAATTCCGCTTCAGCACCTCATCAACCATGGCATGGCCGCCGTACTTAATGACTATTGTTTTTCCCCTGAATTCGCTTATATACGGGAGCGATTCCACCAACACCTTCGCCTTGGCTATTTCTTCACGTATCATTTCTTGTTCCCGTCTCCTTGCATGACTCGGATCCTCATTTGCGCCGATAAATTGGAGGATACATTTTACCCCCGCATTATCCCCATGTAAACCTTTCTATTTCTCCCCCGAGGATACGGAGCGATACTCTTGCCCTAAGCCCTTTACATTTCCCTGATAACAAAGTAGGATGCTCAAACGCTTGCAAAAAACAATCCCGAAACCACTATAACACTTTTTCATTAGTATTTTTGAGGAGTTATCTATGGGGCAGTTCCTTGATGCCGCTCGCAGAACCCTGCGGATGACCGCCGTCACCTTTCTATTGGTCGGGACGACCTGCTTCGCCGCCGAGGACTCGTCCGAACCAATCAATATTGAAGCCAACCGCATGGTTTCCCAGGAAAGTGCCAATTCCGTTGTCTTTATTGGTAACGTCGATGCCCGTCAGGGAAAACTCACCATCCGTACCGACGAGATGACCGTTTTCTATACCGCGGCGAAAAATAACAAGGACAAGCAGGCTGCCAGTCAAATGGAAAAGCTTTCCTGCAAGAATAACGTCAAGATCGTGCAGGGCGATTGGTTGGGGACCGGTGACCGGATGGATTATTTTGCCAAGGAACGCAAGGTCATTCTCTCCGGTAACGCCAAGGCCTGGCAGGGGCAGAACATGGTTGCCGGCAAGACTATCATCTACTATCTTGACGAGAAACGATCGGTGGTGGAACAGGATGAAACCACCAAAAGCAGGGTCAAGGCTGTCCTTCATCCTGAAGCCAATAAAAAACCATGATCGGACAATCTGTTCTTGAGACCCGAGGCATCGTCAAAGAATATCGCAACCGGCGAGTTGTTGATCAGGTTAATCTGCATGTGATGAGTTCCTCCGTGGTTGGATTGCTGGGACCGAACGGTGCGGGCAAGACCACCACCTTTTATTCAATAGTCGGTTTCATCCGGCCGACCAGTGGCGCTGTTTTCTTGGACGATGAGGATATCACCTCGCTGCCGATCCATAAACGAGCCTCCCGGGGCATCACTTATCTGGCCCAGGAGCCCTCGATCTTCAAGAAACTGACGGTTGAAGAAAACATCCGTATCGTTCTTGAACCCTTGGGATTACCAAGAAATGAAATCAACAACCGGATCGGAGAACTCCTGGCAGAACTCAAACTCGAACATCTGGCGGACAACAAGGGGCATTCCCTTTCCGGTGGTGAGCGACGAAGGGTTGAAATCATTCGGGCGCTGGCGACTCGGCCGCGTTTCATCCTCCTGGATGAACCTTTTGCCGGGGTCGACCCTCTTTCGGTCGCCGACCTGCAGCAGATAATCCGCGGCCTCAAAGAGAAAGGCTTGGGGGTGCTTATTTCCGATCATAACGTCCGTGAAACCTTGCAGGTCTGTGATTTTGCCTATATTATGAACAACGGTCAGATTCTGACCAGCGGTGTGGCTGCGGATATTATCGAGAGTGTCGTGGCCCGAAAAATGTATCTCGGCGACAACTTCCATATGTAATCGCAGACAACATGGGATCCCCAGCGCAATGAACAGCACCTCTGAAACAGAACCGGTAAAGCATGGCACTTGAACTCAGACAAAGCCTGAAGCTCTCGCAGAAGCTGGTCATGACGCCCCAGCTACGCCAGGCTATCAAACTGCTGCAGCTTGGCCGCCTTGAGCTCACCGATGCCCTCCAGGCGGAAATCGAACAGAACCCCATGCTGGAGGAGGTGCCGCCTCTTCTTGAGCAGCCAAGTAACCCCGAATCCCTCACCGCCGAAGAAAATCAGTTCCAGGCCGAGGCCCCGATTACAGATCGGGTGAAAGGTGACGACCCTGCCACCGTGGCCGAGGTCAACTGGGAAGATTATTCCAACAATTTTGATGCTGATTTTTCCTTTGCCCACGAAACCCCGCCGGCGGACGCGCCTTCACAGTTCGATTTTATCTCCGCCACTCCCGGGCTTGATTCTTATCTGCAATGGCAGCTGACCCATCTGGAACTAACCGACCAGGATAAAGAACTGACCCAGTTCATCATCGGCAGTCTCGACGGCCATGGTTTTCTCGAGACCACCATCGAAGATATCTGTCTCTATTGCCACTGCACCGAGGAAGAGGCGGAAGGCACCCTCCGCCTGGTGCAGAGTCTTGACCCGCCGGGCATCGCCGCGCGCGATATCAGGGAGTCACTGCTCCTGCAGCTTGACCGTCTGGATTATTACGATACCCTGCCGTACCGAATTGTCGAGCAGCATATGAATTTGCTTGAAACCAGAAATTACGCCCTGTTGGCCCGCGAAACCGGCGCGCCACTGAAAAAGATCAACGAGGCCGTGGCCATCATCCAGGAACTCACCCCCTATCCCGGCAACGAGTTCAGCAACGAGCAGACCAATTACGTGATTCCGGATGTGTATATCTACAAAATCGACGGAGAATTCGTTGTCCAGCTCAATGATGAAGGATTGCCGCATTTACAGGTTTCCAGCGAGTACCAGCAACTCCTTAAGAAAAAAAATGCCCTGAACACAGAATCACGCGGGTACCTCCGTGAGAGCAAGAGGAATGCCGAATGGTTCATTAAATCGATCGAGCAGCGGCAACGAACGATTCACAAGGTGATGGAGAGTCTGCTCAAATTTCAGCATGATTTTTTCGAAAAAGGGGCGGGGGCGATGCGGCCCCTGATCCTGCGGGATGTGGCCGAGGATATCGGTATGCACGAGTCGACCGTCAGTCGGGTGACCTCCAATAAATATGTGCATACCCCTCAGGGAATTTATGAACTGAAATATTTTTTCAGCACGGCGGTGGCGACCTCCGATGGCGATACCGTGGCGGCTGAGGCGATCAAAAACCGCATCCGGCAACTGGTGCACAATGAAAACCCGGCGAAACCGCTCAGCGACAACACCATATCGGAACTTCTGGCCAAGGAAAATATCACGGTTGCCCGGCGCACCGTTGCCAAGTATCGGGATCAACTAAAAATACTGCCTGTGAAACACCGGCGTCAGAACAGGTAGGACTTAAATCGAACCCATGTTCCAGCTTAAAAAAGAATCGATCATCCTGGAGATGAAAGCCACCGGTAAAGAGGCTGCCCTGCACGAACTGGCGGCTCTGGCTGCAGTGCAATGCGGCCGCTTTACCGAAGAAATTCTCTATAATGTACTGCTGGAACGGGAGACTGTTGGCTCGACCGGTGTCGGTAATGGTGTGGCCATACCGCACGGCAAGATTGAAGGTCTCGATGATATCCTGCTCTGCCTCGGCCGTAGCAGAACAGGCCTCAATTTTGACGCTATTGACAATCGGCCGGTGCATCTTTTGGTCCTGCTGCTCTCACCCGCCGGCAAGGCCTTGGAATACCTGCATACGCTGGCGCAAGTCAGCAAAATTCTCAAAAAAAGCACCAACCGTCAACGACTGCTCGACAGTACCACCAGGGAAGAGATTGTGGCTCTTTTCACTGCGGCTACTCCCGGTGTGGACGGAAAGCAGACCTGACCCGCTTTGTCCCCCCGCAAAATCTGGAGTCAGGTTCGAATCATCTCCGCGATCTGGAAAGCCATCTCCAGCGATTGTTCCGCGTTGAGTCGTGGATCGCAGGTCGTCAGATAGCGCAGCCCCAACTGGTCACCCGACAGCTTGCGGGCCCCGCCGATACATTCGGTGACATCCTCACCGGTTAATTCAAAATGGACCCCGCCGGGGACCGTGCCCTCAACCCAGTTCAGCTCAAAAAAGCAGCGCAATTCCGAGAGAATATTTTCAAAGTCCCGGGTTTTGTGACCGGAATCGGCACTGAAGGTGTTGGCGTGCATGGGGTCGCAGGTCCACAATACCTGGAAACCTGATTTTTTTATCGCCCGGAGCAGCGGCGGCAGATGCTTTTCAATTGCTTTGGAGCCGAAACGGGTGATCAGGGTGATGCGGCCGGCCTCATTTTCTGGATTCAGCCGTTCAATGATGGCGAGAATATCGTCAATCTTATAGTTCGGCCCCACTTTCATTCCCAGCGGATTGCGTACCCCGCGCAGAAATTCGATATGAGCACCGTCAAGCTGGCGTGTTCGGTCACCGATCCACAGCATATGGGCAGAACAGTCATACCAGCCACCGGCAATGGAATCTTCACGGGTCAGAGCCTCTTCGTAGCCGAGAAACAAGGCCTCATGGGAGGTGAAAAATTGTGTTTCTTTCAGCTGGGGATTATCGGTTGAAATACCGATGGTTTCCATGAATTTCAAGGCGTTGCTGATCTGCTTGGCCATCCGCTCGTAGGAACGCCCCATGGGTGATTGCTTGACGAACTCCTGGTTCCAGGCCTGCAACCGGTGCAGGGAGCTGAATCCTCCCCGCGTAAAGGCGCGCAGCAAATTCATAGTCGCCGCCGACATATGATAGCCATTGAGCAGCCGCTCCGGATCGGGAATACGGGCCTCCAGCACCGGTTCGGCGGAGTTGGCCATATCGCCGCGGTAACTCGGAATCTCCTGGCCATTGACTATTTCGGTGTCGCTGGATCGTGGCTTGGCGTATTGGCCGGCGATGCGGCCGACCTTGATTACCGGTTTATTGCCGGCATAGGTGAGAATAACCGCCATCTGCAGCAGGACCTTGAGTGTCTCCCGGATATTGGGTGCGGTGCAGCGGGAAAATTCCTCGGAACAATCACCGCCCTGAAGCAAAAACGCCTCTCCCCTCACGGCCTTGGCAAGCATGGTCTTTAGATCGCGAATTTCGCCGGCGAACACCAGCGGCGGCAGCAGGGACAGGGTTCGGATGATGTCATCATAGCGTTCCTTGTCAGGCCATTTCGGCTGCTGCAAGGCGGTGAAGTTATGCCAGCTCAATTTACTCCAGTTTCCTGTATTCATCATTGTCATCTTCTACGTTATTGTTTTATCGTTGGGCTGCTGTTACCGGCTTTCGGCAGGAACAGCGATTCCACTGTTTATGTGTTGGCAACGTGCGTGCAGTTTGTGCCCACGCAACAGACTTCCTGGTCAAAAACATTGAGAATCCGCAGGGCCTTGTCACGCAGTCCCGGATCAGCAAAGGGTTCAAAAACATATTCTTGCAACAGAGCTTCGGCCCGTTGCCGATTGGGGATACACTCCATGCCCTCGGCCAGAACCTTGCCGCCGGCCGTTTCGATCAACTCCGCATCCCGACCGTTGGTGACGATGGCCAGGGGGATGCGATATTCGGGGTCAAGGATCCGCGCCGCAGACACTGCTGCCTTTTCCCGGGTGACCAAGGAACCAGGGCCGTAGCGGAGAAGAAACAACCGCTTGCCCATGATCCTGACCGTCAATTCAATCAAAGTCTGTACTCGATTGTTATTATAACAAGAATTGATGGTCAGCCGAGGTTCAAGCTCTTCCTTGGCGTAGCCGAGCTGTTCCACCAGCAGACGGGCAAGCCCCTGTCTGATCCTCTCGTCATCGGTATCAGACAGCAGGGTACCGGTGAGGTAGTCCTGCAATTCACCATAGACAATATGATGTCCCGAGGTATCGATCATGGGGCAATCCAGAGAGAAATAAGCAAAGACAACCGGGATGGAGAACAAGGGGTGCGGCGAGCACACAGGCAGCTCGGCGTTTTGGCACTCTACTCCTCAATTTTCCGCAGCAGCAATGAGCCTTGCAGTTCTGTAGCAAACGGTAACGAATTAGGTAATCGTATACCGATGTTTTTGTCAATCCTCAAATGCACCGTTCCGTCCCCATCGGACTGTCCACGGTGTATTGATGGACAGCGATCGAGGTATCCAAGGAAAGACTCGCCCTGAACAAAGATTCCCTGTATGATTTGAGACTTTTTCCCTTCGCTTCAAGCTGCGGCGTTGATAAACATCTTTTCAACTACTTTTCCCTACGAACTATTCCCATGACATCCACAAGTAACGACAATTCCTCTAACCGGCAATGGCTGAAGATCACCTTTTCCTGCCCTTCCATCCTTCTTGAGCCAGCCGCCGATCTCATGGGTGTACTCAGCGGGGTCGGAGTGGAACAGAGCCCAGAGACGGCTACCGGCGCTCGTATCAGCGGTTTCTTCCAAATAGCGGAGAACGGAGAAGATCCGCAACAACAAACGGAAATCATCGCAACCGTCACACGGCAGATGACCGAGCTTTTCGCCCTCTATCAGTGCCTACCTGAATCTCCGACCTTCACCCTGATGGCCGATCAGGACTGGGCCACCAGCTGGCAACAGTATTTCAAACCGTTTGAGATTGTTCCCGGCTTGGTGATCAAACCTTCCTGGGAAACCTATCCCGCAAGCCCCGGCCAGCACATTATTGAAATGGATCCGGGCATGGCCTTTGGCACCGGTCAACATGCCTCAACCCAGATGGCACTTGCTCTGATTAAAAAATGTCTGCAAAAAGCCAAGCTCGAACAGGTGCTTGATGTCGGTACCGGTACCGGTATCCTGGCCATGGCAGCCGCTCTTTTCGGAGCCGAGCGGGTTGTTGCCATTGACAATGATCCGGATGCGGTTGTGGTGGCGAGAGAAAATATTGGAAACAATAGACTTGAGGGACGGATTGAGGTCAGTACTACACCGGTTGAGCAAATCCAGGGATCCTATCAGCTGGTCTGTGCCAATATCGTCCACGATGTCCTGGTGGCAATGGCCCCGACCTTGGCCGGGCTTACGTGCCCCGGCGGCCATCTGGTCCTGGCCGGGATCCTCAGCGGCGAGCAGGAAGACAATATTATTGCCGTTTACCATCAACAGGGCCTGCAACTGCGCGACCGCCAATACCAGGAAGAATGGGTGGCCTTCCTGTTGCAGCGGGTATAAAGCCGTTCTCGCCCTCAGGACCTCTTCACTGAGGGTATATCTGCTCCAAACCACTCCCGGCATAGGCCAAGGAGTGGTTCATATACCCCAGCGGAAATCCGCTTCAGGCAACATCATCAACAGAACTGTTCGAGCCTGCAAGCATTGAAAAAATATCATTGGCTGCCTGATCCTGCTCCATTCCCAGGGTAGCCATCTTGAGATAATTATCAATGGCCGCTGCAGTGGCTGCATCGGAATCCTCGGATGCGGCGGTCATGTTTCCCGGAGGAGGTGGCGGCCCTGCAGGCCGATTCGCCTCAAGGGCGGTCGCTGTTTCTTCTTCGCTCAGCACCCCATCGCCATCGGCATCATAGGCGGTGATTAAATCATCCGCCTTCAGAGTGGTCCCGGTGGCGTTGCTGATGATGTCGGCCAGGCTCTCTGCCTCGGTTGCACTGATACTGCTGTCTCCGTCGGTGTCCGCCTCACTGAACATCTGCGAGTAATCCGGACCGCCGCTGCCCTGCATGGTATCCATATCCGCAGGTGGCGGACCTTCGGGACGATTTGCCTCTAGGGCTGCCACTGCTTCATCTTCGCTCAGCGCTCCATCTGCATCAGTGTCATAGGTGGTCAAAAATTCAGCCAAATCCACGGACACTCCCGTAGCCTCACTGATCTTTTCGGTTAAGCTCTGCACCTCTGTCTGCTCGAGACTACCGCTTCCATCCGTGTCCAGCTTGCTGACCAGGTCCGCAAGGCTCGGTTTTTCCTTGCTACTGCTTTTCTCCGTTTCGCTGGATGTGGTGCGATTGCGCAGAGTGGACAACTGACTGAGGTAACTACTGCTTGAACTGATACTGCTGATCGTCATGATACACCTCCCGGTAAATCTGAAATTTTATCACCCTATCCTAACCACAGCATCATGCTCTGCGGCGATAGGGCGTAACCACTGCAAATACATGTAGAACTCAAAGGTTTCTTGTTTATCGTCTTGCGAGAGGCGGCACTTTATGGCGGTTGTGTACGCCTGGAGTCACTGTTTGCAGCAGTTGGGCTTTCGTGTGTCAACCGCAAAAGAAAATTGCATCAGAGGTGTGATATCAGCTCTCGCGAATATACTTTCATGAGCCGGGCACTCTCTTTAAACGTATCGGTATCACAGAAGATCATGACTGTTAATTCTCTGAAAATTTTTGTAAATTTTTGTAAATTCCCTAACCGGCGCAGGGGAGACGCTTTATGGTGGTACAAGAAATATCTTCCTGGTGCCTTGTTCTCTCATTGCAGAGAAAAAATGAAACAGGCTTTGTGCAGTTTTTTTTCTTTTCATCGGAAGAGCAATCTTCTCCTTTGCTGTCAGGGTGGACAACTCCTGTACAAGAAACTCTAACTGCTGCAATGAGCCCCCTCCGCGATGCGCATCCTGATCATTGACGACGACACCGAACTCTGCGACCTTTTGATCGAATATCTTGAGCCGGAAGGTTTTACCATCACCGCTTGTCACGATGCGCAGCAGGGCCTGACCGCCGCACTTTCCGGCGAACACGCCTTTGTTGTCCTGGATGTCATGCTGCCTGGCTTCAGCGGGTTTGACCTGCTGCGTCAGGTACGGCTTTCCTCCGCGGTCCCGGTGTTGATGCTGACCGCCCGTGGTGACGAGGTCGACCGAATCGTCGGCCTGGAGATGGGTGCTGATGACTACCTGCCCAAACCCTTCAACCCACGCGAGCTTGTGGCCCGGATCAGAGCCATCCAGCGCCGGGGCGACAGCGGATTCAGTGCCCGGCGCCTCCCTCCCGTCAAGCTGGTGGCCGATGATATCATCCTTGATCCTGGAACAAGGACCGTGTTGCAGAATGGTGCCACGATACCGTTGACAGCGGTGGAATTTTCCCTGCTGCACGCCCTGATGAAAAAATTCGGTGAGGTGGTCAATCGGGAGGATCTGGCCCAAGATGTCCTGGGCCGCAAACTGGAGATGTTTGATCGCAGCATCGACGTCCACATCAGCAGCCTGCGCAAGAAACTTGGCCACAATGTCAACGGCATTGAACGGATCAAAACCGTGCGCAGCATTGGCTACATGTATATCTGTACCTAAACCACCACCGATTGCCCCAGAGCCATGCGCAGCATCTTTTTCAAACTCCTCCTCAGTTTTTCCCTGACCATCCTCCTGTCCGGAGTGATCAGCGGTCTGGTCACCTTCTCCTTTTCCCGCCGTTCGGTCGAATCTTTCCGTCATGATTTCCTTCGGCAACTGCAGACCAACATCGCTCGCTCCGTGGTGCTGATGGGCCAGGCCGCCTATGTGATGCACCAGTATCGTGGCGACAAGGTCTTTGAAGAGTATATCAAGGAAGTGCAAAGCTCCATGCGGACGCAACTCTACCTCTGCATCGATGGCACGGTTCTGCCGACGGATACTTCTGCTGATCGGAACATCGCCAATCTGGCCGCCTCAGCCGGTACGGATGCCCAACCCGCCATCCAGGATACCGGCAGGGAGTTGATCGTGGTCCAGCGCCTGTTTACACCGGAGGGGCCGTCCTATGTGGTGGTGGGGCTGCATTCCCTGAAACCACCACCGGGATGGGGTGGCGGCATGCCCCCCCCGCCCGATGGACCAAGATTCGGGAATGGCGGTCCGCCCCCGCCCAATAACCTGGGGCCGCGTTTCCCGCCGCATCCAGACCAACCAGGTTTTTTCCTTTTCCGCAACGGGCCGGAGTTGCAGACTCTTGTCCTCCTGCTTATTGCCGGAATTGTCTGTTTCAAACTGGCCCGATCCTTCAGTACCCCGCTTGACCGGTTACGCACGATCAGTCGTCAGATCGCCGCTGGCAACTTATCCGCCAGGGTCGGGACCAGTCTGGGCAGGCCGGGTAATGAGATTGGCGATCTGGCCCGCGATTTTGATAATATGGCTGAGCGGATGGAGGGCCTGGTCAATGGGCAGAAACGCCTATTACGCGATATCTCCCACGAATTACGCTCGCCGCTCACCCGGTTGAATATTGCCCTGGAACTGGCCCGAAAACGCTTTCAGGCCGAAGACGACGGCAATCTGAGACGGATTAATAAAGAATCCGAGCGGTTGAACGATCTGATCGGTCAATTGCTGGCCCTGACTCGAAGCGAAGGGTATACAATCGATGAAAAGGCACCCCCAGTACTCCTTGCCGACCTGGTGCTGGAGATCGCCGAAGATGTCGATTTCGAGACCAGGAATACGGGCAGGGGGGTAAAAATTTTCGAACTGGAAGCGCTGAAAGTGGCCGGCTCCAGGGAACTGTTACGGCAGGCCATTGAAAATATTGTCCGCAACGGCGCCTATTACACCCGGCCCGACAGCCGGGTGGAAGTGAGCCTATTTTCTCGTGGAAGTGACACCACCGGACCACGTACTGCTGTTATCCGGGTACGCGACCACGGCCCCGGTGTGCCGGAGGAGAAACTTTCCCATATCATGGAGCCCTTTTTCCGGGTCGCTGAGGCCAGGGATCGCAACAGCGGTGGCACCGGTCTCGGCCTTGCGATCGCGTATCAGGCGGTGAACCAACACGGCGGCTCTCTGGTGTTTACCAACGCTCCGGACCGCGATGGCCTGATTGTCGAAATCTCTCTGCCCCTCCTGGAGGAGCCACCTAAATCTGGAAACGCTTCTGTTTGAGCGGGTCAGGATGGAGTGCAGCCTGTCCTGTAAACAAAGGTTTGAGCCATCGCAAAGCAACTTTTTCTTGACGGCCTGACGACACTATGCTAAGTACCCATTCTCGAAATGAATATAATTCTAAACATCGAGTTATGACTATTTTGTCTTTGAGTTGCATTCCTCGGTAGCTCAGTTGGTAGAGCAGGTGGCTGTTAACCACCTTGTCGGGGGTTCGAGTCCCTCCCGGGGAGCCAAAATATCAATGGGTTAGACAAAACATGTCTAACCCATTTTTATTTGGATCACCTTTTCAGGTTGCTGTACTCCACGCCATCCTCCAATTTTTTCCTATATTGCCTCCTCTCCCTGGTTGAATTTTTTCCGGATCATCGGGTGGTCTCACCCACCCCAGCCTCCTATAATTTCATTTTTAGAGATTTTCAGAGCTCAATTTCGTGCCCCTGTCGTAATCGACCAACTGCCGCTGGCTGGTTTCTCGATACACATGTGTCACAATGGGGACACTCTGCATCGAAAACTGGTGCCCGGAATTTGACCACGCCGATATGGAGGAAATGGACAATTTTATTTCTTTGCTCCTTGGATGCACTGCTGGCTTGTCTGCATTGCCCCGTTGAAAACACCTTGACGCAGGCGTTGTACGGGATAGACTGATGACGAGTTGGTGGCGTGAATCGGTATCTCTGTATTTCATCCGACAAGGAGTCAAAATATGCCCCTCGCTTTTTCTCCATGGCTGCTCTGGTTTTTATCCGGTATCGCCATTATGCTTGCCGAACTCGCGGTTCCGGGCTTTGTTATCATCTTCTTTGGGCTGGGTTGCTGGGGCGCTGCCGTGGCGGCTGTGCTTGCCCCCAACGCCTACTCCCTCCAGCTTATCGTCTTCCTGCTCGTCTCGCTGACCTCGCTGGTCACCCTGCGGAAAATAGCCATGCGTATCTTTGTGGGGCGAAGCGAAGTTTCAGGGGGCGATGATACGGGAAACGTGGCTGTCGGCACGCGGATCAAAATCGACCAGGACATCGAGCCTGGGCGGGAAGCGCGCGTACGCTACCGGGGGACTATGTGGACTGCTGTGTCGCAGGACCCCATTCCGGCCGGTTCGGAAGCCGAAATTATCGGGGTCGACAAAGCCAACAGGTCCTGCCTCAAGATCAAGGTTGTCAATCATCCGTAAAATAACCTTGGCACCCGTGTTTTTCGTTCTCTCTTTCGAGGTTCGATTGCCCGACCCGATGCCGGCACCCGCCGCGCATTTTTATGATTCAAATCTTAAAAAATACCAAGGGGAATTCGTTTATGACTCCGACCATCATTGCCCTCATCGCCGTCGCCGTTCTGGTCATCGTCACGCTGGTCAAAGGTGCGGTAATTGTCCCCCAAAAAAGCGCCTTCATCATCGAGCGTCTCGGCAAGTTTGATCGCACTCTCGAAGCAGGGTTCCACATCCTGATCCCTTTTGTTGATCGGTCTGCCTACGTCTTCAGTCTCAAAGAACAGGTCGTTGATATCCCCGCACAAATTTGTATCACCAAGGACAACGTCAGCGTAGAGGTGGACGGCATTATTTATCTGGAGATTCAGGACGCGCACAAGGCCGCCTACGGCATCGACGATTACCTCCGCGCTGCTACCCAATTGGCCCAGACAACGCTGCGTTCAGCCATCGGCAAAATCGATCTTGATAAGACATTCGAGGAGCGTGATAAAATCAATACCGAGGTGATCGATGCTATTGATCAGGCGGCGATGTCATGGGGGGTCAAGGTCCTGCGGTACGAGATCAAGGATATTACCCCACCCGTATCGGTGAAACAGGCCATGGAGGCCCAGATGACCGCCGAACGTCAGAAACGGGCTGATATCGCCACTTCAGAAGGCTTGCGGCAGAGCATGATCAACCAGTCCGAGGGAGAAAAGCAGAAACAAATCAATGAGGCGACAGGCAAGGCAGCGCAGGTCACGCTCATCGCCGAGGCGGATGCGAAACGCATCGAGCTCATCGCCACAGCCACGGCCGAGGGCATCAATAAGGTAGCCGCCACCATCAAGGAAGATGGGGGTATTGAGGCACTCAACATGCGGTTGGCCGAGCAATACATCAACCAATTCGGCAACCTGGCCAAAACAACCAATACGATCATTATGCCCAGCAATGTAGCTGATGTCGCAGGCATCATCGCCACGGCGATGTCGACAGTCAAGGAAGTTAAGGGGAGCTGAAGCTGCAGGCGAAAAGAGAGGGTCTTGTCCTTCAGCAGTATCAGATAGGGAGTACAACTACGTCTTTCGGGGAATTGGCGGTGCCAGGATATGAAAAATATCCAGCTGCTCCCGCTTTAAACGGGATGAGGTTGTAAAATTCACCAAAATCGATCCTGGCCGGCCAGCTTTCTTCCTTCAGGGTAAAAATCTGGCCTGGGCCACTGCTTTTCACTGGAGAAACCGGTGAAAATCCTGCTTTC
>JBBRBT010000009.1:0-93258 GCA_038205495.1 Desulfobulbales bacterium
AAACTGGAAAAGGCCAGGGCGCTGAGAAAGAAAAAACGACTTCGTGCCCACGAGCCAATCAACCCAAGGGGGGATAACACGGCTCCCCATAACCCCTTAATACAAACAGCCTGAATGTCCATTTCCAACTGAGGCAAAACACCAGGAACGCCTCGCCGTCCCGATCTTCGTGGTCGTCACGTTCGCCTGCGTCATCCGTGCGCAGGCGGCCATTCCCTTGATACCTCTGCACCAGCGGCGTACTTTGCTGCTATCTTTTTCCTCCTGAATTCGATATACACATCAAGGCATACCGGTACGTCGGTGTGTCGTTTTTTTTCATCTGGAGGAAACGGGTGTGACTCCCGTGCTGTCCCGCAACTGTAATTCCGCGAACAGCGGAAGAGCCAGACACTCCCCTAGGACGTGGGTCTTCGCGGTATGAGACACCGGCACCGTTCCAGCGGCATACGACTTCTCTTGTAACGCATCACTCTATGTTGGTAACGGCGCACTGTTATTCAAACCATGCCGTGGCGGCTTGTCTTACGAGCGCCGGGCAGCCATCCTTTTGAGAATTGCATGGGACGTATTATCCTAGTCACCGGCGGGGCCAGAAGCGGCAAGAGCCGTTATGCCGAGCAGCTGGCGGCAAACAGCGGCGGCAGCATCGCCTATATCGCCACGGCCAGGGCTTTTGATGCCGAGATGGCTGACCGCATCGCCCAGCACCGGCGGCAGCGGCCCGAATCCTGGCAGACCTTTGAGGCGCCGACCTGTCCGTCGGCAATCCTTGCCACCGAGGGCGCGCAGTATGCGACTGTCCTCCTTGATTGCCTGACCGTGATGATCACCAATAGAATCCTGACCCATGCGGTGGATTGGGATCAGCCGCCGATTGCGCAGCTCCATGCGGTCGAGGCCGATGTCATGGCTGAGATCGAGGCCCTTGTTGACGCCACCGGTCGAAGCGGGATCCAGCTGATCGCCGTCACCAACGAGGTCGGCTACGGTATTGTCCCGCTGTCGCCGTTGGCCCGTTTCTTCCGCGACTGCGCCGGGCGGGTTAATCAGCGGATGGCCGCCGCCGCCGAGGCTGTTTTTCTCGTGGTCTCCGGTATTCCCGTGCAGATCAAGGGCCAGTGAGGAGGTCAGGATGAAATCCCTTGTTCTCATGATCCAGTTCATGACCCGCTACCCGATCCCCCTGACCATCGATTTCACTGCCGAGCGTTTTGTCCAGGGAATGAAATGGATGCCCTTGGTCGGTTTGCTGGCGGCCCTTCCCGCCACCGCCGGTTTTGTGCTCGTCGATGCCCTGTTGGGCCGGGAACTAGGGGCGATAGTGGCGGTGATCGCCCTGATCGCCATCACCGGCGGCCTGCACATGGACGGCATCGGCGACACCGCCGATGGCCTTTTCAGTTATCGCTCGCGGGAACGGATGCTCGAAATCATGCGGGATTCGACCCTGGGCACCAACGGGGTGATCGCCGTTGTCCTCACCATCTTGTTAAAATACCTCCTTCTCCACAATATACCGGCCAGCGGTGCGGCCCTGGCGGTGCTCGCCACCCCGGTGCTGGGCCGGATGGCCCTGGTCTGGCATTCGGCTGTCGGCCGCTATGCCCGCGAGGAACGGGGTATCGGCGATTATGTCAACCAAACCGGGATGACCCAGGCCGTCGCCGCCAGCGGTGTTTCCCTGGCAATCGTTGCCGGGATGCTGTTTTTTTGGGGCCTGCCCCCGGGCCTTGTGGCCCTGGTGACCGTGGTCCTCCATGTTCCGGCCCTGGTGCTGGCGGTGCTGTTTGCCGTCTACCTGAAGCCACGCCTCGGCGGCATCACCGGCGACACCATCGGTGCCACCGTCGAGCTGGCGGAAATCGCCACCTTTCTTGTCTTTCTTCTTGTATGGAAATATCTCTTATGACAACGACCAAACTCTATCTCATCCGCCATGGCGAAACCGAACAGAATAAAAACGGCATCCTCATGGGCAGCACCGATACCCCCCTCAACGACCTGGGTCGGCAACAGGCCGCCACGCTGGGGGAGCGGCTCAACGCCCTGGAGCTGGATTCCATCTTTTGCAGCCCGCTCTCGCGGACAATGGAAACCGCATCGCTTGTGTTCGGGGAGGACGCTACCATCATCACCGACAGCAGCCTGCAGGAATTCCATTTCGGTGAATGGGAGGGCATGCATTTCTCCGAGATCGCTAAGCAGTATCCCGAGGTCTGGCAACTCTGGCTCAAAGACTGGGAGCTGACCCAGATCCCGGGAGCCGAGGCCTTTGCCGCCTTCAAACACCGGGTGATCAATTTTGTTGAAGAGGTGGTCACCTATAATCCCGGCAAGCGGGTGGCGGTGGTTTCCCATGGCGGCTGCATCCGTTCCCTGCTGGCCCATTTTTTTTGCGAATCGGTTTCCAGCGGTTATTGGAAATTCAAGGTCGATAATGCCACCCTGACCGAAATCGAGTTCCTGGGGACCTTGCCGATCCTCATTCGCTTTAATTACCGATAGGAGACGCCCATGCAACTGCTCCAGCAAACCCTGGATGCCATCAAACCGACCGATAAGGTGATGATGGCGGCCGCGCAAAAAGAGATCGATTATTGCCTTAAACCGCCGGGCAGCCTCGGCAAACTGGAAGACATCGCTCGGCAGGTGGCCGGCATCACCGGTCGGATCCACAACACAATCAGCAAAAAGGCCATTATCGTGATGATGGCCGATAATGGTGTGGTCTCCGAGGGCATTGCCATGTATCCCCAGGACATCACCCGTATTGGCGCCGATTTCGTCACCTCCGGCCGCATGGGGGTTAATTTTCTCGCCAACTATGCGGGGGCCGATATCATTGCGGTTGATATCGGCATCCAGGTGGATGTGGATCTGCCCAAGGTCATCAACCGCAAGGTTCGCTACGGCACCGCCAACTTCCTCAAGGAACCGGCCATGACCCGGGATGAGGCCCTCCGCGCCATCGAGGTCGGGATCGAGATCGCCAACACGGCCATTGATCAAGGGTATGATCTGATCGGCACCGGGGAAATCGGCATCGGCAATACCACCGCCAGCAGCGCGGTGCTCTATGCCTTTACCGGGGCCCATATCGACCGGGTGGTCGGCCGGGGCGCCGGATTGACCGATGAGGCCTTTGAACGCAAAAAAGAGGTGGTGAAACAGGCGGTGCACCTGCATCACCCGGACCCTGACGATGCCCTCGATGTGCTTGCCAAGGTGGGCAGCCTTGATATTGCCGGCATGGCCGGTACTTTTCTGGCCTGCGCCGCCCGCCGGGTGCCGGTGGTGACCGACGGGCTCATTTCCAATGTCGCTGCCCTGGTGGCCATGCGGCTCAAACCCGAGGCTGTTGAGTACATGATTCCCGCCCATATCTCCTTTGAGCCGGGGGCCAAACTGCTCAAAGAGATCACCGGGCTCGAGCCCATGCTGGATATGAACATGCGCCTCGGCGAGGGCACGGGTTGCGCCCTGGTGTTCAGCATCATCGAGGCCGCGCTGCGGATGATCGAGGAGATGGGAACCTTTGCCGCTATCGGCAAATCACGGGATGAAATTGGCAACCAGATCATGGCGTACCGGGGACAATTTCCTCGATAAGGCCCGTCTGGTAGTGGGGCGGGTCGATTCGGTGGCCAGGGTACGTATCCTGCCGTCCCGGTTATGAGCTTTGCGGCGACGGGGCGGCCAGCTGTTCTCGGAAAAAATCAGGAAGCATCTGATCGATCAGACAGCGGGTCTGCCAGGGAGTCGGGCCGGTGATGAAACCGACATGGCCGCCGTGGGCTTGGATCGCCAGCCTTACCCCCGGCCCGACTTGATCGGGCCCGGGAATGTTGTGCGAATACATGAAGGGGTCGTCCCTGGCCTGGAGGATCAGGGTCGGGGTGGTGATTCCTTGCAGGTAGCCCATGGAACTGCTCCGAAGGTAATAGTCGTCGGCCCCGGCGAAACCATTGAGCGGCGCGGTCACCTGCTCGTCGTATTGCCACAGGGTTTGAATCAGTTCCAGGTCAACCTGCAGCGGCGAGGGCGCTGTGCTGAATTTGAGCCGATAGGATTGTTTCAACCGCTGTAAAAGGTAGCGCTGATAGATCCGCGACGCCCCTTGCTCAAGGCGCCGGGCCGCAGCGCCCAGGACAAAAGGCACCGAAACCGCGGCCGCCGCCGGTAACAGCGATGCCGTACCGGTTTCGCCCAGGTATTTGAGCAGCAGATTGCCGCCTAGGGAAAAGCCCACCGCCGCCGAGACCGGGCGACCGCTTGCCCGCAGATGGGCGAGCACCTCGGCCAGATCCTCGCTGGCCCCGGAGTGGTAGGTGCGGGGCAGGCGGTTGGTCTCACCGCTGCAGCCGCGCAGATGCATGAACACCGACTGGAATCCTGCCTGATCAAGGGCGGCCATCATCGGCAGGGCGTAGTGGGAGCGCAGCGTTCCCTCGAGCCCGTGGAGAAGAAGCACAGGAGGGCCGGTTCCGGCCAGTGACCAGGACAGGTCGATAAAATCGCCATCAGCGAGTTCGACCCGCTCCCGTCGCAGCGGCAGCATCGGGAGCCGGCGGAAAAATTTGGGCCACAGGGTCTGCAGGTGGGGGTTACGCAGCCAGAAGGGTGGAATCATCGGGGAGGTGTGCATGGGCGTTCCGGAGGAAGGGAGAGTTACTTGTCGGTTTGGCGTACCGGTTAGTGCTGTTTATGACAAGGTACAAGGTACCACCCCGCTCACTGAATGACCACCGCACCTTTTCTTCTTTCCTCTGCTTTTCGGTTGCCAGGGCGGAGAATTCTTGGTAGTTGAAACTGTAACCATCTAATAGTACAAAGTAATATCGGGAGAGTGGCTCGGTCTGGCTGGCCCTCTCAGCCCCCATTGAGCGCTTGTCCGGTCCCCCCTAACCCCGTTTCCAAGGAGGAAATATGGCCCAATTTTTGTTTGTCCTGCGCGATAATGCTAATGAAAAGGCAACCCGCTGCTTTCAATTCGCCAAGATTGCCCATGCCAAGGGGCATCAGGTCAACCTTTTTTTCATCGACAGCGGTGTCGATTGGGCGATGAAGAACCGGGACGGCAGCCAGAAAACCGATACCGGTGATTGCCCTGACGATTACCTGCCCTACCTGGTCGAGCAGGCGGTGCCGGTGGGTATCTGCACCCCCTGCGCCAAAAACAGAGGACTGGATGAAGCGGGATTTCACAGCAATATGGTCCTGGATGGCGGCCCCCATCTGATCGATATGGCGGCTGAGTCCAAAATCTTTAATTTTTAAGAACACTTCAGGTGCAGAGGCTGGGTGGGGCTTCAGGGGATTGCTCCCGTGTCTCTGCGGTCGAAATGGCCGTCCCGAACCCGGAGTTCATTGCACTCTCTCAGGCTCTGCACCTGAAGAGGTATCCCTGAAACAGTCTTGTCAACTCAGGAAAAAATATCATGCCCCGATCCTTTCCCCAGGCCATTGGCCGCAACTTTCTCGGCAGTGCGCCGCTTTGGTATAAAATAACCATCCTGCTTTTTCTGATTGCCAACCCGATCCTGCTCAATACCTACGGCCCGTTCATAGCTGGCTGGATCCTGATCGGCGAATTCATCTTTACCCTGGCCATGGCCTTGAAATGCTACCCCCTGCCGGCGGGTGGACTTCTGGCCATTGAGGCGGTTTGTATCGGCATGACCAAGGCGGAGACGGTTTTTCGTGAAACCCTGAACAATTTCGAGGTGATCCTGCTGCTGATTTTCATGGTGGCCGGCATCTATTTCATGAAGGATTTCCTCCGGTTCACCTTTACCCGCATCCTGGTCCGGGTGCAGTCCAAAATCAAGATCTCGCTGCTTTTCTGTTTTGCCGGAGCCTTTCTTTCCGCCTTTCTCGATGCCCTGACCGTCACTGCGGTCATCATCGCCGTGGCCTACGGTTTTTATGAAATCTACCATCGCTACATCTCCGGCAAGGAGGGCAGTGCTGCGGTCTATGATCTGAGCAGCGATCTGGCCCTGAAAGAGGCAGAACAGGAAGATCTGAAACAGTTCCGGGGCTTTCTCAGAAATCTGATGATGCACGGCGCGGTCGGCACGGCGCTGGGCGGGGTCTGCACCCTGGTGGGCGAACCGCAGAATCTTTTGATCGGCGGCGAGATGGGCTGGCACTTCGCGACCTTTTTTCTCAAGGTCGCGCCGGTCTCCCTGCCGGTCCTGTTAGTCGGGCTGGCTACCTGTTACTATGTGGAGAAACGCAGATGGTTCTCCTACGGGGTTGCAATGCCGGGCAACATCCGCTCCCATCTCCTGGAGACGGAGATCCGGATGGAAGCCAAGCGAGGATTTCAGGGCAAGGCCAAGCTGATCATCCAAGCCCTGGCCGGCCTCTGGCTGATCGTTGCCCTGGCCTTCCACCTGGCGGCGGTCGGGATCATCGGCCTGTCAGTGATCATCTTCCTCACCGCATTCAATGGCGTGGTCGAGGAGCACCGAATCGGCAAGGCCTTTGAGGAGGCCCTGCCGTTCACGGCGCTGCTGGTGGTTTTCTTCGCCATTGTTGCCGTCATCCACGACCAGCATCTTTTTGCCCCGTTGATCGGGTATGTCCTCAGCCTCAAGGGGCAGACCCAGTTGGCCGCCTATTACATTGCCAACGGCTTGCTCTCCGCGATCTCCGACAATGTCTTTGTGGCCACGGTTTATATGTCGGAGACGAAGATGCATTTTGTCAATCTGTTGGGCGCCATCCCCGATATCGGTATGACCGGCCAGCAATTGATGGATAAACTCACCGATGCCAACCTGGTCCGCAGCGATGTCCTGGCAACGCTGCCGCCGGAGGCCGCCAAACAGGCGGGAGCACTGATCCATCAACTCGATAAATTGGCGGTATCGATCAACACCGGCACCAATATCCCCAGTGTTGCCACCCCCAACGGTCAGGCCGCCTTTCTTTTTCTCCTGACCTCGGCCCTGGCGCCGGTCATTCGCCTTTCCTACGGCCGCATGGTCTATCTGGCCCTGCCCTATACCCTTACCCTGTCCCTGACCGGGCTGGCAGCGACCTACCTGTTTCTGTAGTCCGATTTTTTAAACAAAAAAAGGGGTGGATCGATAGGCTTCGATCCACCCCTTTTTCTTTCAATAGGACCTGTTTTTCACTCGCTGAACAGGTGATAGAAGATGTCGGACATGTAGACGACACCGACCAGTTTACCGTTATCGACCACTGAGATTCGCCGGATGCGATTTTTGATCAGCCGGTCGAGGATCGACATCACCGGTTCGTCCAAAGGCACGCTGAGTAGGGTGTCGTTCATGATCTGCGCCACCTTCTTTTCCTTCACTGCGCGGACGAATTCGTCCACCTCTCCCTTCCAGTTCAACTCATTGCCGTCGATTCCGTAATTGAGGTACGAGGGGCGGAGATGGTAAAGGATATAGTACATGCTGATGGTGCCCACCAAGCCATGCACATCGTCAACCACCATCAGGCTCACGGTTTTATGACCGGTGGGCCGAACCTTGGCGTGGAGAATCATTTTGATGGCCTTTTCCACCGGGGCATCCATGTGGATGGTGTCGAAATTCTTGGTCATGATGTCTCTGGCAAACAGTTGCATGCACTCACTCCTTGTCTGTGCTGAGGGTTGCGGTCGCGGCGGCCCAGCGGATCCGTCGGGATGAACAGGGTGTCGGGCCGTCCAGCAGTCGGTTATAACCCGTCGAAATGTAGGAAAATACGGGCACGGTACCATATTTTTTAGAAGATTTGCCACCTTTATCAAAGTAGTGCAAATCAATAACATAACCACCCCGTGCACAGGGTGTGCAAACGCGGATGGCCCATCCCTCCTTGGGGGCCTGCGCCGGTCAGATGACACAATGTGCCCTCTGGTCCTTCGGCACACCTCCGGCAAGGGGAACCCTGCTCCGTCGGGAAGAGGAAACAACAAAGATCACGGTCCACTAACAATTTGACTTTAGCGGCAATTCGTGTAGAAAGATGAGGGAAAATCCTCACGAGTACTAGTTGTAATATCATTCTCCCGAGGTCCCGTCGGGATGCACGAATAATATCTAAGCTGCAAGGAGGTCTCAATTGTACGGGTTAGAAGCTATTGCACACAATAATGGCTGGACGATTGCCGTTACCGGCGCCTGCATCGTCTTCGCCGGTTTGGGCACCCTGTCCCTGGTTATTTCCCAGTTGCATAAGCTGGTGGCCCTGCTCGACCGACCTCCGAAGTCGCAGATTGAAGTGGTGGTCAAAGAAAAAGTGGAAGTACCGGAACGTCCCGATTGTCCCACCGATATCCACCTGACCCTGACCCTCTATCAGCCCCTGATCGAAGAACTGGAGCCTGAGTTTGACCTGGCGGATCTTTATGTCTTGGCCAAGAAATATCACCTTCCCCATCCCCATCTGTCGATCCGTTGCCTCCGCGAGGCTGGCAAGCTGCAGCCCTTGGGCGACGGGATCTTTCGTTTTACCGCGTAACATCAACAATCTTGGCTCGTTTTTGAGGGGGGAGTATTCATGGATCTTATTCTGCAATTTTTACACAATACCGGGTTCTATCTGGCCGACTACCGCAACCTGATCATGCTGGTGGTCGGCTCGTTTTTCGTGTATCTCGCCATCCATAAAAACTACGAACCGTTGCTGCTGCTGCCCATCGGTTTCGGCATCATTCTGGGCAACATTCCTTTTTTCAAGGGGTTCGGCATCGGTATCTACGAGGCCAACAGCGTCCTCCACTACCTCTATTTCGGGGTGACCAGCGGCGTTTATCCCTCGATCATCTTCCTCGGTCTTGGCGCGATGACCGATTTTTCCTTTTTGTTGGGTAATCCGAAACTGATGCTGTTGGGCGCTGCCGCCCAGATGGGCATCTTTTTCACCTATCTCAGTGCGCTCGCCCTGGGTTTCTCGCCGCATGAGGCCTCGTCCATCGGTATTATCGGCGGCGCCGACGGCCCGACTTCCATCTTCCTCACCGCCAAACTGGCCCCCCATCTCATTGGTCCCGTGGCCATTGCCGCTTATTCCTATATGGCCCTGATTCCGATCATTCAGCCACCGATCATGAAGCTCTTGACCAGCAAGAAAGAACGGTTGATCCGCATGCCGGATTTGCGGGAGGTGTCCCGCAAGGAGATCATTATCTTTCCCGTGGTCGGCATGATTCTCTGCACCTTTCTTGCCCCGGCCTCGATCCCGCTGCTCGGCCCCTTTTTTTTCGGTAACATCCTTAAGGAAAGCGGCGTGGTTGACCGCCTGGCCAACACCGCCCGTACCGCCATCATTGATACCGCCACTATCCTGGTTGGCTTGACCGTGGGGGCCTCCACCCAGGGCGATGTCTTCCTCAATCCCAAGTCCGTGGGCATTTTTGCCCTGGGCGCCGTGGCCTTCAGCATTGCTACTGCCTCAGGCATCCTTTTTGCTAAATTCATGAACCTCTTTTTGAAAGAGAAAATCAATCCTCTTCTCGGTGCGGCCGGGGTCTCTGCTGTTCCCGGTTCAGCCCGAGAGGTGCACATGATGGGGCAGAGAGAGGACCGGACCAACTATCTGCTGATGCACGCCGTTGCCTGCAACTCATCGGGTGTTATCGGATCGGCGGTTTGCGCCGGTATCTTGTGGAGTTTTCTCATCGGCTAACCAACTTCTGCTCTGGCCAAAGCCAGAGAAGACGAGCTGCCACGGGTGATTGGGGAAGTATCCCCGGTCACCCTGTTTTTTTTAAAGACGGAATCAGGGTACCTGTGATAAATTGTGCCGGTTTGTGACTACGGGTCTCCCAGCAGAGCTGGAGCGGTTCCCTCGGACGACCGGATGCCACGGGTTTAGGGCTGTCAAGAGATCGATCAATACTTACGAATCTGTGCCCTCTCTCTTCTGGGCCGGGCCAGGTTCCGCCACAAGGTGATAATCATGGATACGCAATACAATGCAACCCTTGAAACCCTCGAACGATTGCGAGCGGAGTCAGTGTCCGCCGGGGGCGAGGGGAAAAAGGACGATCAACATCGTAAGGGTAAGCTGACGGCTCGTGAGCGGCTTGATCTGCTGCTGGACGATGGTTCCTTTGAGGAATTCGATGTCCTCAAGATCGGGCGGGGCGGCAGTCTGGGCGAGGAGAAACGCTATCTTGGCGACGGTGTCATCACCGGTCACGGCTCCATCGACGGTCGTGAGGTCTTTGTCTTCAGCCAGGATTTCACCGTGCTGGGCGGATCGCTGGGCGAGGCCCATGCCCAGAAAATCTGCAAGGTCATGGATCTGGCGGTCAAGGTGGGTGCGCCCATCATTGGCCTCAACGATTCGGGCGGGGCGCGTATCCAGGAAGGCATGGATGCCCTGGCCGCCTACGGCGAGATTTTTCACCGGAATGTCCGGGCCAGCGGTGTGGTTCCCCAGATTTCCTGCATCATGGGGCCCTGCGCCGGTGGAGCAGTCTACAGCCCCTCAATCACCGACTTTGTCTTCATGGTCGAGGACAGCTCGTACATGTTTGTCACCGGCCCGAGCGTGGTCAAGACCGTCACCCACCAGGACATCACCTCCGAGGATCTCGGCGGGGCCAGGGTCCATGCCCAGAAGAGCGGGGTGGCCCATTTCACCGTGGCCAACGATGTCCTTGCCCTGCGCGAGGTGCGGCGGCTGATCAGTTACCTGCCCTCCAACAACCGGCACCGCTCACCGATTCTCGATCTGAGCGATTCCCCCGGCCGTACCGATCCGGCCCTGGATTACCTGATCCCCAGTAACTCCAATCAGACCTACGACATGAACGTGTTGATCCTCAGCATCCTCGATGGTGCCGAGTTCATGGAGGTCCATGCCGGATTCGCCCGCAACATTATCTGCGGCTTAGGCCGTCTCGGCGGCCAGACCGTGGGGTTGGTGGCCAATCAGCCGGCGGTGCTTGCCGGCGTGCTCGACAACGATGCCTCGTTCAAGGCCGGTCGTTTTGTCCGTTTCTGCGACGCCTTCAACATCCCGCTGATTACCTTGGTCGATGTCCCCGGCTTCATGCCCGGTCCGGACCAGGAACACGGCGGCATCATCCGTCACGGCGCCAAACTGCTCTATGCCTTCACCGAGGCCACGGTTCCCCGGATTTCGGTCATCATCCGTAAGGCTTACGGCGGCGCCTATCTGGTGATGAACTCCAAGCATATCCACTGCGATGTCAACTATGCCTGGCCGACCGCCGAGATTGCGGTCATGGGGCCCAAGGGCGCGGCCGAGGTCATCCACCGCAAGGAGATCTACGAGGCGGAAGATCCCGAGGCAGTGCTGGCCGAGAAGATGGAAGAATACCGGAGCACCTTTGCCAACCCCTTTATCGCCGCCCAGCGGGGCTATATCGATGATGTCATCTTTCCCCGGGACACCCGTTCGCATCTCATCCGCACCCTGCAGATGCTGGACAGCAAGAGAACTAAGGGCCCGGATCGCAAACATGGAAATATTCCCCTCTGAGGTACGTTATGTTTGATAAAATTCTGATCGCCAATCGCGGCGAAATTGCCATTCGCATCATTCGTACCTGCAACCGACTGGGCATCAGCACGGTCGCCGTTTATTCCGATGCGGACAGCCGCAGCCTGCACCGGCAGCTGGCGGATGAGGCCGTGTATATCGGTGAGTCGCAGTCGCAGAAGTCCTATCTCAATATCGACAAGATTATTGCCGCAGCCCTGTCCACCGGTTGTCAGGCCGTGCATCCCGGTTATGGCTTTCTTTCGGAGAAGGCTGATTTTGCCAAGGCAGTTGAGGCGGCGGGCTTGGTTTTCATCGGGCCGCCGGTTGATGTGGTCGATGTCATTGGCGACAAGATCACCTCTAAAGAACTGGCAAAAAACGCCGGTGTTCCGGTTATTCCCGGATTTATCGAGGCCATCAAGGATGAGGCGGAGGCCCTGGCTGCAGCCGAGGCGGTTGGCTATCCGATCCTGCTCAAACCGGCAGCGGGCGGCGGCGGCAAGGGCATGCGTATTGTTGCCAAGCCCGAAGATATGAAGGCGGCCCTGGCTGCCAGTCGGCAGGAGACCCAAAAGGCCTTCAACGACACCCGGGTCTTTGTCGAGCGTTATATCGAGCAGCCCCGCCATATTGAGATCCAGATTCTGGCCGACAGCCAGGGCCATGTGGTCCATCTGGGCGAGCGGGAATGTTCGATTCAGCGGCGCTATCAGAAGGTGATCGAGGAGTCGCCCTCACCGGCTGTTAGCCCGGACCTTCGCGAGCGCATGGGCAAGGCCGCCTGCGATCTGGCGCGGACGTCGGGGTATGTCAATGCGGGCACGGTCGAGTTCGTCATGGACAGCCAGCACAATTTTTATTTTCTGGAGATGAACACCCGCCTGCAGGTGGAGCATCCGGTCACCGAACTGGTCACCGGGCTCGATCTGGTGGAATGGCAGTTGCGCATCGCCAGCGGTGAGCCCTTGTCCTTTGACCAGAGCGGGGTCACTTTTAACGGCTGGGCCATTGAAACGCGCATCTGCGCCGAGGATCCCACTCGGGGCTTCATTCCCTCCACCGGTATGATTACCCGCTATGCCGCACCCCGGGGCAGGGGCATCCGGGTGGACAGCGGTGTCAATATCGGCGGTAAGATCGATGTCTATTATGATTCCATGCTGGCTAAACTTATCTGCCATGGCAAGACCCGCGAAGATGCGCGCCGGGGTTTAATCGAGGCCCTCAACGGCTATCATATAGAAGGGGTTTCCACCAATATCGATTTCGTCACCAGCGTGCTCTGCCTGCCCGAGTTTGCCGAAGGCAATCTGAGCACCGGGTTCATTGACCAGCATTTTGAAGGCGGCATATCGAAACGCTCGCCTTCACTGCAATATCTGCAGCTGGCGGCTCTGGCGGCAACTCTCATCTACCATACCCGCACCGTGGCGGTGCGCGAGTCGCTACGCCACATGGTCTCCGATATCGGCGGCAAGCGGGATCTGGGTAAGACCCATCCGTACAAGGTTCGCTCCCAGGGCGAACTCTTCGAGGTGACCCTGGAGGGGACGCCGGCGAGCGGGGAGACCTGCACCATCAGGGTAGACGGGACCACCCACAAGGTTATCATTCCCACCTTCGAATTCTTCCGCCGCCGTCTCAAACTCACCGTCAACGGTCAGGATTACCGCTTTCGGTTGCGGTTCGAGGAATCGTTCATGTTCATGTCGTTCAACGGTATCTCGCGGGTCTTTGAGGTCTATACCCCCAAGGAATGGGCTCTGATGACCTATATGCCCGAGAAGGCGGACAAAACCCCGGACAACATCCTGCTTTGCCCCATGCCCGGCCTGGTGGTGGATGTGCTGGCCCAGAAGGGCGAACGAGTGTTCCGTGGTCAGAACCTGGTGATCCTGGAATCGATGAAGATGGAAAGCGGCGTTGCCTCGCCGGTGGACGGCGTCATTGCCGAGGTCCGAGTCAGTAATGGTCAAGCCGTCGAGGCTGGGCAAACGCTGATCCGCTTTGAGGTCGACGGCAAGGTCTCCTGACCTGCTCCGGAAAATGTCCCTCCGTGTCCCCGGGGGGACATTTTCCGGTTGCGTAATTCTCAAGATAGAAGAATAGTTGCACAGGCTCCATTCACCACAACGAATGCAGCCTGCATCAGCTAGAC
Organism: Desulfobulbales bacterium; assembly: GCA_038205495.1. Taxonomy (GTDB): domain Bacteria; phylum Desulfobacterota; class Desulfobulbia; order Desulfobulbales; family Desulfobulbaceae; genus Desulfobulbus. The sequence goes on from JBBRBT010000009.1 coordinate 13,643, forward strand.
AACACTGAATCCCGTGGAAACGGGAGCGGGGGAACCATCTTTTCGGGGCGGATCGCATTTGCGTAAGGCATCTCTCAGCCCGAGCCCGGCAGCTAACCTCGTAAGTAATTGAGAGCCTCAGGTTTTTCTCCAGGGGCTATCCACAGGAAAAACTAGGAGCACCTTGTATGTCCCTCTGCCCCCCGGCCGTAGTATCCCCTCCGAAAAAACATACCCACCAGCCTAAATCGCCACTTTCTCATCTGGCCTTGGCGGCTTTGGGGATAATCTACGGTGATATCGGCACCAGCCCCCTCTACACCATCAAAGAATGTTTTACCGGTACCCACGGAATAGCGCCTACGCCGGCCAATGTTCTCGGGATTCTGTCCATGGTCTTTTGGTCGTTGATGGTCGTGGTCAGTGTGAAATACGTGGTCTTTATCTTGATGGCCGATAATAAAGGGGAGGGGGGTACTTTTTCTCTCTTGGCCACCCTGCGCAGCCGTTTGAAAGACAAGAAAAAAAAATGGGCCATTCTTACAGTGTTAACCGCCTCGGGAGCATCGCTCCTCTATGGTGATGGGGTCATTACCCCGGCCATCTCGGTCCTTTCGGCCATAGAGGGTCTCAATATGGCAACAAATGCCGCCGCCCCCTACGTCGTACCGTTGACCTGTCTGATTCTGATTGCGCTCTTTTTTGTGCAACGGCACGGCACCGCTGTGATCGGCAAGATCTTCGGTCCCGTCATGATCCTCTGGTTTGGCACTATTGGCTTCCTCGGATTGCTGTCCATCCTTCGGCAGCCCGATATCCTCTGGGCCTTGAACCCCTGGTATGCGATCAAATTTTTTTCCATCAATCATCTCCATGGCATGGTGTCCCTGGCCTCGGTCGTCCTCTGCATCACCGGCTGTGAGGCCCTCTATGCCGATATGGGACATTTTGGCCCTCTTCCCATCCGTCTGACCTGGTATGGCGTGGTGCTTCCCGGCCTGGTGCTTAATTATTACGGTCAGGGTGCCTTGCTTCTCCAGGATCCCAGCGTCGCCAGTGTTAATCCTTTTTATGCCTTGTCGCCAAAATCGCTGCTCTATCCGTTGGTCGCCCTGTCCACTGTCTCGGCGATCATTGCGTCCCAGGCCATGATATCGGGGGTGTATTCACTGACGCAGCAGGCTGTGCAACTGGGTTTTGCGCCGCGTATGCGCATTATCCATACCTCGAAAATGGCCATGGGGCAGATCTACATCCCCACCGTCAACTGGCTGGTAATGCTTGCCTGCCTGACCCTGGTCCTTGTATTCCGGGAGTCTTCCAATCTTGCGGCGGCCTACGGCTTTGCGGTCACAGCCACCATGACCATCACCTCGATTATGTATTTTCAAGTGACCCGTATCAAATGGAATTGGCCGTTGTGGCAAAGCGTTGCCCTCCTCTGTCTCTTCTTGTTTTTTGACGGGGCCTTTTTAAGTGCCAATATGCTCAAGGTGGTGGATGGCGGTTGGATTACAATCTGTATTGCCTCTCTTATCCTTGTCTCCATGATTACCTGGCGTGATGGTCGGGCTTTATTGGCCAAGCACTACGAACTGATGCGCCTGCCCGCCGATGTTTTCTTGCGAGATATTGCCGAATACAGCCCGCAACGCACCACCGGTACCGCAGTGTTCATGTCCATTACCCCAGAAGGCATACCGCACACGCTGCTGCACCATCTCAAACACAACGAGGCGCTTCACGAACGGGTGCTGCTGTTCTCCATTCTCTCTGCAGAAACCCCCACCGTGTCCCCAGAGGAGCGCATATCCCTGGAAGACCTCGGCCAGGGTTTTTATCGGGTCAAGGCAAGTTATGGTTTCATGGAATCTCCAAACATGCCGGAGGTGATTGAATTGGTGAATAAGCAAGGCGTACTGATTGATATCTACACCACCTCCTTTTTCTTGGGTCGGGAAACCTTGTTTGCAACAGGGACCGCCCCCATGGCGCAGTGGCGGAAAAGATTTTTTATCTTTATGTCGCGCAACGCCTGGAATGCCACCTCATTTTTCAAACTGCCCCCGGACCGTGTGGTCGAGCTGGGCAACCAGGTGGAATTATAAAATTTTGGTCGCTTTTTCGATGAGTTCGTCTCTATGATAAAAAAAAGTTCGGAATAAGGAGACCCCATCAGGTCTCTTCTGGTACGCTGCAATTGTGGACAGGCTCAACACCTCCACGTGATCCACCTGATTTCCCCTCCCCCAATGGGGCTCTTGAGCAATCACCACCTGTTACCCTTTCGGATTTTGTGTCACTATGATCAAACTGACCAGGCTGAATAAATCGACTATTCATCTCAATCCGGATCTGATTAAGAGTATCGAGGAAACCCCTGATACCATTATCAAGCTGGTGAATGACGACCACTACATTGTTCTCGAGAAAGCAGAAGAGATTATTGATAAAATCATCGCTTATCGCGTCAGGATAATGCACCAATCCAGATTATTTCCCAGTTCGGAGACCTCTCCTTTGTTTTAAAGCTACGCACGAATCCGGCAGGGGTGGAATTTTTCCTCTATGCCTCTTGCCTTCTAGGATTATCAAGGATCCTTCTCTTTTTTTTAATCAGCAATCGACTTCGCATGTTTTTTCCTTTTATACCCCCAGTTATCCTTCTATAATTGGATAATACGGTATTTTATGCCGATTTGTTTCGGCTTCCCTTTAATAACGAGACTGATAGCGCATGGATATAGCAACAATTTTAGGAATCGTCCTCGCCATGGGGGCCATCATCGGGGGGGCCGCCCTTGAAGGGCTGCACATGAACGCCCTCATCCAACCGACCGCTGCTTTGATCGTCCTCGGCGGGACCTTTGGCGCAGCCTTCATCAGCTTTCCCCTGCATACCGCGATTCAAGCCGTTAAGGATCTCAAGAAGGTTATTGGAGGAGCTGAAAAAAACGACGCATTGATCGGCGAGATTTGCGGTTATGCCGCCAAAGCCAGGAAAAATGGCATCATTTCCCTGGAACAGGACGCGCAGAATCATAAGGATCGGTTCATGAAAAAGGCGATTTCCCTCTCCGTCGACGGCGTCGAACCCAAAGAGATCAGGGAGTTGATGGAACTTGACCTGGGCGCCTACGAAGAACACGCCAAGATGAGTGTCGAATTTTTTGAGGCCGCAGGTGGTTATGCCCCAACCATCGGCATTATTGGTGCGGTGCTTGGCCTCATCCATGTCATGAGCAATCTTTCCGACACCTCCAAGCTCGGCGGAGGTATTGCCGTTGCCTTTGTCGCGACGATCTATGGTCTAATTGTCGCCAACATTATCTGTCTGCCCTTTGCCACCAAAATTAAGCATCGCATCAAGGATGAAATCCTGAGTAAAGAAATGATCATTGCCGGGATTGTTTCCATTCAGAACGGTGAAAATCCGCGTTTTATCGAAGAACGGCTGAAGTCGTACCTGGGTGGTGAAGGCGGGGCGAGTGCTGCTGCTGATGGAGAAGGGGGGAAATAAATGGCCAGAAAAAAAGAGCCGGAAAAAGCGGCCAACCATGAACGCTGGCTGGTTTCCTATGCGGACTTCATCACCTTGCTGTTTGCCGTTTTCGTCACCCTGTATGCGATGTCGCAAACCGACAAGAAGAAAGTGGAGGAGGTCGCTGCTTCCTATCGCAGCGCCTTTGGTGTCACCACCGGTACCTCGTCGGGCAAACCCGATATCATGAAGAAAACCGATCTTATGCCCATTCCGTCGGTGCGACCTGTATTGAAAAATCCGGAGAAACCGAAAAAATCAAAGGATGGGACGGCGAAAACCCAGGCAACGAAGAAAGAATTCAAGGAAATCCTGATCTCTATCGAAAAATTTCTCATCACCAAAAATGCCTTGGATAAAGTAAACGTCGAGGTGACCCGGAGAGGTCTGGTGATCAGCTTGAAGGAAGCCGGCTTTTTCAATTCGGGCAGTGCCACCATTGAGCCCTCTTCCTATGAACTCCTGGTCAAGATTGCCGAATCCTTGCTCCCTTACGGCAATCCGATCAGTTTCGAAGGCCACACCGACAACATCCCCATACGCTCCTCGACGTTTCCGTCCAACTGGGAACTCTCAACTGCCCGAGCAACCAGTCTTGCTCATTTTTTTATTGATCGACATGGCTTTACGCCGCAGAAAATCTCGGTGACCGGGTACGGTGAATTCCGCCCCGTTGCGGAGAACAACTCCGATGAGGGCAGGAAGCAGAATCGGAGAGTTGATATTGTCCTGGTGGGAACCGGCGGCGACGATGAGGATTCCCCCGAGCAGGACGCTCCTGACAAGCAATGAGGAAAAGAGCCGGTCAGCTGATCCCCAGATAGGCCAGGATCCCCTTGGCCGCCAGCCGTCCCTGCCAGATGGCTGTGACCACCAGGTCGCTGCCCCGAACCATATCGCCCCCGGCAAATATTTTGGGATTGGTGGTCTGCAACGGAAATTCGGAAGTTTCCTGGGCCATCACCCGATTGCGTTCATTGACGGTGACCGCATGTTCCTGTAGCCACTGCGGCGGGTTGGGACGAAAGCCAAAGGCGATCAGGACAATGTCGGCAGTCAGGGTGACCTGGCTGTTGGACACGATCACCGGCCGTCGGCGACCGCTGGCATCTGCTTCTCCCAACTCCGTAGTTACCAGTTCAACCCCTTCCACCGCATGTTCCCCGAGGATCCCCACCGGCTGTTGGTTAAACAAGAACTGCACCCCCTCTTCCCTGGCGTTGGTCACCTCCCGTTTTGAACCCGGCATATTGGCCTCGTCGCGTCGATACGCACAGGTGACACTGGCCGCCCCCTGACGAATCGCCGTCCGGCAACAGTCCATGGCTGTGTCGCCGCCGCCGAGCACCACCACCCGCAGGCCCGCGGTATCGATAAACGGGGCGACATGGTCGTAGCCGTGCTGCTCGCTGACGTTGCCGATCAAAAAGGGCAGGGCATCATGCACACCGGGCAGTTCCTCTCCGGGAAATCCACCCTTCATGAACTGATAGGTCCCCATGCCAAGGAAGACGGCGTCATAGTCGGCCAACAACTGCCGCAGGCTGAGGTCGCGGCCAATTTCGGTGTTCAGGTGGAATTCCACCCCCATACCGGCGAACATCTGGCGGCGCCGAACGAGGATCGATTTTTCCAGTTTAAATTCCGGAATGCCGAAGGTCAGCAGGCCGCCGATCTCCGGATAGCGGTCAAAGACCACCGGCCGCACCCCACCCCGCACCAGGACATCGGCGCACGCCAATCCGGCCGGTCCGGCACCGATCACCGCCACCCGTTTGTCCGTCCAGACGACGCCTGACATGTCAGGTTTCCAGCCTTGCGTGATGGCCTGGTCGGTGATGTATTTTTCGATATTGCCGATGGTGACCGCGCCAAATCCATCATTGAGGGTGCAGGCTCCTTCGCACAGCCGGTCCTGGGGGCAGACGCGGCCGCAAATTTCCGGCAGGCTGTTGGTCTGGTGACAGAGTTCCACCGCTGCCATCAGGTTGCCTTCTGCCAGGAGTTTGAGCCAGTTGGGAATATAGTTGTGCACCGGGCAGCGCCATTCGCAGTAGGGATTGCCGCATGCAAGACAGCGGTGCGCCTGGTGCTGGAGATGGGCCTCGGGTACCGGCTCGTAGATTTCGCGGAAGGCTGTCTTGCGGGTGACGAGACTGGTCTTGGGCGGCAGTTTGCGTTCCACATCGAGGAATTGGAATACATTGTGTAAACGGTCTTTCATGGGTGTGCCGTGGTGTGGTTATTCGCCGCGCTGCTGCAGGCGGTTGAGCAGATTGGAGAAATCGGCGGCCTTGGGTTTGACCAGCCAGAACTTGCCGATATAGTCGAGATACTCATCCAGGAGCCGCCAGCCCCAGTCGCTGTTGGTCTCGCGGCAGAATTCCTCGATCACCTGATGGAGGTGATTGCGGTACTCCTCCATATAGCCGGAGTGGATGCGCTGGATCTCGACCAGTTCGTGGTTGTATTTGTCGACAAAGCTGTTGTCCCGGTCCAGGACATAGGCAAAGCCGCCGGTCATGCCAGCACCAAAATTGGCCCCGGTGGGTCCGAGCACGGTGACCAGGCCGCCGGTCATGTATTCGCAACCGTGGTCGCCGATGCCTTCCACCACCGCATGGGCTCCGGAATTGCGCACCGCAAACCGCTCGCCGGCACGTCCCGAGGCGTAGAGCCTGCCTCCGGTGGCACCGTAGAGACAGGTGTTGCCCATGATGCTGGTGGTCTCGGATTTAAAGGTCGAGCGGTGGGGCGGGCGGAGGACGATCTTGCCCCCGGCCATGCCTTTGCCGACGTAATCGTTGGCGTCACCGTTGAGGTACAGCTCCAGGCCGCCGACGTTCCAGACACCAAAACTCTGCCCGGCTATGCCGGTCAGTTTCAGTTTGATGGGAGTCTCCACCATGCCCTGATTGCCGTAGCGGCGAGCGATCTCACCGCTGAGGCGTGCCCCGATCGAACGGTCGCGATTCGTCAGGGTATAGGCAAAGGTGCCGCCGCTGCGGCATTCGATGGCGGGCAGGATTTCCGTTACCATTTGTTCGGCGAGCAGGCCACGATCGAAGGGTTGGTTGCGCCCGATGGCGCAGCATCGGGGTTTTTGCGCCAACAGGCTATCGCTGTGGAGCAGGGGGCGGAGGTCGAGGCGCCGTTGGCGGGGTGTCACCCCCTCTGCCGGTTCCATCAGGTCGACCCGGCCGACCAGTTCGCCGAGACTTCTGACACCGAGCAGGGCCAACCATTCCCTGGTTTCCTGGGCGACAAAGCGGAAATAGTTGACCACCTTGGCCACCGTGCCCTGGTAGTGGTCACGGCGCAGGTCGTCGCGTTGGGTGGCCAGACCGGTGGCGCAGTTGTTGAGGTGGCAGATGCGCAGGTACTTGCAGCCGAGCGCCACCATGGGCGCGGTGCCAAAACCGAAGCTCTCGGCCCCAAGTATGGCCGCCTTGACCACGTCGAGCCCGGTCTTAAGGCCGCCGTCGGTTTGCAGGCGGATTTTGTCGCGGAGATCGTTGGCCTGCAGGGTCTGATGGACTTCGGCAAGCCCCAGTTCCCAAGGCGAGCCGGCATGACGGATGGACGAGATCGGACTGGCGGCGGTACCGCCGTCGTAGCCGGAAACGGTGATCAGGTCGGCATAGGCCTTGGCCACACCGGCGGCAATGGTGCCGATACCGGGCCGCGCCACCAGTTTCACCGAAACCAGGGCCAGGGGATTGACCTGTTTGAGGTCAAAGATCAACTGGGCCAGATCCTCGATGGAATAGATGTCGTGGTGCGGTGGCGGCGAGATCAGGGTCACCCCCGGCACCGAGTAGCGGAGGCGGGCGATCAGGGCATTGACCTTGCTTCCCGGCAACTGGCCGCCCTCGCCGGGCTTGGCCCCCTGGGCAATCTTGATCTGCAGGACTTCGGCATTGACCAGGTAGTGGGGAGTAACCCCGAAGCGGCCGGAGGCGATCTGTTTGATCTTGGACACCTTGGCCGTGCCGAAACGGGCCGGGTCCTCACCGCCTTCGCCGCTGTTGGAGCGTCCGCCCAAGCTGTTCATCGCCTCGGCCAGGGCCTCGTGGGCCTCGGGTGAGAGGGCGCCCAAGGACATGGCGGCTGTGTCGAAGCGTTGGATGATCGTCGCCACCGGCTCGACCTCGTCGATGGGGATCGGCGTGATGCCGTGGCGGAGGTGGAGCAGATCGCGCAGGGTCGCGGGCTGGCGGTTATTGATCAGTTGGGCGCAGGCCTGCCACTGTTCATAGTTGCCGCTTTGTACCGCAGTCTGCAGCCCCAAGACCACGTCTGGATTAAAGGCGTGATACTCCTGGCCGTACATGAATTTGAGCAACCCGCCCGGACGGATGGGCAGTTGGCGAGTGGTGGCCTCCTTGGCCAGGGCCCGTTGATCGGCCTCGAGGTCGGCAAAGCCCGCCCCCTGGATACGGCTCGGAGTGCCGGGGAAACAGAGATCCACCACCTCGGCATCTAGGCCGATGATCTCAAAGAGCTGCGCCCCTCGGTAGGAGGCGACCGTGGAAATCCCCATCTTGGAGAGGATCTTCAGCAAGCCCTTCTTAAGGCCCTGGCGGTACTTCTTCAGGGCCTGATCCGCGGCAAGATCCAAATCGCCGTTGCTGCAGCAATCATTGAGTACCGCATAGCCCAGATACGGATAGACGGCGGTGGCGCCAAAGCCGATGAGGGCGGCCACCTGGTGGGAGTCACGCGCCGTTCCCGTGGCCACCACGATATTGGCGTTACAGCGCAATCCCTCCCGGGAAAGGTGATGATGCACCGCACCGGTGGCCAGCAGCGCATGGATGGGCAGCAGGGGGGGGCGGCAATCCTGGTCGGTGAGGAGGATGAGGACCTTGCCCGCCCGGACCGCCGCAGCGGCCTGCGAGCACACCTGCTCAAGCGCACCGCGCAGATTCTGCTGGTCAGGGTTATAGCACAGCGGCAGACGGCTCAGGCCGTACCCCCAGCGCTCCAGATGAACCAAAGCCCGGAATTTCTCGGCGGACAGGACCGGGGAGGTCAGGATGACGCGAGCCGCATGGCTCTCGGATTCCTCGAAAATCGACTGCTGCTCCGGGCCGATACAGGTCTCGAGCGACATCACCACCGCTTCGCGTAGAGGATCGATGGGGGGATTGGTCACCTGCGCGAACTGCTGGCGAAAGTAGTCGTAGAGCGGCCGTTGCTGGCGGGAGAGGACCGCCATGGGGGTGTCGTCGCCCATGGAGCCGGTGGCTTCCTGCCCGGTTTCCGCCAGGGGCCGGAGCACCTGGTCGCGTTCCTCAAAAGTGACCTGGAACATCTTCATCGCCGCCTGGAGCAGGTCGGTATCCATGGTTTTGGCGACTTTGTCCTGGGTCAGCGTCGCCTCGAGGCGCAGGGTGTTGTCCTTGAGCCACTGCTTGTAGGGCTGTCGCTGTTTCAGTTCGTCATCGACCTCCTGCGTGTGGCGGAGGCAGCCGGTACGAGTGTCAATGGAGAGTATCTGCCCCGGACCGAGGCGGCCCTTGGCCACCACGTCGCCGGCATCGTATGCATACACGCCCACCTCGGAGGCCACGGTGAGGAGGTCGTCTTTGGTCAAGACCCAGCGGGAGGGACGCAGGCCGTTGCGGTCCAGGGCGCAGACCGCATAGCGGCCATCGGTGATCACCAGCCCGGCGGGTCCGTCCCAGGCCTCGGTATGCATGGAGTTGAACTCGTAAAAGGCGCGGAGATCGGCATCCAGGTGTTCGGCATTCTGCCAGGCGGGCGGCACCAGCATGCGGATGGCCCGATGCAGGTCCATGCCCCCGGCCAGCAGGACCTCCAGCATGTTGTCCAGGCTGGAGGAGTCCGAGCCGGTGCGGTTGACCAGGGGGGCGAGGGCCTCGATGTCGGGCAGCAAGGGGGTCTTGAACTTGCTCGTCCGCGCCTCGGCCCAGTTGCGGTTGCCGGTGATGGTGTTGATTTCGCCGTTGTGGGCCAACAAACGGAAGGGCTGGGCCAGCGGCCAGCGCGGCATGGTGTTGGTGGAGAAGCGCTGATGAAAAACACAGATGGCGCTCTGCAGGCGGGGATCCGCCAGATCAGGAAAGAAGCCGGGCAGGTCGGCCGGCATCATCAGCCCTTTGTAGACAACCACGCCTTCACTCAGGCTGACCACATAGCAATCGGAATCCGAGGCCAGCCGAATTTCGGCTTTGCGTCGGGCAATGAACAGGCGGGCGGTCAGCTGTTGCTGGTTGAGGTCCTCGCAGTTGACAAAGACATGGCGAAAAACCGGCAGGCTGTCGAGGGCAATGGGGCCCAGGCAATCGGGGTTGGTGGGGATTGGGCGCCACCCGGCAACGGTCAGCCCTTCGGCGGTCAGCTCCTCTTCCAGAATGTGCTGGGCCTGCACGGCCCGGTCGGCCTCCTGGCTGAGCATCAGCACACCGACCCCGTACAGCGGCGTCAGTTCACCGGCACCGCAGTCCCTGGCCACCTGGCGGAGGAAGGTATCCGGTTTCTGCAGCAGCAGACCGCAACCGTCTCCGGTACGCCCGTCGGCGGCGATTCCGCCCCGGTGGGTCATGCAGGTCAGTGCCTCGATGCCGGTCTGCACCAGGCGGTGGCTGACCGTCCCCTTGAGGTGGGCGATCAGGCCGAAGCCGCAGTTATCCTTGAATTCATTGAGATCGTAGAGCCCTTTCATCATCATATCGTCTGCGCTGAGGGAAGAAGTTATGTGACCAAGTTAAGCACCGAGGAGACGGTAACGCAACAAGAATAATTCTTGAGAAAGGGCGAGCCCATGACTCAGCCGGAGCTGCAATACTCTTAGGTTGACAGTTTCACCGCATCTTATAGACTGACAGAGACGGTTGATTGATTGGAACGGGTTATTTTCTCGCACGACGACAAGGTGATGTCCGGATTGCCGCCCCGCACCATGTGTTTTCTTCTTTTTTCATGCCTCCGGGCATACCCAATGAATGAGTGCCATGCAGATAGCGATTACGCATAGAAATACCGATTTTGACGCTCTAGCTTCCATCATCGCCACCACCCTGATCTATCCGGGTACGGTGGCCGTTTGTCCCAAAAACGTCAATCCCAATGTCCACCGGTTTTTGTCGCTCCATAAAACCTCTTTTGACCTCATCCTGGCCGGGGAAGTAGACTTGACCGCCGTAACCCGGATGATCGTTGCCGACACCAATCAGTGGCGGCGGCTGGACCGGTTCGAACAGCTCAAGGATCGGGACGACGTCGAACTTTTCCTTTGGGATCACCACCTGGGCATCGGCGATATTACGCCCCAGTGGCAATGTGTTGAAAAAATTGGCGCCACCATCACCCTGCTGCTCCGGGAGATTCAGCATCAGGGGTTGACCCTGACCCCGCTGCAGGCCACCCTGTTTCTCCTTGGCCTCTATGAGGATACCGGTCAGCTGACCTTCAGTTCCACCACCCCGGAAGATGCCCGGGCCGCCGCTTTTCTCCTTGAGCAGGGAGCGGACCTGAACATCGCTGTTGATTTTCTCAATATGGCCTACGGCGAGGTCCAGAAAAAGGTCCTGTTTCGTTTGATGCGCGATGCCGAGCAGCACGAAATCAAAGGGAAGGGGGTCGGTATCGGCGTGGTGGCCATCAACAAACATGTCGAATTGGCCATGGTGGTCCAATTGTACGGCAAGATTGTCAATGCCGATGCCGTCTTCGTTATTTTCGTCAACGAGGGCGGCGGATTCTTTGTCATCGGCCGGAGCGCTGTGCCGGAGATCAATGTCAACACCATCCTGCAGCGGTTCGGCGGTGGCGGTCACCCGGGCGCCGGATCGGCCACGATTAACGACATTCATCTCACCCCCGGCGAGATCAGGCAAAAACTCATAGCCGCCCTCCACGAAGTGCAGCGGGGCGGTGCCCTGGTGGCGGACATGATGTCCTTCCCGGTGACCACCGTGAATCCGGACACACCGATGCATGCGGTTCAGCATATCATGGAGGCGGAAAAAATCAGGGGGATTGTGGTCGAGGAGGATGATTGCCTGCGCGGCATCGTGGTGCTGTGGGACCTGAAAAAACTGAAGCTGCGCAAACAGTGGGACAGCCCGGTCAAGGCCTTCATGAACAGAACGGTGACGACCATTTCCCCCGAGGCCCCGGCGGGTGAGGCGGCGGATCTGATGGTGCGGAAGAATATCGGCCATCTGCCGGTGGTTCAGGGGGAAAAGGTCATCGGCATCGTCACCCGCACCGATATCATCAATTACCTTTACGGCATGTTGCCTGCGTAAAAGTGGAGCGGGACAGGTCCTTTTGCTGTTGTTTTATGGCCTGTTCAATTCCTCGCGGATCGCTGCCCCCAAGGTAACAATCATGTAGGGCTTTCTGACGAGCTGCCCGACCCCGAGCCGCAGGGCCTCGGTGATGCGTGCGGTTTCGGAAAAACCACTGATGATGATCGCCTTCTGCCCCGGAGCAAGGAGCAGAAACTGCCGATAGGTGTCGAGCCCGTCAAGTCCGGAACCAAGGATCATATCGAGCAGCAACAGGTCGAAGTGCTCCCGCCTCGCCAATACCAAGGCCTCTTCACCACTGCTTGCCGTCGTCACCCGATAGCCCAGTTCGGTGAGGATGGTGGCGGCAATATCCCGCTGCTCCTCGATATCGTCGATGACAAGAATTTTTTCGCCGTCGCCTCGGTACTCATTCGCCAAAGGGACTGTTTGCAGCTGGTGCAGAGCGCTCTTGGCGGTTACCGGGAAAAAGAGGGTGAATGTAGTGCCGATACCAAGCTGACTTTCGCAGTTGATGTACCCTTGATGGTCCTTGACCGTGCCCCAAACCACCGCCATGCCAAGGCCCGTCCCGCTTTTTCCCATCTTTTTGCTGGTATAAAACGGCTCAAAGATCTTGTCGAGGTCTTCGGGTCTGATCCCGCTCCCCTTGTCTTCCACCTCCAGAACCACATATTCGCCTTGGCCGATGTTTTCATAGAGTTGAAGTCCATGGTCTATGGAGCGGTTTTCCGTCTTTATCCGGATTTCCCCTCCCTGTTCCATGGATTCCGCTGCATTGGTGACCAGATTCATGATCGTTTTGGCGAGATGCACCGGCGAACCGAGGATGTTGAGTAAGTCGGGGGCGCAATCGGTCACCACTGCAATGCCGCCATGGTGTGTCTGCAGCTGGAGGAATTCCGGGCTGTGCAGATATTGAGCAAGGAGGAGATTGAGATGGATGGGTTCCTTGACAGTGACGCCGCGGCGCGCCAGGGTCAGAAGATCCTGGACGATGGCCGAGGCCCTTTCCCCTGATTCCTTGATGGTCTGCAGCGGTTTGGCCAAGGGGCTGTCGGCGCCAATTTTCATAAGAAGCAGATCCGGATAGGTGACGATCCCGGAGAGAATGTTGTTAAGATCATGGGCGACCCCGCCGGCCAGGGTGCCGATCATTTCCAGCTTTTCCGCCTGGATCAGTCGGCCTTCTGCCCGTTGCCGCTCCAGGATTTCTTTTTTGAGCTCCAGACTTCGTTGGGCAATCAGTTGCTCCAGATTTTCCTGGTGATCGGCAAGGGCTGATTCGGTGTTCTTGCGAATCAGGATCTCATGGTTGAGGTCAAAAACGGTCTGGTCGAGTCGCTGGATCATGTTATTGAACGACTCGATCAATGCGCTGATTTCATCGGGACGACCAGGCGCAGCAGGGATGCGTTGGCTGAGATCCCCTGCTTTGACCTGACCTATTACGTTGAGCAGAACACGGAGCCGCTCAATAATCAGTCGGTGGAAAAGCGCACCGATGACCAGGGAAATAAGGAGCAGAACGAGGAGTGCCCCGGCGGCGCTGACCTGTCCCATGCGGAGCAGGGGCCGGAGGGTATCGTCCAATGATTGGTTGATGTTAAACGACCAGTCGGCCCAATGGAGCTGCTGGAAAACAGTCAGGGTCTCTTGGCCATCCATCCGATGGATGAACGCACCATGGTCGCTGGCAGAGATGCGCTGTAGGAAACTACGGTTTTGTTCGCCGGACAAATCAGCCTCATTGTTTCTGGAACTGGCCAACACCTGGTGCCGGTGATCGGTCAGAAAGGCATAGCCGTATTGTTTCAATTTGAAATCGTCCAGAAAGAGCGACTTGAAATGGGAAAAATCCACCGCGCCGCCGATAATGCCGACAATGGCGCCATCAACGGCAATCGGCACGGCTATGGTGAAAATTTTATTGGCGGATAATTTGCTGACCAGGACCTCGGATACTATGGTCTTGCCCTGCATGGTCTCCTTGAAATAGGGGCGATCCTCCAGGCGGAGCCCGGTGAAAGGTCGACCACCCCAGGAAGAGGAGGCGATCACTTCCCCCTGGCGGTTGGCAAGAAAGATGCCTTCATAATAGGGATAACCTTTTTGCAGACTGTCAAGAAACGCCTGCGCTCCCGGGAAGATGCTTCTGCCATAGTCCCCCTCTTCGGTCAGGGTCTGGGATAACTCTTTCTGCCCGGACCAGTTGACAATATCGGTCATTCTTGCCTGCAGCCAGTTGTCGAGCAATTTGGCCGTGAGCTGCACCTCCCGCTGCAACCGCTTGGTCAACTCCTCTTGGAGGATGGCACGGGCATGCAGGTGGGAGACAAACAGAACGACCAGCACGCCGAGCGCAATAGTGACCAGGGCGGGGAAAAGAATTTTTCTGCGGAGACCTGAGCGCATAGCTAGCACACCACCACATCTGCTTGTTTGATCCTGTCGTAAGGCACGACAAGGCCGAGTCGTTCCGCAGCCCGCAGATGCAACGGAATCCGGTCCCTGTTCCTTGGCGGGATCACAACGTCATGCGGTTTGTTCCCCTCCGTGCTCTCCGGGGGGGTGGTCAGGCCGACGGCAACGGAGGCGGCGAGAGCTGATCCCCAGGCAAGCCTAACTCTGCCGATACAAAAGGGTTGCTGGTGGTTGGGCAGGGGGATCATTGCTCTCCTTACGCCTCAGGGCGTTTTGCTCCCGGATCGGTTGTGCCTCAAGGCTTTTCGTGTCCGTGATCTATTGTTACATAGAACCAGAATGATGGCAAATCCTCCATGGAAAACTTGGAGAAAAGAAAAGCTTCCATCTCACCCCTCTCACCCTTTTCTTCCCCGCACCACCGGTATGGTGTTTAGGGTCTGGGCAACAAGAGGAACCCTCTTTTCTTTGTTGCCGTTGAGAAAAGCCTTTCCTTGTCCCCCTCTTTTTTATATTCTGCCCGTTGTAGTAACTCTTCTCACTTTTTTGTCGCCGTTTGTTTCCTCTCTGCCCTCGGAGTTACGCCTTTGAAACCAACAGATATCGAAGATCCGGAATATTTTCATAAGGTCATCGACTGCCAGTTCGCCTGCCCCGCCCATACCCCGGTTCCCGAATATATCCGCCTGATCAGTGAAAAGCGTTATACCGACGCCTATCTGATCAACTGGGTCTCCAATGTCTTTCCCGGCGTTTTGGGCCGGGTCTGCGATCGTCCTTGCGAACCGGCCTGCCGCCGGAGCCGGGTGGAAAAAGAGCCGGTGTCGATCTGTCGCTTGAAACGGGTCTGCGCCGATAACCGCGACCTCGGGGTGACGGGCCGGTTTCCTGAGATTCCTAAAATCAAGAACGGCAAGAAGATTGCCCTGATCGGCGGCGGCCCGGCTTCCCTGACCGTGGCCCGCGACCTGATGCCGCTGGGTTACGAGGTTGATCTCTTTGATGCCCAGGAACAGGGTGGCGGCTTCATGCGCAGCCAGTTGCCCTCGTTTCGCCTGCCCGAGGCGGTGCTGGCCACTGAGGTTAATTATATCCTCGATATGGGGGTGACTACCCATTTCAACCACCGGGTGGAGAGCATGAAGGCCTTACTGACCCAGGATTATGACGCTGTCTTCGTCGGCACCGGCGCGCCGCGCGGCCGCGATCTGCCCGATCTGCCAGGGCGCAAGGAAGGCGAGGGGAAAATCCATGTCGGCATCGACTGGCTGGCCGGGGTGGTCTTTGGCCATGTCGACAGGATCGGCAAACGGGTGTTGGTGCTCGGCGGCGGCAATACCGCCATGGACTGCTGCCGGACCGCCCGGCGGATGGGCGGCGAAGAGGTCCGAGTGGTGGTGCGCAGCCCCAAGGCCGAGATGAAGGCCTCGCCCTGGGAGATCGAAGAGGCCCTGCATGAGGATATCCCGATCCTCGATAACCACGCCCCGCTGGAATTTGTGGTCCGTGACGGCCAGCTGGTGGGGATGCGCTTTGAAAAAATGCGGTCCCTTGTAGACGGCAAGGGCAAACCGCGCCTGGAGCCGACCGGAGAGCCCCCTGTTTTCATCGCGTGTGACGAGGTGTTGCTGGCGGTCGGCCAGATGAATGCCTTTCCCTGGATCGAGGCGGATGCGGGCATTGCCTTCGACCCGCAGGGCCTGCCGGTGCTCGATCCGCTGACCCTGCAATCTTCGCTGCCCCAGGTCTTTTTCGGCGGTGATGCCGCCTTCGGGCCGCGCAACATCATCAGCGCCGTGGCCCAGGGGCATGAGGCTGCTATCTCCATTGATCTCTTCTGTCAAGGCCAGCCTCTGACCGCGCGGCCGGCGCCGCAGGTCAATCTGGCTGGCCAGAAAATGGGGGTGCATGACTGGCTCTATCATAACCAGGTGGCTGAAACCGAACGGCAGGCCGTGCCGATGATGGCCAAGGCCAAGACCCTGAAAGACCGGCTCTTGGAGGTCGAGCTCGGCTACGATCAAAAGATCGGCCAGACCGAATCGCTGCGTTGCCTCAACTGCGACGTGCAGACCGTCTTTCACGCGGCGGAGTGCATCGAGTGCGATGCCTGTGTCGATGCCTGTCCGGAGAGCTGTATCAATTTTGTCGACAACGGCACGGAAGCGGACCTGCGCACCCGGCTCCGGGCTCCAGCCCAGGACCTCGGCCAGAGCCTCTACGTGTCAGCCGTTCTGCCCACCGGGCGGGTGATGGTCAAGGACGAAAATGTCTGCCTGCACTGTGGTATCTGTGCGGAACGATGTCCGACTTCGGCCTGGGAGATGCAAAAATTTCTTTATCAAGCAGCACAGGCAGGGCAACTATGAAGCAACTGCAGGGCGTTAACGATTTTGTCATCCGTTTTGCCAATGTCAACGGTTCGGGCTCGGCCAGCGCCAACAACCTGTTTGCCAAGGCGGTGTTCCGCATGGGCGTGCCGGTGAGCCCCAAAAATATCTTTCCTTCCAATATCCAGGGGTTGCCGACCTGGTACGAGGTCCGGATCAATGAGCATGGCTATCTCGGCCGCCGTGGCGACATCGACATGGTGGTGGCGGTCAACGGCCAGACCCTGCGCCAGGATTATGACGGCCTCGCCCCCGGCGGCTATTTTCTCTATGACTGCTCCAAGCCGCTTCCCGAGACCTTTCAGCGCGATGATGTGGTGGTGATCGGCATCCCCCTGACCCTGTTGTGCAACCAGACCTTTGACAATCCGCGCATGCGGCCCCTGCTCAAAAACATCATCTATGTCGGGGCGTTGGCCTCGTTGTTCGACATGGAACTGCAGGTCCTGACCGAGAGCCTCAACCGCCAGTTCCACAAAAATCCGAAACTGGCGGAACCCAACATCCAAGCCCTGGAGCTGGGATTTACCTATGCGGCCGAGCATTTCCCCGGCGTGTGCAAACTCTCCATCCGTTGCAGCGACCAGGTCGGTGAGGCAATCATTATGGACGGCAACACCGCCGCCGCCCTGGGCGCCCTCTATGGCGGGGCAACCGTGGTCGGCTGGTACCCAATCACCCCCTCAACCTCGGTGATCGAGGCTTTTGGCCGCTATGCCGAAAAATTCCGGGTGGAAGCTGACAGTGGTCACATCAAGGCTGCCATTGTCCAGGCCGAGGACGAACTGGCCGCCATCGGCATTGTCATCGGTGCCGCCTGGAACGGGGCGCGGTCCTTTACCGCCACCTCGGGTCCGGGCATCTCGCTGATGGCGGAATTCCTTGGCCTTGCCTATTTTGCCGAAATTCCGGTGGTACTGATCGATGTCCAGCGCACCGGACCGTCCACCGGCATGCCCACCCGCACCCAGCAGTCCGATCTTCTCGCCTGCGCTTATGCCTCCCACGGCGACACCAAGCAAGTCCTTCTTTTTCCCTGCGATCCCAGGGAATGCTTCGAAATGACCGCTGCGGCCTTTGATCTGGCGGAACTGCTGCAAACCCCGGTGATTGTGATGAGCGATCTTGATCTGGGCATGAACGACCATCTCAGCCCGCCGCTGCACTGGGATGCGCAGCGGCGCTACGATCGGGGCAAGGTGCTGGACGCCGCCCAGCTGGAGGCCCTGACCACGAAATGGGGCCGCTACCTCGATACCGACGGCGACGGCATCTGCTCCCGCACCTATCCGGGCACCCATCCCACCAAAGGGGCGTATTTTACCCGGGGCACCTCCCGTGACGAGTACTCGGCCTACACCGAGGACAGTGCCGCCTATGTGGGCAACATGGAGCGTCTTCAGCGTAAATGGGAGACCGCCAAGGGGCTGGTGCCTCGGCCCAAGGCACGGATACGTGACCCCAAAGCAAGCGTCGGGGTGATTTTTTACGGAACCACCACCCATTCGGCTTACGAGGCCATCGGTCGTCTCTACAGCCGGGGTGTGGCCATTAACAGTCTGCGTATCCGGTCCTTTCCCTTTCAGCAGGAGGTGATGGATTTTGTCGATCAGCATGATCTGATTTTTGTGATCGAGCAGAACCGTGACGGCCAGATGCGCTCCCTCTTGATCAACGAGGGCAACCTGGATCCCAAAAAACTGATCACCCTGACCAGCTTTGATGGCCTGCCCGTGGCCAGCAGATTTCTTTCCCAAACCCTGGATGCCGCCCTTCTGCACCGCGGCCTCTTGCCGCCCTCAGCTGTCACCGGTCAAGGAGGTGCGCTATGACTTTTACCCGTCCGACCTTTCGGCATCCCGATCTGGCCCCCAATGCCGCCGGCTTCAACCGCCGTGACTATGAAGGTTTTATCTCCACCTTATGTGCCGGTTGCGGCCACGACTCGATCACCAACGCCATCATCCAGGCCTGCTTTGAGTTGGCCCTGCCGCCGCACCGGATCGTCAAGATGTCGGGCATCGGCTGCTCCTCGAAAACTCCGGCTTATTTCCTCGGTAAATCGCATGGCTTTAATTCGGTCCATGGCCGCATGCCCTCGATTGCCACCGGGGCCAACATGGCCAACCGCGAGCTCATCTACTTGGGCGTCTCCGGCGACGGCGACACCGCCTCCATCGGCATGGGCCAGTTTATCCATGCGGTCCGCCGTAACCTCAATATGCTCTACATCGTCATGAACAACGGCTGCTACGGCCTGACCAAGGGCCAGTATTCAGCCACCGCCGACAAGGGGTCCAAGAGTAAAAAGGGTGGGGTCAATGCCCTGGAGTCCATTGATCTCTGCGAACTGGCCATTCAACTGGGCGCCGGATTTGTCGGCCGCGGCTTCTCCGGCGACAAGCAGCAGCTGGTGCCGATGATCAAGGCTGGCCTGTCGCACAACGGTCTGGCCTTCATCGATGTCATCTCGCCCTGCGTCACCTTCAACAACAATCCGGAATCGACCAAGAGCTACCACTGGGTGCGCGAACACAGCGAGGCCACCAATACCTTTGACCTGGTGCCCTTTCGCCAGACGATCACCACCGAGTACCCGGAGGAGGTGGTCGAGACCGTGACCCTGCACGATAACTCGGTGATCAACCTGCACAAGCACCCCCATGCCGCCGATATCACTGACCGGCGGCAGGCCATTGATACCCTGGAGGATCACAAGGCCCAGGGCGTGATTCTGACCGGCGTGCTCTATGTCAATCCGGACAGCTCCGACACCCACGAGATTCTCAACACCTGCGAGCGGCCGCTCAATAGCCTCGGCGAGGTGGATTTGTGTCCGGGGAGTGAGGCTTTGGAGGAGATTAATGCGGGGCACAGGTGAAGAGTTCTGTTACGATAACCTTGTAGGTCGGGTTGAGGAACGAAACCCGACAGTTATGCAACATTTTTCTGGCAGGACAAAAAAGAGGGGTGTCACCGATGCAATATCGGAGGGCGCGAACGCCCGGGGGAACGTATTTTTTTACCGTGGTTACCCACGGGCGGCAGCGGTTTTTGTGTGAACCGGAGAACATAGCGCTCCTGAAATCGATATTCCAATCAGTCATGGCGGCCCATCCGTTTCTGGTGGATGCCATGGTGGTGTTGCCCGACCACCTCCACTGCCTCTGGACCCTGCCGGCAGATGACCGGGATTTCTCGACCCGGTGGCGGCTTATCAAAACCACCTTTACGAGGCAATGTTGGCGTTTGCCATAAATCTCCGCCTTCCGCCGCGCGCTTGGTGAAAAAGGAACAGGCTGTCTGGCAACGGCGGTTTTGGGAACATAAAATCAGGGACGAGGGGGATCTCCGGCTCCACGTGGAATATATCCATTATAACCCGGTTAAACACGGTTTGGTTGCGGCGCCACGCGACTGGCCACACTCCTCGTTCCACTTAACATATTGTCCATTTTCCCTTGACCACATCATTATACTCAGGTCTATTTGCCCAACACGCTGGAAGTGGGCTGACTCTCATCAGAGCTTCCAACCGAAACATAATTTACGACAAGGAAATGAACATGCATCCGCTTGAACAACGTTTTCCCGAGGTTCTCTTTTACAATGCTTCCCTGACCGAGGTCCAAGATAAGGTGCATATCGGAAAAGGGACCCGAGTGGGATCATTCAGCCTGATTCATCAGGGAGCAACAATTGGTGAATCTGTCACAATTGGGTCACATTGCAACATCTGCAACTGCAAGATTGGTGAGCGTGTTTCGATTCAGACCGCATGCCACATTACACGGGGCGTTGTGATCGAAGATGATGTGTTCGTAGGGCCAGGCGTGATTACCCTGAATGATAAACTGCGCGGAGATTCAATGGCATATCCCCGTATTTGCAGGGGAGCAAAAATAGGGGGAGGAAGTGTGATATTGCCCGGGGTGGTGATCGGTGAAAATGCGATAGTGGGTGCCGGGAGTGTGGTCAGCCGGGATGTTCCGCCAGGAACAACGGTCATTGGCAACCCCGCCCGCCCGGTGGTTAAGAAATAATTCGACATGGACGGGTTAATTATTAATCTGGCACCAACGGGCATAACGCCGACCAAGGAGATGAATCCCCACCTCCCTGTCTCCATTCATGAAATCGTCGAAGATGCGAAACGTTGTGTTGCCTTGGGTGTTTCCATGTTGCATCTCCATGCACGGGATGAGCAGGGGCAGCCGACCTTTCACAAGGAAAACTATGGCCGTTTGATCGGTTCCATTCGCGAGGCCTGCCCGGAGGTGATCATTTGTGTCTCGCTCAGCGAGCGAATTTTTGATACGTTTGCGCAGCGTGCCGATGTTCTTCTTCTTTCGGGCGACCTCAAACCGGACATGGCAAGCCTTACCTTGGCGTCGATGAATTTCAGTCGCACCGCAAGTATGAATAGCCCGGAAATGATCCAGCGGCTGGTCGAGCGCATGGTCGAAGCGGGGATTAAACCCGAGTTGGAGATCTTTGATTCAGGAATGGTGAACTACGCCTGCTACCTTGCTGATCGCGGCTTAATTCAGCCTCCTTTCTATTTCAATTTTATTTTAGGAAATGTGGCCACAGCGCAAGCAAAACCCTTGCAGATAGGGTTATTGATGTCGGAGTTGCCACCCGGTTCGTTGTGGACCGGGGGAGGTATCGGTGCCGTTCAGTTGGAGATGAACACTTTGGGGATGCTCTACGGACACGGTGTGCGAGTTGGACTGGAAGATAACCTCTGGCTTGATTCTGAAAGAAAATATCCGGCCAGCAACCTCCAACTGATACAGAGAGCAAGAAGCTTGGCTGATATATTAGGCAAAAAGATCGCAACGCCACAGGAAGTTCGCAAGGCGCTAGGATTGGATGCTCATGGCTGAAGGCATTCCTGCCGGGATCAAGGTCCTCATCACCAACAATACCCTGGCAAGCAGAGCAGGATCCGAACTCTATGCTCTTGATTTGGCCATTGAACTGATGAAACGCGGCCACCGTCCGGTTATGTATAGCACGGTGCTGGGCGATGTTGCAGAGGATCTGCGTCGAGCTACCATTCCGGTCATTGATGATCTCAACAAATTAAACACCCCGCCAGATGTCATCCACGGGCAGCATCATCTTGACACAATGACAGCTGCGCTCCATTTCCCCTCGACGCCTGTTGTCTATACGTGCCATGGCTGGCTTCCTTGGGAGGAATTGCCACCTTTGTTCCCCTCTGTTCTGCGCTATGTTGCAGTAGACGACCTATGTCGAGAGCGCCTTCTGACAACCGGAGGAATACCTGTAAAGAACATTGAAGTCCTTTATAACTTTGTCGATATGGAGCGGTTTCAATTGCGATCGCCTTTGCCAGCAATTCCAGAATCAGTCCTTATCTTCAGTAATTATGCCAGTGGGCCAATGGTTGAAACTATCCGGTCCGCTTGTCGTAAATTTGGCATCACCCGGATTGATGTAGCTGGGTTCGGGGCAGGCAATATGTTGATCTCGCCTCAAGATGTCATTGGCCGTTATGATCTTGTTTTTGCAAAGGCGAAATGCGCACTGGAAGCCATGGCCTCAGGATGCGCTGTGATTGTAGCCGATTTTGCTGGCTTGGGCGGCTTGGTGACGACAGAGAATCTTGAAAGAATGCGCCGTTTGAATTTTGGCGTTCGCACGATGCAAACGGCAATCGTGACCGAAGACACTGTGCTACGCGAGTTGTATCAGTATAATGCTGATGATGCACGAGAGGTCAGTCTTTCTATTCGTCAAAAATCCTCAATGACGCAGGTAGTAGATCGATGGTTACAGATATATGCGCAACTCTTGACAGATTGGCAGCTGTTGAAAGAACGTGATACTTCAGCATATTCACAAGATCAATTGCGTAATGCCTCGGCCTATTTGAGAATTTTAGCCCCGGTCTTGAAAACAAGAAGTGACACAGAATCGCGTGCTGTTGAAGCAGAAGCACGTGCTGTTAAGGCAGAGTCGAATTCTACGTTGTGGACCCAGACTGCAAAGCAGCTCGAAATGGAACTTGAACAGATTTATATCTCTCGATCATGGAGACTGGTAACGCTGTACCGGAGGTTGCGAGCCTGGACATGGAGGAGGTAACTATCTTTTATGGTTGGATTGTATCCAGTATGCCGGGCCATTGCCAACCACTGCCACCGATTCCATCAATCTTCAGAGGTAGATTGTGGGAAAGTCGAGTTTGGGTCCGGTTGTCTCGTGGATATAACAATAACAGGGCACTCAGGGTGGACCACCGTAATTTCAAAGGAGAATCTGATTATCACTGAAACTCAGTTTTGTAGGTCGGGTTGAGGAACGAAATCCGACAGTTAGGATTAATCGGGGAAAGACCACGGTTTTTAATAAGTAACTAAAAAATCAACGTGTTAGCTGTTTCCGTACCCCTTGGCAACGTAACCGGCAATCCCTGCGGGCTTCCCATTCTTTTCTTTGCGTGCCCAAAGAAAAGAAGCGCCGTGTGGTCTGCGCCACACCGCTACGAAAGGGCAGCCAGGCCACTGAGACAGCCCCGGCCACCAAGCCCCGGAACCGGCGGGGCAAAAACTCGCTGCGCTCAGACAGTTTGCCCCTTGTATCCGGTCCCGGACCTTGCCGCCTGGCTCAATGGCAATGGCCCCCTCCGTCCCCGGATATCTTCTGTCTACAAAGATGTTTTTTTGGCGGGGCAAACATCCATGGTCCATCGAGCAGGTTTCCTCGTTCCCACGCTCTGCGTGGGAACGGTAATCGAAAAAATGAGTAGCCTGGATGAAGCTGAAACGTAATTCGGTAAGAACAAGACCCCTAACCCCTCATCCTTTTTTTTTATTATCACTATGAACACCAATACCTTACCCTGTCGACGGCTGCATGGATTTCGCGTATCCCAAAAATGGTGGGCTCAACTGCTCAAACTCTGCCTGGTGGCGCTCTCGGTCGGCTTGACCGCTTGTGCCATGCCTTCGGGTAACAACGATCAGCAGCAGACAACCCGCTCAACGACCCGCAGCACTGCGGAAATGCTCCCGCGCAACGGTGGTGGTCAGTACCATGCCCGGCAGGTCACCGGGGATTTTGCCGATTATGCCCGTCTGCAGCAATTCATCGAGCAGATGGTGCAAAAGCACGGTTTTGAGCGCGAATATCTGATGGGCCTGTTTTCGCAGGCTCGTCGGAAAAACTGGACGCTTGACTATCTCGCCAAATCGGATCAGACCCTCAAAGGCAAACCCGCCAAAGGGGGATGGACCCGGTACCGGTCAAAGTTTCTTGACGAGCGCCACATCAGTGCCGGGGTTGATTTTGCCCGTCGCCATCGTGGCGCACTCCAGCGCGCCACCCGTCAATATGGCGTTCCTGAAGAGTACATCCTCGGCATCCTGGCGGTTGAAACCACCTTCGGCAGCTATGTGGGCAAAGACCGTGTCCTCGATGCCCTGACAACGCTGGGGTTCGATTACGCCCGACGCGGCGGGTATTTCCGTGATGAACTGGAAAGTTTCCTGCTGATGGCCCGGGTTGAGGGGCTGGACCCGGCCCAACCCAAGGGTTCGTTTGCCGGGGCCATGGGACTCGGTCAGTTCATGCCCAGCAGTTTTTTGCATTGGGCGGTTGATTTTAACGGTGATGGCCGCCGGGATTTATGGAACCCTGAAGATGCCATAGGCAGCGTTGCTAACTATTTTGTCCACCACGGCTGGCAAGCCGGGCAGCCTGTGACCACCGCCCTACAACCGGCCGGAGCCGTCAATCTGGAGACCGGCATAGAAACCCGCTATTCACTGTCCGCTTTGCAACAGGCTGGATTAAAACCGGCACGCCCTTGCAGCGGCGAAGGAGGGTTGTGCTTATTACAACTCCGCCACCAGGATCGGGATCAATATCTGATCGGCCACCCCAATTTTTACACTATCACCCGCTATAACCACAGCACCCATTATGCCATGGCTGTACACGAACTAGCCGAGGCGATCAAGAAAAAACTGTAATCCTAACCCTCTCACCACCGAGCCAAGGGCTTATTGCTACCCCTGTTTTATGGTTAAAACAGGCAGAAGTCCGATGGTCATCAGTTTTTGAAATCCGCTGCAGGTGTGGCTCAATCTTCCTTTTCTGAAAACCCCCAAAAACTCCCCGGGAAAACACCTGCCCCGGGAGTTGCAAGGCTCTTACTTAAAACTCATACGCGAGTCGGGCGGTGAAGCCATAGCCCGCGTCATCGGTACCGCCATCGCTGACCGAATAATCCTGGTCAACGTAGTATTCGAGGGTGACGGTGGTG
Source organism: Desulfobulbales bacterium (assembly GCA_038205495.1). Lineage (GTDB taxonomy): Bacteria > Desulfobacterota > Desulfobulbia > Desulfobulbales > Desulfobulbaceae > Desulfobulbus. Next base: position 38,558 of record JBBRBT010000009.1, read on the forward strand.
CCGGCAAAGATCCTCAGGGCGCCCGAAGCGATATACCGTTGTTCGGGGAGTTCCAAAGCCACCGCTTCCCAGGATTTCTGATAGCCGATGGCAAAAACTGTTTCCTTGTCCAGCAGGGCCGTGGTGTAGGCAAGCTCACTGTTCCAGGCGCCGGGCTCGGCTCCCTCGGTGCCGAAGGCAAGATCGCGAGCGTCAAAGCTATCGAGGGCGGTGGTGTATTCGGCGATCACCGAGAAGGCGCCGTAGCTGCCGCCAAAATGCAGGCTGAGACCGGCAACTTCATCATAAAGGCTACTCGCATCAGGGGATCGGTCACCGTCAGTATCTGTAGTAAGGATTAATTTTTCGGAGATACCGTCGGAGCTGGCGATATTGTTGGTCCAGGAAACACCTGCATTGAGCCCCATCTCGTCGGTCTTATACGCATAGGCCAGACTGGCGCCATAGCCATTGATGGTATCGTTGGCCAGATCGTTCTCGTCCAAGCTGTTGTAACTAAAAACTGCAGCGGTGATACCGTTCTGCTCGAACCCGGCAATCGCCCCATTTTCATTGATCTCGCCTACACTCAGGGTCAGGGGATCCTGAATCATATTGGTGGAGTAATCGCCAAAAGGCGCATAAATTTTGCCGCCGGTCAGGAAAAAGGGAAAGGCCTCGGTCTTGCCGAGCGTAATGTGGGCCTCGTCGATAAAGAGGTCTTCGCTGTCGCCATCCTCGTAGGCGACGACTATTTTGCCGGTTGCCCAATCGGTGGCCTTGACATCCATGATCAGCTCAACGGTATCAAGGACGAATTCACTGCTGTGTGTGCCTGCAACGTCTTTTCCCAGTTTGTAGTCGCCCTCGATGGAACCGCTGAGGGTCACAAAATCGTTGATCCGCTGCCCGCCCTTTTCCTTGAGCTGGCGGGCCACCTCCTCTTCAATGAGAGTCTTGTTTTTGGCGAGCTCATGTTGGGGCGGCATCGGTTCAGCGGCTGCAGGCTGAGCCGGCACCTTCTTTTCCATCTCTGAGAGTCGTTGATTGAGCTGCTTATTTTGCTGCATCAGCTGCTGCACCTGTTGCTTGAGCTGCTCCATCTCGGCTTGGACAGTGGCGGCCTGTGCTGGAAGGGTGTTGAACAGGCACAACATTCCGACGGCGGTCAGGGCAAGGGTTTTGTTTAATTTTTTGGTCATCGCTTCGTTCCTTCAGGGGGAGGTGTTATCTTTATTTTATTTGTAATAACTGCTTTGATAATAGACAAATTTTTCTCTGGCAACCCAAAACTGGTCACTCCATCCATTCATAGGTCTCAATGGTTGCCGGGTCGCATTTGCAGCAGCCTTTACAAATGGCGACAGTTCCAGCGTGTTTCCGCACCTTGCCCTTGTTGATCCAAACGTCAAGGAGAGGTCGGACGGTCTCGACATCTACCTTGAAATGGAGCGCCACATCCTGGAGCGGCACCCCTCTTCGTTCCCGGAGATACTGTTTAACTTGAATCAGATCCATATCGATTCCCTCAGCGCTCCCCGGCCAGGCCGGGTGTAATGCGTGTCCCCAGCGGCATCGATACAGGAGAACGGTGAGCGGCACCCCTTGATTTGAGGACCAGGACCACCCCGGCAAAAGCACCGAGATCAGCGGCAATGACCAGCAGCGAATATCCCGGGTGGGCGGAGAAATTGGCGGCCTGGTAAAAGAGGGTGGAGGCCAGATAGGCTAGAAAGGTGGTCCAGAACCCGGCAAAGGCGGTCCAGGCCAGATTGGTCTCCCGATACACCGCGGCAATGGCAGCGCTGCAGGGGAAGTAGAGCAACACAAAGAGCAGGTAGGCGAAAGCGGCACTTTGGCTGCCGAACAATTTGACCATGGACCCGAAGGTGGAGGCATTGACAGCCTGTTCTTTCGCTGCGGTGGTGATATCGCTGACGTCGCCGACCGAGAGGCCGAGGGGATCGGCGAAGGTGCCCAGTACGTCGATGAGGTTTTCCGGGATGGTGGCAAAGGCGCCGCTGATGCCGCCCCAGAAATCAAAGGGCTCTTTCACGATCTCCGCATTATCGGCAGCCTGCTGATCGATTCCGGTATACAGGGCATCCAGGGTGCCAACCACCGCTTCTTTGGCAAAGATGCCGGTAAAAATGCCGACCGTGGCTGGCCAGTTATCTTCCGTCACTCCCAGGGGTTTGAGTACCGGGGTAATGATTTTGCTCAGGCTTGCCAGGGCTGATTTTTCCGTATTTTCATTGCCGTAGCTGCCATCCGTGCCCAGGGAATTGAGGAAGGAGAGGACCATGATCACCGGGATCAGCACTTTGCCCGCCCTGAACAGAAAGGTTTTCAACCGGTCATAGACCCTGAGCAGCACCGATTGTGCCGACGGCAGGTGATAGGGCGGCATTTCCATGATAAAGGGAGTGATTTCTCCCTTGAGCAGGGTGTTTTTGAGGATCAGCCCGGTGAGGACCGCAAAGCCGATGCCGATGAGATAGAGCAGGAAAACAAGGTTCTGGCCACCCACCGGGAAAAAGGCGGCGGCAAAAAGGGCGTACACGGGCAGCCGGGCCCCGCAGGACATGAAGGGGTTCATCATGATGGTCAGGGTCCGGTCACGCTCGTTCTCCAGCGTCCGGGTGGCCATGATGGCCGGGACATTACACCCAAAGCCGACCAGCATGGGCACAAAGGCCTTGCCCGGCAGGCCGATGAACCGCATGAACCGGTCCATGACAAAGGCCGCCCGGGCCATGTACCCCGAGTCTTCGAGCAGGGAAAGGAAGAAAAACATGAAGCCGATGGGCGGGATAAAGGTGGCCATGGTTTGGATGCCGCCACCGAGGCCTCCGGCAAGCAGGGTTGTCAACCATTCCGGGGTATGGGCAGCGGTCAGCACGGCTGAAAAACCATCAACAAAGACTGTGCCGGCGAACTGCTCGAAAAAATCAATAAAGGCGCCGCCGAGATTAATGGTGAACATGAACATCAGGTACATGGCCGCCAAAAAGATGGGGATGCCGAAGATTCGACTGAGCACCACCCGGTCGATTCGGTCGGAAAGAGAGGTGTTCAACTGGCCGCGTTTCTTGACCAGATCCTTGATCAGCCAGGATATAAATCCATAGCGGGCCGAGGCAATGACAATATCGACCTCTTCGTCTTCCTCGTGCTCAATCTTCTTTTGCAACGCTTCGATTTGATCAGAAATATCCTGGCCGAGCCTGACGGATTCCGCTGCCTGCACATCCCCTTCCAACAACTTCAGGGCCAGCCAGTGCGGATCAATCTTCCTGACGGCACAAATATCCTGCAAAGTATTGGCAAGCAGTTCCCTGGCCTCCTGAACCGGTGCCGGATAAATCACCTCGGCTACCGGCAGGCTGGTTGTATCGATTGCCTCGAGAATTGCTTCCCTGAGCGCATCCATGCCTTTGTTTTTTGAAGCGGTCAGCGGCACAATCCGGCACCCCAGCCGCTCCGCCAGTGCCGGGACATCAATTTCTAATTTGCGTTCCGCGGCCATGTCCATCATGTTGAGGGCGATGATCATCGGCACCCGCATTTCCAGCAGTTGGCTGGTGAGGTAGAGGTTGCGTTCGATATTGGAGGCATCGACGATATTGACGATGAGGTTGGCCTCCCGTGAGAGGAGATACTTCCTGGTGACTTTTTCATCCAGGGATGAGGCTGCCAGGGAATAGATGCCAGGGGTATCGACCACCTCGACTTGTGCGTCCTTGAAACGATAGGAGCCCGTCTTCCGGTCCACTGTCACGCCGGGCCAGTTACCGACCCGCTGCTTGGCACCGGTCAGGCTATTGAACAGGGTGGTCTTGCCGCAATTGGGATTGCCGACCACGCCGACGATGAGAGTTTTCATTGCGCAACCCCCCTTACCCGCAAGGCCTTGGCTTCTTCCTTGCGAAGACTGAGACTGAAATCAAGTACTCTAATTTCCACAGGGTCGCCCATGGGCGCCATTCTTGCCACCTCGAACTCCGTCCCTTTGATGAGCCCCATGGCCAGCATTTTTTGCCGGTAGGCATTGGTGCCCCCGGTAAAACCAAGGACTATACCTTTTTCTCCCACTGCGATATCCGCCAACGTGATTTCCATTTTTTCAACACCTTGTCACATGAATTTTATGAGCCATTCCGCCTCCTAAGGCATATCGGCTCCCTGTCTTTTCGATGAGCATCGCTCCGCCGTTCTGTCTTTGCACCACGACAATCTCGTCGTCGATATGAATACCCATGCTGAGCAATCGCTGCCGTAGGACCCCGCAACGTCGACAAGAAACGATTCTCACCTTTTCTCCTTCACCGGCCAGGGCGAGTGAAAAGGAGGAGATTGCGTCCATCCCTCTTTTTTTATTTTCACAGCAGCGTTGCATATCTTCTCCTTTCTCTGAATAGAAACAGTACATCATGCCCTGCGTGGCATTCAATTCATCGTGTCGATAAGGGATCCCTTTTAATATTAGTCGTCCCTAATAACGGAAGCTAATGTACACTGTTTTTTAAGGCCGTCAATATTTTTTTAAGTGTCAGGCAAGTGTCGGCAGGGAGAAAGCAGCTGGAAATACGAATGGGGCAGGGGGCTGTACGGCCGGGTGTGTACCGCAGCAAGGGGAGTGGTCCCCATCAATCGATCAGGAAACCCATGCGGGCAATGGGTGGAGGGGGAGGCATTCGAAAAAAGAACTGGGGCAGACAAAGAACTGACCTGCAGCCGCTGCAGTCCAACGGATCAGGAGCAAGGCAGATTGCAGCTTGGGATTGGTCGCTTGAGAAAGCCCTGTGTGCGCCAGCGGGGGATTTTTTGCGGTTGGCAGAGCTTCTCTGGTATACTGGCGGGGACTTTGCGGGGCGGCAATCTGGACACGAGCACTCGTGTACGGGGTGATTACTGTGATGACCAACAGTCCCTCGGGCAGGTGTGGATTTCTTCCGCCCGTTAAATGATGAATATTAATGAATCTCTTGAATTTCACCTCCGGAAAACGAGAAGGATGACGCAGGCCATGGACAAACCTTTGATTCTTGTTACCAACGACGACGGGGTTTATGCCCCCGGCATCCGCATGCTCCATGAGGCGGTCAGTTCTCTGGGGAGGGCGGTGATTGTTGCCCCGGAGCGCGACAATTCCGCGGTCAGCCACTCCCTGACCATGAACCGGCCGCTGCGGGTCATCGAGTTGGAGGAGAACATCTACACCATTGACGGCACGCCCACCGACTGCGTGACCATTGCCACCAATAAAATTCTGCAGCAAAAACCTGATCTTCTCGTTTCCGGGATCAACCCCGGCGCCAATCTGGGCGATGATATCAGTTATTCGGGCACGGTCTCGGCGGCCATTGAAGGGACCATGTATGATATTCCTTCGCTCGCCTTCTCCCTTGCCGGCAATCCACCCTATGATTTCGAGGTCGCGGCCGCCGTTGCCTGGAAACTGGCCTCCATGGCCTTGGCCATGCACCTGCCCCCCAACACCCTGCTCAACATCAACATCCCGCCTTTGGCCGCCGGAGAGATCCAGGGGATCCGCTTCACCCACCAGGGGAGAAGGATCTATCAGGATGCCATCCAGGAGACTTTTGACCCCTGGGCGCGTAAACACTACTGGATCGGCGGCGGCACCGTGCACTGGAAGGGCGGGGCAGACAGCGATGAGCAGGCGGTGCGCAACGGGTTCATCTCAGTGACCCCGATCCAGCTGGATCTCACCAACCACAGCGGTCTCGAATACCTCAAGCAGCAGTGGAAGATGTGAGCGCCGACCGGCATTGCACGACGAGGACCGGCAAAGAGGCGGCGGCACGGGAGGCGGCCGCCAGATTTGCCACAGATGCCACCAGGGCAGTGGAACTCTACGCCGCCTTGACCGGCCGGTCGAAGCAATGGGCTGGCAAAGGACAGGAAGCCTTGACCGAGGAGATGCTCAGCCTGCTGCCGGCATACCGCCATCCGGTCCACGATGCTTCCACCGAATATATTCTGTTTATTGATCCTGGCGGTTTGCCCCCCGCACCGGAGCGCAGCAACAATGCCGTATTTCCTGCCGTTTCTCTTGATGAGGAATGGCTTCGGGCAGAGTGGGCACAGTGTTTGGCTGAGCTGGCAAGGATGGAGGCAGAGATTGCAGAGATGGGCGGCAGGGACGGGCAGGAGCGGCCACAAGGCGTGACTGATCCCTCCGGCCGGGGGGTGACGGTGGGCTGTTTCCGCCAGCAGATGGCCTATCGCACCTATATCAGGCTGGTGCGCAGTAAAGGGTTTTCCCGGCGGCAGGCGGTGGACGCTGTGGCCATCCTCTTCGGTTTCCCGAGTTTTGCGGCCGCATTGCAGACGCTCAGGGTACAGCAAAAAGAGGTGATCCGGCGCTGGCAGCAGAGCGCGCCCTGCCTCATGGAAACCATCCTGGCTCGTTGGCGGGGTTTGCTGCCGGGCGAATAAAGGAGCATAACCACCTGCCCGCACGGTTGTGGGTCAGACAAGGTCAGCTGCGGTGTTTCACGACTTGCGGAACCGGCCTGAAAAGGATATCTTTGAAAATTTAGCATGCTGCCCTGGACTGCCAGCGCAGCGCAGATCTTTTCCTTTTTTTGATGTGAGCCAGTGTACCTGTAAACCTTATGAAGACCACAGATTCCGATTGCTTGCCAGCCTCCGCCATCCTGCTGATTCATTGCCCCGATAACAAGGGAATAGTCGCGACCGTCAGTGAGTTTATCTACACCAACAACGGGAACATCACGTTTCTTGACCAGCATGTCGATCTTTCGAGAAAGATCTTCTTCATGCGGATTGAATGGGAACTGAAGCAATTCATCATCCCGGACGACAAGATCGGCGAATATTTCGACACCCTGATTGCCAAAAAGTTTGACATGAAATGGCAGCTGCACTTTTCCCACGAGGTGCCCCGCATGGCCATCTTCGTGTCGAAACTGCCCCATTGCCTCTACGATATTCTTTCCCGCTGGAAATCGAATGAAATCGAGGTGGAAATCCCGCTGATCATCAGCAATCATGCGGATCTTGAACCGGTGGCGCGTCAGTTCGGCATCGATTTCCATCTTTTTAAGCTCAACGGCCAGAACAAGCGCGAGCAGGAACAGGAACAGCTCCGGCTTCTGGCACAGCACAAGGTGGAGTTCATCGTCCTGGCCAGGTATATGCAGATTCTTTCCGACGAATTCGTCGGTCACTACCCCAACCGGATTATCAATATTCACCATTCCTTTCTCCCCGCTTTTCCAGGGGCCAAGCCCTATCATTCCGCCTTTGAGCGGGGCGTGAAGGTGATCGGCGCCACCAGCCATTACGTGACCGCTGCCCTGGACGCCGGACCGATCATTGCCCAGGACATCATCAGGGTCAGCCATGCCGACTCGGTGGAGGATCTGGTGCGCAAAGGACGGGATATGGAGAAGGTTATCCTGTCCCGATCGATCTGGCATCACCTGCAACGCCAGATCCTGGTCTATGAGAACAGTACCGTGGTCTTTTCCTGAAAACGGGTTAGGCGTCTTCCGGCGAGCCCTCGACGTTGGCGGGCGGCATCTCCATCTCAAAGAGGTGGAATTCAAGCGTTCCCTCATAGATCAGGAAGGTGTTGACATACCTTCCGGGTTCATCAGGTACGGCGGTGTTGGTAGTGTAGATACCAAGACAGCGTTCCTGCATCGGCATATCCGGGTCCACGAGCACCCACATGAGCGGCACATTGTCTCCTCTGGTCTGCACGGTCAGTATCCGGCCGTCAAAGGGGATGTCTACGGTCTGCATCCGGTTGGGCAGGAGTTCATATTTCCAGATTGTTTTCATGGAGTATCCTGGCGCCCCCCGCAGTGTCGCGCGTCGAGGGGTGCTGTTTGGGTGAAAGGGTTCTGTGGTAGTACGAAAGTTTCGGTCTGCTGTGTTGTGTCCAAGGACGCAAACACCGAGGGGGACCGGGTTTTACAATACTGCCGTCTTCTCCCGTCTCGGGTAGGTGTCATTGAATCGCAAATCTTAATCCTGTTGCACCGGGTTTGCAAGGCCTTGACCCTTTCCTGGCAGCTACCAGGGAATTCAGGGGGGATTTGGGCCCGCAAGCAAGAGCACCAACAGCCTTTGCTTGCCTCCACTTCGCACCACCTATAAAGTGGAGCGCGGGGCGGTGAGCGTAAGATCATCCTTGCGGAATCTGGTAATTCTGTTATCTGTGCGATTATTTTTCCAAGACAGCGGACAGGCTGCGGAATGTGTATCTCGCACCCGTTCTCCAAACTTTTTACCATCCAGGATATGTCATGAAATTCCCTATTGATTTGTCAGCGTACAAGCCTTTGAGCTTCTCCACCACCCAGGAAGGGTTGGATGCCGAGCAGCGCGCCACCTTGCTCCAAAATATCAGCCTGGTGCGCGACAGTATCGTTTTCTTCACCGCCCTGGCCAACACCAAAGGTCTGGGCGGCCATACCGGCGGTGCCTATGACATCGTCCCTGAGTTGCTGATCGCCGACGGCTTCATGAAAGGCTCCGATTCCTGTTATCCCGTCTATTTTGACGAGGCCGGGCACCGGGTCGCTATCCAGTACATCATGGCAGTGCTCAACGGCTATAAAAAACCGGAAGCGCTCCTTCATTACCGCGAATTCGGCAAGGGATTGTACGGCCATCCCGAACGGCACGAGGAGGAAGGTGTTTTTTTCAGCTCCGGCCGCTTGGGGCATATGTGGAGCCATGTCAACGGCGTGGCCGAGGCGCAAACTGGCAAGACGGTCTTCATGTTCGGCAGTGACGGCTCCCAGCAGGAGGGCGATGACGCCGAGGCTGCCCGCTATGCGGTGGCGCGGAAACTCAATGTCAAACTGCTACTTGATGACAATAACGTCACCATCGCCGGGCACCCGACTGACTACATGCAGGGCTATGATCTGGTGCAGACCCTAGCCGGTCATGGTCTTGCGACCCACAGCTGCGCCGGCGAGGATATCGACAGCCTCTTTAGCTGTATTCGTCAGGCAATTGCCGCGGCAGGGCCGGTGGCGGTGGTCATCAAACGGTTGATGGCGGTCGGGGTTGCCGGGATTGAAGGATTGCCCAAGGGGCATGATGTCATTCCGGTTCCCCTGGCCATTGACTATCTCACGGCCAAGGGACACGATGCGGCGGTTGCTCTGCTCAAGGTGACGCCCGCCAAGGCCGAGAAGTTTGTGTATTTGGGGAGTTCAGCGGAATCGGCCAAGAATCGGGACGAGTTCGGCAAGATTGTCAGTGATCTCATTAAAGTGATGGACAAGCCCGCCAGCCATGTACTGGTGGTGGATTCGGATCTGGAAGGTTCCTGCGGTCTGCACCATATCCGCAAAAATTGCCCAGAGGTCTATGTCCACGGCGGCATCATGGAACGCAATAATTTCTCGGTGGCTGCCGGTTTCGGTTCCGCGCCCGGCAAGCAGGGGATCATGGGCACCTTTGCCGCCTTTCAGGAGATGGTGATCTCCGAGATCACCATGGCTCGTCTCAATCAGGCTAATGTGTTGGCCCATTTCTCCCACTCCGGGGTCGATGACATGGCGGACAACACCTGCCATTTCGGCATCAACAATTTCTTTGCCGACAATGGTCTGGCCGAGCACGATCAGACCCGGCTCTATTTCCCGGCCGATGCCCTGCAGTTGAAGGCGATGCTCCACAAGGTCTTCCATGATCCGGGCCTGCGCTTTGTTTATTCCACCCGCTCCGGTACGCCCTATATTTTGAATGAAAAGGGCGAGAAATATTATGGTGCGGGCTATACCTTCACCCCGGACGCAGACGAGGTGATCCGCGAGGGACGCGACGGCTATATCGTCGCCTACGGGGAAATGCTCTACCGTTGCCTCCATGTGGTGGAATCGCTCAAGGCGGAGGATATCCATATCGGCCTGATCAATAAGCCGGTACTCAATGTGGTGGACGAGGCCATGCTGGCCACCGTCGGTGCCAGCCCACTGGTGCTGGTGGTGGAGACCCAGAACAGCAAAACCGGCCTGGGGATCCGCTACGGCAGCTGGCTGTTGGAGCGCGGCTATACACCTAAATACGGCTATATGGGTACTTGGAAAGATGGTGCCGGTGGTCTGGACGAGCAGATTCCCTATCAGGGCCTGGGACTGGATGCGATCCGCGACAAGGTGCTGCAGATGCTGAAGAGCTGAGTTCGCTCGGCTATAACTTGCAGGCGGTTCCCCTTGGGGGTGCCGATCCTGACATGAACCGGAGATGCTTCCCAGGCGAAGCTCTCCGGTTTTTTGTTCAGAGGGTACGCCGGGTGGGCGGGCAGAGTGACCCAAAAAAAACCGGGCCCCTGCACAGTGCAAGGACCCGGAAAGGGAAGGGCGAAATGGAGAGACAGGCTTGGCTTACAGATCCTGCGGCTTGATAATTTGCCCCTTGGCAGCCTTGAGGGCCAGCAGCGCGGCTTTCTGCTCGGCATACACGGCAAACAGCCGTTCCGAGGCCCCTTGTTCCTTACGCCAGGCCGCATCCTGGAGATCAATCCGGGCAACGACGTTGTCGATATACAGGGAAAACTGCATGGTGTAGAGCGCTTCGGGATACTCTTTGTTGATGGTCTCCTTGAACAGCCGTTTGAGATCCTCATATTTCGGAATCAGGCCGATCGGGGTCTCAATGGCCTGGACTTCGCCGTGGGTGAACAGGTCCAGCCAACCCAGCCAAACGTGCACATCCTTCTTTTCCCCTAACAAACCCTTGCCGCTGCCGCCCCGGGCTTCGTGGGTGAGGAAGTAGTTGAGGCCAGCCATGACCGGTTTTTGGGTCATCTTGCTGTTACCGTAGAAATTGAGCTGGGCATCGAGGTAGTCGGCAAGAGTGCCGGCAACAAAGGGCGTGTTGGCCCAGGGCTGGCGGTTGACGCCGCTAGTGCCGATTTCCGCGGCGGTTGCCTTGGAGACGATGGACGCGCCGATGGTCACTCCGGCGTCCATGTTTTTTGCTACCCAGATCGGCGGCATGGTGTTGCTGTCGCGGCCGGAGTAGGTGATAACTTTAATGACGATACCGTCAGGATCGGCATTGACCGCCTTGTTGTGGTTACCGACCGCTTCGGCCATCAGGGTACAGCGTGAGTTGGGATGTGACATGGGCACATCGGTCATCTCTTTGCTCCATGGTCCCTGGTAGTTGATGCCTCGCTCGGGAAGGGGTTCGCCGTCTCCGACCCAGCGTGGTTTTTTCTGCTCGTCCACCAGCACATTGGAGAAGATGACTTCCGCTCCCGGCTGGCGCAAGCATTGGATCAAGTAAGGGTCGCCCTCAAGGTTGACATCCTCAATGATGCCGAAAATGCCGATTTCCGGGTTGACCGCCCGCAGGGTGCCGTCGTCGCCGATCCACATCTGGGCAAGATCGTCGCCAATAAAGTCACTGCCAACCATGGCGGTGGTGGTTTTTCCGCAGCCGGAGGGTGCGGCGCCGGCAAAATAGGTTTTTCTGCCATCCGGGCCGGTCATGCCGGTGATGAACATATGCTCGGAGAGTTCCTGGCCATTATGTTTATACATCGCACAGTCGGAGGCAAAGCGATGATTGCCTTTTTTCATCAAGAGGGTGTTGCCGGCGTAGGTGCAGAAGGTTGAGAAGGTGGTCTGCCAGCTGCGATCCATGTAGATGCGGACTTTAGGGATATCCTCCGAACGATTGGGACCTTCGGAGTGGACATTGGTGAAAAATTCGCCCCGCCGAGTCACTTCGGCGTCAAAATCAGCATAACAGTTGCGGTAGAGCAGTTCTGCGGAATGCAGGACATAGGTGGAACTGGAAATTTCGATGGCCGGGATCGAGGCCCTGGCCCCCACCGGACCGCGGCTGTAGAAACCGACAAACATGGTCTTGCCCTTCATGATGCCGCGCATGTGCTCGCTGATATAGGCGTGGGACTGGGCTCGCAGCTCTTTCTTGGCCAGTGACGAGACCGGTTCGTCTTCATTGACAATGTAAAAGGTCTGGTCGACCATGCGCCCCTGGTCCTCGGGCAGATCAAAATGGATGGTGTGGTTGGCGATGGCCAGCGGGGCTTCCTCGTTCTTTGCCAGGCTCATCTCTCGAACCTTTTTACGATCGTCCTCGCTGCCGGTGTGGATGAAGACATGATCCGGCTCGCACATGGCAAGAGCGTTGGCTACTTTTAACAGCGCTTCTTCATTTGTAATCTTGGCCAGCCGAGCTAGATGTTCCTTGTCGAGCCGTTGCTCGAACAATGCTCTTGCTTCGTTTATGGTCGTGACACCACCAACCGCTGATAAAATATCAACGCCTTTCTTGAACTTCAACATCCTGCCTCCGTGGGATTATTCTCACTGGTTTGCTATGAGGAACTGTACTCAGACAGTTACTTACAAGTTTGTAAGGTGCTATTCTTAGCTCGATTTTTTCGAATAAGCAAACAGGAATACAGTTTTTTTTGAGTTTTTCGCAAGGGTAATCGCTGGAAAAATGAGTGGATACTCTTCACGGGCGTCCTTGCACCCGGCTGCACGGGTCTTGTGCTGCAATACAACTGACGGGGAGGGGAGAGGACAACAGAGCGCAACCTCGGCCCGCGTATCTAGACGGGCCGTCTCTCTTTTTGCAGGTCAACTTTTTCTGCGCCTTGACATGAACGTTGCGGGGATTATCTTCTACTTACGCTCCTTTTAGGAGCTCCTAATAAAACTTACATAGGGAGTCAGCCATGTACGGATATGAAAGCCTGGTATGGGTAAACGATAAAGATGGCAAAGAGTTTGTCTGTTCACTTGACAGCAATCGGGAATCTCCTAAAAAGTATGATGATCTGTCTGAACACGAGCGTCAGAGTTGCCGGAATGTCAATGAAATTGTAGGCACCGAACGCTGGTAAGAGTCTTTCCAAACATCAAAAGCAGGCCCGGGACATGATGTTCCGGGCTTTTTTTTACCGCCTCCAGATCTTTCCGCGATCGACACTCTTCCTGTCCGCTGCCGTGGCCAGATTTAACCCGCTGCGCAGCGGTCGTTGTGTGATCAAGAAAGGGTTGGCGCCTATCAGAATCAGGACTGCTCCATGGGATCGTTCAGGGACGCTTGTTCCATGTTGGCCCGGAGCCGATCCTCAATGGGAATGGCTTGGCCCTGGGCATTAATCTTAACATAAACAATTCGGGTGGAGCAGACCACCTCTTCCAGATCTTTGTCAAAATCAAAACGCCTGGCCTCGATATTGAGGGTCAGCGAGCTGGTACCTATCCGGTTGACCTGGCCGTAAATCCGCACATGGTCACCAATCTTGACCGGCCTCCTGAACAGGACTTCATCCATTTTCAAGGTGACCAGATTGGGGGTGCGGCAGAGGTAGCCGGCAAAGGCGGCAGCGGCTTCATCGAGCCACGAGAGCATGGCCCCGCCGAAAAGATTGCCGTTATAGCCGATCTCGCTGGCTTGGCATATTTTGGTTGCGACGTAGTGCATGGAGTGGGCCTCGGGTTGTGGCGGAGTCTTTTCAGCATCCCGGAAACAGGGCTGATAACAACGCCTTCCTTTTTAAGCGTTCTGTGTTCTATGCTCAAAACATTACGGTGGCGGCACGATCAGGTGAGAGCAGGGGCTGCTGATTTTGCCAGGGTCGGGAGGGGGTGAACACCTTGCACCAACCCAAACCACACAGTATACAACAATGCTACCGATGCTTTCCAAACATTTCCATGAAGAAAAACGGCAGCAGGCGCTGTCCACGCGATAACAGCGTTGCTTCTGCCTCCTCGTGGCTCTCCTTTACCCCGGATTGTGCATGCAACCACCTAAGAAAGAAACCCTGCTCTTTGTCTGCGGCCAGTGTGCCTATGAAAGCCGCAAATGGCTCGGTCGTTGTCCCGATTGTGGTGCCTGGGATAGCCTGACCGAACAGAAAAAACAGGTCTCCGTTCGGCATGGCCGGACAACAGCCACCGCGCAATCCCTGGCCGCAAGCGGCGAAGAGGAATGCACCCGTCTGGTCACCTCCATCGGCGAAATGGACCGGGTCCTGGGGGGCGGCATTGTGCCCGGTTCGCTGGTTTTGATCGGCGGCGATCCAGGGATCGGCAAATCCACCCTGATCCTGCAGCTGCTTTCTTCGCTCGCGGCCAAGCAGATGAAGGTCCTCTATGTCACCGGTGAGGAATCGGTGCGTCAGATTCGGATGCGGGCCGGTCGGCTCAAGATCGAAGACAAGGATATCTATATCTCCACCGAAAACTGCGTTGAGGCTATTGTCGATCTTGCCCGGCAGATGCAACCGGCGCTGCTGGCAGTGGATTCGATCCAGACGGTGTTCAGCGAGGAGGTTGGGTCGGCGCCGGGCTCGGTCACCCAGGTGCGGGAAGCAACCGCCCGGCTTATGGCCCTGGCCAAATCGAGCCACCTGCCGATTCTCCTGGTCGGCCATGTCACCAAAGACGGGTCCATCGCCGGGCCACGGGTGTTGGAGCACATGGTGGATACGGTCCTCTATTTTGAGGGGGATCGCGGTCAGGTGTTCCGCATTCTCCGTACGGTCAAGAACCGCTTTGGTTCCACCAATGAAATCGGTGTGTTCGAGATGAAGGAGAGCGGCTTGGCCGAGGTTGATAATCCGTCCGCCCTCTTTCTGGCCGAGCGACCGGTCAATGTGCCGGGTTCGGTGGTCATGCCCAGTGTGGAGGGGACGCGGCCGATCCTGGTGGAGATCCAGGCCTTGGTCAGCCGTTCAAGTCTCGGGACTTCAAGGCGGACTGCCATCGGCGCCGATCCGCAGCGGCTGGCCCTGCTCACCGCCGTGCTCGAAAAAAAGCTCGGGGTCACTCTTTTTGATCACGATATTTTTCTCAATATTGCCGGGGGCATTCGCATCGTTGAACCGGCCCTGGATCTCGGGGTAGTGGCGGCCCTGTTGTCCAGTTTTTTTGAGAAGCCCATCGACCCTTCCACCGTGGTCTGCGGTGAGGTCGGATTGGCCGGGGAGGTCCGGGCCGTGGGCCAGATGGAGATGCGGTTGCGGGAGGCCGGGCGGCTAGGTTTCAAGACCTTTCTCATGCCCGAATCCTCGACTCGCCAGTTGAAGGGAAAGTCAAAAGAAGGGATGCGGATTCAGCCGATCCGTACCGTGGCGGAATTGGCCGATTGTCTGTTTCATACCTGACTGGTGACTCCCTTGGCTGGCGGCTTCCGTCAGCCCGCCTCTTCTAGGTCCCGGTAGGCGCTTGCAACAAAACGCGGGGTACAAACCGCTAAAAAAACCAGATCCGTGTGGCCGCTGTTGGTGATCCGCTGCCGACAACCCTCCGGAATCAGAACTACCTCGCCGGGGCCGACCTCCCGTGCCGCCTCGGTACCGATCTCCACCCGGCCGCATCCTTCAACCAACAGATATCTCTCAACGAGAGCATCCAGACTGTGCCAGCGGGTAGTTCGTCCGGGCTCGACCCGGGCGCGGGCAACCGACACCGCCGGATCGTCGGGGCTGTTGTGCAGCTCGGTGATGAAACAGCCTTCTTTGAAATAATATTCGTCATGACCCATTTTCCTGTTCCCTTGTTGGTTCCCCTTTCAGTTGATGGTCAGAAGGACGTCGAACAGGGTCAGTCTGTCTCCGGCAAATAAATACCGGCAAGGCAGCGGCTGATCCGGTTTTCGATCCGTAGCTTTTCCAAGGCAAGGCCCTCCAGAGCCCTGTAACTGTACCCGTGAATCCATCACAAGTCCATACAGGCTCAATAGTGTCACGGATACTTTCGCTACAACCGCTCTGTCACGGTTTCCGATTCAAGGAAGCGCATTGCTCCTGCCCATATTTTTCTCCCGTTCCTGTACGCTGCGGGGGACGAGGAAAAACGATTTGGTGCGAGCCGATGGCGATGGGGGGTGTGGGCAAAAAAGGAGGGTAGCGTACTCCGGGAAGGGATGATCTTCCCGGAGCACGCAAGATGAGAGACGAAGCGGTTTTTCCCTTACGGGCGTTTAAACAGTTTATAGATCGAGGAAAAATCCAGCGATTCCATGCCCTCGGCAATGGCGCGGGCAAAGAGTTCCTTGGTCACCGCCCCGGTGAACAGGGGCTGTTGCTGCTCGTAGGCCAGATCCTGGAGGCAGTGCAGATCCTTGTAGATCAGGCTGTTGGAGAAATGGGGTGAAAAATCTTCGGCCAGGAGTTTAGCTTTTTTAGCATTGAGCACTAAGGACTGGCCGCCGCCGACATTGAGGATCTCCAGAATCGTGGTTTTGTCGATACCCACGTTTTCGCCAAAGGCCAGGGCCTCAGCCAGGGTAGCCATGAAGCTTCCCAGGGCGAGGTTGTTGATCAGTTTCATTTTGGTCGCTAGCCCCGGGGTCTCGAGGTGAAACAGGTGCTTGCCGATTTGCGCCAAAACGGGTTCGGCCCTGGTGAAACCCTCTTTCTTGCCGCTGACCAGCACGGTCAAGGCCCCTTGAGTTGCGGGCACGACACTGCCGAGTACCGGTGCTTCCAGGTAGATGGCCCCTGCCTGGGCGCAGAGGTCATGGAAGGCCAGCACCTCACGGAAATGGTTGGTGGTGTGATCGATAATGATTTTACCCTTGAGGTCGGTGCTCAGCAGTCCGTTTTCCTGGGTAAAAACGCTGTGCACCGCAGCGCTGTCAAAGAGGCAGAGATTGATGATCTCCGCGTGCTGGGCCGCCTCAGCCGGTGATGCGGCGATGGTTGCCTGTAGTCCTGTTGTTTTTTCCTTTGATCGGTTCCAGACCGTCAGCGAGTGCTGGCACTCAATAAGTCTGCCGGCGATCGCTTTGCCGAGATGCCCCAGGCCAATAAATCCAATCTGCATAGACGCTCCTTCTATTTTTTTTAAGAGGTTTGAGCGTGCCGCCCTGCTGGGATGGCGTCAGTATTGCGGCACAAGGATGATGCGTATAACGCCAGGCACGTTTTTTAAAATATAAATCCTGCCGTGCCTTTTGTCATTATCCCGTTGTCAACGTGGCCCCATTACTCGGTACCGCCGCGCTCCGCTGTTACCTTTCCCGATTTCTGCTTGTTCATCGTGCCTGCGGTTGTTCCTGCCGATACGATTCCGCCAGCAGGGAGATATAGTGCACAATCTCTTGTTGCTCGCCACAGCGGTGGACATTGTCGAGGAGCTGCATCATGCAGGCCGGACAGCCAACAGAGACCGTGTCCGCCTGGGTGCGGTTAATGTCTTCTATTTTTTTGCGGCCGATGTTTGCGGAGGTTTCATAGTGTGACAGCACAAAGGAGCCACCGCTGCCGCAACAGGCGTCCGGGGCGGACATCTCCTTGAAAGTGATGCCGGGAATGCTCTTGAGGATCTCGCGCGGTTCGGCAAAGACCTTCATCGATTTTTTGAGATGGCAGGAGTCGTGGTAGGTCACCACCCGCTCCACCCTGCCCTTGGGCTGGCGCAGCGTGATCACCCGGGTGAGGAAGGTCGAGATATCGTAGGTCCTTTGTGCCCAGTATTCGGCTCGGGGACCGTAGACCGGGTCTGCGGCCAGGATCTCGGTGTAATCGTGCTGCCAGGCCCCGCCGCAGGATCCGCAGCCGGTGATCAGGTACGCGCAGCCGGTTTTGTCAAAGGTGTCGAGGTTGTTACGGGCCAGGGTGCGAACGGTATCAATATCGCCATGGACCAGCACCGGCACCCCGCAGCAGGACTGCTCCTTGGGGATATGGACCTCAATGTCGTTGGCAATCAACACCTCGATCAGGTCCATACCGGCCTCGGGATAGAAGTAGTTGAGTGAGTCGCCGGTGAAAAAGGCTACCTTCATTTTGGCAGCCGTCCTTTTGACCGTGACAACGGCCGGAACACGTTCGCGCAGGGGGGTGACGTTCAGGGCCGGCAGTTGGCGCTCGGCATCGAAACCGATCTTGCCGCCTGCCAGGGCAAAGGGCGAACGGGGTGAAATCGCCTTGCCGCCTTTCTCACCCTTAAAGACCAGGGACTGCATGGCTGCCCCAATTCGCAGGCTGGCATCGAACAGCTTCGGGTGCTTGATGGTGGAAAAGATCATCTGTTTCAGCCAGGGCATACCATTTTTCCGCACCAAGGCGGCCCGCAGCGCCAGCATGATCCGGCCGAAATTGACCTTGGTCGGACAGTTGGTCATGCAGGATTTGCAGACCAGGCAGTTGAACAGCATCTCCGAGACCTGCGGGTCATCGAGTTCCAGCTCGCCATCAAGCACGGCTTCCGCCACCGCAATCTTGGAGCGGGTGACTGCGGTCTCGACCTTTTCAGCGCCATAGACAGGGCAGACAGACATGCAATTGCCGCATTTCATGCACTTGTCGAGTTCCTCGCGGACGATCTCGAGGTCATCGTGATAGGTTTTTTTGGGTCGGGTGCCCTGGGGTGTTTGCGTCGTTGTCATGATCAGACCTCCCGCAGGGGCACCATCTTGCCCGGATTGAGAACATATTCGGGATCAAGCGATTCTTTAATACTGCGCATCAGGTTGAGCCCGCTCTGCCCCAGTTCATCGCCCAGATATTTCATTTTCGCAATACCGATGCCGTGTTCGCCGGAAAGGGTGCCGCCGAAACTTAAGGCAACCTGGAAGATTTCATCGACCGCCTGGTGGACGCGTGCGATTTCCTCCGGGTTGCGTTTATCGCAGAGGATGGTGGGGTGGAGGTTGCCGTCACCGGCATGGCCGAAGGTGCCCAGTGTGAGGTTGTATTTTTTACCGATGGCCTCGCAGGCAATCAGCATATCGGTGATCCGGCTTCGGGGCACGGTGGCGTCTTCAAGGACAACCGTGTTGTTGAGCGAGGCCAGGGCGGGCAAGGCGTTGCGGCGGGCGGTCCACAGCTGGTCGCGTTCCTGGTCAGTATTGGCGGTCTTGAGATCACCGTTGTTGGTTGTGACGACCTTGGTCACCGCTTCGGCCTCGGCGCGGACCACATCCTCGGACATGCCGTCCACTTCTATGAGCAGGAGTGCCTCGGCATCGGTGGGCAGACCGATATGGGCGAAGTCTTCAACGGTGCGAATGGTCATCCGATCCATGATTTCCAGTGTAGCCGGAATAACTTGGGCGGCAATAATGCCGGCCACCGCATTGCCCGCGTCAGTCAGGGTTTTAAAAACACCCATCAGGGTGCGGCGATACTTGGGGGCTGGAATCAATTTGGCGGTCAACTCGGTGATGATACCCAGTGTTCCTTCAGAGCCGACAAAGAGGTTGGAGAAGTCGTAGGCGGTGACGTTTTTGACGGTCTTGCCGCCGAATCGTACCTTCTCGCCATTGGCCAGCACCACTTCCATGCCCATGATGTAGTTTTTAGTGACCCCGTATTTGAGGCCTCGCAGGCCCCCTGAGTTTTCTGCAGCCGAGCCGCCCATGGTGGCGGTGGCGACCGTGCCGGGATCGGGCGGATAGATCAGGCCGTGCGGAGCAACAGCGGAGTTGAGAGCGGCGATGACCACGCCGGGCTGGACCACGGCGGTGAGGTTAGCGGCATCGACATCCAGGATGGAATTCATTTTTTGAAACGAGAGGACAATGCCTTTTTTGAGCGGCACCGTGCCGCCGCTCAGATTGGTGCCCGCCCCGCGCGGATAGATAGCGATTTTGTTGGTGCGGGCCAGGTTGACGATTGCCTGCACCATCTCGCTGCTGGTTGGCAGCACGACAACCTCCGGGGCTTGTCGGGGCAGATCAGCGGTGGCATCGTAGCTGTAGGCCACCAAGTCGACCTTGCCGGTCAAAACGTTTTCTTTTCCTACTACAGCCACGAGTTGTTCGATGATGGTCTGCTCAAGCATGTTGTTCTCCTCTGTGCGCTTTTGTGCGGATTGCTGTTGCTTCGCAAGGTGCCACCGCAGCGATCAGTCCAATTTGCCACGGTATTGTTGTCTTACCAATTATCACTTGTTAAGTTATCTGTCAAGTAAAATTTAACGGATAACGCCCAGCAACAGCATCTTAGGGGAAAAGGACCCTGAAAAAATATCAGGTAGGGGAGAGGGAAATACCGGGCGATGGTGCCGCAGGGGAGCAGCAAGGCGAGATGCAGCATGGTCGAACCTGCCGAGGCAGATGCGCAGCGCGGTGAAAGAGGAGCAGGTTGTAAAGAAAAAGAGGTGACGAGCAACAATCAGGAGGGATTGCCGACCACATAGGCAATGCTGCGTTGCTCGGCAAAATCGAGGTGATGCATCATCGCCGCACGGGCCCCTTCGGCATCCCTGGTCCGTATAGCGGCGACGATGGCGGCGTGATGTGTGTAGAGCAGTTGGTGATCTTCGCTGGTCAGATAGACCGCCCGCCAGACACCGCGCTGAAATTCCTTCATGGCGTCGAAAATAGACTGCATCAGGTGGAGCCAAACGATGTTGTGGGTGGCGCGGGCGATGACAATGTGGAGGTTGGCGTCGAGGTCCTCGGAAGGAAGTCGGCCCTCCAGGTTGCGCTCCATGCCGACCAGTATCTCTTCCATCCGGCGCATGTCCTCGGGTAGCGCCCGTTGAGCGGCAAAATAGGCGGTCCAGGACTCCATGCATTTGCGTACTTCAATGACTTCCAGGGCGCGCTCGGCCTGGGTACGGATCAACTCGCTGAGCGAACCGCCGTGCCCGGCCTCCACCAGCGAAAGCACCACCGTGCCGCCCCCCTGATACGACATTACCAATCCCGACGAACTGAGGATGTTGAGCGCTTCGCGCACTGAGGGACGGGACACGCTGAACATCTCGGCCAATTCCCGCTCCGGCGGCAGTTTGTCTCCCGGTGAAAAATCACCGGCAAGGATCGATTCGCGGATCTGATCGGCGATCTGGCTGGAAACCTTCTTGGGCTTAATCGGTTGGAATTTCATAGGATCACGGTAGAGGTGAAGTTATCAGCACAACGCCCTTTTCTAACCCATAGACCATCGAAATGCAACTGATAGTCAGAGGGGAAAGGGGATGGGCAGGGGGCAAAGAATAATCGCCGGTCCGAATTCGAACAGCCGGAAGACCAGCGAGTTTTTACGAACAAAAACCCAAAACGCCCCTCAAATAAAAAGCCCCGGACAGCCAAACAGAGGGCTTCCCGGGGCAACACAGGTCTTTCTCAAGGAGCGTCATCCGGGAAGGGGAGAGACCCGGATGACGCTGAAAGAAAAGAGACGGGTGTACTGCTTACGGAATCATCCACTGCAGATAGTAGGCCTGCAGATAGACCATGACGCAGACCAGGAAGGTCAAGAACAATGAGTGCTTCAGGGTAAAGCGGAACAATGTGCCTTCCTCGCCGACCATGCCGCAGGCAGCGGTGGCCACCGCCAGGGATTGGGGCGAAATCATCTTGCCCATAACACCACCACTGGTGTTGGCGGCACCGGTCAGAATTGGATTGATTCCCAGTTGTTCCGCAGTGGCTTTCTGCAGACCGCCGAAGAGAACGTTGCTTGAGGTGTCCGATCCGGTCAGGAAGACGCCAACCCAACCAAGCAGCGGCGAAAGGAACGGGAACCAGTGGCCGGTTTTGGTGAAGATCAGGCCGAGGCAATTGGTCATGCCCGAGGCGTTCATCACATAGGCCAATCCCAGCACTGAAGCAACGGTGAGGGCGGGAAAGCGCATGTCAAAGATGGTCTTGCCGGCGATTTTCATGACGTCACCGAAGCCGACGCCGCAGATCAGTGCGGAAAGGAACGCGGCGATCAGGATGGCGGTACCGGCGGCGGACATGAAGTTGAAGTTATATTTGGCAGGGACCTTGATGGGCAGTTGGTCGCCCAGCGCCTTGGTGAGAGATTTGAACTGATCCTTGTCCACCAGTTTATCCTTGACCAGGCCCTTGTTCAGTTCCTGCAGTTCGGTGTTTTTCTTGAATATCGGTTCTAAAGCAGCAAGGCGCTCCTCGGGCAGAACGGCACCCTTGCCGACGAGGCGTTGCTCAACCCCGGCCATCGTGCTTTCCAGAGTCTTCAGGTCGCCGAGCACGGCAACGGTCTTAGCAAGTTTGTCATCGGTCTTGGGCAGCGCAGCGAGCACTTTGTCAATTTCGCCGTTGACTGCGGCAATCTTTTGCAAGCCGACTTCCGGGGTGGAGACCTTCTTGACGATCATATTGTCGAGCCCGGCGATCGGAATGACCACCTTGCTCTGGTCGAGATAGGTTTTAATCGAGGGGAGACCCCAGAGCAGCACCATCAAGGTGAGGAACAGGTAAGGTGCCCAGGCACGGAAGATCTGGCCTCCGGTGTAATGGTGCTCTTCTTTGGTGGCCGCGACTTCATGGTCGAAAACATAATTTTCTTTGGGCTGCCAGACGCGCAGCAGCAGAACCAGGGCGATCATGGCCGCAAGCGAAGCGGTGATGTCCGGCAGGTAGGGACCGACGAAGCTGGCGGTGAAATACTGGGCCAGGGCAAAGGTGATGCCGCAGACCAAAATAGCCGGTAGGACCTCGAAGGCCTTCTTGAATCCGACCATCATCACAATCACATACATGGGAATCATGACCGAGAGGAAGGGGAGCTGATGGCCGACCATGCGAGAGAGCTTCATCATGCCGACGTCGTCATAGCCCATGACCGCTGACAGGGCGACAATGGGAATACCGATGGCGCCGAAGGCGACCGGCGCCGTGTTGGCCACCAGGCAGACGCCGGCGGCGTAGAGCGGACGGAAGCCCAGACCGACCAGGGTGGCGCCGGCAATGGCCACCGGGGTACCGAACCCGGCAGCGCCCTCGATGAAGGCACCGAAACAGAAGGCGATCAGCAGGGCCTGGATGCGCCGGTCAGCCGTCAGTCCAGCCAGCGAGGCCCGGATAATTTCAAATTGTCCCCCCTTGACGGTGATATTGTAGAGGAAAAGAGTAGTAAGAACGATGTAGAAAACCGGAAAAAGGCCGAAGGCCGCACCCTGTCCCAAGGCGAGCCCCGCCAATTTGGCGGGCATGCCCCAAACGGTAACGGCGATGGCCATCGCCGATCCCACCGCCAGAAGCGCCGCCTTATGGGCCTTCATCTTCAGGACGGCAAGGCAGATAAAGATAACGATTAGAGGAATGGCGGCGATGAGCGCCGACCATCCCAGGCTTCCTGCTGCTGGGGTGTAAGTTTGAATCCAGGGCATTGGTTTTCTCCTCTCTTGATGGAATTATGGAACAACAACACACAGTCAGTGTGACTTACGGGCATCCAGGAAGAACAGTTCGTTACTCAATTTTTGATTAATTGGTAATACCACTTAAAACAATTGCAAAATACTTGTCAACATTTTTTTATTTTAATTTTAAAAAAGCCTATTGACAAGCAGTTACAAGATGAAATAGTATGAACAATAAATTGGTTTTACCACATGCATCTTGTCTGTTTTTTGCACGTTCGCGGCATGCCGACCACCGGGACAACCGGTAACGGCTCAGATCGGTTAAAAAAAATTGGAGGGAGGAAGAATGTACGATCAATTCAAGACCAGGGCCGAAGGCGTCAGCGCCGAGGTGCATCGTTTCCCGACACAGGCCACCGCACTCGATTTTATTATCGGTTTTCTGCGGGATGAAGGCGTGGCCGATGCGCCGCAGCGGCGAGCGGTTTGGGCTGACTGCCCCTTTCTCGCCGGAATCGACCGCCAGCAATTGGCGGGCATCAAAGGCCTGCATCTGCAAGTGAGCCGTGAACGGGCCGCCGAGGCCCACATCGGGATCAGCCAGGTGGACTGGGCCTTAGCAGACACCGGCACCCTCGCCCAGGATGCCACCGCCATTGACAAGCGACTGGTATCGACCCTGCCTTTTATCCACATCGCCCTGGTCGCCACCGCCTCCCTGACCCCGGATATGCCCACCTGGTTGACCCACGTGCAGCCTAAGGATTCCGCGTACCTCTCCCTGATCACCGGGCCGAGCCGAACCGCTGATATTGAACGGGTGCTCACCATCGGTGTCCACGGGCCGGAACGGCTCATCATTATCTTTGTCGACGAATTGGGAGGTACCCACTGATGGAGCAAGAATTCAAGCAGTCCATTGACAAGGCCCTGCACAATGCCAATCTCACCGGGGCGCTGGGCAAGTTTTCCGAGGCCTACAAGATCAATCGGGCCAAGGCTTATGACGGGATCGATTTCGAGGAATTGCGCGGTCGGATTGCGACGCTGAAGTCCTATGCCGCCTCCCACCTGACCGAACTTGGGGACCTATTCCAACAGAATGCCGAGGCCAAAGGGGCCAAGGTCTTCCGGACCAACGACCCGGTAAAAGTACGCGAATACATCCTCAAGGTCGCCCAGGACAACGGGGTCAAGACCGTGGTCAAATCCAAATCCATGGCCACCGAAGAAATCCATCTCAATCCTTATCTGGAAAAGGCCGGCATCGAGGTCGGCGAGACCGATCTGGGCGAATGGATCATCCAGTTGGCTGGGCAAACGCCCTCCCACATGGTCATGCCTGCCATCCACATGACCAAGGAAGAGGTGTCTGACCTGTTCTCCAAAGAAGTGGCAGAGCGCCTGACCTCCGACATCCCCCGGCTGGTCAAGGTGGCCCGCGAACAACTGCGGCCGAAATTCCTTCAGGCCGACATGGGCATCTCCGGCGGCAACATGGCCGTGGCCGAGACCGGCAGTATTGTTCTCGTCACCAACGAAGGCAACGCCCGCCTGGTTACCTCCCTGCCCCAAATCCACATCGCCTTGGTGGGGATCGAAAAATTGGTGGAA
Organism: Desulfobulbales bacterium; assembly: GCA_038205495.1. Classification (GTDB taxonomy): domain Bacteria; phylum Desulfobacterota; class Desulfobulbia; order Desulfobulbales; family Desulfobulbaceae; genus Desulfobulbus. The sequence continues at coordinate 63,238 of JBBRBT010000009.1, forward strand.
AAATTCGCCGACATCGCCCCGATTCTCAAGGCCCTGCCCCGGAGCGCCACCGCCCAGCTGCTGACCAGCTACGTGAGCATCATCACCGGTCAGACCCCCAACAGCGACGGCTCGATGAAGGATCTGCACATCATCCTCATGGACAACCGCCGCACCGAGATGGCGGCTGATCCGATGTTCAAGGAGGCGATGCAGTGCATCCGCTGCGCTTCCTGCCTCAATGTCTGCCCGATCTTCCGCCTGGTCGGCGGTCACGTCTTCGGCAAAGTCTATACCGGCGGCATCGGCACCATCCTCACCGCCTGGTACGATGAGTTGAAGAGCTCCGAGGATATCCAGGGGTTGTGCATCCAATGCGGCGCCTGCAAGGATGTCTGCCCCGGCAAGATCGACATCCCCGGCCTGATCATGGAACTCAGGCGACGGCTGGTCAAGGACCAGGGGGTGCCGCTGCTGCAGAAATCGATCTACGCCGTGGTCAATAATCGCCGCTTGTTCCACGGGATGCTCAGGGCCGCCTCGATTGCCGGCAAACCCTTTGCCACCGGCAAATTCATCCGCCACCTGCCCATGTTCCTGGCCGAGCTCACCGACGGCCGCAGCCTGCCGGCGATTGCCGCCAAACCGTTCCGCGATGTGTTCAAGACCCTCGTCCAGCCCAAAAATCTGCAGGAAAAGGCAGTGTTTTACGGCGGCTGCCTGATTGATTTTGCCTACCCGGAGATGGGAGAGGCTCTGGTGAAGATCCTCAACAAGGCGGGGATTGAGGTCCTGTTTCCCGAGGGTCAGACCTGCTGCGGCGCTCCGGCCCGCTACAACGGGGCCTACGAGGTGGCGGCAAAAAATGCGGAGGACAATATCGAGGCCCTGCTGGCTGAGCAGGCAACCTATGTGATCTCGGCCTGTCCGACCTGCACTGTGGCTTTAAACCATGAATTTATCACCACCTTTGAAAGCCTCGGCCAGAGTAACAGCCTGCCCCAAGCCCGGGAACTGGCGGCTAAAACCGTCGATTTCTCGACACTGGTCAAGAAATTGGTGGATGAAGGGCGACTGACCCTGAAAGAGGGGCAGCAGCTGGGCAAGATTACCTACCACGACTCCTGTCACCTCAAACGGACCCTGCACGCCGATCAGGCACCGCGGCAGTTGCTCCAACAGGCGGGGTATGAGCTCAGCGAGATGTTCGAGTGCGATACCTGCTGCGGCATGGGCGGTTCCTATTCGCTCAAGCTGCCGGAGATTTCCGCTCCGATCCTGCAACGTAAGCTCAAAAACATCAAGGACACCGGCGCTCCGTTGGTGGCCATGGACTGTCCCGGGTGCGTCATGCAGATCAGGGGCGGCATGGATCAGGACGGTGCCGCCATTCGGGTGCGGCATACCGCAGAACTGATAGCGGACCAGTTGGACGATTGACAGCGACGGATTGATCCGGCACCATGGGGTCCTGTTGTCCGGGGCGTCCTGATTTGCTTTGCTTGCAGCCTGAAAGCGTTATACAATTCACAAAAATTACGGCGTGCGATTCATCCTTTGAGCGTCGGCCCCCAGCCTGATCCCTTTCTCCTGGGAACAGCTTGGGGGCGAATTTATCATTTTAAAAAACCTGCCTGATGCAGGGCATTCGAGGTCTCCATTCCATGTCAAACAATCTCTATGTAACAGCAGCGGAAGAACGCAGCGGCAAGTCCGCCATTATCCTTGGGGTGATGCAGGTGATCCTCAAGGAAATCAGCCGAATTGCCTTTTTCCGCCCCATTATCAATGATCATGTTTTTGGCCGGGTGGATCACGATCTCAACCTGATCCTCAAATATTTCAAGCTCGAAATCCCGTATGAAGACACCCATGCCTATACGCTCAGCCAGGCACGCCAACTGATCACCACCGGGCAAGAGGAGTTGCTGTACGAGAATATCCTCAAAAAATACAAACAGCTGGAGGCCAAGTACGATTTTGTCCTCTGCGAAGGCACCGATTTCCGGGGCAAGGATCCGGGCTTTGAATTCGATCTCAACGCCAATATCGCCACCAACCTCGGTGCCCCGGTCCTGGTAGTAGCCTCCGGCCGGGAGAAGTCCACCGAGGAGGTCTGCACCCATACGGCGATTACCATCGACACCCTGGAGACCATAGGAGTTGATATTGCCGGATGTATCATCAACCGGGCCCCGGAAAGTTTTATGCGGGATACCGCCGCCAGTGCCAAGTGCATGGAGCAGTTCAGCCGGACCTTCCCCCTGTATGTGATTCCGGAGAACAAATCCCTGGGCAACCCAACCATTGATGATGTCAAACGCTGGCTGGGGGCCGAGGTGTTATACGGCAAACCGAGCATGCTCAACCTGGTGGACAACTACCTGGTGGCCGCCATGCAGATCAGTAACTTCCTCGAATATATCAAGGAAGGCAGCCTCATCATCACCCCTGGAGATCGCTCCGATATTATCATTGCCAGCCTGGCCAGTCGGATCTCATCTGCCTATCCCAATATTTCCGGTATTCTCCTCACCGGCGGTCTGGAAATCAGCCCCAGCGTTCAGCGGCTCATCCAGGGTTGGACCGGTATCCCGGTGCCGGTGTTGTTTGTCGAATCCCACACCTTTGACACCGTCCATAGTGTCAATGAGCTCTATGGCCGTATTGAGGCCACCGACTCCAAACGCATCGCCACCGCGCTCGGCTGGTTCTCCAAATATGTCAATGTCGCTGAATTGACCAAGCGTGTGGTCTCGCAGCGGTCGAGCAAAATTACACCCCGGATGTTCGAATACTCCCTGATCGAGACCGCCTCCCGGCAAAAGCAGCATATCGTTCTCCCGGAAGGGCAGGGCGAGCGGATCCTCGGTGCCACTGATATTATTCTTCGTCGTGGCATCGCCGATATTACCCTGCTGGGAAAGGTCGACGAGATCCGGGCCAAGGCCTCCAAGCTGAACCTCAATATCGAGGGAGCGACTATTATCGATCCGACCACTTCGGAGTATTACGATGATTTTGTCCTCACCTATTTCGACATTCGTAAGCACCGCAATATCGTTATGGATGTGGCCCGCGACCGCATGTCCGATCCCACCTATTTCGGCACCATGATGGTGCACAAGGGGCTGGCCGACGGTATGGTTTCCGGTTCGGTCACCACCACGGCCCAGACGATCCGGCCCGCCTTTGAGTTCATCAAAACCAAGCCGGGTGTTTCGGTGGTGAGCTCGATCTTCATCATGTGTTTTCAGTCCAAGATCCTGGCCTTTGGTGATTGCGCCGTGGTGCCTAATCCCGATGCCCGGCAGTTGGCCGAGATTGCGCTTAGTTCGGCGGAAACCGCCCAAATTTTCAACATCGAACCGAGGGTGGCCATGCTCAGCTACTCCACCGGCATCTCCGGCACCGGGCATGATGTCGAGAAGGTGGTGGAGGCAACCGCGATTGCCAAGCAGTTGATGAAGGAACGCGGCCTTAATTTTCCATTGGAAGGACCGCTGCAGTACGATGCGGCCTTTGATCCGGAGGTCGCCGCATTTAAGTCACCGGACTCCGACGTGGCCGGCCATGCCACAGTGTTCATCTTTCCGGATCTCAACACCGGCAACAATACCTACAAGGCGGTGCAGCGTGCCGCCCACGCCGTGGCCATGGGACCGGTGCTTCAGGGGCTGAATAAGCCGGTCAACGATCTGTCGCGGGGCTGCACGGTCCAGGATATCGTTGATACCGTGGCCCTGACCGCCATCCAGGCCCAGGTCGCCAAAAATAAGTAAGTTGTATTGAGAGGATAAAGGGAAGAAATATGAAATTTTTAGTTATTAATTCAGGAAGTTCTTCGATCAAATACCAGGTAATCGAGATGGCAACGGAAACCGTACTCGCCACCGGACTGGTCGAGCGGATCGGGGACGAAACCGGTCGGTTGAAAACCACCTTTTTTCCGGGGACGGACAAGGAACGGGAGTCCACCCTGGAGCAGGCCATTCCGGATCATGACAGCGGCATGCATCTGGTAATCGCGCAGTTGACCGATCGGGAGCAGGGGATTATCGGCCAGACCTCGGAGATCAGCGCCATCGGGCATCGGGTGGTGCACGGCGGCGAGGATTTTCGCGCGTCCACGCTGATTACCCCGGCGGTTCTTGAGGCGATCAAACGCAATATCCCCCTGGCGCCGCTCCATAATCCGGCCAATCTTGACGGTATCCGGGTGGCCATGGAGATCTTTCCTGCGGTCCCCCAGGTGGCGGTGTTCGACACCGCCTTTCACCAGACCATGCCGCCCCAAGCCTTCATGTATGCCCTGCCCTACAGCCTCTATGAGCAGGACCGGGTCAGGCGTTACGGCTTTCACGGCACCTCGCACCGTTTTGTGGCCGGCGAGTGCGCCCGCCTCCTGGACAAACCGCTGGCCGAGTGCAACCTGATCACCGTCCATCTTGGCAACGGCTGCTCCATGACCGCGATCGCGGGTGGAGTCAGTGTCGACACCTCCCTCGGCATGACGCCGCTGGAGGGACTGGTGATGGGGACGCGCTCCGGTGATGTTGATCCGGCCCTGCATCTGTTTTTGAAGCAGAACAAGGGCATGGAACTGGAAGCTATCGATGCCCTGCTTAATAAGGAATCCGGGCTGAAAGGACTGTGCGGTATGAATGATATGCGCGATATCCACCGGGCCGTGGAGGAGGGTGACGCGCGGGCAGCCCTGGCACTCTCGGTGCAGACCTACCGTAACCGCAAATACATCGGCGCGTACATGGCGGTTCTCGGCCGGGTGGATGCCATCGTCTTCACCGCCGGAATTGGTGAGAATGATGCCATCGTTCGGGCCGATTCCCTCAACGGACTGGAACTGTTTGGGATACGGCTCGACCAGGTCAAGAACAGCCAGCGCTCCAAAGAGGCCCGCGCTATCAGTAGCGCGGACAGCCAGGTGCAGGTGTTTGTGATTCCCACCAATGAAGAACTGGCCATTGCCCGGGAAGTGGCGAACGTGGTTCAGAGTTGAGTAGGGTTGTGCTGCTGTAAAGTTAACAGGTAGAGTACAGCGTTGGGGACGCTGGGGTTGGCAATATAAAAGGCGATTTCAAGAGGACTTGAAATCGCCTTTTTTGTGCACCAGCGAGTCCGCAACGGATTGAAAGTCTACCCGCAGGTCATTGCTTTCTCAGCAGCGTGATATTCAGGGAGAGGAGGGCCCTCGCCACCGGGAACACGCTTTGTCAAGATCAATCCTCTCTTCATGGTTTCAGGTGAAGGTATGGCAGGCGGAACATTTTAATTTTTCTTCTATTATGTGCTTTTTGTGACTTTCTGATTCCCAGGATTTATTTTCATGGCAACTGCTGCACAGAATATTTTTTGCCTTGACCAGCCCTGTTGGTTCTTTGGAGTGGCAACTCGAACAAGAAATCTCGCTTCTGTGTTTTTGGTGCAGTTCCGCCCATCCCAAACTCTTACGTTCATGACAGAGCGTGCATGATTGCACCGCAGCGGGGACCGTATGGTAGCCTAGGGCGGTGAAAGGTATCATACCTGAACCATCCGGGGTGGCGCCTGAATTATCATGACATGTAACGCAGGTGGGTGCCTTTGTTTTTGGTTCTACGCCATGGGTAATCAGCATTTCAGCATCCGTTTTGACCAGAGTGTATGTACCGCTCAAACCCTGCTCTTGCATACCTTTCTGGACAGCGGTGTCAAATTTCCCTGTCATGAACATCCACATAATGGCAGGTGGTACCATTTTGCCGCTTTCATGCAGCGCCATGATTGACGAGTGTCTCTTTATGGGGACAATTGAAGATTTGCCATCAAAGGGAGCGCCGTTGGCTTTGGCCATGTGATAGATGCCTTTCGCATCAGCCTTGATGGTCTCGCCGATATTGTAAACGTACGAAGTTCCGTCAAACCAAACGTATTCCGGTTTCACATTGGATGCCCTGATCTCCTCACCGACAAAGCCGCCCTGGCCAGAACAGAAAGTAGCATTCCACACTGGGGTTCTCCAGTCTCTAGACATCTCCGTAGCTCCACCCTTCGCAAATTCACGGATATGACAGACCTGACAGCTTACCTGCCCGGCTGCGTGTCTGTTTAGAGTGACATCAGCATGGGGTGCGGCGGTATGACAAGCCTGACAAGTGGGAGCCGCCGCCTCTGTTCCTCGCAAATCAATCCCTCTGCCGCCTATTTTATGATTGAGCGCTGAATGACAATCAACACAGGTGAGCTTGGCGCCATTTTGCGACAGATGGACATCCTGATCAACGGTTGGATTGGCTGAATTAAGGCCCATGTCACCACGCTTGGTCCAATCACCACCACCGGCGGTTGCATGACACCGCAGGCACGATTTGTTGGTCGGGAGATGGACGGTTCTGGCCACATTAACCATGTTGGTACCGGCAGGCATTTTACTGTAATCAGGTTCTATAATGTAGTTCCCCTGAGTGTCGACCTTGCCAAAGACATAGGTTTGTGTTTTTCCGAGAACATTGGTAACTGTCTGGGTGCTGGCGGGATCAGTGACAAACTTTCTCTGGTAGGTGTCGCTATGACACATCAGGCAGTCGACATCCTTTGCCTCAGCAGGATGCGGGGCATTGCCATCCGAGCGAACATGACAGGAAAAACACGCATTTTTTGACGACATGGCATAGGTGCAAAAGGTGTTGATTCCACCCTGTGCTTTGCCCAGTTCTGTTCCTTTGGTATTGGTCAGTTCCGGCGTGGGGGCTTTCCATTTGGTATGCAGGCTGTTCACCATTTCCGTGGCTTCCTTGGTATGACAGCTGATGCAAGTCGAAGCACCATTGTAGGTAGTAATGGTGTTATGGGCAGCAATGGGCCCAATGACCAACCCTGGCGTCTGCGTTTTGGCGACAGTAAAAGTGCTCGATTTTCTTACAGTTGCCCTGCGATCTTTAATTTCGCAACTGTAATTCCAATTACCGATAATTCCGGTGCTGGGAATCGTGTAATTGTAACTTGTCGTTAATCCGATAATCCCCATTGGTTTGGCTGAGACCAAAGTAGTGCCTTGAGGATTTTTAATGGTAATCTTGGCAGAGGTCAAAGGAAGCAGCCAGGGTCCGGCGGCTTTGCACTCAAGCTGCAGAGAAGATCCTAAAACAGCCTCCTTGGGCGTGGATGAGGTTGTAATTGTGCGTGTAGCTGCTTGGCATATGTTGCCATATGCCAGGATTATCAACGCGAACCCAACAACAATGATTTTCATACGACTCCTCCTTATAATCCTTTTCTTTAATTGAGCTGGTACCAACTTCTTTGTGATATTAGCAACCACGTTGTGGTATTGCAAAAATTGATCCATAAAGTCTGTGTAGGCCAATTTTGGAACAAAGAAAATTATTGAGGGGCGCGCTATACCCTCAAGGATGATGTTGTGATTTTAATCAGTTGGAAGATATTCCAAGGGAATTGAATGACCACGTTGTGGCTCGATCTAGCCTGGGAAAATCGGCAATGTTGTTGGAATTGATATCGCGCAATTTTTCATTCTTTCTGCTGCGATTTTAGGTAAATTTTAACAGGAAGGGGAATCATTCTCAAGATAAATGACATCCTCTTTCATATTTTGCTGAATCGCTTAAAAGGGAATTTGAAGTGGGGTCGGGAGGGATGCTTTCTGAGTAGGAAGTAGCGGAGTCGGGACAATAACTAAAAAGATGAGAAGCGAAAAAAGCGAAAACGGGGACGGTTTAATTTGGGCCCCTCGTTCACGCCGGGCTTCTCTAGATGGTGCCGAGGAGGCAGGCTCACTCTAACCTGCTGGCTGGTTGTCAAACTCTCAGAACTCGTTCAATATGGTGTTTTGCTGAAGCGCCGTACGCTCCTGTGATGCCCCTGTGTGGGTGCAGGTATCTATGTCTTTCGCTGTGATGAGACGGGGCGGGATCGTGCTTGAGACGACCTCAGCTTGCCCGTGCCCTCTCCCCTTTCTTCTACCTGCTAATCGCCAACAGGACCACCGTGATGTTGTCGTGACCACCGGCCTCATTGGCTGCCAGAACAAGTTGCGTCACTGCCTGGCCAACATCTGTCCGCCTTGCCTGGATAATTTCCGCAATCCTCGTATCCGAGAGCATGCTGGTCAATCCATCGGTGCACAGCAGCAGGATATCCCCCGGAAGGACCACTCTCTGTTGTACCGAGGGGGTTACACTTGCCGCAGCACCAACGGCACGGGTGATCACATGGCGTTGCGGTGAATGCTCCGCCTGGCTCGCGGTCAGTGCTCCCTGCTTATACAATTCATTGACCAGGGAATGATCGCTGGTCACCCTGGAAAGTACGCTGTCACGCCAATGGTAGACCCGACTGTCGCCTACATGGGCCACTGCGAATGTCTCACTGCAGAGTTGCACCAAGGCCAGGGTCGTTGCCATATTCCTGCCCAGGGCTATTTTTTTTTGGTAGGTCCGGGTATTGACGGTAGCGATGATTTCTTCAAGCGAGGCATTATTCCCGCTGCGGAAGGAAGGAGGGACTGGCTTGTCTTCCCGGGAATCCGGAGCGGTATAGAGGTCTTGCAGATGCTGCAGAGCTGTTTTGCTGGCAATATCGCCCGCATCCAACCCGCCCAAGCCATCCGCCACGGCAAAAACGCCGGCCTCGGCCAGCATGAGCAAGTCGTCTTCATTGCACCGGCGCAACCGTCCTGGATCTGAGAGGCCGGCATACCGCACACGGTACCCGAACAGTGGGCAATTTCCTTGAACGAGGCGCACCTCGTCGTTTCTCTTGAACCGGCCGCAGGTGAGCACGGGGCGGTTTCCTTTCACAGCACCGTAAAAGAACGCCGCGAGCTCCGTGCCAATCCCTGAGCACTGAGGTCCGTGACAACGGTGTATTTGCCGGGTTTGGCCGAGTCGGGTACTGCAAAGGTCAGGGTATTTTCCCAGGTGCCGTTCTCTTTGGTGGTTGAGTCTTCCTTGAGAACCGTCAATGCCTTACCATCGATCAACAGGGTGCTTTTTTCCATTACCTTCAGTCCGGTGGCGGGTGCCCCCATGATGACATACTGCAGCGTCAGGGTGACTTGCTCGTCTTTTTTTACCTTGGCCGGTACAATGGCGGCCTTTTTGATTTTGAGAACAAGTCCGTTTTGTGGTTGGTAGTGGATTTGTTTTCCGGTCGGCTGCTCACCTGTAATTTTTCTGGTTGTTTGCTTGATGGATCTGCCGAGGTCGTGGAAGAATCGGTCCACCTTCCGCAGCGGTTCTTTGAAAGTCGCAGGGGCGCAGCCGGCCAAAAGGAGGTGCGTGGCAATGAGCAGGGTTAGGGTCAATCTGGCGTGTTTCAATGCAAGAACCGAATCAGTGAATTTTTCGAGAGCGGGCTTCTATAACCTGCCATCCCTGGGTATCAGCGGTGCCGCTCGCGGTGCGGTCGGTTGCCGCCATGGATTCGGTGTTTTTTTGTTGCCGCACATTTTCCACCGCCTGTAAGGCGGAGATGTTTTTCTCCGCAGCCTGATCGCCTGGGGTATGGTCGGTCACGGGTGCAGCCGCTGCCACCCTTTCGGTTGGGTGTGTGGATTGTAAATCCGACCTGTCCGTGAAATGGCCGCGCAGAAGATATCCCGAGAGTACGACCACCACCGCTGCAGCCAGATATAACCAATTCCGCTGAAACCTCGGCATGGTCCTAACCCGGCTGCAGGCCGAATCAAAAATCGTGGCATCGACTCCGGCACTTGGTGGAGCACATCTGCTGCCCGTGGCCAGCAGGGTCGCCTCTCCCATGACGACCTGGCAGGGTAATGCATCAATATCCTCGCCGATCGCCAGCAGTGCATCGATGAAGGATGCGGCATCCTGATACCGGTCCGCCGGTTTCTTGGCTAGCGCCTTATGCAGTATCGTCTCTAAGCCAGCAGGAATATCGTGGGGCAGCTCATGGAGGCTGGGCTGCTGCACAAGATGACCCGAAAAAATCTCGGTCATTGAACCCTTGAACGGAGGCCCGCCGGTCAATAGTTCAAACAGGATGATACCGACCGCATAGAGATCGGTGGCTGGGCAGATATCGCCAAAGGTCTGCGGGTCAATCCGTTCCGGCGCCATGTACACCGGCGTGCCGGGACCCTGGGTGCCCAGCGAGGTCAGCCGGGTCAGGTCGCCCGGCTCCGTCTCTGCCCGGGCAATGCCAAAATCCATGAGTTTGGCCAGATACCGGCCATCTGCCAGGGGGTGCAGGAGGATATTCGAAGTTTTAATGTCGCGATGGACAATATCGCGGCCATGGATGCAGGAGAGTGCCTGCAGCAGCTGGCGGATGATGTCCAAAGCCTTGGAGAGCGGCAGGCCAGGGGAACCGCTCTTCGCCGCAAGCCGTCCGGCCAGGGTCTCGCCTTCGAAAAACTCCATGACCAGATAGATATGCCCGTTTTCCTCCACCGTGTCATAGAGGGTGATGATATGGGGATGCACACCGATGGCGGCATGCATGCGGCATTCGCGTTTGATCCGGGTCCGGACCTCCTCGTTGCCGCTCAGCTCCGGGCGGACCGTCTTGATGGCCACCAAACGCGCCAACAGCAGATCTTCCGCCAGATAGACATTGCCCATGCCCCCTTCACCCAGAGGGCGCACAAAACGGTAGCGTTCAGCGACAAGATCGCTGGAATCGGGAACAAGGACCTGGAATGGTCCGATATTGCTGGGATCAACGAGTGTCTTCAAACCGTTCAACGAGTGTCCCGTCGTTTCAGGAAGCATGCAGAGAAAAAAAGCCAGAGGAGGGATTGGGCCATCAGAATCAAGCTGCCATTATAATAGACCGACCCGCCGAAGTCAAAACCAATCACCTTGCGGATGAGATCGGGAATCCAGGGCAGGCTCTCGGCGGTGAGCGAGCTGAACAGCGCGGTGCACATCATTTCCAGGCCCCGGTGGGCGGGGAGCAGATCGGCGGCCCACTGCAGCACCCCATGCATATTACCGTAAAAATCAGGCCCCAGACCACCGGAGAGGATCAGTTGCGGCAGCACTACGGCAATGGCGAGCAGTACCGAGAACCGGCCTGCGGTAGGATCGACGGAACTTATAAAAAGACCAATGGCCACCGAACTCCAGGCAATGGCGACCATGGCCAGCCAGGCGGGAATAAAAGTGGTCGGGTGCAGGGCGGGATTGAGCCAGCAGATGCCTAAAAAGAGGAGGCATTGCAGGGCGGTAATCATCAGGCAGAAGGGCAGTTTCGAGCCGAGATAGGGCAGAATTTGGAGATGCGACCTTCGTTCCCGCCGGTAGATGGACTGTTCCGGAGAAATTTCCAGGCAGGCGATGAGGGTTCCGGAGAATACCGCAGTCATGACGATCATCAGCAGCACCGTCATCGGGACTGGCAGGTTGGCCACCCCCTCATGGCGGAGGGCATAGAGCAAATCCGTTGCGGAGCGCGGATCGTAGACCCCGGCCGGGGAAAGCAGGACCTTGAGCTGGGTTTCCATGGGGGTTCCACCCCGGGTTATCGCCGTCTGGATGCTGTCTTTTTGCAGTCGGACCACCTCGTCGGCAATGACGCCATTCATATGCTGGGACAGCGTTACCAGGGCCAGCACCGTTGGGATGAGGAAGAAGAGCAGCAGCCGTTTTGCAGACGAGCAGCGGATGTGCAGATGGCGTTGGGAGAGGATGCGCCACGAGCGCAGTGAGCCCGTGGCCGGCCGCCTTGGAGCGGGTCGGTCATTTCCCCCCACCCGGCTCCTCCAAGTGGAGTGCGTCGGGGGCAGCCCCGCCAGGGTAGGGTCCGGGCTGCCTTTTTCTGCGGCCAGGAGGTTCCGGGCCACCGGGGAGAGCCGTTGGTCGACATTTTCCCGGTACAAGGGGGAATGTTGGTAGCGATGGGCGTACCGGGCAGCGATTTTCTCCTGCTCTCCGGAGGCGCAGCAGGCGATATCGGCAGCGGCTGGCCCCTCTTCACCGGTGAGCAGATCAAAGATCCCGGTCGGCCGGGTCAGGAGCGTGCCGTCTGCACTGAAAAATTTGAGCGCAGCCTCAGGGGGACCGAAAAATACCAGCTGTCCCTGGGAGAGGATGACCACTCTATCGAGCAGGGCCAGATTGTAGAGTACATGGGTGGTGATGACCACGGTGGTACCGCTGTGGGCCATGCTGCGGAAATGGCGCATCAGGCGATCTTCCACGCTGGGGTCGAGCCCTGAGGTGGGTTCATCGAGGAAGAGGATGCTGGGGCGAACGAGCAATTCGGCGCCGATGGAAACTCGTTTGCGCTGACCGCCGCTCAACTGGTGAATCGGGCAGTGGCGCACCTGTGTCAACCCCAGGGTCTCGATAGTGCCATCCACGATGTTGGTCCGCTGGGTGCCATCAATATCCGGGGACAGGCGCAAACGGGCAGTGTAGTTCAGGCTCGCCTCGACGCTCAGCTCCGGATGGAGGATGTCGTCCTGCGGAACAAAGCCGATGGTGTCGCGGAACATCTCGTAGGCAGTGTCCAGGGGCGTTTCGTTGAAGAGGACCTGGCCTCGGCTTGGATTGATGAAGCCATTGAGCGTGGTCAGCAGCGTGGTTTTACCGGCACCGCTGGGGCCGAGGATGCCGATGAATTCGCCGGGCGCAAAGGAAAGGGTGATATCGTTGAGCAGCGTCTTGGTACCCGTCCGGCCGTTGGGGACCGTCTGGGTCAGGCCGACGCACTCCAGTTTGACGGCCTGGCCGCATTCGCGTTGGTGGACAGTCAGGATGCCATCAGGCGCAAGTTGAAAACGGAAATGGGTGGAGCCGATGACCACGGTGTCGGTGGGCACCAGACTGCTCTCGGCCAGGGCCCGGCCGTTGATCCAGGTCCCGTTGAGGCTGTGCTGGTCAATAATGCGGAGACCGCCCTCATGCGGAGTGAGGAGGGCGTGGTGCGAACTGACCGTCGGCTCAAAGGGCAGCGGCAGGTCGCAGTCCGGTGCCCGCCCAATGCGCCATTGTTTCCGGGCGGGCAGGGTGAACCGCCGCATCTCACGGCTGCTGCACCCTTGAAAACGCAGATGGCATCCCGCTGCTGACCCCAGGCTGATCAGGTCACCCTCGGTCAGATTGACACTGCCGTCAACCCGGGCGCCGTTGATAAAGACGCCATTGGTGGAGTTGAGATCTTCGAGTCGGAACCGATCTGGCTCTTCGGCATGAATGCGGACATGGCGGCGCGACACGGTTGCCCCGGCAACGACGATATCGCATGGGCCCGCATCGCGGCCGATGGTGACCCCGGGGGCTGTGATCCGATATTCCCGATAGGAAAAACCCGCATCCAGGGCAATCAGGTAAGCGGCTTGAGACAAAGAGCGTGGCGGTTGTTCAGGAGATTCCATGCACACGTCCAGGAATCGAAGGAAAAAAGTTCAGCCCCTGACCCTCGTGCAGACGGTCAGGGGACTGAAAGGAGGGGCTCGTATGATTCCGGAGTTTTTTATCCGGCATCAAAGAAAAAGGCCATCAATTTTTTATTGCTGCCGGAGCCGTTGCGACCGGGGCGTAGGGATTGCGCAGGTATAACTCCTCGCCCTTCAAGGCGGGAATCGCCTTGTCGATCTTCTGTTGGGCCTCGATGATCTTGGGAAAGGTCGGCGGCTCAATGGCTTCAAACGACGAGGTGTCGTAATACATAATGCCGCTGCCCGTGGGGTACTCCACCCCGATTTTGACATTGTGCCTGCCGCCGTCCACCGGAATATAGGAACGGAAGGTGAGCACATAGTCGCTTTGCATGGTGTTCTGGATATCCTCGATACTGCGGGTGATGGTATCGTAGGTCCCGCTGAGGGGATAGTATTTGCCGAAGGAATTCTTGGAAAGCGCCTGGAGATTGCGCTGATCCTTGCCTTCCACGCCGGTGAAGCAGAGAGAATAGATAGGCACCGGTATCTTCAGGCCGGAGATCCGGGTCATCAGGTCGGAGCGATTGATGGCGCTGTCGTCATCCTTGCCGCTGGAGAGGACGACGATCGAGGTGGAAACGATATAGTCGACATCACTGGAGGAATCACCGCCCACCGCCCCACCGGCCATCTGCATGGCAGCAGCTACCCCGTCATAGAGCCGGGTTTTTTCTCCCCGTGGCTGGAGGTCGGCAAGACGGCGGCCGAGGATACCGGGTTCCCGGTCGAAATTGGACAGGACCGTATATCCCTCGCTGCTGGCATCCAGGGCGACTATCGCCACCTGGTCCTGGGGCCGCTTGGCGTCGATGAACCGGGCTGCTGCCCGGACCATGGCCTCAAAATCAACACCTTTCAAGCTCTTGTTGGTATCGAGCACCAGGACCGCGCGCGTTGCCTCTTCCCGGTTGCGGATGGGTTGGATGAGGTACTGTCTTTTCTTGGGATCATAGGCGCGTCCTTCAACCATCACGCCGATATTGAGCACATTGAGATTCACCAGGGGATTCATCTCCTGGTCAAAGGTGCGCACATAGACATGGACAAAGGGATAGAGTGCCGACTCGACCCTGAAAATTTTGAGGCCATAGCCTTGCAGACCGCTCGTGCCGGTTGCGGCATGGGAAATCTTGGTCACCAGCACGATGGCGAGCACCAAGCCCAGGATAATCAACTCTGCGCTCAGGGGTTTCAAGGCGGAGAGGCTTCGTTTCAATAACCATTTCATACTGTTCACCTTCAAAAAATGTTGTGCCGCTTGGCCGGTTTCATGGCATCTGCGCAAAGGGCTTGCCGAGATTGTTCAAACTTTTGCCGCTGGGTCCCTTGACGGAGCTGTAGGCAACCTTGGTTACCCCGGTCGAGGTGTCGACCACAAAGGCGCCGTATCCTCCACCCGCTTCCCAGGTGGCAATCTGGTAGCGGCCGGTGTTGGAAAGCGGAATCGTCCTGTTTTCATTTGCGTCCAATACTGCCAGCGGCTGGAGAGGCGGATCGTTTCTAACCGCTCCCATCAGCACACCCGCCAGCAGGGTGGTCAGGATTCCCAGCAGGAAACCTGGCCGTATCTTATTCGGCTCTCTGTCGCTCATTGATCAACGCCTCCGCTGAAATTTTGGAACCGAGAACCGGCTGACTGCGCACGATCTGGGCGAGGTCAGCCGGTGTCTTCTGCTGCTTGGCAAGGGTGGTTTCTTTGCTTTCTGCTGCTGTCTTTTCTTGGCTCGTCGTAGCCACGGCAGCCGGACCAGCGCTGGCTTTCTCCGCCGGGGCGGCCTTTTGCACGGGTTTGCTCACTTCTTTCTGTTTAGCCACCTTGTCGGCGGCGGCTTTGTCGACGGCCTTGTTGGCCACTTTTGCCGGTGCGGTTTTCTTTGCCGGTGCGGCTGCGACCTGATGGGCCGGGTTGGGTCCCTCCAGGGCCTTGGCCAGCATCTCGCGGCGCGAGGATACCTGCACCATATTGTCGGAGAGGGAACTCCACAGTTCAACGTAGAGCTCCGGATTGTTGACTCCCTGGGACGGATTGTAACCGGGCTTGAAGTTGGCAAGGGCTGCCTGGGTTTGGCCGTCAAATCTACCGGTGACCGGGACATTGTATCCCTTGAGATAGAGGCAGGTCTGAATCTCGCCTATCCGGTCATTCTGGCTCAGATTTTTGAAATCCTGACGGATCCGTTCGAGCACCACCGGGTCCGGATTCATGCCAGGAATCAGCTTCCAGTAGGGCAGGTAGAGGTACTTGCCGACAATCTGCAGCACACTGGTCTGGACCAGCAGGCGAATGGCGGCATGTCGTCCCTGCACCTTCTTGACCGTGCCCTTGAGGCCAAAACTCGGGCCAAAGATGGTGAACCCCAGTTCCTTTTCCGCCACCGCCTTGTAGACGTTGATTGAGTTGACGGTCTGCATCCGGGCCACTCCGGACATGGTCTTGAAATCGAGCAGGTTGAAATCCAGGGTGATACGGGCCGTGCTGTTCTGGTCTTCCTGATTGTAGTCAACCGAGATGGTGTCGCCGGGCACCCAGGATTTATTGACATTGAAAGGCCGGGTGGTCACCCCGAAGTCGGTATTGCTGGATCGGGTTTCGACACCACGGTCGAATTCGGTGATCCCGCCGGAGAGGACGACGTCCGGAATATATTTCCCCTGAAAGTTGGAATAGCCGGTGACCATCTGGTTGTTGATGAACACCGGGCTGTAGGGGATGTAGACCACATTGCCGCCGATGGCGTTGAGGGCGCTCTTGCTCATTTCGGTGATATCATGCGGTATCTCTCCGCTTGCGTACTGCGATAGCCCGGTGAAATCGACGATATCTTTACCCTGGATCATCACCCGCTTGCCGTAAATCTGGGTCATCCTGCCCAGCTCGCCGAGGGGCTGGTCAAAACTTGTCTCCTTGATCTCCGGCATATCCGCAGGCAGGTCAACATCCACCTTGCGAGGATCGAGCTTGGCGCAGGAGCTCAGGCTCAGGACAACCAGCGGTATCAGCAGCAGACAGCCCGGATGCCGGTGGCCTTGCACTCTTCTTTTCAAAAACAGCATACTCGTTCCTCGACTCCAGTGTTATTCGGTGATGATGGTCTTGTCGCCCTTGGAATCATCGATGATTATGATATCACCGTTGATTTTCGCCCCCGACTCCAGGATGACGCTGTTGAGGATGCCGTTATCGGAGGTCAGGACGTTACCGCCTCCTGATGCGGCCTTGCTTCGGGCGCGTTGGGCCAGGTACGAAAAATTCTGGCTCGATTTATTGATCTGGTCATACGAGCCAACGGTATCGTCGATGGTAATACCGTCATCCTGATCATCGGCCCGGCAGGAGATGACGGGACTGAAAGCGGCCAGAAAAAGCAAGCACATCAGGAGTGCAGTGATCGTTCGCATTGTTCCTCCCCTCCGGTTAATCGACCACCACGGAATCGACGGCAACGCTGGTGTTGTTACCCTTGATGCCCACCGAGACATCGCCCAGATTGGTTTTGGTGGTCACTTCGCCCCGCTGTGCCTGGCTCATCTGCACCGAGCCGATATTGAGCCGGTTGTCGTTACCGTCGATCACCCCGTTGAGGGTGCCGCCGGTCACTGCGGAGGTTATCGTCCCGGCCGTGGCATTCTGCATCATTACCGAGCCGATATTGGAGGTGTTGTTGTTGCCCTGCACCGTGTTGCCAATGGCGTCTACCTGGACGGCGTTGGTTACTTTGCCGGCCTGGGAATTTTCCATGGACACGGAAGCGCTGTTGACGTTGTTGTCGTTGCCGATCGCCGAGGCGGACACGGTACCGGTGGCGCGGACCCGGTTGCTGACCTCGCGGGCGTTGCTGCCGGTCATCTGGATGGAAGCGGCATTGGCGACGTTATTGTTGCCCCCCTTGGCCTGGGCATTGTATTCGCCGCCCTGCACGTGGTTTTCCGTGCGGATACCAAGAAGGTCAGCCGCCTGGCTGATCGTCGGTGGCAGAAGGAGGGCTCCCAGGGTGAGTATGTGCACTATTTTCATTTTCGTTCTCCGCAGACAGTATGGCTTGTTGAGTACTGGAGGGGGCCCCTGTTGCG
Source organism: Desulfobulbales bacterium (assembly GCA_038205495.1). GTDB lineage: Bacteria > Desulfobacterota > Desulfobulbia > Desulfobulbales > Desulfobulbaceae > Desulfobulbus. The sequence continues at coordinate 80,720 of JBBRBT010000009.1, forward strand.
GTAGGTTGCTGCCGCAACAGGGAGAAAACCGCTGTTTCGAGATGCCCTTTAGTTGACGGCGATGGAAGCGGCGTTGGCCTTGTTGTTGTTGCCGCCCTCAACCATGGAGGAAATGTTGCCGGTATTTTCGACCTCATTGATGACGCGGCCTTTCACCGCTGCACCGCTCATGGAGATAGAGGCGGAATTGGCGCTGTTGTTGTTGCCGTCCTTGACCAAGCTGGAGATATTGCCGGTGGTGTTCACCCTGTTGGTGACCGATTCGCTGGCCTGCGCACCGCCGCTGAGGGAAATGGAGGCGGCGTTGGTCATGTTGTTATTGCCGCCGCTGATGGTGCTGGAGATGTTGCCGGCCTTCTTGATCTCGTTGCGAATACCGGCCTGCAGGCCTTGGGCTGCTGCACCATCCTCCTGCGTGGTGTTTGCGGTTGCTGCGGTGGTGTCAGCGCCGGTGTCGGTGGTTGAAGCAGCGGTATCAGTGCTATCGGTTGTATCGGCGGTGCTGTCCGTGCCGGTAGCGGTGGTTGCTGCAGCGGTGTCAGCACTGGTGCCGGTGTTGGTGTTGGAAGCGGTGGCACCGGCGGTTGAACTGGTGGTTGGGCTGGCCGTGGTGGTCTGGGTGACCGGAGCGGTGGCGGTCGAGGTGGTCGACTGGGTCGCCGTGGTGTTGACGGTAATGACGTTGCTATTGGTGATCGGTTGCGCAACAAAGCTGTTGTGATGCGAAGAGGAACCTTTCCCTTTTTGTTTGAACGATCCGGAGAGGGTGGAATCGGCATGGGCCATTCCGGCGGACAGGGCGAAAACAATGGCTGCGGCCAAAACAGATTTTTTCAGCATAATGATACCTCGTATACATGTTTATTGATGGGAGAGTGGAGCAACACCTGTTGGCGGAGAGATAGCAAAGGCAATGCCAGAAGTGATCGGCGAATAGTGGATGGCCGATAATGTAAAGAATTGTAATGAGTTGGACGGCCGCAGGGGCAGGGAGAACGAAGAATGCGGGGCAGGAGCGGGTGAGAAAAAACCGCGGCCGCCGGCGGAAGTGTCCGGAAATCGAACAGCGGCGCGGGGGCAAGAGTGTTAACGCATTGATATGCTATATATTTTCAAGAAAGCAACCACTGTTGTAAAACCGGACAGCCGGGCAAAGGGCCTGTCTGATTTTACAACAAGGGCCGGGTGCAAGCAGGGATCAGCCTGCAATATCGTATTTTTTCATTTTCTGATACAGGGTGGACCGGGCAATGCCCACCAGCCCGGCGGCGTCGGAAATATTGCCGCCAGCCCGATCCAGCGCGGCCTTGATATGATTCTTCTCCATCTCCTCCAGGCTGGGGAAAACCTCGATTTTGGCCGTATCCACGGAACCAAATTCCTCGGAAAGGGCGAGGATCTCCTTGTCGGTGATCAGGCGGCCCTGGGACTGTACCGCCAGCCGGAGGAGGACATTGCGCAATTGGCGGATATTGCCCGGCCATTGGTATTGGATGAGGATCTGCAGCCCGTTGTCCGAGACCTTGGGTTCCTTCCAGTTATATTCGGCGGAGAAATTTTTGAGAAAATAACGGATCAGGGGTTCGATATCCTCTACCCGTTCCCGGAGCGGCGGCACCTTGAGGGTAAAGCAGGAAAGACGCTGAAACAGATCGTCGCGGAAGGTATGCGCACTGATCATAGCCGCAACATCCCTGTTGGTGGCGGTCACCACCCGGACATCGAGCTTTTTCACCCGGGTATCGCCCAGACGGCTGATCTCGCCATTCTCAAGAAAGCGGAGCAGCTTGGGCTGCAGGGTCAAACTCATGTCAGCCACCTCATCAAGAAACAGGGTTCCGCCTTCGGCCAGCTCCAGCTTACCCGGCTTGTCGATGGCCTCATGAAAAGCGCCTTTACGCGAGCCGAAGAGTTCGCTCTCGAAAATACCCTCCGGGATGGCAGCGCAGTTCAGGGCAATAGAGGCCCCTTTGCGCCGGGAGAAATTATGAAGGGCGGCGGCAACATGTTCTTTGCCGCTGCCGGCCTCGCCGGAAATAAAGACCGGGACATTGATGGGCGCGATGGTGCGGATGTCTTCGTAGAGCTTGACCATCTTTTCACTGCGGATGATGGTCTCGTCCCTGGTGGCCAGGCGCGTTTTTAAGGACTCCCGCTCCTGGTGCATCCGTTGGCGGCCGATCAGGTTATCCAGGAGCACCGCCGTGTGCAATGCCAGGATTTCCAGGGTGCCTTGAGCAGCGGCGCTGCAAAAATCCGGGTGATGATGATCAACATAGAGGCAGCCGATCGCCTTGCCGTCGCGCAGCAGGGGCGCACAGAGCACGGACCGCTCCTGCCCGCCTTTCACCTTGCGGTGCTCCGTCTCCGGATCGCCGCCAGCGGCCGTGCCGGTGCAGCCCTGATCCATCACCAGCTGCACGATATCCTGGCGGACCTCCCGGCTCTCCTTGTGGGGATCGAACTGGTGGGTGGTGACGTAGATAAGCTCGTTTTTGGGGTTGAGCAGGGCGAGGAAACCGCGCTCTGCCCGCAGCAGTGTCACGGCACCGGCCAGCAGCCCTTCCTCGAGCAGACTCTCCTCATCAAGCCGTTGCAGCTCGAGCAGGAAACTGCTAAGTGGTCCTATCGACGCGTTTTCTTCCGGGCCAGACGCCGCCCCCATCGGCTCCAGCAGGGAGTCTGCAGGCACTGGCTCGAGATTGAAGAGGATGGTGGCTGAGTCGACCGGTCTCTGCGCCGCTGCCGGTCTCTCATCCTCCCCTGCAAAAACGCGTGAGGGTCGGGAGTCGTCCTCTTGGTTGATGAAGGTAAAGAAGTGGTCGAAGATGCGGAAGGTCATGCCGTGGGCTAGACGGAGCGCATGCACCTTTTTGTTCTCCATCCATACCGCGTTGGTGCTCTCGTGATCAAAAAGCACGTAGTCGCCGTTTTCCCGTCGGCCGATGGAGGCATGATGGCGGGAGACCTGGGGCGAGGCAAGGACGATATCGTTATCATCCTCCCGGCCGATGGTGACCGAGGTGGTAAATTCCACCACTCGATAATTTTGGGCATCCTGACAAACAATCAATTGGGGCATAACAAACGGGGTTCTTTTTCGAGAGCGCCTCAAGGGAAGGGATCTGTTCCTTGGAAGCGCCCGCCGTTGAGTTTCAGAAGAGCTACACGGGACCTTGCGCGGAAAAATATAGCACCCTCTGGGATTATACGCGAATATTTCCGGCCGTATCCATGAAAGGCTTTTATCCCTGCAGCAAAGGCTGGTGAAACGAAGCGACCAAAAAGGAACGAAAGAGTGGGAAGATGACGGAACTGCTTCGAGCCGGTTTGTTCCTGCCAGACTGATTTTGAAAAGCCGTGTGCCTCATTTTCGACTATACTGCTTGATCTCATAGCCTGCGGCTTGCCTGCACACCCTCCCTTCCCGAAGACAGCTGCCAGTGCGGGGATTGTAGGCGTCCTCAGCGTATCCGTAACCACGGGACAGAAGATACCGAGGTTTTTCCTGAAAATTGTCTCGTCCTCATCTTGAGAGATGAGGATTTTGTGCTGGAGGCCAGCCATGATTGCACGAAAAATTGAACTGCTCGCTCCTGCCAAAAATATGCTCTGCGGGATTGCCGCCATCAACCACGGTGCCGATGCCGTCTACATTGGCGGCCCTCTCTTTGGCGCCCGCGCCGCAGCCTCCAACAGTCTGGCCGATATTGAAAAACTGGTGGCCTCTGCCCATCAGTTTCGGGCCAAGGTCTATGTGGCCATGAATACGCTGTTCGCTGATGATGAATTGGAGCAGGCCGTGGCGCTCTGTCATCAGTTATATGAACTTGGAGCCGATGCCCTCATTATTCAGGATCTGGGCCTGTTCGCATCAGATCTGCCCCCTATCCCCCTCCATAGTTCAACTCAGATGAACAACCGGACGGTGGACAAGGTCCAATTTTTGGAAAAGGTGGGGTTTACGCAGGTCGTGCTCGCCCGGGAACTCAGTCTGGCCCAGATCCAAACCATCCGCGCTGCGACCTCGGTGGCGCTGGAGTTTTTTGTTCATGGGGCCCTTTGCGTCGCCTATAGCGGCCAGTGTTATATCAGTGAAGTCATGGCCGGTCGGAGTGCCAACAGGGGGGAGTGCGCGCAGTTTTGCCGTCATAAGTTCACCCTGCAGGACAGCACCGGCAGGATTCTGGAGAAAGACCGTTATCTGCTCAGTCTCAAGGATTTGGATCTGTCGAGTCATCTTGAGGCACTGCTTGATGCAGGGATAGATTCCTTTAAAATCGAGGGTCGGCTCAAAGACGAGAACTATGTAAAAAATGTGACCGCAGCCTACCGCCTTGCCCTTGATCGGATTATCGATGCACGAGATGATTTGGTGCGTGCGTCGTCAGGGCGATGCCAATTTGGCTTTACCCCGGACCCCTCGCGGTCATTTAGTCGCGGAAAAACCGACTACTTTCTTACCAAACGGAGAAATGTGGTGGGAGAACCACGGACCCCTAAATCAATCGGCAAGAAACTCGGTCATGTTATTGCCGTGGAGGCAAGGTGTTTTACTCTTGAAGGGGACGAAGCGGTTCACAACGGTGATGGGCTCTGTTTTTTTCATCCGCAAAAGGGACTGGTGGGCGTAAAGGCGAATCGTGTTGAAGGTCGAAAAATATACCCTAAAGATGGCACGGCCCCGTTGCAGTTGTCGGTGGGAATGGAAATATTTCGCAATGCCGACACCCACTTTAATAAACTCCTCGGTCAAAGTGAGCTCTGTCGAAAAATCGCTGTCCAGCTTTGGTTGCAGGAAAGCGCCGATGGGTTGCAATTGCAGATCACCGACGAGGATGGCCTCGTCTCGGCAACGTCGCTCATCGCCGCAAAAGAGAGGGCAAAAAACCTTGGAACCCTTGAAGCGGTGGCGGTCAAACAGCTGCAGAAAAGCGGCGGTACCATCTTTTCGGTGGGTGATGTTGCTCTGCAAGTATCCCCTGAGCTGTATTTCCCTGCCGCTGTTTTCAATGATCTGCGCCGCAAGGCCTTTGCCCGCCATGGGGAGATGAGGCTTGCCTCGTATACCCCCGAGAGCAAAGAGCGCATCCCCAATGAGTCTCCCTGGCCTGCCATTGAGGTGAGCTACTTGGATAACATCACAAATAAAAAAGCAGCCGAGTTTTACCGGCAGTACGGTGTCCAGCACATCGACCCCGCTCTTCTGCGCGCTGGCGATGTCAAAGGCTGCGCGTTAATGACGACCAAATATTGCATCAAAGCGCAGCTGGGCATGTGTCCTCAATTGAAAATGAAGAGCCCTCCACCCGCTGAACCGCTGGTCCTGGTCGATAATACAGGCACGTATGCCTTGAGTTTTGACTGCGGCAAGTGTGAGATGATCGTCACTAAAAAGGAAGTGCTTTGAAAAATATGAAAAACTCGTAGGAAAAGGGAGAAGTATCAATTTTGTCATTTCGAGCGTAGCGAGAAATCTCTGGAATTATAAAGAGATTTCTCATCTCTTTGCTCCTCGAAATGACAAAAATCGACTTTTTGCGAAACCTGAAAAAGCATGAAAAGAGCGTCCCTCCCTTGAACCCCATCGTTCTTGCCCGGCCCTTCGAGAGCGGACCCAAACCTTTGCAAAAGAGATCTGTTCCCTGGTCTGGCAACTGTGCTTCTTTCACGGTGACGGTAACCCTGCCGGGGCAGCGGGCACATTGTTTTGCGACGGGTTGTAATAATAGTCATACCGGCTCAGGATCTGGTTAGTGAAACTCCATGCCTCGCTGTAGGACAGACCGCTGTTGTCGGGGATGACGATTCGGACGTAAAGGTCGTTGCCGAATTGAGTCTTGAGCGCCCCCAGTTCGCTTTCCAGCGCCGCTCGGTCAAGGTTGCGGTAACTGCCTTCACCCGCCTTGCGCAGGCTGTAACCGGTCTTTTGGTACATCACCTCGACCACCTGCTTATTACTGGCAGAGCGGGCGGGCTTGAGCAGCTTCTGGTATTTCTTGTCGAGTTCGGTGAACTCACCTTGCAGGCTGAGCAGCTTTTGATCGCTTTCATTATATTTGGTGCGCAGACCGCTCAATTCCGTTTCCATGCGGGTGGCGCTGTCGCGGGTTGTGGTCAGCTCCGCCCTGGTCCGTTCCTGTTCCGCCGTGAGCCCGGTCACCTTGCCTTGCAGCTCAGCTAAGGCCTTGTTGCGGTTGACAAGGGTCTCGGCCTGTTCTTGGCTGAGTGCCTGCAGGCGGCTCAGCTCTGACTTGCGGCTATTGCTGACCTTGCGGGTTTCCTCAGCTTCCGCCCGACTGCGCAGCAGCTCCAAATCCAGATATGAAGAGCGCTGCTGGAAGTAGGCCAGCTGCTCCTCAAGGCTGGCGTTGGCCTTCAGGCTGGACTGGGCCAGATGGAGAGCCTGTTTGGCCTCTTTCTGCGCCTCCTCCTTGGCCTGGACGTTGTTTTTCAGATCATCCAGCAGGTTGCGGTTGTTCAAGGCCATAATGACAATGACCAGAAGGAAGATCTTGAGGATGACCATCATGACGTTGCTGAACGACGACCAAAAACTTTCTTCCAGATCTTCCTGCCCGCCGCTCAGATTCGGGAAACCGTTGTTCATGCCTTGGGGTCCTCCTGGTCGAGGCGAAAGCCTTCACGTACCGCCGCCCGAATATCGCGGATGTTATCGCCGCTCTGCGAAATTACGGTCTGCAGGTCATTCACCGCCAGTTGCAGGCGATCACCGGCGAGCAGGAAACGGTCTTGCACTCGGAGGATCCCTTCCGCCGCCTGCTGCAAGTCCGCCGACAATTGGGCCACGTCACCCAGGAGCGTGTTCTCCACATATTTGAAACGCGGCAGGATGTAGAGGGAGGTCACATCCTCGATGTTGGCCAGCAATTGGGTACGGGCATCCTGGAGGCGGAGATAGAAATAAGCGAAAAACACATAGCAGACAATCGCGGTCACCGTGGTGCTCAGCGAGTTGGACATGCCGCCGATGATATCCCACATGTTCTTCATGTTATCCGGGGAATTCATCAGCCCTGCGGCGCCCATCAGAGCCACGGCCAGGGAAATGACCGTGCCCAGTACGCCCGATAGAATCAGGATACTGTTGACGAAGCGCACCAGGGTGAACTGGGCCTGCTGACCGGCGACCAGGGTTGCCGCCAATGCCCCCTGATTGACCGGTGCCAGCTGGAGGGCGATAGTTTGCACCGCCTGGTAGCGTCGCACCACCAGTGCGGAATCCGGTAAGGTATTGGCTGGGTTGACAGCCTTCTCCCCCGCCCGCTTGACAAAACGCTGCAGCACCTCCTGCTCACGGCTGTAGGCGAGGAAGATGAAGATCATGCGCACCAGCCCTAGAAGGAAGATGAGCAGGATGGCACCGTTGAGCGCCAGCCCCAATGGCCCGGCCTGGGTTGTCTGGAAAAAGGCCGTCACCTGCCCTCGGTAGAAGAAGACCAGGGCAATCAGCAGGGACAGCACCGCCAGTATCTGGAGCAAGGTCAGGTAATATCGAGTTTTGGTCAGTTTCAGCATCAGTTTCTCCGTCCTTCCTTGTGTCATTTGTCTCTTGGATAATCGGCATCACTGCCGGGTGTTCCCCTTTCGTTGCCGCGCAGCGACGACCAACGATGCCTTGGAGTTTTGTATCCTTGTTTGTCGGCTGTAGTCGTTTTGCAATTACAAGTCCAGCCCGGCACCTTGTTTTTTTAATCACAGCTTACGTTCCGCATAATCGGGCATAACCAGGACCACCTCGTACCTCCCTGGTGTGCAGACACGGCAAACCTCTTTATGAATTTCCCCTGGCATATAAGCCCTGAACAAGAAAGTTTGCAATGAGTAGCAAGGAGTGGAGCTGCAAAAAAAAAAACCAGGTGTTCAGGGCAGGATCGATGCACCCGACCCCTCTGGTGCTGGTTTCAAGGTGCGCAGAAACAAAAAAACCCGCAACCATTGCTGGCTGCGGGTTCAAAAACCATCGATGGAGTCTGATGGGTTTATATATGGTGCGAAGGCGGGACGCATACTTAATGGATAACTTATTGGTATAATGAAATATGACAAATGCTATTGAGTTAGTATATCCCTAAAAGTATCCCCAAAGAATTTTAAGACGGGCTCTCGGGGCTTTTGGCCTTGTTGGGGCCAATGTATTACATTTTCTTTCTTACATCGATGTCTGCTAGAACAATTTTTTTAATCGTACCTAATTGTTTAGCGAAAGTACAGCGGCGTTTTTATTAGAAAACAACGCCGCTGTAACTCTGTCTTTTTTGTCATGGTTGCTTTGTCCGGGTAACTCGCAGTCAGATGATCTATCTCAGAGGCATGATCCTGCAAGGCCCATTCCAAAACCATTATGTGATCGTTCCGTTCGCACTCATTGGCCAAACCGGGGCCGGCTTCTGCAGCGATTGTGTTTGGTGGTGATTTTTTAGCAATATCTATCCACTCTGGTACAGAAAGGGGTAGCTGTATAGAGTGTCAGATAAGCCTGAAAACATCTTGGTATAGGCGCTTAACGGCACCTATACCAAGGGTGTATATCGAATTTTGACTCACTCATTATTGATATATTTCACATTTATGCGGGGCAATTTTCGACCTTCAATCGAATTTTTACTAAACCAAAACGCATCGGACACGTTTAGCTCTGGGTGGTAGAACGCCCGACTGTTCTGCCTGCATGAATAGTTGGACAATGGGACCGATGTTGGAGTGATTCGCAATGGAGTAGATCATGAATCTGTTTCAAGTATTCAGCAATTCCGGTGGATGGGCTGGTAATAATAAGCGGATGAATTACTGCCTTAAATGTGGGGCAGGTTTCATTGAAAAAGAGCTGGATAAATTCGAAAGACAAAGATGTGCTGAATGTGGTTTTGTCAATTATCTGAACCCAAGTCCTGGGATTACTATTCTGATCAGATCACCTGATGGGAAAGTATTAATAGGGAAAAGATCAGAAAGTGCACGGTATGGAAATAAATGGTGTTTGCCGGGTGGCTATATTGAATATGAGGAATCGTTTATTGAAACCGCGCATCGTGAGGTTTTAGAAGAGACTGGCCTTACGATACGAATCAAAGGAATCGTTAATGTAGTATCAAATCATCTTGATGATCTGCACCATACGATTGTCATCGTTTTAATAGGTGATGCAATAAGCGGTGGCCAGGAACCAGGCGATGATTTGACAGAGATTAAATGGATAGATAATTATATGCATCTTGGAATTAGCTATGCTTTCGAGGATGACAAAAAAATTATCGATTGCTATTTTGCAGGAAATATGAAAATATTGCCCATTGACGACAGAATCGAACAGGAATGATTCTACTAACAACCGCTTTAACCGTCTTGCCAGGTAAGCGTATGTTATATTAATGGTCAAAGTGTCTCCTGTATTTGGAAACAATCATAAAAAAAATTTAGTCAGTGAGTAAACAGATGAGTAAAACACTTGTACAGATGACAGCTGAAATTATCCAATCCCAGATAACCAGTAAGCAGATGACCACCGATGAAATAAAATCTGCTCTGACCGAAACCTTCCAAGCCCTTAAATCACTTCAAGATGCCGAAGCCGGTGGGACGATTGAGACTGAAACGGAAGTAACAACCTCAATGATCGATCCTAAGAAATCCATCCAGAAGAACAAGGTGGTCTGTATTGAATGTGGCCAGGAGTTCAAGATGCTATCCCCTAAGCACCTGAAGTCTCATGGCCTCAATTCAAAAGAGTATCGCAAGAAACATGGGCTTTCAGCTCGCCAGCCACTTTGCGCCAAAGCGCTCTCAGAGAAGCGATCCCAGTCTGGTAAAGAAAGAGGTCTGCCGGACAACCTCCGCAAAGCTATCGATGCCCGCACGAAGAAGAAAGTTACCCCGGAATGAAATGATAGTTACGCCCCCTTCTGGATTCATATTCAGGAGGGGGCGTACTGTTTTGTCAGTGCCTACCCACCCCGCCCGCCAGTTAATTCCACCGATTCCACCAAGCCCACCGAATTGCAGAGGTAGACCCGCCCGGTGTGAATCAAAATCTGTAATATTTACCCACTTCTTGTCCCTGCTGTGGTTCTGTTTATCCTGTATCGTGAAATATCCTGGTTATTTAATATCAGTCTGATATCCTGTGGTTACATGTTTAATTGGAATCACAATTCTCCGAGGCCCCTCATGAACAAATCTGAATTAATAGAAGCACTCGCTCAAAATCAAGACCTGCCTACCAAAACAGCAGCATCCATTGTGAACACGATTCTGGATACAATGATCGAGACACTGGTGAGAGGCGACAATATCGAACTGCGCGGTTTCGGAAGCTTCAGTGTGAGGGAATATGAGCCGTATACCGGGAGAAATCCCAAGACGGGAGCTCAGATATCGGTAAAGCCAAAAAAATTGCCCTTCTTTAAAGTCGGAAAGGAACTTCGCGAATCGATAGATGCAAACCGAGGGGAATGATTCCTTTTTTACTGCCTTATAACAGCCTGCCGGAGGTTAGAGATGAAGATAAAAGTAATTCATCAGTGGAGAGATTGGCTCTTGGAATATGTAGCTGTTGGCCAGTATTCGTTTATCCAAAAAGATAATAAAACCGTTGCTCGCACCATTGTAGCAAAAAATGACATGGATGCCGAAAATCAATGCCAGAGTATCATTAAAGCTGCGAAAAAATTGTCAAAGATTGAATCTCTTGGTAAGTGTTGAATGCTTCGGTTGCCATTTTTAAAATATTGCATCTCGTGAAATGGGGAAACTTTATGAAAACAAAAGCATCTTTATCCAGGGTATTGTCGTCGGTTTTTGCCGTATTTTTTTTGTTGAGCTTCAATGCTTTTGGACAGGACGGCAAGGCAGAACAGGCACAGCATGCACTAACAACACAGCAATTGATAACCATGGTAGAGCATAATTCTGAATTAAAGGGAATGCTTATCGAATCAATTGAAAAAGCAAAGAAAATTAATCCGGATAGGGTAACAAATCCGGCCCAGACCTTAGAGGAGTATTATACTTTCATAGATTGGGCAGCAAAGGCAATGCCATGGTCGATCCTACCGAATTCTCAGTATTCAAAATTGTACGATCAAATCGATCAGAGTTTGGATTACTTCTACTTCGTTAACGATCAACCACTCCCTCAATTAAAAGATAAAGGATATTACAATAATTCTCTGCAATACCATGAACCGTACCGCACATGGATGATCCTTTTTACAAAAGATTGGGGGGTGTATTTAAGCCAAAAAGGATCGTGGACTGATGAGTATTACAAGAAAGCTTTAGAAGATGGCCGATTCGGATTGGATAAAGGGTGGTATGAAGATCCGTCAAAATGGAAAACCTTCAACGATTTTTTTGCAAGGTATTTGAAATCTCCAGATCAACGCCCGATAGCATCTCCCAGTGACCCCTCCGTCGTATCCTCCCCCGCCGATTCAAAGCCTCAAGGCGTATGGAAGATAGATAAAAACTCCACTATTGAGCATGGGAAAGGCGTTGCAATCAAATCTAAAGTATTTAAGTCCATAGCTACACTTATTGGTGAAGGGAGTGCCTACAAAAATACCTTTGCCAATGGCACGTTGACCCATACATTTCTCGATGTGAACGATTATCACCGCTATCATTTTCCGGTTGGTGGAACCATAAAAGAAGTTCGCATCATTCAGAGCGATGATGCGGTGGGCGGTATCCTGACCTGGGACCCCAAAATCAAGAGATATGTTCTTGACGCAAACACGCCCGGTTGGCAAATGATTGAGACTCGTGGTTGCGTAATTATCGAAACCAAAGAATATGGAATGGTAGCGTTGCTACCGATTGGCATGTCGCAGGTATCTTCTGTTAACTTTGAAGACACCATCAAGGTGGGTAATACCGTCAAGAAGGGCGATATGCTTGGATATTTTTTGTTTGGCGGTTCAGACTTTGTCATGCTGTTTCAAAGCAAGGTCGACTTTAATCTGACCGTCCCTCAGGAAAATAATAAAACCTATAAAAACGTTTTGATGGGTGAAAAATACGGTGAACTCACAACAAAATATAAATCTCGGTAAGAAGCAGGGGGAATACAATCTGGCCCTCGGCCCTCGGCCCTCGGCCCTGAGCACCCGGTAGAAGCTTGATTCCGACGCCACGTATATTCGTTTATCCCAAAAGACAATAAAACCGTTGTTCGCACCATTGTAGCTAAAAATGATATGGATGCCGAAAATCAATGTCAGAGTATCATTAAGGCTACGAAAAAACTGTCAAACATTGAATCTCTCGGTAAGTGTTGAGCTCTTGAAAGTAAACAGAAACTCCATCACCCAACTCGTAGGCATTATTTGAGTATTTATTGAAAGATATGACAAAGAAAGCCTTCGCGGCAAAGATGAATGTTGATCAGCGTGGAATAATGACCCCTTTGGAATAGAAAACAGCGTCGAAAATTGACCCCACTATGTTACCCACTCCGTGGTAATTCCAACACGGAGGTATTGGAGGATGTTTATAGTGGAGACAATAGCGAAGATACG
>JBBRBT010000010.1:0-90977 GCA_038205495.1 Desulfobulbales bacterium
TTTCCAGCCCAGATCCATCAGCTGATCGTAACGATAGCGCGGCAAGGTGGCCCGAATCCAGATGAAGAGAAACATGAACAGGTACACCTTGAGCACAAACCACAGCGGCGGGAAAAAAGGGACGGCAAAAGGCCCGTTCCAGCCGCCGAGAAAGCAGACCGTACCGATGGAGGCCATGACCATCATGCCGATATATTCGGCCATGAAAAAGACGGCATACCGCATCCCGCTGTATTCGGTGCAGTAGCCGGAAACCAGCTCGGTCTCCGCCTCGGGGAGGTCAAAGGGGACCCGGTTGGTCTCGGCCAGCATGGCAATGAAAAAAACGAAAAAACCGAGACATTGCGGCAAGAGGTACATACCGAGAAACGAGTTGCCCTGGGACTCGACGATCCGGCTGAGGTTCAGCGAGCCGGAAAGGAGCATCACTCCGACCAGACTCAGGCCCATGGCTATCTCGTAGCTGATGACCTGGGCCATGGAACGCAACCCGCCGAGAAAACTAAATTTTGAGTTGGAAGCCCAACCTGCCAGCACCACGCCGTAACTGGCGAGCGAACTCATGGCAAAGATGAACAACAGGCCAATGTTGATATCGGCTAGAACCCAGCCCTTGGCAAAAGGCAGTACCGCAAGGGAGGTCATCATCGCCACCAGGCAGATGATCGGGGCAACGAGGAAGGTAATCCGGTCGGCCTGTTCCGGGATGATATCTTCCTTGAAAAAGCTCTTGATGCCGTCGGCAATAGGCTGCAGCAAGCCGTGCCAGCCGACGCGCATCGGTCCCAAGCGCACCTGCATGTGGGCTATAATCTTGCGCTCGAAATAGGTCGCATAAGCCACATGGAGCATGACCACGATGAAAAGAACAATGATCTGCACGAGCATGATAAAAATATTCACAGCAATCCTCCGAATGCAAACGGCCGGGAGAGAAGGTTCATCGGTCGGATTCCCCCAGCACCACGTCCAAGCTGCCGATATTGGCGATCAGATCGGCGATCATCTCGCCCCTGGCAATAGCAGCCAGAGCCCCTATATGGATAAACGAGGGGGAACGGATGTGCATCCGGTAGGGTCTGTTACTGCCGTCGGAGATAAAATAGAAACCCAGTTCGCCCTTGGGCACTTCGGTGGCCACATAGATGTCGCCGGACAGGTAGAGCTCCCGATCCATGATCAGGCGGATCAGGCCGGTACCGTACAGGTTGCTTTCGGCTTCGACCCGGGCCGAAGCCGTGGTGGGCATGATCAGATCCGGGGCATCCGCGCCGATGATCGGTCCTGGGGGGAGTTGATTGATGCACTGCGCGATGATACGCACCGACTGGTGCATCTCTTCCATGCGGCAGCGATACCGGGCGTAAATATCGCCGTCACTACCCAGCGGCACCTCAAATTCGACCTGCGCGTAAGCATCGTAGGGCTGGTGCTTACGCAGATCATAATCAACACCGGAGCCGCGCAGACAGGCGCCGGTCAACCCCAAGGCCAGGGCGTCTTCGCCGGAAACCACCCCGACCCCCACGGTGCGCTTAAGCCAGATCCGGTTGGTATCGATCAGGGTTTCGTATTCTTCAACCTTGGTGGGAAAGAGGTCAAGAAAACGCTGCAATTCGTCGACAAAATGGGCGGTGACATCCTGGCGAACCCCACCAATCCGCGGATAGGAAAAGGTCAGGCGGGCCCCGCACAACTCTTCAAACAGATCAAGCAGGATCTCGCGTTCGCGGAAACAGTACAAAAAAACGGTCATGGCCCCGATGTCCAGGGCATGGGTGGCCAGCCATAACAGATGTGAGCAGAGACGTGACATCTCACAAACGATCGTGCGGATATACTGGGCACGCAGCGGCACCGAGATGCCGAGCAATTTCTCCACCGCCAGGCAATAGCCGACATTGTTGGCCATGGCCGCGATATAATCAAGTCGATCAGTGAGGATCAAGGCCTGGGCATAGGTGCGGTTTTCCGCCAGTTTTTCAAAGCCGCGGTGCAGGTAGCCGACCTGGGGTTTGCATTCAATGATGGTTTCGCCATCCAGCTCAAGATCAACCCGGAGGACGCCGTGGGTGGCAGGATGTTGCGGCCCCATGCGCAGGGAATAGTGTTCGCCCTCCCCATCGGCCACCGGAACCTCGAGGGTTTGCTTGAGGGGTGAGGTCATGGCCGTTTCTCCGGGTTGAGGCCGGCTTGCCCGGACGAAATCTTGGGGTCAAATCCGAATTTGTCCAGTTCCTTGATCTTGGTCAGCAACTCGGTCATCCCAGTCCACTCCTCCTTTCCCTTGAGCGGATATTCCTTACGGAGAGGATGGCCTTGCCAGTCTTCGGGCAGCAGAACCCGCCGCAGGTCAGGGTGGCCGGTGAAGCAGATGCCCATCAGATCATAGGTCTCCCGCTCCAGCCAGTTGGCGCCCGACCAGAGACCAACGACCGAATCGATACAAGGCTCTTGCTCGGGGACCTGGGCACGAAGACGGATTTCATGGCGCAGGGATATGGAGTAGAGATGATAGACCACTTCAAAACGTTCCAGGCCGGGTTCCTTTCTGCGGGCATTGTCGACCCCGCAGAGCGAACGCAGGTGGTTCATGCGGAACTCGTCGGTATCACGCAGCCAGCGAAGGATCTCCACCACCCGACCGGGGCGGATACTGACCCCGACCTGCCCCTGAAACACATGATGGTGCAGGATCTCGTCGGGAAACTGGGCCTGCAGACGGTCAGCTATCGCCATTGACTCCATCGGAACTGCTCCTTGAGAATCTTCTCCTGTAGTTTGATGAACCCTTCCATCAAGGCCTCGGGCCGGGGCGGGCAGCCGGGAACATAGACATCCACCGGAATGATCTGGTCCACCCCCTGGGTGACCGCATAGGTATCAAAGATGCCGCCGCTGCAGGCGCAGCTGCCCATGGCCAGCACATAGCGGGGTTCCGGCATCTGGTCATAGACCCGGCGGAGTACCGGGGCCATCTTTTTGCTCAGGGTGCCGGCAACCACCATGCAATCGGCCTGGCGCGGGCTGGCGCGAAAGAGGATGCCGAAGCGGTCGAGATCATTGGTCGAGGCCCCGGCATCCATCATCTCGATGGCGCAGCAGGCGAGCCCAAAGGTCACCGGCCAAATGGATCCGGCCCGGCCCCAATTGACCAACTTATTGAGCGGTCCCAAAAGGGCATTGGCCCCGGGAATAAGGCGCACCCCATCCTCCAGAGTGACCATGGGTGCGGTTATTTTTCCCATTGCAGCACTCCCTTCTTCCAGGCATAGACATACCCGACCAGCAGCAGAACGATGAACAGCAGCATCTCCACCAAGGCAAAAAGGCCGAGGCGGTCGTAGCTCACCGCCCAAGGATAGAGATAAATGGCCTCGACATCGAAAACCACAAAGAGGATGGCAGTCAGATAGAATTTAACCGAAAAACGCATGCGCGGCGCCTCGGTCGGTTCATTCCCTGATTCATAGGCGATCAGCTTTTCGTGATAGGGCCGGCTCAGGCGAAAAAAACGCCCGACAAAGAGGGTCAGCACCCCAAAAAGCATGCCGAAGATCAACAGGAGAAAAACGCCAAGGTATTCCGGGGCTATGGAGGTGACCATGACCGCTGCTCCTTTAACGCCGGTTACGCAGCAGCTGTTCGGCAAAGGTCTGCCGGGCGGCGTCGGAGGCCTCGGATGGGGTGGTAAAGGTCAGGCAGCCGGTGGTGCATTTGGTGACGCAGGCCGGTTCCAGCCCCTCGTCGATCCGGTCCTTGCACAGATCGCACTTGCCCACCTTGCCGGTCTCGGGATTCCATTGGGGCACGGTCCAGGGGCAGGCAGTGATACAGGCCTTGCAGCCGACGCAGGCGCTGTCTTCCACAAAAACGATCCCATCCTTATCGCGCCGCCGCATGGCTCCGGTGGGACAGGCATCGACACACCAGGGTTTTTCGCAATGGAAACAAGAGAGGTAGACAAAATCAATGTTCGGCACTTTCCCTGTGAATGAGGTCACCTCGATCATCCGGCAGTAAAAAGCGCCGGGGCCGCTGTTGTTCTTATCCTTGCAATGGACCTCACAGGCCCGGCAGCCAATACAGTCGGCCACATCCTGGGTTACAATATAGTTGCTCATTTCCTGCCCTCCTTTAATGCAACCGGGGTGACGGTAACGAAACTTTCCGCGAGATTAAGACCGCCACCGGCGTGGTCCCACTCCTTCAGCTTGCCCTGCATGAAAATCTGATCGGCAAGCCCTTTGCCAAAGGATCGTTTTTTGACGGGCACATCGGTGCCAAAACCGTGGAGCATGAACACCGCCTCGGGATGAATTAGGTCGGTGACCCGGGCGATAATCTTCCCTTGGGTATCACCGCTTGCCACCACCACCTGGTCGCCGTCCTTGATGCCCAGTTTTTTGGCTGCAGCGGTATTGATCCACAGCTTATTGACGTCGAGCAGCTGGGCAAGAATTGGATTGTTATGATGCTGACCATGGGCCTGATACCCGTTACGGCCGAACAGCAGGCGAAAACTGCCCGCCGGTGGTGCAACGGGAGAGACATAGGTCGGTAGCGAGGCCACCCCCATGGCTTCCCACTTGGTATTGATGATCTCAATCTTGCCTGATTCGGTGCCGAACTTGAGCTGATCGCGGTCAAACCAGATCGGTTGGGCGCTGAGCTTGACAAAACCCTTGGCATCAAAATCGGCAATCGACAGGCCAGTGTCCTGCAACTGATACTGCCAGATGTCTTCGATGGAATTGAAGGGGAAACAGTCCCCCTTGCCCAGTCGTTTGGCCAGTTCGAGGTAGATCTCCCACCCGGCCCTGGTGTTGTTCAACGGTCGAACACACTGCTGCCGCCGACCGAAACCGGGTTTCAAACCCTTTTCCGTGCGCAGGATGTCGTCGCGCTCCAGAAAGGTGTTTTCCGGCAAAATGACATCGGCAAACCAGGCCGATTCGCTAAAATTAACATCAACGGCCACGATCAGATCGAGTTTATCGAGGATGCGCTGCTGCTCCTTGGGATCCGGCATGGCGATGAGCGGATTATGGCGATGAATGAAATAGGCTTTGACCGAATACGGGATTCCCGTGTCGATGGCCGCAAAGGCGGTCTGCAACATGCCGGCACCCTTGTCCCACTGCGGGTAGCGGGTCCCGCAGCCATCAGCCCGCTCCTCGTTCACGGTCGGAGCCAGGGATGCAAGGCTTTTAAGTCCCGATTTACCGGCATCCTTGGGCCCCTTGGGATAGAAGAGTCCACCGGGCTGCTCGATACTACCCATGAGGGCATTGAGAATGTGGATGATTCGAGAGGCGTAAAAGGAATCGCGATACCGGGAAAGCATCCAACCCGGATGAAAAATAACTTGTGGCCGATCCTCGTTGAGCTCCCGGCAGAAGGTCAGGATCTCTTCGGCTGGAATACCGGTCTCCTGCTCGGCCCACTGGGGTGTGTAGGGTCCAAGAAAGGTTTTGAACTCGGAGAGGCCGGTGACGTATTTCTCGACAAAATCAAGATCGTAGAAATTATTATCGACAATACAGTGGGCTATCCCCAGGAGCAAGGCATAATCGGTACCCGGCTTGATCTGCCAATAACGGCTGGCCTTACCTGCGGTGACCGAGGCCCGAGGGTCAATATAGGTGACCCGCGCCCCATTTTTAATGCACTTGAGGAAGCTTTTGACCTCCTTGACCTTCAGCGACTCGGTGATATTGCGACCGAACAGGACAAGATGTCGGGTATTTTCATAATCATAGGCGAAATCCTTGCGCCCAAGACCATAAACCGATTTGGAGGCATGATGTACATTGCGGCCGCAGGTGCAGTCGTGATTGATATAGTTAGGCGACCCCAGTGCCTTGACAAAGGCCTGACGAAGATCGGCAAAGGGTCCGCCACGATCAGAAAACATGACGGCGTGGCCACCATGCTCGGCAAGGATGCCCTTAAGCCGGGAGGTAATGTACTCGTAGGCCTCGTCCCAGGAGGCTTCCCGCCACTGCCCTTCCCCTCGTTTCCCCATACGAAGCAGAGGTGCGGCTGGTCGCTGTTTATCAAGGCGCTGAGAAAAAGCGGCACCGCCCTTGGCGCAGAGACTTCGGCCCATGCCGCTGTCATGGCTGTTTCCCTCGATCCAAACAGGTTTGCCGTCTTCAATCTGCACGGCTATCGGACAGCGAACAGCGCACATCCCGCAAATGCTGTATTTCGTCTCTTTCATGCTCGATCCTTTTTGTGCGATACATAGAAAGCCGGGTCGAAGCTCATCTTCGACGGCATCTTGCCCACGTGTATGAAAATAAGATTGCTGTAATCAATCAGTTGTTGCAATGAAGATTGCTCTGCTAATAAAAAGAGTAAAAAGAAAAGGTTTTAAAAGATAATGATGCGGCAGCATTTTAAGGTAAATATCAATAATACTGAAAATATATGTACTGAAAATTAAGCCAAAAAGAAAATCTATTTTTCAGGACGTTCTAATAAATTTTATTGATTGCAAAAGAGTACAGGCCAACTTAAAAAAAATTTTGGCGCGGAGCGGGATCGAATTCGGTCTGAAAAAATACGGATAAGCAGAAAAAAATCAATACAATAACCCCTTATGCACCCGACTTGAAGGCAATGATCAACCCGGAAGAATACCCCACTAGAGTCAAAGGCTATCCCCCTGTTCAAGGGGGAAACATTGACACCTCGCACCCGGTTACACTTTCCGCAACACTCATTTTTCATAAGACTCTCAATGACCGACGACAATGCACCTGATTATCAATTCAGGAGCTTTAAACACGCCCGACAATGCTTAATCCTACCCCTGGGAGTCTCACTACCGCTTAGTTCAACAGGATTTTCGTAAAAAAGGGACTCACGTCGCTGCTCGCGCTCCCTGTTTACTAAAAGAGAAGAGTCGTTAAGATATCGTAGACGAGGTTACCATGTGGGAAGCTCGCACCCGAGAGCACACCTTTTCACTGGTGCGAGCTTAATGAACATGGTGAAAACGATACGAAGTGTTGCCCGCCAGCAGATGCAGCGATTGCCGAGGTAAGGTTCAGAATGCGATCAGAAAAGAATCATGATCCTGGCCTAATAATCCCAACGGGATACAACTCCAAAGGCCAAAAAAATATCCCCGTGGTCAAGGCCGTTCAACTCAAATCTTGTAGACGGTCTTTTCACAACCACCATGTGCAGCGTTTATCCAAGGACAATGCAATACTGTTACCAACAACAATAGTCGCGACTTCAGGTCTTGGAGGGAAAGTAACCGTTCCAGGAGGCCGGTTGCGATAAAGACCTACCCTATCTTCGCCGCTGTTGTTCTTCCTCGCCGAGGTCTGGATTTCCATCTTTTTTATGTGATCGCCTGGAATCGGCCTCTCTTGTTTGCGGTCGGGGATGTCGAGATTGAATTTCTTGCGCCGCTGGTTGCAATCCGTCTCTATGATCCCTTTGTAGGTCTTGCCCTCTTTCAGGATTGTTAGGGTATTGTGGTCGCTCAGACCTGTTCTCTCTTGTTTGTGGTCGGAGGGGTCGAGTTTGCATCTCTTGCGGGTATCCTTGCTGGCGCGATCGCTGTGGGGTAACCTCTCTTGACGGTGGTCGGTGTTGCCGAGGTTCCATCTCTCGATACGGATGTTGTGATCGCGGTTGGGAGTGTAGCCCTTGAACACCCCAGTTTTGTTGTTTTTCCCAGTACCTATTTTTCTCCCAACTCTTCCAGTTCTGATGGAGTTGCTGGTGTGGTATTCGTTGGTGGTCCCATGGACGTCCTTGCCATCGATGTTCCCTGTAGTCGTGCCTCCAACCTGAGGGTATTCCTCTATAAAACGAGGGCACGTTTCTATAATAAGACCACCCCGAACCGTAGCTCCGGGACCGATACCAATGCCCTCCCCATGGACGCCACCACCAACCGTTGTAGAAGTAAAGGTCCTCGTCCATGTCAGGTGCCACGTAGACGTACGAATTAGGAAGTACTATTAACTCCGGTGGTTCGGATAAAACCATGGGTGGGGGTAGCGAAATACTGATCCCTATGGATACTTCAGCCTTTGCGGGCATTGGCACGGCAAGCATCATTACAAAAAGGAATGTCCCCAGGAGCACCTTCCTCATTTCATAACCTCCTCTCAACATGGCTATTGTTTCCCGTACGTCTTTCCTGTGTCTCATAATCAGAAATACGATATCTCAACAAGGGTGAGATCTAAACGGACTGGTGAAAACCGAATAATTCAAGGGTCTTATCTTTTACAACTCATCAAAATGATGATATTTTATCTCTGAGTGAAAAAATGATTTCCGTAGCCTTCTCGGTTAGAAATATCGAACTCATAAGGAGTGATACGAGAAGAACATTTCATGACTTTCTCTTTTACCTTCTATATGACTACTTGGCTTATAATATTCCATTGCCCCACGAAATTACAGTTATGATGGCCTGTTAAAAATCACGGCCCTCCTCGATAGAAATTGAGGGGCCGAATGGAGCCTCAAACGTCACGGACTGTGGAGTCACCAGGCCTACTTTTCCAGGGGTTTTCCTGGGTACCTGTTATTGGAAATGTCATAAAAAAAACAAGCCGACCCCAGTATACCTGTCATGTTCTCTTGGGCGAGAGAAGAACCATGCTGAGACGAGAGCTCCAAAAAAAATGGCACGCCTCATACGCATAACGAGGCAGAGGTTATAGTTTTTTCTGAAATGAACTTCAAACCGTTTTACCGCTTCCAGACAAAACCAGGCTGCAGAAGGCTAGCGATACGCAGTCATTTTATAAAGATCAGAAATGGTGATAACAGCACAATAATCTAATTTTGAGGAGGCAGGGGGTATTACGGACGGATGATACGTTGGAACTAGAATGCTGCGGCTCTTGTTTCTGTCGCAATGAGGGGGCTAGAAGCGATGCTTAAAATAGAAGTTTTTCGATTTATACTATGATTACCCGGGATCATCTGATGAACGAAAATTCATCCCGGGATGTTCTGCTTTCATCCCGGGATGAATAATTCTGGTCAGAGAAAATAATTCTAAATAAAGAATCTGAGTTTAAAAACTTATATGGCTATAGGATACAAGCTTATGGCAAACACACAAATCACAAGAATAAAGGTACAGACAGGAGCCAGTGCAGAAGGGACGGAATCATTAAACTGATCTTCTGCTTCATAGAAGTACATATTAATGATGAGTCTCAAATAGTACCACATAGAAATGATGCTGCTTAAGATTCCCAGAACAGCTAATGTCACTTGGCCTGCATTAATAGCGCTGGTAATAATATAAAGTTTACCCATAAAACCTGCAGTGGGTGGAATACCAGCCATGGACAGCAAAAAGATGCTGATGGCTGCTGCTGAAAAAGGTCGAATCTTAGCCAATCCTTTAAAGTCATCAAAGGTTTTTCGTTTTTCGCCAGCCCCGCCTAAATACGACAAGGCCGCGAATATGCCGAGAGTCCCGGCAGCATAAGCAGCGAGATAATAGGCAATAACACTCCCTGTAAAATCTTTACTGCTGACAGCCACGAGTGCAATGAGCAGATATCCGGTATGTACGATACCGGAAGCTGCCAGCATTCTTTTGAGAGATTGCTGACCGATGGCGATGAGATTCCCCACAAACATGGTGAATAAGGAGATGTAAAACAGGTATTTGATCCAACCGGCCTGCAGTGTTCCATCGAGGATAAGGAAGTTGGCGAAAACTGCAAAGACGGCGGTTTTAAGAGCGGTGGCCATGTAGCCGGTTACAGGTACGGAGGCTCCGTCATACACATCGACAACCCAGGCATGGAAGGGGAAGGCTGCTGCTTTAAAAAGAAAAGCGACGAGAATAAAAAAAGTGCCGCCGATGAGCGCAGGTGTTTGCAGAAAACCATGAGCAGCAATGTATTGCCCAATAGCTACAAATTTGGTGCTCGCGGTAGCACCATAGACAAAGGCAGTACCCATGGTGAAAAAGGCTCCGGCAAAAGCGCCGAGAATAAGGTACTTCAAGACTGCTTCCGTGCTGATCACGTTTTTCCGATCATATCCGACAAGAATATAGATCGCCAAGGACATGATTTCCAAAGAAATAAATACTGAAATCAATTCTTGCGCCATAGTCAACAGCAGCATGCCAGAAGCGGCAAACACGGTAAGGCTATAGTATTCAGGGGTGCAAAAATTATTTTGTTTAAAATAGGTCTGAGAACTCATTGCGGTAAAGAAACCACAAGCAAGAATGATCAAACCTGCTGCCTTAGAAAAATTACTGACTACGAGGATACCGCTAAACGTATCTGAAAATATTGCGGTACTGCCACCAATACAGGAACTGAGTTGAACAAAAAACGCAATGACGAAAATAATCGCACTTCCGTAGGCGGTAATTTCATCGGTTAATTTTTCATATGCAGAGGTGAGCATTAACAGGATCGCCCCCGCACCAACGATAATCAGTGGCAGTAGTAACATTAAATCGTTCGTCATGATGAAAATCCGACCTTATTTCTGTTCAATGGTGAGCTCGGGAAGAAGAGCGTTGGTTGTGCCAGTTTGCGCAACAACAGCTGCATTCTGAGAAAACTGGAGTGCCGCTGAAGGTGTTATCTTGCTGAGAAAAGGCTGTGGGTAAATTCCCATAACTAAAATTAAAATAATCACCGGTAAAAACGTAAGCCCTTCTACTAAACTCAAATCTTTAAAATTTTCAGAGACAGCATTCGTTTTTTCAAAGAAGACTCTTTGAAACATCCACAGCATGTAACAAACTCCAATGATCAAGGCCGTCCCTGCCAACACCCCGATGGCGGCATTGAACTTTACTGCCCCGAGAATGATCATGAATTCCCCAATGAATCCACTCGTACCGGGTAATCCAACGGAGGCCAGCATCGCTATGGCAAAAAACAAGGCGAAGATAGGTGCCTTTGAAGCAATCCCACCGAGATCTGCAATGGTACGTGTTTGCGTGCGCTCTTCGAGAATACCAGCGAAGAGAAACAGAACACCTGTACTGGTTGCATGCGCGACAATCTGATAGATACTGCCGGTAAGTGCCTGCACATTCATACAGAAAACGCCCAGGGCAATAATACCCATATGCGAGGCAGAAGAAAAAGCGAGCATTCTTTTAAAGTCTTTTTGAGCAATTGCAGCGAGGCCGCAGTACATCATGCCAATTACCCCTGAGTAAGCGAGCAAAATTGCAAATCGTGCAAACTGTTCATCAAAAACAGGGACTACAAAGCGGATGACACCATACACACCGATTTTAGCCATGATCGCGGATAAAACAAAGGTTGTTGCCGTAGGCGCTTCGGTATAGGCATCAGGCAACCAGGTATGGAAAGGGAAAAGAGGAATTTTGATGGCAAAGGCGATCATGAAACCAAAAAAAGCCAACACAGCTACCCGACCCGTGAGGTTGAGCTGAGCCATTTTTTCAATGGCAAAGTTCCATTCATTAAATTGGGAATGATAACTGACGCCAAGATACACGATGGCTGCTAACATCAGCAACGAACCGGCTATCGTATACAGGGTGATTTTCAAGGTAGCAGGGAGTCTTTTGGGTCCACCATACAGACCGAGCATGAAAAAAACAGGCAAAAGCATGATCTCCCAAAAAATATAAAATAGGATCATATCTCCCGCACAGACGGCGCCTGCCATAGCTCCCTGTACAATTAACAAATTGGCATAGTAGCCTCTTTCCTTGGTAGTAAAGACGAGGTAGACCATCGGCAAGAGCACGGAAGCTGCCATGAGTATAAACAGACTGATACCGTCTATACCGAGGTAGTAGGAAATACCTAACGATGGAATCCAAGGAAGATGCTCAACAAATTCCAGATGACCAGTTGCTGCAAATCCAGCATAGAGATCAATGCTGAGAATCAGTGTCGCCAACGAAATAATGAGTCCCGTGGCTCTAGCGATATTCCTGCTCACAGGGGTCACTAGTAATAGCACCCCGGCAAGGATTGGCAAAAAAATTATGACAGAAAGGACATGTTCGAACATTCTTTCACCTTATCTAGTTCAACGATTGAGAGAGAAACAGGGTCATGAGACTTAGCCCTACGATCATATAGATTGCATAAATCCTGACGTATCCAACCTGGAAAACTTTGAAAGCTGTACCAATCGTCATGTACAATTTTGATGCGGCTTTGACCGGTCCATCGGTGACATTCGGATCAATGGTTTTCCAAATGCTTGCGCCGATAGCCTTATACGGTTGAACGATAATGGCGTTATACAATTCATCGACATAGAATTTGTGATAGGCAAAATTTGCAAATCCTTTAAAGGCGGGTTCTGTGGCCCCTTGACCAAATTTGCTATAGGCGATTTTTATCCCGATAACAAAAGCAAGGATACTGGTGCCAATAGCCAAAATTTCAAGAAAAAGACTTGCGTGCGGATGATGCTCAGTCAAACTCGGAGCGAGCCAATGCGAAACCATCTGGCTACCACCAAAAATACCAGGCAAGTTGAGGAATCCAGCAAATAGAGCGCCAACAGCAAGAATAATAAGAGGCACAGTCATAACGTTTGGTGACTCTTGGGCATGATCAAAGGCCTTCTGGTCACGGGGCGTACCATGGAAGACAAGAAAGATCATCCGGAAGGTGTAAAAGGCTGTCATACCGGCGACAAGAACGCCCACCATCCAAATCCCAAAATGACCAGTGGCTAATGCACTGTAAAGAATCTCATCCTTACTGAAAAACCCGGAAAATGGAGGACACCCTGCAAGAGCAAGTGCACCGATAACCATAGTTATATAGGTTTTCGGCATTTTAGATTTCAATCCACCCATTTTCCAAATATTTTGTTCATGGTGCAGGGCATAGATAACAGAACCAGCACCAAGGAAGAGTAAGGCTTTGAAAAACGCATGGGTGAAGACATGAAAGATACCGGCAGAGTAGGCAGCAACACCGACACCGGCAAACATATACCCCAGCTGGCTCACTGTTGAATAGGCCAGGATTTTCTTAATATCATCCTGGTACATGCCGAAAATGGCGGCTAATAGCGCGGTGAGAATACCTACCCACGCAATGATATTCCCGGCAAGTTCGACGGGCGCATAAATAAAGCTGAACCTCGCAACCATATAGACACCAGCTGTTACCATGGTAGCAGCATGGATGAGTGCGGAAACAGGAGTAGGGCCAGCCATGGCGTCTGGCAACCAGACATAAAGAGGTATCTGAGCGGATTTACCGGTGGCACCAACAAAGAGGAGAAGACAAACAAGAAGAGAAGTTGCTCCCGTTAATTGAGCCGCATGTGACTTAAGAGCGATAAAACCAAAACCCTGTGCACCGATAGCCCAGAAAAGAAAGGCCATGCCGAGGACAAAGCCCAGATCACCTATGCGATTGACTATAAAAGCTTTATTTCCTGCAAGAACATTGTTCCGATCTTCACTGTAAAAACTGATCAGAAGATAGGAGCAGAGTCCAACCCCTTCCCAACCGACAAACATGACAACAGGACTGTCACCCAGGACAAGAACCAGCATGCTGCCCAAAAAAAGATTCATATAGGCAAAAAATTTGCCGTAATTTTTATCCCCACTCATATACCCAATGGAATAAATATGGATGAGTGAACCGATGAAGGTGACAAATAAGAGCATCAGGCAACTGAGTGGGTCTGCCAAAAAGCCCATATTAATATGAAGATCACCCACACTAAACCAAGTGAAAACGATATGGCTCAGATTCCTGGAATCAACAGGTAAAGCCTTGAGAGCGATAAAAACCTTGAGTGCCAAGATGAAGGATAATACCGGGCCAACACAGGCAAGAAGTCCGTAAAATTTTTCAGGCAACTTCACCTTATCACTGGCAAAGACGTGAAGAAGTCCGATTACTACCGCTCCCAGTAAGGGAAAAAGCGGAATCAGACCTAGATAATTTACACTTTGTTCCATGGAATCACCCTTTCAGTAGGCTAAATACGTTGGTATCGAGCTTACTTTTGTGTTTATGCAGTAAAATCACAACGGCCAATGCCAATGCCGCTTCTGCGGCAGCTACCGCCATAACCATCATCGCAAGAACATGTCCATCCATGCTTTCATGAATACGCGAAAATGTAACAAAAGCTAGATTCGCAGCATTCAACATCAGTTCGATAGACATAAAAACAGTGAATACATTTCGCCTGGAAATGACACCTACAATACCGAGGCAGAAAAGAATGCAGCTCAGAAAGAGATAATTGTGAATCATTTACTCATCCCCCGTTTTCCTGCCAGGACAACCGCACCGATCAAAGAAATCAGTAACAGAATCGATACTATCTCAAATGGTACCAACCAGTCCTTGAAAAGAAGTAATCCTACTTGTTTGACTCCACCAAAATTATTGCCAATGATTTCAGTTGAAGTGATCGGTAGGCTTTTTACAATTTTAAAGAGAAACAAACCAATCGGCAGAACGACAACCATACTGCCAAGAATATAGAGAAGTTTAGTTTCTTCTTTTGGCAAATCGTCTGGCTGAATGTTGAGGAACATGATGATAAAGACAATGAGCGACATGATCGCACCGGCGTAGACAATGAGCTGCAAAGCAAAAATCAGCTTAGCTGAGAGCAGTGCATAAAGTCCCGCCAATGAGATCAATGTTATGACAAAACTCATTGCTCCGTTCATTGGATGTCGAAATATTATCAGTCCAGCTGCTCCAAGCACAGCAAGAACTGCAAATCCTAGAAATAGCCCGTCGGCAAACATGATATCAAGCGCCCCCTTTTTTATACTCTTCTTCGGTAAATGCACCTTTGGTGGCCAACAAATCTTCAAGACCTAGAACAAAGGGTTCC
Source organism: Desulfobulbales bacterium (assembly GCA_038205495.1). Taxonomy (GTDB): domain Bacteria; phylum Desulfobacterota; class Desulfobulbia; order Desulfobulbales; family Desulfobulbaceae; genus Desulfobulbus. The sequence continues at coordinate 14,848 of JBBRBT010000010.1, forward strand.
CTCTCGCTTCCGGTTACTGAAAAAATCCCAGTATCCATACGGATAGCATCCATTGGGCAGGCTTCAACACAATAGCCGCAATAGATGCATTCAAGCAGATCAATGTCAAACCTGACCGGCATTTTTTCAGTTTTACCGTCGAGTCTTTCACCGGCTTCGATCATGATACATTTGGCAGGACAATTGGTCTGGCACATAAAGCAGGCAACACATTTCATGCTGCCGTCTTCATGTGTGGTCAAACGATGTCGTCCGCGCCAGCGTACAGGTATTTCTGGTTGCACCTCGGGATAATGACGGACATATAATTTTGAATTGTCGAGCAGGTTGGTAATGAAGTGACCAAAGGTCACGGCCATCCCTTTGAAGATTTCAATCAGATACAGTCGTTCGTAAAGATCTTTTCCTTTACGCTCCATAATTTTAATTTTTACACTCATGCCAGCTCCTATTAACTCAATGCCACTACGATTGCACTCGTAACGAAAATATTCAGCAAAGAAAGAGGCAACAGCATTTGCCAACCTAATTTCTGCAGCTGATCATAACGAAAGCGAGGTAACGTCCAACGAACCCAGACATATACAAAACACATGCATGTCGTTTTAATCAAGAAGGTGATGATTTGTAGAAGTGTCACAAGGATCCGGTCAGCCACTCCACCAGAAAGGGTAATCAGGTAGATGAAAAGAATGATCTCCAAGGCGATAACAACGCCCCAAAGAACCTTAAGATAGACTTCGGTTTCATGTACTCTGGGATCATCAATACGCTCGTAGTGACTTCGATTGTTTTTATCCATCCAGAGAGCAAAAACTTTGGCAAAAACCGGAAGTAAGATCATAAGCAAAACCGTTATCGGTCGTGCATAATTCACCAAGGTTTCAGTTGAAAACCAGGGAATTTGAAATCCTCCGAAATAGAGAGTAACGATTAAGGCGCTGGAAGTGAACATAGCCACATATTCACCCATAAAGAACATACCAAATTTCATGGCACTATATTCAATATGAAATCCAGCAACCAATTCACTCTCCCCCTCAGCCAGATCAAAAGGAGTACGATTGGTCTCTGCAAAGGCGGCAATGATAAAGATGATGGCACCCAAGGGTTGAAGAACAATTCCCCACATCGGAATAAATCCGAAGAGCAACTGGCCTTGAAATTGAGCCATTTCGGTGAGATTGGCGGTACCGTAAACAATCAGGACACTGATAATCGCCAGTCCCATGGGGATTTCATAACTAATAACCTGAGCGGCAGCCCTCAGTCCCCCTAGGACACCATATTTACTATGTGACGACCATCCGGCGAGTATGATTCCATACACACCGAACCCCGCAATGGCTAAAAACCAAAGAATTCCTAAATCAGTTGGAATTGCCTGCATGATATATTGTTTGCCGTTGATCACAAGGACATCGGCAAACGGAACGGCTCCAAACGAGGCTACGGCAATCATAAAAACAATGACCGGCGCAATGACAAAATAAAATTTATGTTTGATATGCCCAGGAATAACATCTTCCTTGGTTATTAACTTAATACCATCTGCAAGATTCTGTACGAGGCCACCGGCCCTGAATCCGAGAATATTGGCACGGTTCGGACCGGAACGATCTTGAAAATAAGCGGCTCCACGCCGTTCCATCCAGACGAGGACCGCAATGAAACACATCGGCACAAAAGCGCCAAATGCTACTCTGAGAATAAGAAGTAAGATATCAAGCTGCGACATTTGAGACCTCGTTATCGGTTAATGCTGATCCTTCGGAAGAGATGTGTTCCAAGTCGAGATTGCTCAGAACCGTAAAATTTGCTGTCAAGTCAGCCCACGCCTCTTTGCCGTCCTTAATCTCTCCTCCCAGCAGATGAATAACATGAATAAGATCGAAAGCCGGTTGATTTTTGATAACCGCAGCCTCATATCTTTGCAGAATGTTTTCACCATTGATGATCGATCCGGTATCTTCACTGTAGGATGCAACTGGCATAATAAGAGAAGCCTTCTCGGAGAACCCATTTGCATAACTTCCGATCAAGACGAGTTTCAGTTTCTCCTGCAATTGAGTCAGTTCACTCTCGCTGATTGAAAGAGAAAGATCATTTTGAAAACTAACTAACAGATCTGCGCCCTCTAGAGCTGCATCAAACCCTGATTTTGAGCTATCTATACCGAGAAGAGCAAAACCGGCCCGATTGGAGGATTTATCATCTTGAATCAAAAATCCGTCGCCGTTACCCTTAATAATATAACCGTCACTGTAACCGGTGAGTGTGGCATTGTAGGCAACAGATAATTTTTGAATGCTACGCATCTGTTCAAGCGAACAGTTTGGTGAAACAAGCAGAACTGTTTTTTGTGCTTGACTAAAGACTCGGCGCAAAGATTCTATAGCCTCATTAAAATCAGTATCTTTTCCAGAAACTTGAGCTGTATGCAAACGATTTTCATTTTCCAGCTTGTAGGTCATCCGTCCTTCATCACACATGAAGTATCCGTTGACTTGCTGATTCAATCTTGGCCTGAATCTAAAAATAATATCGTCTTTATATTTTTCTTTAGCGTGGTCAATGTAAATGTTGCATCCCTTACTGCATCCCTGACAAATGCCCTTACTTTTGGTTAAAAACCAGGATCTTTGTTTGAAACGAAAATCACTACTGGTCATTGCCCCTACAGGACACAGATCAACAACATTAAGCGCATACCTATTTGCCAGAGGTCGACCCGGAAAGATATTGACGCGTGCAGCATCGGTACGGTTCACAATACCTAGCTCGCCGGTCTTGGTTATCAGCCGGGTGAATCGAACACAACGCGCACAGAGTATGCACCGTTCTTGGTCGTGAACCACGCCGCTACCAAAATCCAACTTCTTGGATTTAAGCACTGGTGGCACGGTCATTCGGCTTTGCTGTCCATCGTATTTCATGTAGTAATCCTGCAGTTTACACTCCCCTGCCTGATCACAAATAGGACAATCAATGGGATGGTTGATCAGTTCCAGCTCCATGACATCACGCTGGATTTTTTTGATCTTTTCGACATCCAATTGAACTTTCATGCCTTCAACGGCTTTTGTTTTGCATGCCGGGACCAGAGGAGGTCTCCCATCTTCAATACCAACAAGACACATGCGGCAGTTTCCATCTGCACCCAGCGCCGGATGATAGCAAAGATGAGGTATCTCTATACCGACAGCACCAACAGCGTCGATCAGATTTTTTCCTGATTCAACTTCGACTTCCTGTCCATTAACAAATAGTTTTACCTTTTCAGCCATGGTAACCCGTATCCTCGTTACATCGCGGTTGGACTTGAGACGTCATCTTTGACATACGCCTCAAATTCATGCCGGAACTTGTTCAAGTAACTGCGCACCGGCATGGTACAAGCAGCCGAAAGTACACATACTGTCTTCATTTCGATATTATCGCACAGTTCAAGCAACAGATTGATATCTGTTGTTGTCCCTTCACCACGAACGATCTTTTTGACGATTTTGAGCATCCAACCAAGACCTTCACGACAGGGTGTGCATTGTCCGCAGGACTCGTGATGGTAGAAATGGATGAGATTTTCTACCAGTTTCACGATATCTACGGTGTCATCAAGAACCACAATACCACCGGATCCGAACATGGTTTTATGAGCAGCCATTGACTCGTAATCAAGAGTTACGGTTTGTGCCTCTTCAGGTGTCAGGACCGGAGTAGAACTTCCTCCTGGGATGACCCCTTTCAGTGTCCTGCCTTCTCGCAAGCCGCCTGCAACTTTTTCAATAACCTCTAGGATAGGGAGTCCCAGGGGTAGTTCATACATGCCGGGATTCTTAACCAATCCAGAAATACCAAAAAGGTGCGTTCCTGGACTCTTTTCGGTACCATTTGCCTTATAGGCATCGGCACCATTGGTTAAGATAAAAGGTAAAGAGGCTATACTTTGAACGTTATTGATAATAGTCGGGCAACCATATAAGCCTTCTACCGCAGGAAACGGTGGTTTACTGCGAGGTTGACCTTTTCTCCCTTCAATGGATTCAAGGAGAGCCGTTTCTTCGCCGCAGACATATGCGCCTGCACCCCGGTGAACGGTAACATCCAATCGGAAATCCTTGCCACCAACTGATTCGCCAAGATAGCCCGCTGCATAGGCTTCATCTATAGCAGCCTGCAAGGCTTTCACCTGGGTGGTATATTCACCACGAATGTAGATATAGGCATCGTGACTGTTGATTGCGTAGCAACAGATGATGATACCCTCGATCAGCATATGTGGATCGCGAACAATAATAAACCGATCTTTAAAGGTAGCCGGTTCAGATTCGTCAGCGTTTACAGCCAAATAAATAGGTTTTTCGACGTTTTTCGGCAAAAAGCTCCATTTAAGACCAGTGGGAAAGCCTGCACCACCGCGACCTCTCAGTCCGCTTTGCTTAACAACTTCAATAACGTCTACGGGTTGCATGGCGAAGACCTTATCCAGAGTCGAATAGGCTCCATGTTCCTTAGCCACTTCAATCTTATGGGCGTCCGGTATATCGAATTTGGCACTCAGTAATTTTACTTGCATTTTCGTTCGCCCTCCTTATCTCAATGTGGCCAACAGTTGTTTGAGTTTTTCTACATTCATGTACTCGTAGAACTCACCATTGACCTGAACAACTGGAGCAGAACCGCAGTGTCCTAAACATTCCACCTCTTCAAGACTGAATTCGCCGTCTTCACTCACTTCACCTGGTGTAAGACCCAAGTCCTTTTGCAGATAGTCGACGATTTCCTGTTTTCCCAGCAGATAACAGGAAAGAGTCCGACAAACGCATATATGGATTTTGCCCATGGGATGCAGATTGTACATGGTATAAAAAGTCGCGGCTTCGTATACCTGACTGGCGAAGGTTCCAATTCGATCGGCTATATATGCGATTGCTTCGGCAGAAATCCATCCTTCCTGTTCCTGCGTAAGCCACAGTGCAGGCAAAATGAGCGATTCTCTTGTGGGGTAGCGCTTAACCAGCCGTTCAAATTCCGTATCCCGCTGCGCATCAAAGGTGAACGGTTTTCCCGTTTCTATCAGCTGTGATCGATCACTCATCTGTCCAACTCTCCGCCAATAATATTGATGCTGCCAAGATTGATAACTGCATCTGCAATCATTTCTCCTTCTACCATTTCATGGAAACCAGACATCATGTAAAAGCAAGGAGGCCGAACTTTACATTTATAAGGTCGCCCTGAGCCATCGGAAACAAAATAGAATCCCAACTCACCATTAGCAGCTTCAAAGGAGTCATACCATTCCCCGACGGGTGTTTGTACACCTTCAAAAATCAGCTTAAAATGACTGGCCAATCCTTCGATGTTTTTATAGACTTCCTGCTTGGGTGGTAGGGTGACATTGTTGTTAGTGATAGAAACAGGTCCTTTGGGCATCATCTTCATCGCCTGCCTGACGATGCTGATACTTTGGAATATTTCCTCGAACCGTATCATGATACGATCATAGATGTCGCCTTTGGATCCGACCGGAACGGTAAAGTCAAAAGTTTCATAATGATAGTAGGGGCTATCCTTTCGCAGATCAAAAGGAACACCGCTGGCTCTCAAGCAAGGCCCGGTAAAACCATACGACAAGGCTTTTTCAGCAGACATGACGCAGACATTCTGGGTCCGATCATGGACGATTCTGTTTTTCAAGACCAGTTTCAGAGAATCATTGACGCCCTTTTCAATGCCACGCAAATGGTTCTCCATATCGGTTTCCCAACCTTCATAAAAATCACGGTACATCCCGCCAATTCTGGTGAAAGAACTGGTGAGTCGAGCACCGGTCAATCGGCTGATCAAATCATAGGAGGCTTCCTTTTCGTTATACAAGTACCAGTAATTGGTCAAACCACCCATATCGACCAAGTTAGCAGCGATACAAACGAGATGGTCCTGTACACGGAAGAACTCAGAGAGAATAACCCGCATGAACTTGGCGCGTTCGGTGATTTCCACACCAAGCCATGATTCCACCGCCTTGGCATAGGCGATATTGTTCATGAGTGCCGAGCAGTAATTAAGACGATCAGTCAGGGGAATGACCTGATTGTAGGTTCGATTTTCAGCAGTTTTCTCAAACCCCCTGTGCAGATAACCAATCTCATTGACGTTTGCCAGGATGGTTTCGCCATCAAGCGCTGTCAAAATTCGGATTGCGCCATGGGTAGCAGGATGGGAGGGCCCGATATTAAGATACATAATCTCGGTGTTGATATCCTCCATAGTCGTCTGGTCAAAGCCCTTTTGCTCAACTCGGGCCTTGATCTCTGTTTCCAGACTATCGCTCTCGTAACAGATCTGCCCCTTCTCAATGGCATAATCCTTCCGCAGAGGATGCCCCTGGAATTGCCAATGGTTAAGAATTCGCCGCAGATCAGGATGCCCCTGGAAATTTATGCCGTATTGGTCGAAAACCTCGCGCTCGGCCCAGTTGGCTGAGCCCCACAAATGGGCGGCAGAAGGTATCCCGGTTTCAGGGTTGGCAACAGGCGTTTTCACCTGCACCACCATGTTCTTTTCCCAATTACGGAGATTATAAACCACGGAAAATCGTGCTGCCTGTTGCACCGGATAATCGAGATAATCGACCGCAGTTACATCAAGCAGCATTCCGAAATTCAAGGTCGGATCATTCTTCAGGCGAGCAAGCGTTTGTTCAAGATGCTCAGGTTGCACAGTGAGGACCACTGCATCCAGATTGGCCGTGCAGGTCACATCCGGAAACGCGGCCTGGATTAATTCTAGCGCCGTCGTATTCATATCAATCGAGAATCCCTTTAAAGTCTTTGTGGCGATCGTTCAGCACGCTTTCACCCTTGATCTGGTCCTGAATCTTCATCAACGCATCAAGAACCGCCTCGGGTCGCGGAGGGCACCCAGAGATATAGACATCTACCGGGATGATTGTATCAATTCCCTGGACCGTGCAGTAGTTGTCATACACGCCACCGGAACTGGCACACGCACCCATTGCTACAACCCATTTGGGTTCGGGCATTTGTTCATAAATTTGTTTGAGAATCGGGGCTTGCTTGTAACTGATGGTTCCGCAAACAAGCAACAGGTCAGCCTGCCGGGGTGAAAAACGAACAACCTCAGCGCCCCAGCGGGAAATATCAAACTGACTTGCAGCGGCACTCATAAATTCGATTGCACAGCAGGCGGTTCCGAATACAAACGGCCACAGAGAGTACTCACGCCCCCAGTTAATTGCTACATCGAGCTTGGTGGTAAGTACCGAATCACCTAGACTTGCTTCTAATCCTAACGCCAATTGAGCACCCCTTTCTTAAGAATATAAATAAGTCCAGTTAAAAGCAGTAGCATGAACGCAACCATTTCAGTGAATCCGAACCAACCCAATTCGCGCACACTCACTGCCCATGGGTACATGAACACCGCCTCAATATCAAACAGAAGAAACAGAATGGCGAGCAGATAAAACTTGACGCTGAATTTCTGCTCAGCCATACCAATCATGCGCTTGACGCCGCTTTCGTAAGGATCATTTTTCGCCTTTCCGCCGGCACGGGGTCCGAAAACCGTTGTCGCCAGCATGAAAAGCGGGACAAAAATAGCAATCCCCATCAGGGCCATTGCTGAAAGTACCAGTTCCGTTACCATGAATCAGACCTCTCCCTTAAACATAGATAGAATAAACGTAAACTGTCTGTGAACAACAGGTTATTACAGATAATGAAAATGAACGGCTATTCATTACTGGTACTGTTATCATCTGTCAAGCAAAATAGTTTCATACAAAGCCAGGACTCCCATTTCGGATCATTTGATGCAAAAAAAAGAGGCGCTGAATGCCCCCCATCAATGTCAATACAAGTATCGGTGATTCCCAAGAAACCGCCCGTCAACAATCTCCAAAGGTTTGTGCTCAAAAACCGTGACTCCTTATCAGGCTTCAAGAAAGGAACAGCAATAATCGGTCAGAATCTTGACCCTGAGACTGAATTTCGATTGGCCTGGGGCCTCGAAAGATTCTCCTCCCTTTACCGCCTTCCAGTCCTTTTCCTCGGGCAGCAGTACATCGAGTTCACCTGATAAAATCTCCATAATCTCAGGAGCATCGGTGCTAAAGGTGTACTCGCCGGGCAGCATGATCCCCAAGGTTTTTTTGGACCCGTCGGCAAACAGAACCGCACGACTGGTTACCTTGCCTTCAAAATAGACATTTGCCTCTCTCACGACTGTAACATTCTTGAATTCTGACATGGTTTACTCCTTGAAAATAATTTTGCGATTCCACTTTTAGAATGCAGCCCGGTTGTCACCGAATCCGACTCGATAGTGTCCTCGTTTACCGATGCACATTGCCCGAGAAAAGTGGCTTCAATGATACGTTCTGCGCAGACTACGAAGGGTGTTTGATCGACGAGCAACCAATACAAATTTCGTCACCGGGCCCCTCATTACGTCAAGCTTCCGGCATGGAAATCTGAGAGAATGCCCTTTGCAGCGTGGTCATAAAAATACCCGTACAGATCGATGATCTCTACGGGCACTTCGTTCTTTATATGCAAAAAGCGGCTCAGAAGGGGACATCCTCACCCATGGGCGGCGGTTCCTGAAAGGATTCCCCGCTGCCGTAACCAGGGCCGGCTCCGCCAAATTCACCACCACCACCTCCACCACCACCTGAAGCGCGTGGAGAAAGCATCTTCATCTCACGGGCAACAATCTCGGTGGTGTAGCGATCGTTACCACTCTGATCCTTCCACTTCCTGGTCTGCAGCTTACCTTCAATATAGACTCTGGAGCCTTTCGAAAGATATTCACCGCATATTTCCGCCAACCGCTGCCAGGCGATAATTTTGTGCCATTCGGTCGACTCCTGCATCTGACCATCCTGGCCTTTCCATTTTTCGGTGGTTGCCACGGTAAACGAGGCCACCGGGGCACCGTTTTGGGTGTAACGAATTTCTGGGTCTGCCCCCAGGTTGCCGATTAGAATCACTTTATTGATCATTTTTCACCTACAAATAAAATTATTGCCAAAGGGTTAAGAAACCCGTTTCGATCAAGTTGTATATCGCTGGCAACCATAAACTACTTGGCAGGTTAATGCAAAACTTGTTACGGCGCATCCTTCCCCAACAGGACAACGACCACGGAATATTCTCCAGGCGATAAAAAATAATCGGGCGCCTTGCTGACGCCCGATTATTTTCAATTGGTGTAGAAACGTTTTGCCATCAATGATGGTAGGCGGATTCACCGTGGGTGGTTGTATCCAGACCTTCCCGCTCATCCTCTTCAGTTACCCGTAGGCCGATGGTTACATCAACCAATTTATAGGCAATGAAGGAAACAATTCCTGACCAGACAATGGTGGTGCCTATGGCCCAAACCTGACTGGTGAGCTGAGTGGCGATCGAATAGTCGGCCACCTTGTTGGCAACATAGTCATACACACCAACACCACCGAGTGCAGGGTCAGCGAAGATACCGGTGAGGACAGCGCCCAGTATACCACCCACGCCATGAACACCGAAGACATCCAAGGCATCATCTGCACCGAGCAGACGTTTGAGACCATTGACGCCCCAGAGACAGATGATACCGGCGAGCAAGCCAATGATCAAGGCGCCGCCAATACCAACCCAACCGCAGGCCGGGGTGATCGCGACAAGACCAGCGACCGCACCTGAGGCTCCACCCAGCATCGAGGGTTTCCCTTTGATCATCCATTCGGTGAAGGTCCACGCCAGCGCTGCCGCAGCGGTTGCCGTCATGGTGTTCCCGAAGGCCAGGGCGGCCAATCCGGTGGCTTCCAGGTTGGACCCGGCGTTGAAACCAAACCAGCCTACCCACAGCAGACAGGCACCGATCATGGTCATGGTTAAGCTGTGCGGCGCCATGGATTCCTTACCGTAACCGACCCGTTTACCGACCATGAACGCTCCGATCAGACCGGCGATAGCGGCGTTGATATGGACAACGGTACCCCCGGCGAAGTCAATTGCTCCCTTCTGGAAGAGGAACCCAGCGGTTAGTCCTGCTTTGACACCGGCAGCGGCATCGGTATAGGCGTCAGGACCAGCCCAATACCAGACCATATGGGCGATAGGCAGGTAGGCGAAGGTGAACCACAAAACGATAAAGGCAAGGACCGCCGAGAACTTCATCCGCTCGGCAAAGGCACCCAAAATCAAGGCCGGGGTGATGGCGGCGAAGGTGGCCTGGAAGAAGGCATAGATTAGTTCGGGGATCACAACCCCCTTGCTGAAAGTGGCTGCCACCGAATCTACCGTGACCCCCTTGAGCAGGATTTTACTGAATCCGCCGAAAAAGGCGTTGCCTTCCGTAAAAGCAAGACTGTAGCCATAAATCACCCACAGGACCGTGCAGAGGGAAAAAACGGTAAAAACCTGCATCAACACGGAAAGCATGTTCTTGCTGCGCACCAGACCACCGTAGAAAAGGGCCAGGCCGGGAATGGTCATCAGAGTGACCAGCAGGGTTGAAACAATCATCCAGGCCGTATCGCCCTTGTTGGGAACAGGGACAGCTGCCACCAGTGGAGCTGCTTCCTCGGCGATACCAGTGCCGACAGCCAAGACGGCCAAGGCCGCCATCATCAGAGAAGAGAAAACGATAATTTTTTTCATGGAGGGCTCCCTATGGATCAAAGTGCTTCGGGACCGGATTCACCGGTTCTGATGCGCGTTACCTGTTCGAGATCGAACACAAAAATCTTGCCATCACCAATCTTGCCGGTGTTCGCTGCTTTCTTGATCCCCTCAACCACCTGTTCAAGCTGATTATCATCAATGGCCACCTCAATTTTCAATTTAGGCAGAAATTCGATGACATATTCCGCACCACGGTACATCTCGGTATGACCTTTCTGGCGACCGAAGCCCTTGACCTCCGTCACGGTCACGCCTTTTACACCGAGGGCAGTCAGACTTTCCCGCACCTCGTTCAACTTGAAGGGTTTGATTATCGCACTGACAAATTTCATGAATCACTCCTTTTCCGGCAGTCTGAGCATTTCCGCCCCTGCCTTGATGGTTAAAACTTCTCTCGGATACAATCCGATGCACTTGATGTTGAAACCGCTAGCCATACCGACCAAGACAGACCATTGCACCACCCGCCGGTATTGCCATCGATTTCAATAATTCCCGCAGCCACGGCTGGCGATACCGGACAAGAGTCACCCCTTGGCATCTCCTGACCGATGATCCTCCCTGAACAGCCCCTGCCCCTTCCCCTGTCTTTCTCCTTGTACTCTTTATAATCTTGTCGAGGCCTGTCGTTCCTGGGATACCGCATACACTTGCCGAGACATAAAGCAAATTAAATGCCAATTTTATTTTTACTTACTTTTGCAACTATTTTATTGCGTTAGATAACATAACCCCGCATTCAAGACACATTCGTCACAATCACAGCTCACCGTTGTAATTTTTTTCATAAATAAATGACAAATATGTACAAATAAATGCAAAAAAGAAGAATGAGCACCGCTTCTGAACAGGTTGGGCCAAAAAGCGTTGCAACTGCGCTAAAAATAGGAAAAGATGCAAGTCACTCCGCTGTTTTCCCCGGCGGGATCAAGAATCCTTTTTTTACAAAGGAGCCACCGCATGCCCTGCACTCCGCCCCCCTCCCCACCGACAGACAAGCGCTGGAAGACTATCGATCGGGCCATGCAACGCCACGATTACCGACCGGACGCCCTCATCGAAACCCTCCATGCCGCCCAGGAAGCCTTTGGGTATCTTGACACCGATACCCTCAGCTACATCGCCACCCGGCTCAAGGTCCCGCCCAGCAAGGTCTACGGGGTCACCACTTTCTATAATCATTTCAACACAAAACCAAAGGGTGACCACACCCTGGTTGTCTGTACCGGCACCGCCTGTCATGTTAAAGGCAACGACCGGATCCTTGCCTGGATGCAGGAGGCGTATGATCTTGCTCCCGGCGAAACCACCCCGAACAATGGGCTCTCCCTTGTTGAGGTCCGCTGCGTCGGGGCCTGCGCCCTGGCGCCGGTGATCATCGCGGACGGCACCCTTACCGGCAAAACCGGCTTTGAGAATACGATTGCAATCATCAAGGAGTGGCTGGGCCATGCAGCGTGAAGAATTGGAACGATACGCGGAAACCAAGCAGCAGTTCTTGGATAGTTTTAAACATCACATCCTGGTCTGCGCCGGACTGGGCTGCTTGCACAACGATGAAATTATCAAGGCCCTGCGCCAGGAGATTGCCCTCCAGGGGCTCGAACAACAGGTTCTGGTGAGAAAGGCCGGATGCATGGGGTTGTGCGCGCTGGGCCCGGTGGTTCTCATCCTGCCCGGGGAAATTTCCTACCAGACCGTAAGCCCCCATGATGCGGCTGAGATTATCGCGGCCCTGGGCAAGGAACCGGTGCAGCCGCTGCTCATCCCCCCGGACCTGCCTTTCTTCACTCGGCAGCACAAAAATGTACTGGCCCTTTCCGGCCGGATCGATCCGGAAAGCATCGACGAGTATCTGGCAGCAGGCGGATATGCCGCTACCCTCACGGCGATCACGGAAATGCGCCCCGGCGAGATCATCCGCCAGGTCCAGGAAAGCGGTCTGCGGGGACGGGGCGGGGCCGGGTACCCCACCGGTCTCAAGTGGTCCACGGTTGCCAAGGCGGATGGTGCAAAAAAATACGTGGTCTGCAATGCCGACGAGGGCGATCCCGGTGCCTTCATGGACCGGTCCGTTCTAGAAAGCACCCCCCATGCGGTACTTGAAGGCATGATCATCGCCGCCTATGCGGTCGGCGCCACCAGTGGCTACATGTATGTGCGCGCCGAATACCCGCTGGCGGTGCAACGGCTGAAACTGGCCATCCGCGAGGCTGAACACAGAAACCTGCTGGGCCATGCCATCTGCGGTGCAGCCTTTGACCTGAACATCCAGATTCGCCTGGGTGCGGGTGCCTTTGTCTGCGGCGAGGAAACCGCTCTGATCGAATCCATCGAAGGCCGCCGCGGCATTCCCCGGCCGCGACCGCCCTACCCTGCGGAAAAAGGACTCTGGGGCTGTCCCACCCTGATCAACAATGTCGAAACCTATGCCAACATCCCCCTGATCATCAACCGTGGCCCCGCCTGGTTCAACAGCCTGGGCACCGAGCAGAGCAAGGGCACCAAGGTCTTTGCCCTGACCGGGAAGATCCAGCACACCGGACTGATTGAAGTCCCCATGGGCATGACCCTGCGCGAGATCGTCTTTGACATCGGTGGCGGCATCCCCGGCGGCCATGCCTTTAAGGCCATCCAGACCGGTGGCCCCTCGGGCGGCTGCATCCCGGCCGACCACCTGGACACCCCGGTCAGCTACGAGAGCCTGAGCGCCCTGGGCTCGATCATGGGCTCCGGCGGCATGATTGTTATCGACGAAACCTCGAGCATGGTTGAGATCGTTCGCTATTTCATGCAATTTTCCATGGAAGAATCCTGCGGCAAATGCATCCCCTGTCGAGTGGGGACCGCCCAGATCCACGGCCTGCTGCAGAAATTCTGCGAACACCGGGCCACCAACGCCGATCTCGCCGCCCTGGAGATGCTCTGCGATCTGGTCAAAAGCACCAGCCTCTGCGGTCTCGGCCAGGCCGCACCCAACCCGGTGCTCAGCACACTGCGCTATTTCCGCCAGGAATACCTCGACCTGATCGCGGACCCCGCCCATCCGCACCTGGAGGACGCACAATGACCGCCCAGATTCTTACCCTGACCATCAATGGCCAGCAGGTCAGCGGCCACGCCTCAGAAACTATTCTGCAGGTAGCACGCGAAAACGACATCCCCATCCCCACCCTCTGTTACCTGGAAGGACTTTCTCTCCAAGGATCCTGCCGACTGTGCATGGTTGAGATCGTCGGCAGCAGCAAACTGCAGCCCGCCTGCGTCACTCACATCCAGGAAGGCATGGAAGTGACCACCGACACCGGGCGGCTGCACCTCTACCGACGCAAAATTATCGAGCTCCTTTTTTCCGAGCGTAACCACGTCTGTGCGGTCTGCGTCTCCAACGGTCACTGCGAGCTGCAAGAACTGGCTCGCCAGCTGGGGGTTGATCATGTCGATTTCCCGTACCTGTATCCTGCCCTGGCCGTCGATGCCTCCCATAGCCGTTTTGTCCATGACCCTAACCGCTGCATCCTCTGCACCCGCTGCGTCCGTGTCTGCGCTGAGATCGAAGGCGCCCACACCTGGGATGTCAAGAATCGCGGCATTCATAGCCGGATCATCTCCGATTTCGACACCCCCTGGGGCGTATCGGCAACCTGCACCGGTTGCGGCAAGTGCGTCCATGTCTGCCCGACCGGAGCCCTCTTTGAACAAGGCAAATCCGTGGCCGAGATGTTGAAAAAACGCCCCTTCCTTCCCTACCTTGTTGCCAATCGCACCCTGGAGCAAAGATGAAAAAACTGCGGCTCGCCACCCTCTGGCTCGATGGCTGTTCCGGCTGCCACATGTCGCTTCTGGACCTGGACGAGCGGCTGCTCGACCTGGCGGGCCAGGTCGATTTTGTCTACAGTCCGCTGGTTGATGTTAAGATCTTTCCCGAGGCGGTGGACATCGCCTGCATTGAGGGTGCGGTCAGCACAAGGGAGGATGAGCACAAGCTGCGGACCGTACGGGAGCGGACCGGCTGCCTGATCGCCCTGGGTGACTGCGCCGTGACCGGCAACATCCCGGCCATGCGCAATGTCGCAGGTGCGGAAAACGTCCTGCGCTCAGTCTACCTGGAGCGGGACCTGCTCAATCGGCAAATCCCGGCAGAAGAACTACCGACCCTGAGCCCTAAGGCCCTGCCGCTCCATAGTTTCGTCACCGTTGATCTCTTTATCCCCGGCTGCCCACCCGCAGCCGACACCCTGTTTGCCGCCCTCACTGCGCTGATCGAAGGCCGCGCTGACGACCTGCGACTGAACACCCGTTTCGGTGCCTAGGAGCCTTATTATGGAAAAGCGAATCACCATCGAACCGGTTACCCGTATTGAAGGACATGCCAAGATCAGCCTGTTGCTCGATCCCAGCGGCAAAGTCCATGAGGCCCATTTCCAGGTCACCCAGATACGGGGCTTTGAAAAATTCATCGAGGGCCGACCTTTTTTTGAGATGCCCGCTCTCACCGCCCGCACCTGCGGCATCTGCCCGGTCAGTCACGAATTGGCCTCGGCCAAGGCCTGCGACCAGCTGCTGGCGGTCATCATCCCCGAAACCGCCAAAAATCTGCGCCGGATTATCAACTTCGGCCAGCTGATCCAATCGCATGCGCTCAGTTTCTTTTATCTTTCCGCCCCGGATCTGCTCCTGGGCATGGATCATCCTCCAGAAAAACGAAACTTCTTCGGTATTGCCGCAGCTGATCCTCAATTTGCCCGGGATGGCATCAGGCTGCGCCAATTCGGCCAGCAGGTGATCGAGCGCCTGGCCGGACGCCGCATTCACCCGGCCTGGGTGGTTCCCGGCGGGGTCAATTCCCCCTTGCAGGAAACAGCACGGGCAGCAATCCTCAGCGAGATCCCTGAAATCAAGGCCTTGGCGCTCAAACATCTGGTCCGGTTTAAACTCTCGCTGCAACAGTACGAGGAATACATCCGTGCCTTTGCCCGTTTCCCCAGCCTGTTTCTGGGACTGAGCAACAATGGCGGTAGTCTGGAACATTACGACGGCCCGGTGCGGATCATCGATGGCAACGGCGCCGTGGTCGCCGACCGGCTCAATCCCGGCACCTACCAGGACTATATCGGCGAGGCCGTCGAGCCCTGGACCTACCTTAAGTTTCCCTACTACAAACCGCAGGGGTATCCCGGCGGGATGTACCGGGTCGGCCCTCTGGCCCGACTCAATCTGGCCACGCGCTGCGGTACCGAATTGGCTGACCGGGAAATGGCGGAGTTCCGTGCCCTGGAATCCGGGCCGGTGCGCAGCAGCTTTCACTATCATTACGCCCGCCTAATTGAAGTGCTCTATGCCATTGAGATGATTGAAACCCTGCTGGCCGATCCGAGTATTCTCGATAAAAATGTCCGGGCTGTGGCCGGGGTCAATTGCCTGGAAGGAGTCGGCATGACCGAGGCACCGCGCGGCACCCTGATCCACCATTACAAGGTCAATGGAGACGGCCTGATCGAATGGGCCAATCTGATTATCGCCACCGGGCACAACAACCTGGCGATGAATCAAGGCATCCTCCAGGCGGCGCAACATTATATTGGTGACGGCCAACTCCATGAAGGGCTGCTCAACCGGATCGAAGCCGTGATCCGCGCCTTTGATCCCTGCCTCGCCTGTTCCACCCATGCGGTCGGCACCATGCCCTTGGCGGTGGAACTGCTCTCCCCGGAAGGCGACATCATCGATCGGGTCCGCCGCTGAATCCGGCGGCAGTCTCTGCACCCACCGACCACGTTGGCCCACAAGGAGTCATCACAGTCTGGGTTATGCATCCGCTCCCTACCGGGGATTTAAAAAAAATCTGCTATCCTGGTAACAAATGTTGGCCACCTCTCATCTGGTCAATGCCCTGCCCTCGTTGTCCGGGACGAGTTGATCCAGCTGCAGACTAAAAAACAGTGCATTGAGGAGAGGCAGCATGAACCGTTCGACTTTTCTCAAAATGCCTGCCTGGCTGCGGGAGATTGCCGAAGATCCCTTCCGCAGGTACCTGGTACTCGCCCTGCTCCTGCTCGGCTGTGGGCTCTTGTTTCACGAATACCGCAACCTGCCGCACACCGCTCCGCCGGAGCCGCAGATCGCCTTTTTCTTCCACCCCCAATGCCCCAACTGTCGCGAGCAGAAGGCCCTTATCCCCAGGCTCCAGGCCAAATACCCGGAGATACCCTGGACCTTGTATGACACCTCGATCCCTGAAAACATCCAGCTGCTCACCCGCACTTTAGCACAACGGGGACTGCCGACCACGGAGATCGGGGTGCCCATGACCTTTATAGGCCCTTACGTTATCGATGGTTTTGAATCAGCGGCAACCACGGGCGTGCTCCTCGAACAGGCCCTCCTCGCCCTGCGGACCAACAATCCCTCGCTGTTCCCAACTGCCCAGAACACATACACACCGCAAACCCTGGCAGTACCGTTCCTGGGCACAATCCAGCCGGCCAATTACTCGCTGCCGGCACTGGCGGTGATCCTCGGTCTGGTGGACGGGTTCAACCCCTGCGCCATGTGGGTCCTGGTCTACCTGATCTCCCTGATTGTCAGCCTCCACGACCGGCGCAAGATCTGGCTGCTGGTCGGCACCTTTGTCGCCAGTTCGGGCATCCTCTATTTTCTCTTCATGACCGCCTGGCTCAATGTCTTTCTCTTCCTCGGCTACCTGCGCCCCCTCACCCTGATGATCGGTCTTGCCGCCCTGGGTGCAGGCATCCTCAATGTCCGGGAATATGTGCAAACCAAGGGTCAGCTGACCTGCACCATCGGCGATGCCGCCGCCAAGCAACAGACCAGAGGCCGGATTGACCGCATCGTTGTAGCGCCGCTCACCCTGTTCTCGGTGCTGGGCATCATTGCCCTGGCCTTGATCGTCAACTCTATCGAATTCGCCTGTTCCGCGGCCCTGCCCGCCATCTTCACCCACACCCTCACCCTGCGGAACCTGCCATTGCTCCAATATTACGGCTACATCCTGCTCTATGATCTCTTCTTCATGCTTGACGACCTGATCATCTTCAGCCTGGCGGCCCTGGCCCTGGATACCGGCATTGGCCAACGCTACGCCGGACACTGCCGGATCATCAGTGGGATAGTACTGGTCGTTCTCGGCGGGATGATGATCTTTCGACCGGAACTGTTGCGGTAAGGGATGGACTGCGGTAGGAATATCTTTTGCTCTGAACACAGAATCTTAGATGCATTGAAGACTGTGCCCTTTTGCCGCCGCTGGAGAACACGAAGAGGCCGTTTTGGGCACGCCGCATTAACGGAGGATACTTCACAAAACACGATTCCGGGGAGTGTCACCCTGTGGTTACCATGCACGACTTGCAAAATCTGAGTGTACAAGAGGAGACAAAAAATGCTGCGCTATTTAACCCTGATTCTCTGCTGTCAGCTCATTGGCGAAATTATCACCAGGATGGCCAGGCTGCCGATTCCCGGCCCGGTTATCGGCATGGTTGTCTTGTTCTGCGGGCTGGTCCTGCGCCGGAGAGTGCCCTCTGAATTGGAGACGGTGGGCGGCTTTTTGCTGCGCCATCTTCCGCTGCTGTTCGTCCCCGCCGGAGTCGGGGTCATTGCCTATCTTGATCTTCTTGTGAGGTCGTGGGCTCCCCTTGCTGGGGCAATTCTCATCGGGACCACTCTCACCATTGCGGTGACCGGTGCGGTCATGCAGTTCTTGAACCGCCGCCACATCCCAGATACCAATGAGCCCCAGCCATGAACGGTGAGATGTCCCAGCTCTGGGTCTCGTTATCGACCACCCCCTTGCTGTGGTTAACCCTGACCCTGCTGGCCTATCAGCTGGGCATCTGGGTGTTCCGCAGGTTTGGCTACAGCCCGTTACTCAATCCGGTGCTGATGACAGTCATCGTGCTGGCGCTCTTACTCAAGATCAGCGGTACAGACTATCAAACGTATTTCCGCGGGGCGCAGTTCATTCATTTCCTCCTCGGCCCAGCAACGGTTGCCTTGGCGATTCCGCTCTATCGTGAAATGGAGGTCATCCGAAAAGCCTTTATTCCCATTGCCATCACCGTCCTGGTGGGCTCGCTGACAGCCATCATAAGCGCTGTCGGCCTTGCCTGGTTTCTGGGCGGAGAACGAATTCTGCTGCTGACCCTGGCGCCCAAGTCAGTGACGACCCCAATCGCCATGGGGATTTCGGAAAAAATCGGTGGGATACCGTCATTGACGGCCGTTGCGGTGGTTCTGACCGGCATCTGCGGAGCGGTCCTTGGTGATATGATTCTTGACCGCCTGAAAATTCATGACGAGACGGCCCGGGGCATGGCGTTGGGAGTTGCCTCACATGGCATCGGCACCGCGCATGCCATTCAGCGCAATCGAGCCGCCGGGGCTTTTGCCGCCCTGGCTATGGCGCTCAATGGCCTGGTGACCGCTTTGCTCCTGCCCGCCCTTATCGGTTTGATACGCTAAAGGGGGCAAGGACGCATGCATCCCCGGGGCGGTGTCAGGTATCTTCGCGGGTGCCGATTGGGGAAAGAGCAAGTCTCCAGAGACGACTTCCCCCCTCGCCTAAAACTCATTGCCGCTTGGCCGCCCGCCCTCTTTCATTCGTTCCAACTGATCAACAAGATCATCGATCTCAGACTGCCAATACTGACGCGAACCGAAATCAGGCATGACACTGGTGGCCCCATCCTCAACCACCTGATGCGCGCACCAGGCCGAATAGTGGATAAAACGCATCGCCCGCAGGGGTTCGATCAGGCGGAGGCTGGTGCGATCAAACGGCCTGAAGGTCTCGTATCCCTCAAGCAGCAGGTCCACAGCTACAAAAGACTCGTCAAGGGGGCCCGGCAGGAGCATCCAAAAATCCTGGACCGGGGGCCCCATCGCCATATCATCGAAATCGATCAGGAAAAACGATTCTCCGGGACGATAGATGAGGTTGCTCGAGTGACAGTCCCCATGAATCCGGATACATTCGCTATCGACAAACAGGGGCCCAATGGCAGCAATGATCCGGTCGGTAATCTGCGTATACGGCCCCATCAGGTCCTCCGGGACCAGACCGCTTTTCCGGATGAATTCCACCTGGGCGGTCGTGGTCACCTCCGGATGCATCCGGGTCCGGTCCTGCGGTTTTTTTCTTGCCCCCACCATGTGGGTGCGGCCGAGCAGGCGTCCGATGGCCAGCCATTGGTCATCATCGAATTCATCGACACACCGCCCCCCTTTTCGCGGAAAAACAGCAAAGTACATGTCCTCATACTGTCCAAGCGTACCGCCGTTTTGCAAGGGAAGCGGGGCAATGACCGGGATTTCATCCGCTGCCAATTCCAGCAGGAAATCATGCTCATCCTGGAGGGCCTGTCGCGACCAGCGGCCTGGCCGATAGAATTTGACGACCATGCCGTTGCCTTGTCGATCCTCCAGTTCATAAACGCGATTAATATAACTGTTATAGGGCCGGCAGAGATTGGTGCAGACACGGCCCAAGGCCGACTCGACCTGCTGCAGGATAGTCTCCGGTGTCAGCCTGTTCAAAGCCGAACCTTCTTTTCGTCGGTCCAAGGTATCCATAAACGATTGTTCTCCCTGAGGGTCTTAACTGCGGCTCGTCCGACAAACGCGTTCCTTACAAAAAGGAGCGCAAACGGACAGACTCGGGGTGGTGCTGGTGGGTCACACGCACAGCACCCGCAAGATTCCGATATATCTGAGCTGCCACTCTACCATGTTTTGGCGGAAAAGGGTGCAGCGTGTCGCAGTTCGTCCTCTCGACAATACGACAATACGAGTATCGTTCGGCAGCCAGAGGCGCCCCCCCTGTGCACGCATGCGCTCAATCAGCCCATATTTTTTCAATATCCTTAAGTCTATAAGCAACATTCGGTTCACAAGCAGGAAAAAAACAGATACCATTTTCATATCCCTGGCAACCTGGGTCATCACCCCTGCGAGTTGCTCCCCCGCTCTCAGGGAGAGAGGTTAAAAAAGACCAAGCCCAGGCACCATTGATGACAGCAAAAGTCAGAATAAGTACCCTTCTGGCTAGGGACACCAATCCATCATCAGCTCTTCAAGATAAGCCGGCTACCTAGGCGACAGGAACACTGGCTGCAACGTATAGAGGTCCGCATGTCCAACTCGGAAAACCGACGCAAGCAATCTGCAGAACTTCTTGGCAAGACTGAAGAAATGGTACGGAGAGAAACAGAGGCGATGGACCACTGCGCAACGGTGTCGCCCGAAGTCATCCAGCAGATGTTTCACGAACTCCACGAGCACCAAATCGAGCTGGAGATGCAAAATGAGGAACTGCGGCGAGCCCATGAAGAACTCGACGAAATACGGGCCCGCTATTTCGACCTCTATGAGATGGCCCCGGTCGGCTATATAACCATCTCAAAGCAAGGGCACATCGTGGAAGCCAACCTCACTGCCGCGACGCTGCTGGGGGTGGCCCGGGGATCGTTGCTCCAGCGTCCGCTCTCCCAATTCATCCATGGCAAAGACCAGGATATTTACTACCTGCATAACAAGGAGTACTTCGAAAGTCCTGAACCACAGGGATGCGAACTCCGGATGGTGAAGCAGGACGGAAGGGTCTTCTGGGTCTGCCTGACCACCATAGCAGCTCAGCAGACCGGTGGCGCATTCGAATGCCGCATGGTGATGAGCGACATCACCGAGCGCAAGAAAATGGAGGAGGATCTGCGCCTCACCCAGTTCGTCGTCGACAACGCTTCCGATGAAATCTATTGGATAAGGGAAGATGCGCGATTCTTCTATGTCAACGATCAGGCGTGCCATGCCTTGGGGTATTCGCGGGAAGAACTGCTCACAATGACGATCCATGACATAGATCCGATTTTCTCTGAAGATCAGCAACGAGCATGCCTCCATACGCTGCGAGAAAAGAAGCATCTGATTTTCGAATCCCTCCATCGGCACAAACACGGATTGACCTATCCCGTAGAAATACGAACCACGCATGTGCAGTTTGGCAGCCAAACCTTTATCTGCTCCTTTGCCCGGGATATCACCGAACGCAAACGGACGGAGGAAAGACTGCAGCAGAATCGCCTGATCATCGAAAACAGCCCGGCCGTCCTGTTCCGCTGGCGTGCGGTCGAGAATTGGCCGGTCGAACTCGTTTCGGAGAATGTTCAGCAATTTGGCTATCAGCCTGAAGAACTGCTGAGCGGGTCGATTCCCTATGCCGCTCTTATCCATCCCGACGATCTGGACCGGGTGGGCCGTGAGGTGCAGGAATACTCCGAGAGCGGTGTTCTCAATTTTCAACAGGAATATCGCATCATCACCAAGCAGGGGCGTGTACGCTGGACGAATGACGATACCTATGTGGAGCGGGACCTTGACGGCAAGATTACCCATTTTCAAGGTGTGGTTATTGACAGCACCGAACGCAAGCAAATGGAAGAGGCGTTGCGCGAAAGCGAGGTTCGAGCCCGGACCATTGCTGATTTTTGCCCCATCGGCATCTTCATGGCCGATCCGAAGGGGCAAATTGTTTATGACAATGCGGCTGCTCGCCAGATAATCGGGCACAGCCCCGCCGAACCCCTCAGAGACACTTGGGCCAAGGCTATCCATCCCGACGACAAGGCCGGTGTCCTCAAGGCTTGGAGCCAGTTCGCATCGGGCTCCCAGAAAGAGTACGACGTGGAGTTCCGCTTTGTGCGCGACAACCGGATGGAACGGCTGGTGCACGGGTGCGCCACCCGTATTCACGATGGCGAGCGCTTATTGGGATTTGTGGGTACTGTCGAGGACATCAGCGAACGCAACCGTGCAGAAAAGGCCGAGGCGGCCAATCGGGCGAAGAGCCAATTCCTCGCCAATATGAGCCACGAAATCCGCACGCCGATGAACGCGATTCTCGGCATGGCTGGCCTGGCCATGGAATCACGCGAGCAGGAGCAACAACAGCGCTTCCTCCGGGTCATCAAACAATCGGGGGAAAGCCTACTGGGCATCCTTAACGATATTCTCGATTTCTCCAAGATTGAAGCCGGTCAGTTGCAGCTCGATTCCCGCCCCTTCAAACTCAACCAACTGCTGGAAACCATCGTCACGACCATGAATGTCCCGGCCACGGAAAAGGGACTGCAGCTTAAGGTCGTCACGGCACCGGAACTGCCGACAGCTTTCCACGGAGACGCTTCCCGCATCAAACAGATCCTCCTTAACCTGGTGGGCAATGCGATCAAATTCACAGCCAGCGGTTCCGTCACCATTGGAGTCAAACCAGGGCAAGACGGACAGGTCGAGGGCAAATTCTTGCTCCATTTCAGCGTCACCGATACCGGCATAGGAATAGCCCCGGACAAGTTGGAGGAAATCTTTAACAGTTTTGAACAGGCAGACAGCTCCTACGCCCGGCAATACGGCGGTGTCGGTTTGGGCCTGGCGATCAGCCGACAACTGGCCACCCTGATGGGCGGTACCCTTTGGGTCGAAAGTTCGCCCAATCATGGCAGTGTCTTTCATTGTATCCTCGATCTTCCCCCATGGACCGGGGCGTTACCTGACGAAGCACCTTCGACGGAGCGGTATGCTGGCGAGGGGATCAAGGACCTGCGCATCTTGGTAGTGGATGACAATGAATTGAATCGTGATGTGGCCAGGATGATTCTGGAAAACGAGCACCGGGTGACCACCGCCAACAACGGATTAGAAGCGCTCAAGATGCTTTCGCAGGAAATCCTTGATGTCGTGCTCATGGATGTGCAAATGCCGCTACTGGACGGCCTGGCCACCACCGCCATCATCAGGGCCCTGGAAAAGGGAACCCCGCTCTCCCACGATCTGCCGGAAGACCTTCTCCCTGTTCTCCGGAAAAAATTGGCCCACGGGCACGTACCGATTGTGGCCATGACCGCCCACGCCATGGTGGGTGACAGGGAGATGTGTCTCAAGTCCGGCATGGATAGCTATATCACCAAGCCCTTTCAGCCGGCACAACTGACCGAAATATTTTGGTCGCTGGCGGCCAAGGAGCCCCCCCAGGGACGCAAGGTGCAGGCCCAGGCAGGAGAATCAACCGGCTCCGCGGCAACTCTTTCTAAGTCTCCGGCAACCTTGGAGCAGATCGGGGCATATCTGCAGGCGGCCACCGGTTTGCCGGCAGGACATATTGCGCGGTTGCTGCTTGCCGCTCAAACGAGCCTACTTGACAATCTGGCCGCCGCCGCCGAGGCGCTCCGCCGGGAGGAGTATACGACCCTGGGCAGTGCGGCCCATACCCTCAAAGGGACCCTGCTGCAGTGCGGCCTGACTGAACTGGCCGCCAGGGCCGAGGCTATCGAACAGGGCACCAAGACCAGCAGCAATCTGCCGTATGCACATCTCCTGGCCGCCTTGCATGCCGACTTGACGAACCTGCTTGCCAACGGCGAAAAAAATACCGCACCGAATTGACCGCAAGGATTACCGCAAGCGCCGTGTTCCCCGGCACGGCCCTGCTGTTCCATAACCTGACTCCGCCCTCCCCCATTGCACATTTTAGCAAAAAAGGGAACAGTGGTCCCCATCGAACCAATACCCTCAAAAGAAATCCATTCCATAAGGGAGAAGAGCGCTATGAAAACAGTGGCATTTAATGGCAGTCCCAACAAAAACGGCAACACCTATCATGCCCTGCAGATGGTTGCAGATGAGCTTGAGAAGGAAGGCATTGCCACAGAAATTCTTCATGTCGGCAACAAGGCCATCAGGGGCTGTCTCGCCTGCGGTCAGTGCGTCAAAAAGAAAAACGAACAGTGCATACAAGCCGATGATCCGGTCAACGAATGGATTCAGAAGATGAAAGAGGCCGACGGCATCCTGATCGGTTCCCCCGTGCACTTCTCGGCCATCGGCGGCACCATGAAATCGTTTCTCGATCGGGTCTTTTACGTGACCGGAGTCAACGACAGCATGCTGCGGCACAAGGTCGGGGCGGCGGTGGTGGCGGTGCGGCGTTCCGGCGGCCTGCCGACCTTCAATCAGCTCAACAATTTCTTATCCTATTCCGAAATGCTGCTGCCGGGCTCCAACTACTGGAACGTCATCCATGGAACCCGGCCGGGAGAAGCGACCCAGGATGAGGAAGGCCGACAGATTATGCGGACACTCGGCAAGAACATGGCCTGGTTGATGAAACTGGTCGAGCACGGCAAGGGCACGATCGCCCCGCCGGAACGGGAGAAAAAAATCTATATGAATTTTATCCGGTGAAGTTAAAGCGTTATCGAACTTTTGCAGATAATCAAAACCCGCAGAAGCATCCTGTGGGTTGACCAATCGGGGAATTCCTTGCTTTGTGTTTGGCGAGTATATTGTTTATACTCGCCAAACACTGCCTTCTGCTGCGTATCGGCGACGGCACGGATAGCGTTCAAAGTCGAAGTTGATGAGGAAAAGGATGACAGGCGCAAGCCCGCCGATCCCATCAAGCAGAAATCTAAGCCTTGCATTCACAGCTACTCCTGGAAAATACCGCGGACAGTCAGGCGGTCAAACCACCCCAGCCCAGACTCTTTACAGGTTCCCTCAAGAGCCACCTCTTAGACCTTGGCCCCCGGGGGCAGCGCTTCTGCAACAGCTTGCAAAGCGGGATCCACCGTGGCCCCCAACTTGAGGAGACCAAGGGCCAGATAATCCGAGCGATGTTGGCTCCCCGCAAAATTAAACGAGCAGCGGTAGATATCTTTCTGCCGGACAACCTCAGATACTTTCCGCCAATTCTTACGAAATACTTGGAGAATTTCTCCGTCTTCATAAACAACAATACGTTCCGCCGGTTCATGCAGATCACCCAGGCCATCAAAAATTCTAGGTGAGGGATCAAAGGTTATGGCGGCCACGCCATGATGGACCGAAACACTCAGTGCCAGCCCACCGCCGAGACTATGCCCGGTCACCACTACATTTTTATTGCTGTGCTGCTGCAGGTATTGACCAAACTCTTTTCGAGCTTGGCGATATTGAAAGTTAAAGGGCGGGACAGCGAGGTTGGCAGTGAGATAATCTATTTTGCTGTCCGTGCCGCGGAAAGCAAACACGACCTCATTTGAGCCCTGTTTTTCAAAGATATCGTAGGCGAGTCCGGAAAGAGGATGCGTCTTGGTTGGTTCAGGGGTGGGGTTGCCCTCCCCATCGACTTGCACCCATCCCAGTTTTTCCACTTCGAATCTGACTCGATCCTCACTGTGGTATGAGTTCGATGACAGCATTGCATACGGGGCAAATCGGCTTGCCGTTTCTGCTGCTATCCACTGGATACTCTCTTCCTTGCCCATGGAAAATCTCCTTGCTGGTTGGTTATGCCTCAGGTTGAGGATAATCGACGGGATATTCAAGAGATGAGGAACTCGCAAAAAGGGGAAAAACATCCGTTTTTTTCATTTCGAACTTAGCGATAACTCTCTAAAATTATTGAGAGACTTATCGTTGCCTTGCTCCTCGAAATGAACAGAAAGCTACTTTTTGCGAGACCATCATGGATGAAGCACCACGACCAAAGAAAATATGCCCAGATACCCAGGGGAAAACAAGGGAGGAAAAAGAGAGAGAAAATGGAGAGAAAATATCCCCAAATGGGGCTACGATCTCTCCATGGCACTACGAGTGAGGGCTATCAAGCGCGGTCCGGATTTTGCTGGCCAGATTGAACAAGGAAACCGGCTTCAACAGGATCGCAACAATCCCCTTGGTTGCCAGCTCTTGGCCGGAAAGCTGTTCGTCATGCCCCGTACAGAGAATAATCGGCATCTTGACGTCTTGTTCGCGCAGCTTCCCCGCCAGATCAACACCGGTCAAGCCGGGCATGGTTAAATCGGTGATGAGCAAATCCACTTCGGTGTGATGCATGCAAAGAAAACGGAGGGCTTCGCTGCTCCGGGTAAAACTGGTGATCCGGTATCCTAATTCCTGCATCATTTCGCCTTCGATTTCGACGAGAAAAGGATCATCATCGACAATGACGATATGCTCATGTCCGGTCGGCACAGGCGGTGGTTCGACCTTCGACGCGTCCGTACCATTGGCAACCTTCGGCAAATAAATATCAAATTGAGTCCCCTGCCCTTCTTTCGACTCCACCGTGACCAGGCCCTTCATACTGCTGACAATGCCATGCACCATGGAAAGCCCCAATCCCGTGCCCTCCCCTTTTTCTTTAGTGGTGAAAAACGGATCAAAGATTCGATCGAGCAGATGGGGGGGAATCCCTTTGCCGGTATCGCTCACTTGAATATGCGCATACTCGCCTGGTTCCAATTGTATATATTTTTCCGTGAAATCGGCTTGCAAGGACACATCCTCCAAGCGGATCTTCAGCACGCCCTTGCCATTTTTCATGGCATGGCCGGCATTGGAACAAAGATTCAAGATAATCTGATGGAGCTGCACCTGATCGGCCATGACCAGTGCCTGGCTCTCAAGGTGCTGTTCGATCGCGATGGTGGCCGGTAAACTGGCACGAATAAGACCGACCGCCTCCCCAATCGCCTCCCGCAGGAGCACGGGGTGCAGCTCCATCTCGGAATGGCGGCTGAAAACGAGAATCTGCCGGATGAGATTACGCGCCCGCTCGGTGGCGGAAAGGATATTATCTAAATATCGGCTGCTATTGAGGGTGCCTCGTCCCTCCAAATCCCTGCTCAAGATCTCGGTATAGCCCATGATTCCTGCCAGGATATTGTTAAAGTCGTGGGCGATGCCACCGGCCAGAGTGCCAATGGCCTCCAATTTCTGGGTCTGGCTGAGTCGGGCCTCCAGGCGCTTTCTTTCCATTTCGGCCTGTTTCTGAGCCGTGATGTCCCGGAATATTCCGACAATGTACTTTTCGCCGGTTTTATCCGTGTACAGGGTTTTCTTGGTCACGATCGTATGGACAAGGCCCTGGGCCGTGGTAAAAGATTCCTCGTTGATGTTCTCCAGCCCGGTCGTCAGGACAAGTTCATCCTTGGCCCAGAAGATATCGGCCTCGTTCTTCGGAAAAAAGTCATGATCGACTTGCCCCAACAGCTCGTGACGATTACGGCCCATGAAGGCACACAACGCATTGTTGACCAATACCCAGCGGTGCTGCCGGTTTTTGACAAACATGGGATCACCGACGGCATTGATGATCTCGTCCAGATAATTTCTTGATTCCTCCAAGGCTTCTTCCGCTTTTTTACGAGCAGTGATATCGGTGAGAAACCCCTCGATAACGGCAGGTTTTCCAGCGGCGTCATAAATCATGCGGGCACTGATGGAGACCCAGATTCGCACCTGGTTCTTACGATAGAACTGCACCTCAAACCAGGACGTCTCCCGACGCTGTGCAATGGCGGTGACCAGTGCATCGCGGTCATCGGGGTTGGCGTAGAGCTGGTGCCTGATGTCGGTGATACTTGTGA
Organism: Desulfobulbales bacterium; assembly: GCA_038205495.1. Taxonomy (GTDB): domain Bacteria; phylum Desulfobacterota; class Desulfobulbia; order Desulfobulbales; family Desulfobulbaceae; genus Desulfobulbus. Next base: position 42,971 of record JBBRBT010000010.1, read on the forward strand.
TCAGTTCTTCGGGCGAATCATACCCAAGGATATGGGCCAAGGCCGGATTGGCGCTGAGGAACCGACCCTCTATCGTGCTTTGGAAAAGACCCTCAATAGCATTTTCAAAAATGCCTCGATACTTTTCCTCGCTTTCCTTCAAGCCATCCATCGATTGGTTGAGATTGCTGGTCATGATATTGAAAGTCCGGGCCAGCACCCCGATCTCATCATTGCTTGCCACGGGTACCACCTGATGAAAATCTCCGCCGGTGATCTTTTCTGCAACCTTGGTCATCTGCCGAATAGGACGCGTGATTGACCAGGCAATGAAAATACCGAGCAGGCCGATCAACGCGGTGATGACGATGCCCGCCAAAGCCATAGCGCGGACCATCTGGATCCGACCGTTGCTGAGCACACTGCGGTAGGCCTGGAGTTCATCTTCATAGACGCTTGTGCCGATGACCCAGTCCCACGGCGCATAATAGGCGATGCGGGCAATCTTCCAGCGGGGCTCCGCTTCCCCCAGGTTTTGCCAGCGATACCGCACGGTCGTTATTTCCCCTGGCATGAGGCCGGTCGCCCTGTTGATGATTTCCTGGATAACATAGCGGCCGTCGCTGTCCCGGTTCATCCAGATATCTTCTCCGTCCCGCTCCCCTTTGGAGGAAATGATATACCGGCCGCGGTCTTCTCCGGCACCGCCCAGGACATACACATAGCCGGTCTTGCCCACATTGCTCTGCAAAATGACATTTCGTATGCGCGCTGCCGCAACATCCTGTTTGACACCGACATAGAGCATGCCGACCAGCTGGCCCCGACCGTCGTGGATCGGTTCATAGGCGGTGAGATACCAGGCGTTCACGACATAGGCCCGTCCGTGATACGTCTCGCCCTTGAGGATGGCGGCAATGACGGGGTTGGCCGCACCATCGGGATTGACCGCGGGGATGTAGGTCCCGATAGCCCTATGGTTGGCCGCTGTTTTCACTGAGGTGGCAACGCGCAGCATATCGCCCTGTTCGTTTATGCGCTGGAAGAGCGTGGCAGTATCTCCGACCAGATTGGTAATTTCGTCGATGACCGGCGTTGTAAGGGCCGGATCGGTATTTTTTCCCAGCCAGCTGTCGCCGACAAAAAACTTCGGCAGGACCAGTGCCTTCGTTTCCTCGGTGAATTGATTTCTCGCGGTCCACTCGGTCGATTCACTTGCAAGACGTACCGCTCCGGAACCGGTCAGAATATACCGGGCCACTTTGAGGTGATCGTCAACCTGGAGTTGCACCGCCTCATTCTCGGTGCGAACGAGGTTGTACACACCTTGGGTGATATGATCCAGGTCGGCGCTGATCAGCACCTCGACCTCGTTCTGCGCCAGGGTGTTGTACTGGCCGCTTTGCCATACGGTCAAGAGAACGAGGGCAACCGCTGTTATCAATACACTGCTTGCGCCCATCAGGGCAACCTTGGCGCTCAACCTGATAGTACTGAAAGAAAAAATCATGTGTCGGGGTAATTACTCTCAAGGATGGAATACATACAAAAAGGGCAAGGCTTCGTGTGCCCCCTTGAATCTGCGAAAAAACAACGCCTCAACATTCAAAAAAAGGCGATCACTGTCGCGTTCATAATATAGGTACAAGTACCCGCAGCCGTCTAGATAATTCCACCTCTGATGCCGCAAAGATACCTTTTACGAGAAAAAGGTGCCAGGTCCCCAGGGGGCGGCAAAGGGTGGACTGCAAGGAAGCACCCCTTTATTCGGAGCGCAGCGCCTCAAGGGGATCGAGTTGGGCAGCCTGACGGGCGGGGAGGATACCGGCGATGATGCCGATGACCATGGCCAACAGCTCGGCGAGGAGGACAAAACTCCAGGGGGTATGCACCGGCAGCAGCGGTACAAAGGTCTGGATGAGCAGGGCGCAGCAGAAACCGACAGCCAACCCGGCCGCACCGCCAAGGGCGGCGAGCAGAGTCCCTTCGAGGAGAAAGAAGACGAGAATCTGGGCGCGGGTGGCCCCCAGGGCGCGAAGCAGGCCGATCTCCGCAGTACGCTCGCGCACCGCAATGGTCATGACCGTGAAGATGCCGACACTGCCCACCAGCAACGAGATTCCGCCCAGGGCACCCACCGCCACGGTGAGCATGCCCAGCACCGAGCCCAGGACATCGAGCATCTGCTGCTGGGTGGTGATGGTGAAATCCTCCTGACCATGACGCTGCAGCAAGACCCGCTTGATCGCCGCCACCATCTCGCTGGCCTCGGCCCCCTCGCGATAGAGGATATCGATCTCCATCAACCCCTCGCGGTTAAACAGATCCAGGACCCGAACCGCCGGGAGGTAGACGGTGTCGTCCATGTCAAAACCGAGGATCTGGCCCTTGGACTCCATCACCCCGATCACCCGTCCGGGAATAGTGCCGATCTGGATGCGCTCCCCCAGGGGGTTCTGGCCGGGAAACAACTCCTGCCGGGTCTTGTGACCGAGCACCACAAAGGGCCGGGCGGTACGGGCATCGTCGGGGGGGAGAAAACGGCCGCTCTTGACCTGCAAGCGGAAAGCGCGGTCCATCTCCGGTCCCACCCCGTAAACGGTGATCCGCCGGGTGCGGCCGCCTGCTTTGACTTCGGCATTGCCCTGGACCATGGGCACCGCCGCTGAAACCCGCGGGATCTGTCGGAGGGCGTCGCAATCTTCCAGGGTCAGGAGCCGTTCGGAGCCGATCACCCCGAGCGAAGTGCCCATGGTGGTGACCTTGCCCGGATTGATGGCAATCAGGTTGGTGCCGAACTGGGTAAACTCGGCGAGCACAAAGCGCTGCAGTCCCTCGCCCATGGAGGTGAGCAGGATGACTGCGGCAATGCCCACGGCGATCCCCAGACCGGTGAGGAAGGAATGGAGCCGCTTGGCCCGGATGGAGGTGGTGATGAACTGGATCTGATCGAGGAGGTCCATGGCGATCAGTGCCGGGCCAGGGCCTGGATGGGGTCGAGCCGGGCGGCCCGGCGGGCGGGCAGCAGCGAAAAGACAAAGCCGGTGGTCAGGGCTGTGCCCAGGGCGGCTATAATGGCCCAGAGCGGCGGCGTGGTCTGCAGGGTCGGGTAGAACTGGACCGCCAGCCAGGAACCGGCGAAACCGAGCCCCAGCCCGAGCAGACCGCCAATGGAAGAGAGCAACAAGGCCTCGGTCACCAGCAGGGCCATGATCTGCAGCTGACCGGCGCCCAGGGCCTTGCACAGGCCGATCTCCCCGGTGCGCTGGGCAACCGCCATGAGCATCACGTTCATGATGAGGATGCCGGCCACCACCAGGCTGATCCCGGCAATCCCGGCCACGGTCAGGGTCAGAACCTTGAGGATCTTGTCAAAGGTGGCCAGCACCGAATCCTGGGTGATGATGGTGACGTCTTCCTCGCCATAATGCCGTTTGGCAATGGTGGCGGCAATGTGCTTTTTCAGCCGGTCAAGGCCACCCAGATCCTTGGCCTCGACCAGGATGCGAAACAAGCCCTCGGTGTTGAGCAGCATCTGGGCAAAGGCCACGGGCACGATCACCAGCTCCTCGGTATCGAGGCCGAGCGAGCGGCCCTCGGAACCGAGGATGCCGATCACGCGGCAGCGGAACCCACCCAGCTTCACCATTTCTCCGAGGGCATTTTCCTGGCCGAACAGCTCGCGATAGACCTTGGAGCCGATCACGCAGACCGGGCGGGCGATCTCCATATCCTCCTCAGGAAGAAAAACACCGCGATCCATGCGGAGATGGTGGATGTCCAGGATGGGGGCAGTCGAACCCACCAGGGGAATCTGTCGTTCTTTGCCGTGCCAGGCAATGCTGAGCTCGCCGATATTGATCGGCGTCAAGCGCCGCACCGCATCGCCCCGGGCCAGAGCCCGGGCATCCGCCAGAGTCAGGTCACGGGGGGTCTCGCCCACCAGGGTAGCCGGGGTGTTGGAGGCGGTTTCGGTGCGTCCCGGAATGACGATCACCAGATTGGTGCCGAGCGAGGAAAACTGATCAACGATGTAGAGTCGGGCACCGTTGCCGATGCCGGTGAGCAGCACCACCGCCGCCACCCCGATGCTCATGGCCAAAAGCATCAGTGCCGTGCGCACCCGGTTGCTGCCCAGACTGTTCAGGGCAAAACCGATGACGTCTAAAAAACGCATGCTCAGGGGCGCCGACTGTCGGCGGCGATGCGGCCATCCACCACCCGAATCCGCCTTTTGGCCCGCTCCCCGATCTCCGGATCATGGGTAACCACGACCAGGGTCAGGCCGTCCCGATTCAGCGCCTCAATCAGTTCAATGATTTCGGCCCCGGCGTGGCGGTCGAGGTTACCGGTGGGTTCATCGGCAAGCAGCACCGCCGGCTCATTGATCACCGCCCGGGCAATGGCCACCCGTTGGCGCTGGCCGCCGGAGAGCTCATCGGGTTTATGATGCCGCCGGTCGCCAAGTCCGAAGGACTCGATCAGGCGAGTGCTGCGCTCCGCCCGCTCCTTGCGCGGGATACCGGCCAGCAACAGGGGCAGCTCGATGTTCTGTTGGGCGGTCAGGCGGGGAATGAGATGAAAAAACTGAAAGATGAAGCCGATCTTGCGACTGCGGGTGGCGGCCAGTTGGGTATCGCTGAGACTGGTGACATCCTGGCCGTCAAGGAGATAAGCGCCGCTGTTGGGGGTATCGAGCAGCCCCAGGGTGTTGAGCAGGGTCGATTTACCCGAGCCCGACGGCCCCATGATGGAGAGATATTCGCCCGGTTCGATGCTCAGCGAAATCCGGTCCATGGCCCGCACCTCCTGGCCGCCGACAGTGAAAATGCGGCTGACCTCGCGCAGCTCGATCATGGCTTGGCCGCCGTTTCCGTGTTGCTTTCGATCTGGACCAGCACGCCGTCCTTCAAGCCCTGCCGATCGATGGAGGTCACTACCCGGTCGCCCTTGACCAGGCCCGAGCCGACCTCGGTGAACTTCCAGTTGGAGAGCCCGGTGGTGATCGTCCGGCGCTGGACCCGGTTGGTAGCAGCCACCAGCACATAGACCGCCCCCTCTTTCAGCACCGCTTCAGTGGGAATACGCAAGACCTCAGCCCGGGCAGCGAGGATGATCTCGACATCGGCACTGTACCCGGCAAGGAGATTGGCGGGGGCGGCAGCCCCGAAAAAATCAGCCTCGATTTCGACGGTGCGCGCCTGCTTGGCCACCTCAAGGACATAGGGGGCAATGCTGCGCACCTTGCCTTTGAAGGTCTGTTTGGGAAAGGCGTCCAGGCTGATCTTGGTGGCCATGCCCGGCCGAATCTGGGCGGCATCGATCTCGTCGATGGGCGCGGCGATATAGAGGGTTTCCATATTGATCAGGTCCACCGCCGGCAGGGTGGCAATTCCAGGAGGCGAGGGGGTGAGGTATTCACCGACCTCACCGTTGACCTCGGCGACAATGCCATCAAAGGGGGCAGTGAGAATGGTCCGCTCCACCATGGCGCTGGCCGCATCCACCCGGGCCGCACTCACCGCCCGCCGGGCCTCGGCAGCCTCACAGGCCGCCCGTTTCGCCAGAGACGCGGCCACGGCCTCATCATAGTTGGATTCGGAGGAGGCGCGACGCTGGCGCAGTTCGGTCTGGCGTCCGGCCTGACGCTGAGCCAGATCGGCCATCAAACAGGTTTCCCGCACCGTGGCAGCCGTTGCCACCGCCTCGCTGCGAGCCAGTTGCAATTCCGCCTGCAGGTCCTTGTTCCACAGGGTAAGCAGCACCTGCCCCGCCTTGACCGTATCGGCCTTGCGGACATTGAGGGTGGCGATCTGGCCGCCGATGGTCGGGGTGAGATTGGCCCGATGCCGTGCCTTGACCGAACCGGCACGGGTGTTGGATACCGTGGCCTCCACCGCGCCGCTGTCAACCGTCTGCACCGTGACATTGATCGGCTTTTCCCGGGTCAGGGTGCGGTAGGCAAAAAAAAGGCCGATGGCGAGGAGCGGCAGGAGGAGGAGAGAGATTTTTTTCACGGAGTTTCCGGATGGGTTGCCGACAAGGGATTCAAGCCCGGACGGATGGGCTGCGTACAGTGGTTCAGGGGAGCGGGCATGGAGAAGAGCGCATCAGTGCGATCCCGCCACCCCCTCTTCCCCTTTTCAAGAATAAGGGGGTGCAACAAAGAGCCATGCTATTGTTTTACCAGCTCCACGCGACGATTTTTCGCCCGGCCCTCTTCATTGTCATTGGATGCAACCGGTGCAAAGGGTCCGGCACCAAAGGATCGCAGCCGTGCCGCAGCAATCCCGTGGGTACGGATCAAGGACTGCAGCACCGACTCCGCTCTTTCCTCGGAAAGACGCAGGTTATGGTCAAGGACACCGGTTGCGTCGGTGTGGCCGACCACGTAGAGTTTTAAACCGGGATCGTTCTGGAGGAGTTTGGCGATTTCACCAAGTGCCTGCGCCGACTCGGGTTTGATATCCGCCTTGTTGGTGTCAAACAATATGCCGTAAATGGCGATGTGGCCGGTGGATTTCAGGTCATTGGAGATGAACTCGGCATTGACAACAATATCCTGCTTCATGCCTTCTTTTTCGACAATCGTCAATCCATACTTGCCGGTAAATTCAGCCCAAACCTCAACCCAGTATTCCTTGCCATCTTTAGCAAATTTCAGTGTTTCCCTTGCCTTATCAACAAAAACAGCAGTGCCGCCCAGTTTGGTCACTGCATTTTCAAAATTGCGGAGAACCTGCAATTCGCTCGGTTTGGCTGCCAGGTTGGGTTGCGGGTAATAAGTCAAAATCGATTTCCGGCCCTCAACGCGCTCGGTTTTGCCCTTCTCGACCGGAAAGTTATAGAAATCGAACTCTTTTTGGATGCATTTGTAGAGCCAGACCCCTGACAGGCGGTTAAAAAGCGGATGATCCTTGCAGCCTTTTTCGTCAGGATGATCAGCGGCAATGACAGGGGCAACACAGATCAAAAGAAACATCAAAAACAGCACCGTTCGTTTCATCGTCCATCTCCTTATGTTGGTCAAATTCCACAGCTTGAACAGCCAGATCCGGGTTGCAAACATCCCCGCAACGATTTCACCCATTTTACACGACCCCTCACCAGCGACAACAGCTTTCTCTCCCGAGGCCGCAACAGGTCAACAGGAGTGGTGGCCACACGACCCAGAAGACTCTCGGCAGGGTCACCGCAACCCACTCTTGTCCTTATTTGTTATGGCCTTTTCCCTTGCCTTTGCCCTGCCCTTTGCCATTGTCGTTACCGTTACCGTTACCGTTACCGCTGTTGCCAGAGCTTGCACCAGGTTCACCCGTCAAGGTAAAATCGCCGCGCTTGAGGGCATGGAATTCCGCAGATCCTGGTTTAATGCCGAGTTCCTTGGCGATAACGCCCCACCCTTTCCCTCGATTGGAACTGTAGGTCTGGAACACTCTTTCGGGCTGCATATTGGTCATCCGGCCGAGCTGCAGACACATGAACGCATCGGCGGGATACTGCACCCGGCCGAGGAGGGAGTGCACCTGCGGCAAGGGGACCCCGAATTGCACGCTCAATCTGACCCCATACTCATTCCGGTCCGTGCGGGCCTGATTGTTGAGGCCGGAAAGAAAGCCGTCGAGGTCGGCAAAGGCGCTCCCCACTGAAATTACCAGGAAAAACATAGTGGTTAAGATCACAAATAGTTTCTTCATAAATACTCCTTTGTTGAAATGTACCGGGATACCAGGGCCGAAATTTTAAATCTTCAGCAGCCATTCAATCGCATAATCACATTCAATTCAATGCATCTTTACAGGATTGGCTTGCTTTCACGTAACCTGAAACAGCAGTTTGCCGAGATACACGGAATGTTTGCAAGTTAAAGAACTCACCTCTGGAATTTTCGACTCTGTCATGCCGACCGAAGGTGAGGAATCCCGAGATTTCTCCCTGCGGTCGAAATGACACACCAGGGCCCCGAGGTATTCCCCGCACATGCATAACAAAAACAACGCAACTCCGCCAAAAGAAGATGCTCGCGCTCGCCCCGCCAGGGACTTCTTTGATGGGGAAAGAGATGTTCGGGGACGGTTGGCGCCATTGCCGCTGAGCCAGGCGGCGAGGTCCGGGACCGGAGGAAGGGGCGAACTGTTTGAGCGCAGCGAGCGCCGGTTGGACAAGCCAACCCGCTGTTTGCCCCGCCGGTTCCGGATCTTGACGAACGGGGTCGTCTCAGCGGCCTGGCTGCCCTTTCTTTTGGTTCTTTTTCTTTGGGCACGCAAAGAAAAGAATGGAAAGCCCGCAGGGATTGCCTGCAGAAATATGGAAAGATGTATTAAATACTGAGTGATAGTTGGGGTCTAATTGAGTTCTAACCCCAATTATCTTTCCGGAATGTTTGCAAGTTGAGTAGTCTGACCTCAAATTGTTCGGCATTGTCATTCCGAACGAAAGTGAGGAATCCCGAGATTTCTCCCTGCGGTCGAAATGACACACCAGGGCACCGAGGTATTCCCCGCACATGCATAACAAAAACAACGTAACTACGACAAAAAGAAGATGCTCGCGCTCGCCCCGCCGGGGACTGCTTTGATGGGGAAAGAGGTGTTCGGGGACGGTGGCGCCATTGCCGCTGAGCCGGGCGGCGAGGTCCGGGGCCGGAGGAAGGGGCAAACTGTTTGAGCGCAGCGAGCGCCGGTTGGACAAGCCAACCCGCTGTTTGCCCCGCCGGTTCCGGACCTTGACGAACGGGGTCCCAATCCCAATTACCAATCGCGAGATTTCTCCCTGCGGTCGAAATGACACACCAGGGCCCCGAGGCATTCCCCGCACATGCATTACAAAAACAAGGTAACTCCAACAAAAAGAAGATACTCGCGCTCGCCCCGCCAGGGACTTCTTTGATGGGGAAAGAGGTGTTCGGGGACGGTTGGCGCCATTGCCGCTGAGCCGGGCGGCGAGGTCCGGGGCCGGAGGAAGGGGCGAACTGTTTGAGCGCAGCGAGTTTTTGCCCCGCCGGTTCCAGGCCTTGACGAACGGGGTCGTCTCAGCGGCTTGGCTGCCCTTTCTTTTGGTTCTTTTTCTTTGGGCACGCAAAGAAAAGAATGGAAAGCCCGCAGGGATTGCCGGTAAATGTTTTATTTTAAAAGATAATTGCAAAATTTATTAGCTCTGACCCCAATTAATTACCAATTAATTAGACCAATTGACTCTTATGGCTCTCCTTCTATGCATTCACAGGTCAGCACCTGGCCCCCGCATACCGGACAGCGTTCTACGTCGCATCCGGGCACATGGTATTCACCCTTGATTGCACCGCAATCGTGGCATGGATACTTGTCTGCTCCCCAATTATCGGACTCGTCGCCATAGCGGATACGTGGAACTTGAGCAACATACTTTGTGATGTTTTGCGACCGTTTCAGTTTCTCTGGCCAGAAACTGGCGACCTTTTGCCCGCGGAATTCCACTCGCACACCCTGCCAAGTGAGTTCTGGAAGATTATCTTTTGTTACCTCTTCATCGAACAACTTTTGTAAGATTACATCTTTTAGCTCTGCAACAGAGTGATGCCGAAGATCGATGTAGCCAGTAGTTGCATTTATACCTGGGATCTCTGTGTCATCTAGCCGAACTGGCAGTATGTATTCCTGGCTTTCCTTGAATGCTCGGGCTTGCGCTTGCTTTAATTCGTGCTGTGTCCATAGTTTCTTACCGTAAGCAGCAGAAACAAACACAATACAGTAACGGGCGCGATCTCTATAAACGACCTGAAGGTGGCGGTAGAGATCCTTGCCCCAAAGTTGAGCTTTCTCGTATTTATCATAAAAAACTCGAACTCCTTCTTGCTTGAGCAACGCGGCAAGTTCGTCCACAATCGCTCTGTCTTCCCCCGCAAACGAGAGTGCTAGGTCGTATTGGTGTTCTATTATTTCAGGCATAAATATGTCTTTGCCTCCAGCTGACTAAAACTCTGAATTTCCTAAGCCTAACGAGTGATTATATAGTTTCAGGTTAATCCCCATTTTGGGTATTAATCAGAATGCCCTGAAAAATTATTCCGCAGATCCTCAACACCTACCATAAAGAGAAAATAATTGCCAAAAACTATCTGATTTTGCTTCATTTTTACCGGACAAGACATCACCCGTACCGTCAAACCGCCTCCCTTACCAGATCCCCTCACTTCCCCCTTGCTTTCCCCTCGAATACAACTTAAATATCAACAAGATATCTTTCTTCCTGCGGTGACAGCAACCTTTTCCAAGGAATGCAATGGACCGACGACTTGTTCTAGCCTACGATGGTTCGATCAATGCGGACTGGGTTGCCCGCTACGCCATGCAGATGGCGGCCACCTTCCCCCACCGGCAACTGCTCCTGGTCCACATCCTCGACGGTTCCTTCACCAGTGAACGCATCGAGGCAAAATTCGCCGTCATTGCCCGAGAATGCGAGCAACACGACATAACCTGCAACAGCCTGATCCACGAGCTGAACGGCGAGGTCTTTGCCACCCTGCTCCAGACCCTGCCCCTGGGCGAACACGTCTACTGCCTGTGCGGCACGCGCATCACCGCCAAGGGGCGGGGCTTTCTCGCCGGTACCATCTCGGAGCGGCTGCTGCGCGCCAAAGCCTGCAACGTCATGGCGCTGCGCGTGGTCAGCCCCGGCCTGCTCGGCTGCCCCCGCACCCTGCTCTTCCCGCTCGCCGGTCATCCGCGCGGCTTTGAAGCAGCCCTGCCCTTTCTGCAGATGCTCGCCGCCTCGGTCAAACGGCTCTATCTCCTCCGGGTGATGACGATCAATCCCCTTCATTTTCGTTACATCTCAGCTCCGGCTGCCAAAAGAAAACTCGCCGAGGGCTATGAATATCTGGGCCGGATCGTGGCGGAAATCCGGCAGCAGACGCCCGGCACCTCCTGGCATCTCGACCGGCAGGTGGTGCTCTCCGATGACTGGGCCAAGGAAATCCTCATCCAGGCAGGCAAGGTCAATGCAGCCATGCTCCTCCTGGGCGCCACGGAACGGAATCTGCCCACGCGCTACTTTTACGGCAACAAGATCGAACAGATCCTGCGCACCACAGCCTGCGATGTGGGGGTCTACCGGAAAATATGAAACCGCAACCCGCCCATATTGGTCAAATAGCACCGGAACAGGTGTATGCGTCCCTGCATACCCGCCCCGAGGGCCTCACCCCGGCCGAGGTGGCGGAACGGTTGGCCGATATCGGCCCGAACCGTTTCGAGGTGGTTGACCGCTGGAAACTGCTCCGCACACTGGGACGGCAATTCACCAATTTCTTTGCCATCCTGTTGATCATCTCGGCGGTCATCTGTTTTGTCGCCCACCGGATCAATCCCAAGGAAGGCATGGGCGTGCTCGGCTGGGCCCTGATCGTGGTGGCGCTGCTCAACGCCGTGTTCAGCTTCATCCAGGAATACCGGGCGGAAAAGGCCATGGAGGCCTTGAAACAGTTTCTCCCCCACCTGGTTGAGGTCAGCCGCGACAACCATATCAGCCGGGTACCAGCAGCGGAGATCGTCCCGGGCGACGTGGTGATTCTCTCTGAAGGCGACAAGATTGCCGCCGATCTGCGCATGGTCAGCTCGGATGGCTTGATGATCGACAATTCACCGCTCACCGGGGAATCGGCAGCCATCCGGCTCACCGCCCAGATGCAGGATAAGAGCCTGGAGGAGTGCGAGAACATCGCCTTTGCCGGCTGCACTGTGGTCAAGGGCACCGGCCGGGGAGTGGTTTTTGCCACCGGCCTGCGCACCCGCTTTGGCCGCATCGCCCAGTTGTCCCAGACCATCCGCCGTACCGGTTCGCCGCTGGAGCGCGAGATTTCACGGATGATCCGCATCCTCACCACCATCGCCTGCACCATGGGCTTCTCCTTTTTCCTCTACGGGGTCTTCAGCGGCAAGCCCTTGTGGATGAACCTGGTGTTCATGATGGGCATCATTGTCGCCAATGTGCCGGAGGGACTGCTGCCGACCCTGACGCTCGCCCTGGTGATGGGCAGCCTGCGCATGGCCAAGAAGAATGTGCTGGTCACCAGCCTCAATGCGGTGGAGGCCCTGGGAGCGGTGCATGTGATCTGCACCGACAAGACCGGCACCCTGACCCTGAACAAATTAACCATCACCCGGATGGTCGACCCGGGCACCGGCAAGGCCATGCCGCCCGAACAGGAACAGCAGCTGGCCACCCTGGCCCTGGCCGCCTCCGATGTCCGCCAGACTGCCGATCAGTTGCTGGGCGACCCCCTGGACGTGGCCGTGGCGCAGAAATGGATGAGGCTGGGCCTGGGCGAGCTGGCCGGGGCGCAGAAGAACCTGGTGCGCGCTTTTGCCTTTGATGTTGATAAACGACGGTCCGCCGGCATCTGCAACCTTGCGGGCACGCAGCTGTTTGTGGTCAAGGGGGCCTTTGAAGCGATCCGGCCCATGGTGACCGCCATCGGCGAGGCGGGCGCGGACGGCGTCAACGGCAAGAACCTGGAGCAAGGGGACTTGACCCGACAGCTGGCAGAGAGCGAGGCCATCATGCAGCAGCTGGCCGCCCAGGGCCTGCGGGTGATTGCCGTTGCCCATCGCCCGGTTTCCCCGGAGGAGCTGGCGGCAACAGCAACCGACGAGGCCGTGGCTGACAGCCTGGAGCATGACCTCATCCTCACCGGCTTCCTCGGCATTGAAGATCCGGTGCGGGCCGAGGTGGCCCCGGCGGTGGCCAAATGTCACCGGGCCGGGATCGAGGTGCTGATGATCACCGGCGACCACCCGGCCACGGCGCTGGCGGTGGCTGCCAAGGCCGGAATTGTGGCGCCCGACTGCACGACCCATTTGACCGGTGAAGCGCTCAAACAATTAACGGTGGAGGCCCTGGTCGAACAGCTGCAGCAAGGGGTGCGCGTCTTTGCCCGGACTACGCCGGAGCAGAAGATGAAGATCGTCACCGCCCTCAAGCACATGGATAAGGTGGTGGCCATGACCGGCGACGGGGTCAACGATGCCCCGGCGCTCCGGGCGGCCGACATCGGCATTGCCATGGGCAAGATGGGCACGGATGTGGCGCGGGAGTCGGCCCAGATCATCCTCCTGGACGACAATTTCGCCTCCATCGTCGACGGCATCGAAGAAGGGCGGACCGTGTTTGAAAATATGAAAAAATTCACCAGCTATGTGCTGGTGAGCAACGGCCCGGAGATTCTGCCCTACCTGCTCTATATTGTCCTGCCGGTGCCGCTGGCGCTCAACATCATCCACATCCTCTCCATTGACCTGGGCACGGACCTCGTGCCCTCCATGGGTCTGGGCCAGGAAGCCTCGGACCCCGAAGTCATGCGCAAGCCGCCGCGCAATCCTTCCCAAGGGCTGCTCAACCGGCAACTGATGCTGCGCAGCTACTGTTTTCTCGGTCTGATCGAGGGGGTTTGGTCGCTTTTTCTGTTCTTTTATGTGCTGCTGAGCGGCGGCTGGCAGTACGGCGCGCCGCTCGACGCCTCCTCGCCGCTCCACCAATCCGCCACCGGCATCACCCTGTCGACCATCCTGTTGATGCAGATCGGCAACCTGGTGGGCCGCCGATTTGAACATCGATCCGGCCTGGACATGGGCCTGTTCAAAAACCGACTTATTTTTGTCGGCATCCTCATTCAAATCGTCCTTTCCTGGGCCCTGCTCTACTGGCCGCCGCTGGCACGGGTGTTGAACACCGGGCCGGTGGCGCCCGAGGTCTATGGTTTGGCCTGGCTGGGGATCGCTCTTATTTTTGGCATTGATTATCTCCGCAAATATCTTGTAAATCAGAGAGAGAGAGGGTAGGTGAACGGGTAGAATCGGATGGCCCGAAACCGCAGGCCGTCCTTTTCTTCAGACACTGAAAATAACAACAACTCCAACTGATACGGACGACCTCATCCATGGAACAATTCTTTGACCCGAAAAGCATCGCGGTGATCGGCGCCAGCAACACGCAGGGATCCTTTGGATTCACCTTGGTCGACAACCTGATCCAGGGCGGTTTTCCCGGAGCCGTATTCCCGGTGAACCCCAATCATGAGATGGTCCAGGGGCTCAAGGCCTATGGTTCGATCACCGAGATAGAGTCGCCACCGGATCTGGCCATCATCGCCACACCCATTGCCACGGCCCCGGAAATTGTCCGCCAATGCGTGCGGGCTGGGACCAAGGCGGTGATTATTATCTCGACCGGCGGCAGGGAACAGGGCGAAGAAGGCAACCTGATCGAAGAACAGATCCAGGGTGCAGCCGAGGGCTCCGGACTACGGATCATCGGTCCCAACTGCCTGGGCATCGTCCGGCCGGGCAAACACCTGAACGCCAGTTTCGCCACCGGCATGCCCGCCAAGGGCAACCTGGCGGTCGTCGCCCAGAGCGGCTCTATCTGCACCGCCATCCTTGACCGGGCGGTTCAGGAAAACACCGGATTCAGCCATTTCGTCAGTATCGGCTCGATGCTCGATGTCGATTTCGGCGATATGATCGACTATCTCGGCAACGACGGCTCAGTCAAATCCATCCTCATCTACATGGAAAACCTGACCAACATCCGCAAATTCATGAGCGCTGCCCGTTCGGTCTCGCGCATCAAACCGATCATTGTGCTCAAGGCCGGAAAAAGCAGCGCCGGGGCCCGGGCCGCCACCACCCACACCGGGGCCATGGCCGGGGAGGATGCGGTCTACGATGCCGCCTTCAAACGCGCCGGTATCGTCCGGGTGCCGTCTCTGGCCCGGCTGTTCGACTGCGCCGAGCTGATGGCCAAACAACCCCGGCCCTCGGGCTCACGATTGGCCATCATCACCAACGGCGGCGGTCCGGGAATCATGGCAGCCGATACCCTGGCCGAATACGGTCTGGAGCCGGCGCGGATTCCTGAAGAAACCATCTTCCAGCTCAACCAGATCCTGCCGCCGCACTGGAGCCAGAACAATCCCATCGACATCCTCGGCGATGCGACCATCGAGCGGTTCACCCAGACCCTGGAAATCTGCCTGGCGAGCAAGGAGTTCGACGGTGTCCTGGTGATCATGGTGCCCCAGGCCCTGACCCGGCCTGAAGATGTGGCCACCGCACTGGCCAAGCTGGTGAAGCGCAAACGGTTTCCGGTGTTTGCCTCCTGGATGGGCGGCACGCAGATGGTCGAGGCCCTCACCATTCTCAACCAGGCGAACATCCCCACCTACGAGACCCCGGAACGGGCGGTGCGCGCCTTTCTCTACATGGTCGAATACGGTAAAAATCTGGAACTGCTCTCCCAGGTGCCGCCCAAACTCTCCGCCGATCTCTTTTTTGACCGCGACTTTGTCTTCCGCGCCATTTACGAATCGTTTGAGCAGGAGATCGAGGTGCTCTCCGAGATTCAAAGCAAAAAAATCCTGGCCGCCTATGGCATTCCGGTCAACGAAACCGTGCTGGCCACCTCGGTGGACGAAGTAGTGGCCATGGCTGCGGAGATGGAACTGCCGCTGGCCATGAAGCTGGTCTCCCCTGATATCAGCCACAAATCCGAGGCAGGCGGGGTGCAGCTCGACCTGCGCAACGAAGCCGACCTGCGCCAGGCCTTTGCCCGGATCATGGAGGGGGCTCAAGCCTTTGATCCCGCAGCCCGGATCACCGGCGTCTCGCTGCAGCCGTACCTTGCCCACCCCGATTTCGAGTTGCTGATCGGCAGCAAGACCGACGCCAATTTTGGCCCGGTCCTCCTCTTCGGCTCCGGCGGCATCTTTGCCGAGGTGCTCAACGACCGGGCGCTGGGTCTGCCGCCGCTCAACCGGCTGCTGGCACGACGGATGATGGAAGAGACCCGGATCCTGCCGCTGCTCAAGGGGTACCGCAATCATCCTCCGGCCGACCTGGAAAAACTAGAGGAGCTGCTCATCCGCCTGTCGCAGCTGGTAATCGATTTCCCCGAAATCGTCGAGCTGGACATGAACCCGGTGGTCATCAAGGACGGGCAGCCCTGCGCGGTTGATGCCCGAATCCGTCTGGCGCGCTCCGAGGGACCGGCCAACCTCCACCTGGTGATCAGCCCCTATCCCCAGCATCTCGAACGCCACGACCTCACCGACATGCAGATGCCGTTGTTCATCCGGCCGATCAAGCCCGAGGATGCGCCGATGTTTGTCGATCTGTTCAATACCCTCACCCCCACCAGCATCTATTACCGTTTCTTCAGCGTAGTAAAATCGCTCTCGCCGGAAATCCTTGCCCGCTTCACCCAGATCGACTATGACCGGGAGATTTCCTTTGTTGGTCTTGATGATCGAGAAGGCGAGGAAAGGATGCTCGGCGTGGCCAACATTGTCGGCGATCCGGACGGCAAAAAAGGCGAATTTTCAGTACTCATCGGTGATCTCTTCCAAGGCAAGGGCATCGGCGCCAAGCTGCTGCTCCAATGCCTTGAAATAGCACAGGAACGGGGCATGGAAATGGTCTGGGGCACGGTGCTGGCGGAAAACCTCTACATGATCGCCTTGGGCAAAAAGCTGGGATTCACCGTCAGACAGGGGGATGACGCCTCCGAATATAAGTTAACGATCGATCTGAAAACCGCAAAACTTTGAGAGAAACACACTACGGCAACAACGGCTCCAAGCCGCACAGGCAGGGAACACCGCTGTTGAGGCTCTCAAGAAAACCGCCAACCGCCGAAAACATCGGTGCTGGCACTACCTTTTAAAACCTTACGAAGGAACAACTCTATGGCACACGTGTCTATTGACCAGGAAGAATGTTTAGGCTGCGAGGCCTGTGTGGAATTATGCCCGGAAATCTTCGGGTTCGATATCGATGAGACCAAGGCCTATGTCCTCATGGCAGAAGGCGGCGACGAGGATTGCATTGAAGATGCGATGGGCTCCTGCCCGGCGGGATGCATCTCCTACGAGTAAAGGGCATCGAGGCAGCTTCACGGCCAGGCAGATCTCCAGGGGTCTGCCTGGCTTCATTGTTCAGTGGAAAAAAGAAGCGACAGTGCGGTGGTCTCCAGCTTTTCAGGAGGCGCCACCGGGCATCAGTCGTGGGGTGGGATCATGGTTACATCAATCATTCTGATCAATGCGGAAAGAAACAAAATCAACGAGATCGCCGAACAACTCCAAGAACTTGAAGGCATTTCCGAGGTCTATTCGGTGAGCGGCAATTTTGATCTCGTCGCTATTATCAGGGTCCGGACCAATGAGGATCTGGCCGACCTGGTCACCAAGAAGATGCTGACGATTTCGGGCATCACAAAAACCGAGACCATGCTGGCCTTCCAGGCCTTTTCCCGGCACGATCTCGACGCCATGTTCGCGGTGGGCATGTAAGCCCCTGCCCCTTGCGGCTGTCGGCCCCGGGAAGGGTTGTTTCGATTGGAGAGGCGCCGGCGTTCAGGCCATTGCGGCATCGCGGCCCCCGACAACAATCCTTGTGCAGCCCCCACCCCACGCCGCCGCCCCCACCATCACTCCGTATCCCGCCTACGAGGAACCGCATGGTGACAAGGCAACGGATACGACGACAAAGAAAATCAGCAACCATGCAACATAACGTACAATCCCGGTTCAATCATGCCTGACACACTCCTCGGAAAATGGCAATTAGAAGCAAAAGGCGCGCATGGCGAACCCTGGGTCACCCCCATCACCACCAACCCCTTCCGCATCGGCAGAAAAAACGACTGTGCCTTGCTCTTGTCTTCTGAGAGTATCTCCAGACTGCACGCCGAAATTCGGCTCAGCGACACGGGAATCTGGATCAAAGATTGTGACAGCACCAACGGTACCTTCGTCAATTTCCGTCGCCTTACCGGGGAACAACCGCTCAAGCTAGGCGACGTGGTCCATTTCGCGGACTTTGAATTCCAGCTGGGACAGGTCGATTCCGTCGAGGAGTACAGTGACCGCACGGTCATCGTCAATCCCTATGTGGAGCGCCTGGACCAATTGATCGCCACCAAGGCGGTCATTCCCTATTTTCAGCCGATCGTCAGCCTCGGGGATAACAGCATCATCGGCTTCGAGTTACTGGGAAGAGTTGCCTACGAAGGTGTTCCCACTGATATTCCGCAACTTTTCCATATCGCCAAGCAGCTGAACCGCGATATTGAACTGAGCCTGCTGTTCAGGGATTTGGGAATCGCGCATATCGGGGAATCCGTATCCAAGGGACTGATCTTTTTCAATACGGTTCCCAATGAAATGAACCTGAGCGGCCTGGGACGGTCGCTGGAGACACTTCGGTGCATGGCGCCCCACCTCGACCTGGCCATGGAGATCAACGAACATGCGATCACCAATATCGAGACTATCCATGAACTCAAGGGCGTGCTGAAGGGTTTGAACATTAAACTGGTCTACGACGATTTCGGTGCGGGCCAATCCCGCCTGCTGGAGTTGATGGATGCCCCTCCAGATATCTTAAAATTCGACATCTCTCTGGTGCACAATATCCACCTGCGCTCTCCGGCCTCATTGCGCATGGTTGCGGCCCTGGTCGGCATGACCAAGGATCTCGGCGTCCTTGCCCTGGCGGAAGGTATTGAAACCGGGGAAGAAGCGACAGTCTGCCGCCAGATAGGGTTTGATCTGGCCCAAGGATACTACTTCGGGAGGCCCGCGCCGAGTCTGTCGGATTTTTCAGGCGGGTGAGTCTGCTTTCCCTTGCAGCAAAACCTCATGGACTGTTTTAGCGAGGTCATGCACATTGACGGGTTTCATGAGGAAACTGGTGATACCGTAATAACTGGCCGACTGTTCGGTCACGGTTTCACTGTAGCCCGTGCAGAGGATGATCGGAAGCGTACTGCTGATTTTGCGGATCTCTTGGGCAAGTTGCGCGCCGGTCATCTCCGGCATCGATTGGTCCGTGATCAGCAGATCGTAGCCTTCGGGGTCCCCCATGAAGGTTTCAAGAGTTTTCAGACTGCTTTGGCTTGAGCGTACCTGGTACCCGAGCAATCTGAGACTTTCTTCAACCACCTCCAAAAAAAATACTTCATCATCGACAATAAGCACCCGTTCGCCTCGACCACGAGGCAAGGTTTCGGCATCCTGTTCACTGTCGGTCGGCTCAATCTGCGTGAGCGGTAGAAAGACATCAAAGCTCGTCCCCTGCCCCACAGCGGTTTGGATCTCAATGAGCCCTTTGTGGCTCTTGATAATCCCCAGGGTGACCGCCATCCCCAACCCGGTACCTTCATTGACTTTTTTGGTGGTGAAATAGGGTTCGAAAATCCGTTGCAGCACGGAAGGCGGCATTCCCGTCCCCGTATCCATGACCCGCAACTTGAGATATTCGCCAGGCGGTATCTTCATGGTCATGAACTCTTTTGGCGCGGCCAGGATCGCTCTTTCCAGAGAAACGGTGAGTCGCCCGCCGGTTTCACGCATGGCGTGGTACGCATTCGTACCCAAGTTCATGACCACCTGATGAATCTGGGTGGAATCTCCGACTATACAATCATCCTCAATATCCACCTGCTGCTTGATCTCAATGGACGTTGGCAGAGTCGAGCGCAAAAGATGGATGGATTCCTTGATCACCGGGGTGAGATTGATCGACTTCATCTCAATATTATTGTGCCTGCTGAAACGAAGAATCTGCTGCACAAGGGCCTTGGCTCGGGCGCTGGCCTCAAGGACCCGCTGGATATATCCGCGCTCCTTGTCGCCCAGGGTTGAGGGCTCCTGGAGTAAGGCGAGTTGAGAAAAACCCGAAATACCGCCAAGAATATTGTTAAAATCATGGGCAATACCGCCAGCAAGGGTGCCGATAGCCTCATTCTTTTGGGCCTGCATCACTTGCATTTCCAAGGACACATTTTTCACTGCCAGTGTTTTCTCTTTAGTCAGGTCGCGGATGAAAATACCCAGATAGAGAGGACTGCTTTTTTCATCTGTAACGACCCAACCCTTGATGACAACGGGTGTCAGGACGCCCTGTTTGGTGAAGTACGAGACTTCCAACGGCTCGCTTTGTGAGATTCCCGATTGGAGGGATGCTATAGCTTTTTGCAGGAGAGGATGATGCGCTTGCGGGACTAATTCTTTGAAATGTCTGTGCGTAACCTCGGTGAGCGAAAAGCCGCTTTCTTGTAAAAATGCTTTATTGGCATCCAGAACAAACCCTTGAAAGTCAACGAGGATAATGCCCTCGGGGTTGGTATTGTAAAAGGAGCGGAAACGAAACTCGCTTTCTCTGAGGAATTTTTCGGAATTTTTCCGTGTGGTGACATCACGGATTCTCATCTGGGCATACAACTCACCCGAGAGCTCAAAAGTGCTGAGGTTCACCTCGGCATAAAAGTGGGTTCCATCAAACCGGGATTGAAGCCCTTCCAGCTGCCCAATCGGTCCCTGCGCAACCTCGGAAAATCCTCTTGGGACCTCGGAAGATTGACCATCGGGCTGCTGACCAACAAACAATGTAGAGGGTGCTTGGCCGATGATGGCTTGCCGCGTACAGCGGAACATCTCCAACGTCTTTTGGTTACAATCAATAACAGCATCATTCTTAATAATTACGATACTGATACTTGCTGCTTCAAACAGCGTTCTGTAGCGCTCCTCGCTCACCTTTAGAGCTTCTTCAGCGAGCTTTCGTTTGGAAATGTTGGTGTTGGTGCCAACAACTAACAAGGGGAACCCCGCCAGGTCGCGCCGCATCACTTTGCCACGGCTCAGGATCCACACCCAGGTCCCATCGCGGTGGCGCAAGCGGAATTCAGAGGTATATCCAGTGTTGGAGAGGGAGGCATACACGCGCTGCAGCATTTTTTGGGTGCCAAGAAAATCAGCAGGATGGCACATGCGCCTCCATCGCTCAAACGTCATGGGAAATTCCTGGTCCGAATACCCCAGCATTTCGTACCATCGGGCGCTGTATTCGAGCGTCTGGGCTAGTGGATTCATCTCCCAAACGGCATCGGAAGAGGCGTTGATTGCAAAAGAGAAACGTTCCTCACTCCGGCGGAGCGCGTTTTCCGCCCTCTTCTGTTCGGTAATGTCCTGAGCCGCTACGGCCGCTCCTGCGCTGGGGTCGTTGGGATCCAAAGGTGCCGCAAACAAGGAGACATCGCGTAAAGATCCATCGCGGCGACAAAACCGAGTTTCCACATAACTCTTCCGCTGACCCGACAACGATTGATAAAGAGCTACGCCGACCCTGCTATATTCTTCATCACTCTCATAGAGATGACGCGGTGACTGATAGAGAAGGTCTGCGGCCTCATATCCAAGGATCGCACAGAGTTCTTCGTTGAGGGCATAAAGAATACGATTTCTGATAATGGCCAAACCGACAGGAGCAGCTCGGAACAGACTCTGGAGCATTGCTTCATTTTGCTGGAGACTCTCCTCCATTTTTTTCCGTTCGGTGATATCAATAATAATGCCGCTTACACCCAGCACTTTCCCCCTCAAATACATGGGCCTGGAAAAGACAAGCGCTGAAAAACAACTCGCATCTTTACGTCTGAAAGAATATTCTATGGGATCTATTATCTCTCCGGCGATGACGCGGCGTAAACGTTGGTGAGCAACATCTCGTTCTTGCCCCTCCACAGAGATCAAGGATAAAAAGTCATCTGTCCGGGCTACTTCTTCCCGAGTATAGCCAAAACTTTCATACGCAGTTTGGTTGGCAAAGGTCAACTTTCCATTCAAATCAATCTCATAGACAATCTGGGGTAACGAATTGATCAGGCTCTGATATCGATCCTCACTTTTTTCAAGCTTTTGACTTGCTCGTTTCTCCTGCAGAGCATTCCTGCCTCTTTCACCCAATAATTCCGAGAAAAGCTCTACATGGTTGCGAGTCAGCTGTATTTCGTTTTTCGAGAGAACGGACCAGGGCACACGAGCGTTCAAATCATCTGTTTCTGGAAGCCCCTTGGGTGCGGCTGCCGATTTTCCCCCCTCCCGATCCGGAGCTTTGCTCAAAAAATGACCGACAACAAGAGTCGCAACCTGCCTCCCTTCAACCCTGATGGGTGCGGAGGCGCGGCTCAAGCCAGTGTCGCAGGTATCCACTGCAGATTTTTCATTATTTCCGAGTCGTCCTGTTGAAACGTCCTCTCCCGCAACACCAGCTTTCAGAAAGGGTGGAGCCATTCTGGAGAAATTCTCACAGAAACCGTTCCGCTCCACCTGGAGTATTATTTTCCCCATCGGATCAACCAGGATACCACCCATGGCGATAGAGGCACAAAATCGTTGCATAGCCGATTGCAACTCATGGCAAGGTATCAATTGGTCAAGTCGTAACCCGCTGTCTTTCATCGTGTTATCATGTATCGAGTATGAAGGAGGTGTTTCTGTAGAATTCCCGTAGAGAGCAAGCACCAATCAACCGGTTTTTTTACATAAAGCGGATATTGCATGCAGAAAGGATCATTCTTGGCCCCTCTCGTTGTTCTTTTGGTCAATGCTCAGCAAGGAGTATAGGTGATTTTTTTGGATATACAAAAGAGTCATTTTAGGAGGGGCACAGATTGGCAAAACAGAAACCCTTGCCTCCGATGTGTTTAGTGGCAACGATCTGAGAATCTACGGGTCGGTACTGATCGACACCTCGGGTTTGCACTCCCTGAGGATAATTCTGTACAAAAAAGGCAGAGCGGGAGTTGAACGAATGCACCCCCTGCAAAGGGCAGGAAAGGGACAGCGGCTTGAACGAGGGAGTCTTACAGCAAGGGGCTTCTACGAGCGGTTGGCCTGCCTCTTCCTGACCAGCGAGCGGACCCATTTCTCCAGGGTCACTACCGGGAAAATAACAAAAGCGGCGGCAAGGGTCAGGGCGAGATCCTGGAGCGTGAGGGATGCTGTCCGGAAGACCTGTTGCATCAGCGGCAGGTAGACAAACAGGGCCTGCAGGGCTAGGGTGACCCCAATGCCCCAGAAGACGGTAGGATTGCTGAAAAAGCCGATCTTCAAAAGTGTATCTTTGAGTGACCGGCAGTGGATCATGTAAAAGATCTGGAAGAGGATGACAAAGGTCACAGCCATGGTCTGCGCCTTGGCCAGGGCGAGTGGTTCAAAGACGCCTTCGCTCATGGCGTTCCGATATTCCCGATTAAAGAGGAGCAGTGTTCCGGCGGTCATCAGGATCGAGACCACAACCACCCGGAACACGACAAAGCTGTTGAACAACGGCGCTGAAGGTTTGCGGGGCGGCCGCCGCATGATATCGGGTTCTTTGACCTCAAAGGCCAGTGGCAGGGCCAGGGTCACAGCCGCGACCAGGTTGATCCAGAGCAGTTGGGTCGGCAGCATGGGCAGCAACAGGACCTTGCTCACCGGATCAAAGGGAAAGAACATGATGGCGTAGATCAAGATCAGGGCCAGTCCCAGATTGGTCGGCAGCAAAAAAGCCAGCGACTTGAGCAGGTTGTCATACACTCGCCGCCCTTCCTCCACCGCAGCGCTGATGCTGACGAAATTGTCATCCGCGAGAACGATATCGGCCGATTCCTTGGACACCGCCGTGCCGGTGATCCCCATGGCCACGCCGATATTCGCCTGTTTGAGCGAGGGGGCGTCGTTAACGCCATCGCCGGTCATGGCAACGATATGGTTATCCCGCTGCAGGGCATTGACCAGGCGCAGCTTGTGCTCCGGGGCCACCCGGGCAAAGATGTTGGTGGCCTGCACCGTCTGTTGCAGAATCCTGTCGTCCATGGCCGCCAGCTCCGCGCCGGTGACGACCCCACCCGTACCCACCAGGTTGAGATCCGTCCCGATGGCCAGCGCCGTGGCGCTATGGTCACCGGTAATCATTTTCACCACAATCCCGGCTCGATGGCAGGCATCAATCGCTTCGATCGCCTCTGTGCGCGGCGGGTCGATCATGCCAACCAGTCCGAGAAAGACGAATCCCTGCTCCACCCCTTCCGGCAGCAGCTCCGCAAGGGCCGTGGCCTCCAAAGGCTTACCGGCAATCGCCAGCACCCGCATCCCCCTGGTGCCCATGCGGTTCACCTCCGCCATGATCCGCTGCTGCCAAGACGAATCTTCCTCCCCGGCCCCGCCCCGGCAGCGTTTGAGCACGATCTCGGGCGCACCCTTGATCACCACGGTTTGCTCCTCGCCGCCGTGCAGGGTTGCCATGTACTGGTTTTCCGAGGCAAAGGGAATGGCGTCGAGCCGCGGATATTGGGTATGTACAGTATCCGCCAGGATGCCGGACTTAGCGGCGGCAACCAGCAGCGCGGCCTCGGTCGGATCGCCGGTAATACTCCAACCCGCACCTTCCTGGTAAAGGGTGGCGTCGTTACAGAGAACCGCTTTGACCAGCAGTTCGCGCAGATCATCGGGCAGGTGTGCCACGATCTGGCCATCGCGGGTGAGACTGCCGACCGGATTGTAGCCAATACCACCGAACTGGTATGATCCCTGTTCGGTCAGAACTTCGGTGACAGTCATTTCGTTGCAGGTCAGGGTGCCGGTTTTGTCAGAACAAATCACGGTGGTGCTCCCCAGGGTCTCGACCGCCGGCAGTTTACGGATGATGGCGTTCCTGCGCGCCATCCGCTGCACCCCAATGGCAAGCGCGATCGTTACCACCGCCGGCAAACCTTCAGGGACAGCCCCGACGGCCAGGGCGATAGCAAAAATAAGCGTTTCTTTCAGGGCAAGGCCCAGGGGGATAGCTTGATCCAAGGCCCGCTTGATACCAACGGTGAGGATGACCCCGGAGATGAGGATGACGCCAAGGGTGATGTATGTGCTGACCTCGGCCAATTTTTTGGTGAGCGGAGTGTCAAGATTGACAGTGCTCTCCAGCATGTCGGAGATGCGCCCCAGTTCGGTGTGCATGCCGGTGCCAGTGACTATTGCCGTGGCCGTACCCGAGGTGACCAGGGTGCCGCTGTAGACCATGCAGGTCCGATCACCGAGCACGGCTGCCGCATCAACCGAGGCAGTCGCTTTCTGAACCGGCATGGATTCGCCGGTCAGGGCAGCTTCCTCCACCTGCAGATTCTTCAGGGCAAGGAGCCGCATATCCGCCGGAACGCTGTCGCCCGCAGCCAATTGCACCACATCGCCGGGCACGAGTTCGACAGCGGCAACCGTCAGGCTTTTCCCCTCCCGCATGACCGTGGCATTCTGCGGCACCATCTGGGAGAGGGCCTCAATGGCTCGGCCTGCCTTGAACTCCTGAATAAAACCGATGACCGCGTTGACCAGGACCACCGAGAGCACCACCAAGCCATCGGTCATCTTTCCCAGCACAACCGCCAGGACCCCGGAACCGAGCAGGACCCAGATCAGAGAATTGTTGATCTGCCGCCACAGCAGCTGGAGCACCCCCTCCTTTTGCTTTGCTTTGATCTGGTTGGGTCCATAGGCTTGCAGCCGTTCCCGAACCTGATCCGGGGCAAGTCCGGCTTCGCCACTCTGGAGGGCGGCAAAAACACGGTCCGGCGTCAGGGTATGCCAGGCAATGGTTTCAGCAATTTTGTTATTTTTCCGGGATTTGCTCTTCAAGGGGTATGCTCATATTGTGAAAAGTAAAAGACAGGTCTTTCCGATTTGTTATAAGCATTAGCCGCTGTTGCGCAACCGGTAAAGAGGCGTTGCCCCCCTCATTACCAGGTTTTGGTCACCATCATCTCCACCTGATCGTTGGCGGCGTATCTGCCAAAAATCGACTGCGGCGGGCCATCCAACAGCAGACCGTTGACACTGACCTTCCATGTATCGGACAAGGTATACGAGACGCTCGGCCTGACCATGGTCGCACCATGTTCGGGATTGCAGGCTACATTCAGGTTGGTCTCCAAGCGCTGATTGAGCCAGTAGACCTTGAGATTGACCCAAAACAGGGTTTCCCGTTCCCGGTCATAGAGGGTATTGGGTCGATTAAAGATCTCGGTCTGCTGCACTTGGAGGGTCAAGAGCCAGTCTTCGATCAACCGGTAATCGGCGCCGATCCCATAATCGAGGGTGTCCCGTTCAACCTCCACCGGATTCAGGGGAAAGACGCCCGACGTGAGCACAGCCGGGTAGCCCCAGAGTTCCTGCCGCACGTTGAAAGTCCGGCCCAAGGTATAGGCGGCCTCGGCCCGCAGGCTTAAGTCGCCCAGGATGGCTGCCCCGTCTGCCCCGAGGGTGGTGATCTTGTGAAAAGAAGGAACCAGTCCCGGATCGACGAGCATCCGGTCGTCTGTTTGGGTGACGGTCAGGGTCGTGGTTTGAAAGACCGGACGTGGGTCATAGCCATGGAAAAAATTGAGCGCCCAGTCGATTTGATCCGAGTGCTGGAGACGAGCACCGAAAGAACCGCTGCCAAGGGTCCGGGCCGGGAGCTCCGGCTCCGTGGCGATGACCTCCGCCTCGGGGCTAAAACCTGCGGTGGGCACAACCGACCACCGCGCATCGGGGTCGGCAAGGCGGTAGGGCACAAACCAGGGAACCCAGACCAACTGCGTGGTCCAATCGGTTCTGGTGCTCTCAATCGACACCGAGGGCACCCCGATCTTTCGCTCCTCCAGGGGTTTGACCAGGAAACGGTTGTACTCCCAGGGATTGAGCAGGTCGTTGACAGGATACTCATCAAGCCGACCCCAGGCAAAGCGCTGAATCCCGATCCGGAAGTCCATCTCCGCAGTCCCCCGCTGCAGATAGAGTTCCTTAAAATCGACAAAGGGGGAATGGTCCTGATAGACGTGGGTAAAATTCTTAAAGACCAGTTGGTCACTCTCCTGATCCCGGACAGCGCCGTCCCAGCCCGCCTCAGCCAGCGAGTGCAGACGCCAGGCGGCCGGCCGGGCATCGACCTCCAACCGGCCGATCAGGGACGGATCCTCGTCAACGCCAGCAGGATCAAGGCTGGCAACACCGCGCCCACTGACCCGGCCGCTGGTGGTAACCGTCTCGTCACTCTGGGCGAAACCAGCGAAAACAATCAGCAGGAACAACAGGGCCCAAACCCCACTTTTCATTTTCCGGCTCGTTCTAGGGACCGCTGACTGAAGAGATCGTCGGGAAAACGGGTGTGGTACTGGATCGCGTCGACGGTGAGTTCGGTCGCATGGCCGGTGGCATTGTTTTCCATGCGTACCTTGTGAGCGGTCGCGATGTCGTCGACCATGCGCACCTCCATGAACCGGCCGCTCCGGTAGAGTTCCTTGTCCCGGTAGTAGGCGATCTTGAGGTGGACCCAGAGGTCCTTGGCCACCCAGGCGACAAAGCGGGTGTACTTGCGGTGGACTTTGGGGGTCACTTCCACCACATAGCAGGGTTTGCCGTCCACAACCTCCTCGCCCTGAATGCTGAAGCTGTAGTCGTCGAGGTTAGGCGGACCGCCGAAATCGTCATAGGAGAAGTCGGTGCCGAAGAAGGCGTCGTCCTGCGAGGTGGTCGGGATCCGCCGGATGCGCTTGAATTCCGGAAAATAGGCCCAGAGATCCCGATCCGAGAAAGTCCGGGCGTGGACGAGAAAGCCGACATCCTTCAAATCCGGCGGGGTCTGGAAGACCACCAGGACCTTGTAGGCCTCGGGATCCGCCTTCTTGCTGTATTCGATCAGGCTGCGGCTGCGGGTGGTGCCGCCCTTGTCGAACAGGACCAGAGTTCCCTCGACCCGGCGATCAAGGGCCCGCTGCCGCAGTTCGTGAACCTTTTCATAGACCTCCCGGCCGGTCATAGCCGAGGCGCACGTCAGGGGTAACAGGGTCATCACCAGGAGCAGATACAAGCCTGCGCGCATCAATCTATTCATAGGTCAGGGCCTCCACGATATTGATGCCCGCCGCCCGCCGCGCCGGGTAAAAACCGGCCAGGGCCGCCAGTCCCGTTGACAGCAGGATGGCCCAGGCAATGGCTGAAAAATCGACATGATAGACAATACTGGCCCCGTAATCGAGGCGGAAAAATCCTTCCACCGCGATCCAGCCGAGCAACAGGCCGGTGGCCGAGCCGAGCAGCCCGCCCAGGGTGCCGATCAGGGCCGATTCGAGGATCACCACCCCGGCGACCTGGTTTTTCTTCATGCCTATGGCCCGGAGGACGCCGATCTCGCGAGTACGCTCCAGCACCGAGGCCAGGAGGGTGATGACGATGCCGAAACCGGCAATGAGCAGGACCAGAATATTCACCGCCTGGAAGAGGACCGAGGTGTTTGCCAGGAGTTTCTTGATCTCGTTTCTGAATTCCAGGGCCGGGAGGACAAAGAGGTGCCGCTCCTGGCCCAGGCGGTCGAGGATCGCCTGCCGCACCCGCGGAATCTCGCTTTTCTCTTTGACCAGCACCTCGTAGGTATCGACCAGGGTATCCTGCCAGTGGCGACGGTAGGTATGGACATCCATCCACACCACGCCCGCATCGGAGGAGTAACTGACGGCGATGGCCGCAACCCCGAAACGCACCGGCCCGCCGGGGGTCGGCAGGACAACAGAATCGCCGGGGTGGAGGTTGTATTGGGTGGCGAAGCCCTCGTTGATAAAGATGGTATCCTGCCCCGGCACCTGCCGGATAACCTCCTCGCGGTTGCCCTCGGCGAACATGCCGGGGCAGTACTCCATGCGCAGGGCCACATCGAAAATCTCCAAGAGGATCTTCTTGTTCTCATAGGTCAGGTAGCCCTTGCGAAAGGGTTCCACCATCCGCACACCCGGAATTTTTTCGAGCTCGCCGGCCAGGCTCTCCGGCATCGGGATGCTATGCGCGCCGCCAGCCGCCAGCGGGGAGCCGGAACTGATCAGGAGGTCCGCCCGGATGATGGAATCGATCCAGTCGAACATCGAGACGTTCAGGCTGTGCATGGCGCTGGCCGAGCAGACATAGAGGCTGATGCTGAAGAAGATGGCACCAACCGCCACCCCGTTGCGCCCGATATTCTTCTGGAGATTGATCCCGGCCAGCCGGCCAGCCACGCCGAGCCAGGGCGAGAGGAATCGATGAAACAACAGCATGGTCCCCTGAAGAATGGCCGGGGTCAGCAGGGAGATGCCGACGATCAGGAAGATGGCCGAGGCGACCGTCACCGTTGAGCTCCGGAAATCCGAACCGGGGCCAGCGGCCCTGTAGGCGGCGAACAGACCAAGAGACAGAGCAAGCAGAAGGGCCGAGGCCAGCTTGATGTTTCGACTTAGGATGAAGCCGTCGCCGCCGGAGGACTGGGCGCGGATGGCAGCGAGCGGGGTAAAGCGGACGCTGGAGAGGACCGGAGAAGCAGCGGCCAGCAGACTGGCAAGGATGCCGAGAGCGGCATCACGGAAGAACATTCCCGAGGAGAAGGTCAGCGAGGTGACTGAGGTCTGTAGATAGACATCGGTGATGTACTGGGCGACAAAACCGACGGTCAGCTTGGCGAAGGCCAGTCCGAGCCCGATACCGAGCAGGGAGCCGAGGGCAGCAACCACGCAGGTCTCGGCGAAGAACAGGGTGATGATCTCGCTTCGCCGGGCTCCGATGGCCCGGAGGATGCCGATCTCCTTGCGGCGCTGCACCACCGAGATCGAGATAATGTTGTAGATCAGATACATGCCGACAAACATGACCATGGTGCTGGTAAAGGCCATGTTCTTCTGGAAACGCTCGAGCAGGATCTCGACCTGCCGGGTCCTGCCGGCCGGGGTATCGACAGTATAGCCCGACGGCAGCACCTGTTGGATGCGCGCCTTCATGGTGTCGAGCTTTCCGCCGGGCAGAAAGCTGACATCGATCCGGTCGATGCGGCCTTCCTTGCCAAAGGCCAGCTGCGCCGCATAGACATCCATGATCGCGATATCGCCGCCCGCCACCCGGGCCGGACCTTCGGGGTTGAGCAGGCCGCGCACCTTGAAGGTCTTGATCCCCTCCACGGTCTGCAGCCGGATCTCCTGGTCGATGGCGATCTTTTCCTGTTTGGCCATGGCCTTGGAGAGGAGGATAGAATCCTTCTTCGCCAGGAAGAGGAGCGGATCCGGGATATCGGCGGCCTCGTCGGTCAGGCTGTAATTGCGGATCTGGTGATCCTGGAGCACATCGACCCCGAGGATCATAACGGCGCGCTTGCTCCCATCGGCGAGATTGGCGTTGGTCTCGATCACCGGCACTGCGTACTCGACCCCCGGCACCTCCTGCACCCTTTCCAGCAGGGCTTCCGGAAAGCCCGATTCCGCGCCGCTGATTTCCAGGGCGGCCCGACCGGTGATCTGATCGATGGATTCGGCAAACGAGCGGAGCACGCTGACATTGACGATGTCG
The DNA here is from genome assembly GCA_038205495.1 of Desulfobulbales bacterium. Classification (GTDB taxonomy): domain Bacteria; phylum Desulfobacterota; class Desulfobulbia; order Desulfobulbales; family Desulfobulbaceae; genus Desulfobulbus. Next base: position 73,143 of record JBBRBT010000010.1, read on the forward strand.
ATGGCGACCATCGCCGCCACGCCCAGGCCGATGCCGACCACCGCGATCAGCAGTTGGGCCTTTTGGAGCCTGACATGTTTGAGGCTGATATGCCGCAACAGATTGATCAGGTTCATGCGACCGGCTCCCCGATGGCGATATCTTGGACCGGGGCGCCGTCCTTGAGGGTAAGGATGCGGTTGCCGTAGGCGGCGGCCTTAGGGTCATGGGTCACCATGACGATGGTCTGGCCCTGATCATTGAGGGCCTTGAGGAGGAGAAAGATCTCTTCGCTGGTGTGGGAATCGAGGTTGCCGGTGGGTTCGTCGGCCAGGAGCACGGCGGGGTTGGCGATCAAGGCCCGGGCGATGGCCACCCGCTGCATCTCGCCGCCCGACAACTGATCCGGCCGGTGCTCGGTCCGCTCCGAGAGGCCGACCTGCTGCAACAGGGCTTCGGCCTTAGATTTCACCTGGGAGAAAGGCAGACCTTCGAGCAGCAGCGGCAGACCGACGTTTTCAGCGGCGGTCAGGAGCGGCAGCAGGTTGAAAAACTGAAAGACGTAGCCGACACGCCGGCGCCGCAGCAGGGTGAGCTCGTTGTCGGTGATGCCGTGCAGCGGCTTGCTGTCGAGGAAGACCTCGCCTTCGCTCGGCTGGTCCAGACCGCCCATCAGATGCAGCAGGGTGCTCTTGCCCGAACCGCTCGGCCCCATGATGCTCAGGAACTCCCCCCGGTTGATCATGAGGTTGACCTGTCGCAGGGCATACACCTCCCGCGCCCCCTGTTGGTATTTCCTGCTCGCCCGTCTCAGTTCGATCATCGCTGTCTCCTCCCTTTACCCATCGGATACCGGTGAAATAACCTGCCGGCCGAGGAATCTTTCACCTCTTAAAAAGCGGCTCTTTCGGTCAGGTGTATTGACTTGATTATGCCTTGATTGCTTATTTTGATTACCATCCAAATTCATCCGATTATTTTACTGACTGGTATCCTATTTAAAATACAGGAGATTTCTCCTCGCTGCGCTCGTCGAAATGACACCCTCGGATGTCATCTCGAACTCAGGGAGAGATCTCGTGCCGTCAAACGGGTCTCTGGCTGAAGATTAATGGTAATCATTTTTCTTATTGTTGAACCCGGGCTTTGATTAAAGTGTAGACACCAAAAACCATTTCTTCTTTTTCGATTTGGGTCATTCTTTCTTCAATATAATGAAAAATTTCTGCAACGGGCTTAGCACCTACCACAATTGACTTCAAATACATGTATGCGTTTGCCAGGGGATGGTACCATTTTGAATACAGAGGGATCGAATCAATAACCAACAATTGCCCACCTGGTTTCAGGATAGAGAGGGCTTTATCTAAAGCCTTTTTGTAATCAGGCATCGCAGTCAGAGCGAGGAAAAACACAACAGCGTCAACTTGTTGTTCCGGGAAAAATTCATACATGTCCATGCATGCAAATTCTACGTTTTCCTAGCCGTTTGTTTCTTTTTTCCGATTGGCTATGTCGATCATTTGGCTTGAGAAATCGACACCTATAATCTTTGTTGATTCATCAATTGTTTTCAGCAGGCTGGGCACTACCGAGGCAGGACCACAGCCCAATTCAACAATTGTTCCCCCTTGCGGGATATCAAGGTTCTTTGACACCTCGGAATAGAGTCTGGATGCTTGCCCCAAGCTCATAAGGAAAGCAATGACATCATAGCTTGAAGCTGCAAGATCATATTTGCTCTTATTGGCAACCTGCCTGATGTCCATTTGCACCCTCTAAATTTAATAGTGATTGTTTAAAAGCATACCGTACGGCTTACCCAAAGCCGGCAGGTTATTCCTTGTTGTCGCGGCCCGCCTTCATCTTCGCCTCACAGAGCGTCAACCATTTGATATCCGCCTCGGCGTGGAACAACCCCGCATCGAGGAGGAGTTCCGTGGTCAGGGCATCGCCTGGATCCGGTTCGGTTTTCAGGGCGATCTTCCGCTGGGTGAGGCGGTTCATATGCCGCAGATGGAGCACCTTCTGCTTGTCAATGAGCGCCAGAATCGCGGCCGGATGGTCCTTGTCCATGAAGACGAGCTTGACGAAAAATTCATCCCGGAGCGCCCGCACCTTGGCAACCGGGGCGGTCAGCCACTGCGCCAGCTCATTCCGGCCTTCCGCTGTGATGCTGAAAATCTTCCGGTCGGGCCGTTTCTCCTGAGCCTGCCGGTCATGGGTCACCAGACCTTGCTTTTCGAGACGATCCAAGGTGGTATAGATCTGCCCGTAGTTCAGGCTCCAGAACTCCCCGACCTTGACATCGAAGCGGGCCTTCAGGTCATAGCCATGCAGGTCCTTCTCCGCAAGAATTCCGAGAAGTGCGTGCTTAATGGACATCTATATTCCCCCTCTGCATATATAAAAGTATATATATAAAACCCGGCAGCCCTGTCAACAGAATTCAGAACTCCCTTGGAGTAAAGCAATGACGCTTTTAGAAAAGTAGTAATTTATTGGTTTTAATTCAGTGAGTTATTATCAAATACGCCAGGTGATGTTCGGAGTGGTGCGCGTCGGCAGGCGGTGATAGCTGAATTTGGGATAGCCGACCATCATGGCACCGAAGCTCTGGTGCCCAGCCGGTAGCGCCAGGGCCTCCCACATCGGCGGGAAAGTAGTGGCTGCGGCATTGAAATACCCGGCCCAACAACAGCCGAGCCCCAGGCCCGAAGCCGCCAGCTCGAGGTAGCTCAGGGCGAGCGTACAGGTTGAAGGAGCCATGCGGTTGTCCTTTTCGGCATGGGCGACAATCACAGTGGGCGCGCCGCGAAGAATGACATCACTGCCTTCCCCCCAGCGTTCCAGGGTGCGATCGATGTGCAGGGAAAGTGCCACCTCCGGCATATGGGCAAGCATCCAACGCATCCAGTCGATCACGATGCCCGACAACCGCCGCAACTCCTCCCGATCGCCGAGAACCAGCCACTGCGCGGCCTGGGAATTATGGCCCGAGGGGGCATAGCGGCCGATTTCGATCAAGCGGGCTAGTTTGTCCCGCTCCACTGGTTTCTCCTTGTAGACCCGGATGGAGCGCCTATCCCGCAAAAAATGCTCGCTCTGCTCGGTGGAGAGACGAAACGCAGGCTGCACCGGCGGGCACTGTTCCACCGGCATATCCCGATGGCTGAGGCTGCCGGTCGGGCAGACCGCGACACAATGACCGCAACGGATACAGAGCTCTTCAGCGCCCGGAACAGGGACAGGGACGGTGCCCTTGGCAAAGGCAATGATGCCCATGGGGCAGACGGCAGCACAGATGCCATCCTGGTTGCAGGTTTGCCGGTTGACTTCAAACAGTTCCATTCTCTTCCTCCTTAGGGTATTGATTGACAGGGGATAGTGAAAAGTGGTCTTTTCAAGGGAAAGGACTACGGTTGCAGAACCCTTTTCCTTCTTGAAGGAATCTATCGCCACATCCCCCCCCCCGAGTACTCAACGGTTAGAACAAACAGACAATTTTTACAATGAAGAAACCAGCTGCACTGCCCACATCTCCTCAAGCAAATCCGCCCCCTGCGGCCAAGCCGAAATCCCCGGCCAAAGCTAAACCACGATCTGCGGCAACAACCAGGACGAAACGCAAACCACGTAAGAAAAAAAACCAGGTTTCCACCCGCCGAATGCTGCTGCTGACCGGTCTTGAAATCGCAGGCCTGGCGATCAGTGCGATTATCGGAATCGTGGCGCTGCTGGGCTATGCGGCCAATATATTTTCAGGAACCCGATTTCTGACCAGCCTGCTGCCGTTTGCCCTGGGGGTCATGGGCCTGATTGTCACGGCGGCCCTGCTGCTGAGCGGCTGGTTGCGCCTACGCAAATGGCTGCAGAGCAAATCACCGCTGCTGCCCTCGGCGCTGGCGCTGGCGCTGGCTCTGGTGGTCGGCGGCTTGATCCTTCAAGGCCAGTTTTTCTCGTCGTTTGCCCATTTCCGCACCCTGGTCGGCGGCAAGGAGGAAGCAGGCCGGGTGACCCTTGGCCATCAGGTCTTCGCGGCCTACCGTCGCTACGAGGCCGGGCCGTTGCAGCAGATGATCAACCGCGCCCAGACCTATAGCCACGACATCGATGCCGCCGCTGCCGCCTTTGACCTCGACCCTGATCTGCTCCACGGTATCGCCGCCGCCGAATCGTCCTTCCTGCCACGGGACAGCAAAGACGGTGGCCGAGGTCTCTTCCAGATCACCCAGGTACCGGAAGCCGTGCTGCGCGATGCGGGCAAACATCTGGACATCAGCACGCCGTTAATCGCGGACCAGCGCCATAACGGTTTCATCGCCGCCGCCACCCTCACCTATTATCTCAACCAGATGAAGAAGGACCTCTTTCTCGGTCTGCTTGCCTATAACATAGGACCAAAAAACGGCGGTCTCCGCTTTATCATGCAGCAGTACGGCGCCACCGACTTTGTCACCATCCAGCCCTATCTGCAGCAACTGCCGCGGGATTATCCCATCCGCGTCCTCTCCTATGCCCTGGCCTTCCGTTTGATGCGCAAGGAAGGCAAACTGCTCGCGTACGAGGATGGACTCAACGCAGTCCGCATCCAACATATAGGCATTCCCGGATTATAGGAAAGGTTCAATCCTGCGGCACCATGCGCGCAGAACCGCAGCAAAAAATGCGCTTCCCGCCAGCAACCATGCCCAATCAGGGCTTGGAGCAGGCTGACTCTTTCATCCCCTTACAGTGCCAGGATGCCCGAACGCTCGGATTTCCTTGATTTTGCACTGCGGTAGCGTAAAATACCGTATCAACAAAAACTCTCACGCACCTTGTGTTGCCGATGAGAGAGCGAAATCTCTCGATGATTCATCGCCCCATCATGGACCGCTCCATTGCGCGTGTCTCCTCTTTGTATCGATCATCACACCGGAGAAGTACTGTGACCCAACCCTCTATTCTTTTTGTAGACGATGAACCCAACATCCTGTCGGGCCTGAAGAGAATGTTCCGTGCCCTGCGCCAGGAAATGGATTTTCATTTTGTGGAAAGCGGGCAGGATGCCCTGGATTTCATGGCCGAACATACGGTGGATATCGTTGTTTCCGACATGCGGATGCCGGGCATGGATGGGGCGACACTGCTCTCGCTGGTGCAGGAGAAACACCCCCATGCCATCCGCATCATGCTGACCGGCCAGGCAGATGAAGAATCGATCCTGCGCACGGTGGGAGTTGTCCATCAGTTCATAGCCAAGCCCTCTGACCCGGAGACCTTGCGCGAGGTCCTGGGACGTGCCTGCGCCCTGCAGAATCTCATGAAAAACGAACAGTTAAAGACCTTGATTTCAAGCATTGGCCAACTTCCCAGCCTGCCTGCGGTGTATGCGCAATTGCAGCGCAAACTGAGAGAACCGGACTGCGCCCTTGCCGATATCGCGTCCATTATCGAACAGGACCTCGCCATGACCGCCAAGATCCTGCAATTGGTCAACTCTTCGTTTTTCGGTTTCTTTAAGAGTATCGACAGTCCGGCCCGGGCCGTCAATCTCCTGGGCCTGGACACGGTCAAGTCGCTGGTTCTTACTGTGGAAATTTTTTCCGAACTCAAGCCCGTTGACACGAAATTTTTTTCAGGGCACGCTCTCTGGGAGCACAGTGTCGCAGTCGCGGCTTTTGCAAAAATAATTACCCTGGCGGAAACCAACTCAAAAATCATGATTGAGAACGCTTTCACCTCTGGATTTCTTCATGATATTGGCAAATTGCTCCTCTTTTCCAGCCTCCAGGATACCTATATCAAGACCCTTGAACTGGCCCAAAACGACCATATGCCAACCTGCCAGGCCGAGCAGCAGATGCTCAACGCAACCCATGGCGATGTCGGCGGCTACCTCCTCGGTTTATGGGGATTGCCAGGTGCGGTGGTGGAAACCGCGTCCTTCCACCATTGTCTCGATCAGTACCCGAACCCCTCCTTCTGCCCGGCCGTTGCCGTTCATGCCGCTGATGCCATCTATTACATGCTGCACCCTGATCAACAGACCGGCACACCGGTGCTCAATCTGCCCTACCTTGAACGGGCCGGAGTGGGGCATCGCTTTGATCACTGGCTGGAAAAATGCCGCCAACTGGAAATATAGGGAAAGGATATGACCGAAAAAATCCTCTTCGTCGATGATGAACCCAATATCTTGCAGTCCATTCAGCGCCAGTTGCACCGGCGTTTCCAACTGGCAACGGCCGAGGGGGGCGACGAGGCCCTGCGCATCCTCAAAGAGCAAGGCCCCTTTGCAGTTATTGTCTCCGACATGCGGATGCCGCGGATGAATGGCGTTGAACTCCTGGCCCTGGTCAAGAATCTGTACCCGGATACGGTCCGCCTGATGCTGACCGGCAATGCCGATCAGGAAACCGCCATGGACGCGGTCAATGACGGCCAGATTTTCCGCTTCCTGACCAAACCCTGCCCACAGGCCACCTTTGTGACCTCACTTGCGCTGGCCTTACGGCAACATCGCCTGATCACCGCCGAAAAAGAACTCCTCCAAAAAACCCTCAAAGGGAGCATCAATGTCCTCTCCGAACTCCTGGGTGTTGCCAATCCCCTGGCCTTCAGCTCCGGCCAACGGATCAAGAATTATGTGGTCCATATTGCCGAAGCCTTGCAGCTGCCCAGTGCCTGGCAATACGAGATCGCCGCGCTGATGTCGCAGATCGGCTGCATCACCTTGCCGGGCGATGTCTTGAGTAAGGTGTATGCCGGGCATGAGTTGACCGAAGCCGAGACCGAGATGTACCGGAATCATCCCCTGACCGGAGCGGCTCTGCTGGAAAAAATACCTCGGCTGGAAAACGTCACCAGAATGATTGAATTACAGCAGAAACGATACGATGAATACACTGACGCATTAAAAAATTCCCAATTTGAGGAAGTTATCATGGGCGCCCAGATCCTCAAGGCGGTCATTGATCTTGATCTGCAGTTGTTCCGGGGAAGGGGACGCGGCGAAGCGCTCAATTGGATGCGGAAACAAAGAAACTGCTACAATCCTGAGGTGCTGGAGGCCCTGGAGACCATCAAGGTTGAGGACCGGGGACAGATCCTCGGCCTTAATGTCAGTCAGATCAGCGACGGCATGGTGGCGGCGGAAGATATCATGGCAAAAAATGACGTCATGATCATTCCAAAGGGGCAGACGATCACCAAGACGCTGTTGCAGGGGTTGATCAATTTTTCCATGCAGGTTGGCGTGGTAGAACCGATCAGGGTGCAGATCGGACAGATAGGGGAAGAGGCTTCCACGTAGAGCGCGTGCAAGTGCCCCAGGATTTCACCCAAGAAGCTAAGGGCACCGGCTCTCACTGAATCGCGCCCTCGATCGGCAGACGGATGATAAACACCGTTCCCGTGCCGGGTTTGGTTTCAAAGGTAAGAGTGCCCCCATGTTTCTGGGTCACAACATCGTGGGCAATGGCCAACCCCTGACCCGTCCCCTTGCCCACGCCTTTGGTCGTGAAGAAGGGGTCAAAAATCCGGCCCTGGATCGCTTCCGGGATACCGTCCCCGCTATCGGCGATGCGGATCTCCACCTGTTGTTGGTCATGCCGGGAGGAAATTGTGATCGTCCCTTTCTTCTCCCGGGGATTATCACTGAGCTTGCTCTCAATGGCATGCGCCGCATTGACCAGAATATTCAAAAAGACCTGGCCGAGTTCATCGGTCAGGCAGCACACCAGGGGCAGATCCGGGGCCAGATCGGTATGCACCTCAGCGAAATATTTCCATTCGTTGCTGGCAACGATAATGGTGGTTTCAATCAGCTTATTGAGGTCATTATGCACCTTTTCCTTACTGCTGGGATGGGAGAACTCCTTCATTGCCTGTACGATCTTGGTTATTCGTTGTATGCCCTCCTGGGATTGCCCGATCGCAGCCGGGATTTCTGCATTCAAATAGTCCCAATCTATCTCAGTAAACAAATCGGTAAGGATCCCAAGGGCCTGCCCGACATCAGCGCCCTCGGCAAGAGACCGGATCTGCTCCACGACGGCATCCAGCAATCGTTGGACATCACGGAACGATTCATTGAGAAAATCGATATTCGAACCAATGAACTGTGCGGGGGTGTTGATCTCATGGGCAATGCCGGCAGCCAACTGGCCCACTGATTCCAATTTGTTGGTTTGCAGCAGCTGTGTCTGGGTGAGCTGCAGATTGTGTAAGGCGCGCTGTAATTCCTCACCCTGCTGGCGCAGGATCTCTGTTTTTCGCTGCACAACCCGCTCCAAACTCAGATTCTGCGTAAGCAATCCCAGGGAAGGGACGCCCCCGCCTGATTGTCGTTCCACCGTGTCCATCAGGACCTCGATAGTCTTTTTTTGCGCCTGCAACCGAGCGCGAAGCTCTGTCTCGGTCAAGGAATCTTCCTGTGCATGCATCTCTTACCCCGCTATTGCGACTCCGGTAAAGGTCTGGTTGACATGGAGCGAATTGAACTGTTCGCCATAGGTGCTGAAACCAAATACCTTGCTTTGGCTCATCAGCTGGCCGATTTGATTATCAATACCGCGCTCTTCCATTTCAAGGCGCCTGAGAATGCAATCACAGCCGATGATCACGGTCGGCTCACCGATTTCTTGTTTGAGATGCTCCATCTTGGCCGCAAAGGCTTCCTGGGCTGAAGAACCTTCGCCCAGGGTGAGAACAAGTCCACGATCGATGGCACAGAAAAACTTCAATGATCCATCCCCTTCGATACCCGCGACCGATCGTACAAAATAATCGTCTCCAATGCGAAGCATCAAAGGATGCCGCGAGAAGACCGCGGCCGTCAGTTGGTCAACAGGGGTGCCAATCAGCCGCGCATAAGCCACCACCGCAGGCTCACCATTGATTTCCCGGACCAGACGCTGCTCGGGTTCGGCCTCGGTGATGACCAGTCTGGTGGTTGTGGGGAGAAAATGGTGGTGCTTGAAAACATGAAACGGCAGGGAGGTGAGGCACAGGGTAAAGGTCGCTGCATTTCGCAGCAATTGCCCCTCGTGATACACAAAGGTCTGTTGAAACTTAAGCATGTCGCCGGCGGAACCGCCAATGATCGGCACATCGCCCAAGGCCCTGTATAAAGACGCGGTCAGCAACTCCTCCTGAGCCGACAACCCATCGACCAGCAGCAGGCCAAAGGCTGGCATTTTGCTATGACTGAGCCTATTCTGCACATCTGCGGCAATCCTCTCCACCTGTTCCAGCAGAGAGGAAAGCGGCTGGATGAGGTAGGAGACGGCAGTCAGTTGGTCACTGGCCAGAGAGATTGCGCTTATGCCGCCGCGTTGAAAGCCGACGGATGAGAGTTGCCCGGCGCTGGTACACCCTATGACCGGACCCGGCAGCTGTTCCCGCAAGGCACGGCAGAGCTCTTGCCGGTCATACTCATCGGAGAAAAAGGCCAGACATATTTTGCTCTCCGGCTGATCGATTTGCGCCGCCAGCTCGCGCACCGCCTCATGGGCATCGGTGTGGGTTGAGTACCCCTGCCGGACCTGAAGACCTGATTTCATGATGTCAACACTAAGGGTCATCGCCTTTTCTCCTGGCCGTGGATCAAAAAAATGGAGGGAAACCGGGCTTGCCGCAAACAGCAAGATCCCGCCACCACCATAGGGAGAGCATCACCGCAGGATACCCTGAGATTGAGGCTCGATACTCTGAACCAAAACACACCCGAGAAAACTCACCCGCTAAAAAAAGTGTATCGCATTTGAGCAGGGATAGGAAATGAGATTTTACTGGCACCCCTCCCATGTTCCGAGGGAGGGTATCACCCGGTGGTGGAACGATCCATGGGGCAGAGGGCAACGAAAAAGGAACGGAGAAGGAACAGAGAGTTCCCGAATACGGGGCTGAACGATTTTTTCAGCGCGCCTTTGTACAGACAGACAGCCCATAGTGATGATATCGTTTTTGCGGGCAGACTGTTTCTGATTTTGTCGCAGAAGCCTTCTGGCAAAAAAGAACCAAGAAATCAGGTCATCATGGAGATGGTCTTACGAAAGCGGGAGAGAGCGAGCAGAAACAGGATTGCACCGATCACGATCAAGGCAAGGAACTGGGGCCAGACCACGTCAAAACCGGCCCCTCGGTACAATATGGCCTGGGCCAGAGCGACAAAATGGGTGGTCGGCGCCGCCTCCATCACGATCTGGACAAAAAAAGGCATGCTTTCGCGCGGGGTGACCCCGCCGGAGAGCATCTGCAGGGGCAGCAGCACCAGCATCATCAGCAAGCCGAACTGAGGCATGGAACGGGCCAGCGTTCCCATGAAGATACCCAAGGAGGTGGCGGCAAAGAGGTGCAGGCCGGTGCCGATAAAAAACAACAGGAGGGAACCCTCAATGGTCACCGCCAGCAGCCCCTGAATCACCACCTTCAGGCTCACCGCACAGGTGATCAGCACGACTAGGGCCATCGCCCAAATTTTACTGATCATGATCTCAAGAGGGGTGACCGGCATCACGAGAAGATGTTCAACCGTGCCATGCTCCCGTTCACGGATCAGGGAAGCTCCAGTCAAGACGATGGAGAGCATGGTTACGGTGTTGATGACCTCCATCACGGCACCGAACCAGGCTTGGGTCAGGGACGGATTGAAGCGGGCGCGAAGGACAATTTCCGCCGCTGTTTTGGTGTCACCGCGATAACGGCGCGCAAATTCGGCGACCTCGCTGTTGATGATGGTCTGAATATAGCCATTGCCGGTAAAGGCCTGGGACATGCGGGTGGCATCGACATTGAGTTGGATGGTGGGCGAGCGTCCGGCAAGGAGATCACGTTGAAAATCAGGGGGGATATTGAGGGCGAAGGTGTCGAGTCCGGCATCCATACGGGTATCCATTTCCCGCTGACTGATCATCACCGGCGTCAGGAAATGCGGCGGATAAAAGGCGGCGGCGATGCGCGCGGACAGGGGGGAACCATCTTCGTCGACAATAGCCACCGGCGCCTTGTGCAGCGAATCCGGGATGGCCGTTGCCTTGGAATACACCCCCACGGTGAAGGAAAAGACGATCAGGAACAACAGGATCGGATCCCGAATAAGGCTGCACAATTCCTTGCAGCCCAGATGAACAATGTTGGCTGTTCGCATAGTCAGGATTCCTGTTTTTTAAGCAAGAGAACACACAGGGTCAACAGCACGGGAAGGGTGACCGTGAGGGCGAAAAACTCCCTGTGCAGATCAGCAAATCCCAAGGCCTTGGAAAATATTCCCCGGCTAATGATCAGAAAATAGGCGGTAGGATAGAGATAGCCGATGACGCGCCCCGCCCCTTCCAGCGAGGCGACCGGATTGATCATGCCGCAAAAGTTGACTGCAGGCAGCATGGTGAGGACAGCGGCTCCGAAAAGCGCGGCCATTTGACTGCGCATAAAGGCGGAAATGAGCAGGCCCAGGGCCGTGGCATCAGCAACATAGAGCAAGGCCGCCAGGCACAGACTCGGAAAATCTCCCGTGATCGGCACCTGGAAGAGCACTACCGCCAGCAAGACCAGGAGAAAAAAATTGACCAGGGCCAACGCCACATAGGGCAGCTGTTTGCCGAGAAGAAATTCCAGCCGGGTCACCGGGGTGACATAGAGATTGACGATCGAACCGAGTTCCTTTTCCCGGACCACGCTGAGCGCGGTAAGCACGGCCGGGATCATGATCAGCAGCAGGGGGATCACCGCCGGCAACATGGCCACCATGCTTTTGACATCGGGATTGTAGCGGTACCGGGTTTCGATATTCACCAGCGCACCGTCGGCTGCCGACGAGGAATGGCGGGTTGCCACGTCGGCCAGCCACAGGCTGTGCATGCCCCTGACATACCCCTGGATGGTTTCAGCCCGCTGCGGATTAGCGCCGTCGACCCATGCGGCGATGGCAGGATGGCTACCGCGCGCCAGATCACGGCCAAATTCCGGCGGAATTTCAAGGGCCAGGCTCAACTCACCCGAGCGCATGCGCCGGTCCAGGTCCTGATAATCAGTGAGCGGTCGGTGCTCGATGAAATAACGGGAGCCCGCCAGATTGAGGGTGTACTCCCGGCTGGTCGTAGTCTGGTCGCGATCGAGAACGGCAAAAGAGAGGTCCTCGATATCCATGCTGATGCCGTAGCCCATTATCACCATCAAAATTACGCTGCCCAGGAGAGCCAAGGTCGCGCGGATCGGATCACGGCGCAGTTCCATGGCCTCCCGCCGGCTGTAACTCAGGGCGCGAAAAAGGCTGAAACCTTGCTGCGGCCCTTGCGGGCGATCGGTATCCGGGCCAGGAGAAGGACGCGGGGCAAGCTTCCCGCCGACGAAGGGCTCTGCCTGTTCGCCCTGGGCGCCTGCCTCTTTAAGATAACTGATGAACGCCTGTTCCAGTGTGGCCGCACCCCGTTTTGCCACCAAGGCCGCGGGGTTGTCACTGACCAGCACTTTCCCTTCGTGCATCAGGGAAATCCGGTCACACCGTTCGGCCTCGTTCATGAAATGGGTGGAAATGAAGATGGTGACCCCATCGTGCCGGGCAAGATCGATCAGGGTGCGCCAGAAGGCGTCGCGGGCAATGGGATCGACACCCGAGGTCGGCTCGTCGAGGATCAGCATTTCCGGTTTGTGGATCATGGCCACGGCCAGTGACAACCGTTGCCGTTGACCGAGCGGCAGATGGTCGGGCAGCACCTCCATCACCTCGGCCAGACCGAATCGATCCGCCATTTCCCGAACCCGGTCGTGGATCATCTCCGGCGGCACGCTGAACAGACGGGCGTGGAGCACCAGATTCTGCACCACGGTCAACTCACAATAGAGAGAAAAGGCCTGGGTCATGTAGCCGACCCGCCGCCTGGTCTCGATATCATCGGGATTGACCGGATGGCCAAAGAGCCAGGACTGGCCTTCGCTGGCCGGGAGCAGGCCGGTCAGCATCTTCATGGTCGTGGTCTTACCGCAGCCGTTGGAGCCGAGAAAGCCAAAGATCTCGCCTGCGGCAATGCGAAAACTCACCCGGTCAACCGCAACAAAATCACCGAATCGCATGGTGAGATCCTTGGCCTCAATCGCGATGGCGGCGGCTCCGTCTTCCTCCCGTGGCGGAATAACCACCGGCTTGTGATCACGCCGACGTTCCTCGGGAAGCAGGGCGATAAAGGCTTCCTCCAGGGAAGAGGTCCTGGTCCTGGTCAACAGACTAGCGGGCGTACCCCTGGCCAGAACCTGGCCGGCATTCATGACCGCCAACCAGTCGAAACGGGCCGCCTCTTCCATATAGGCGGTAGCCACCAGCACGCTCATCCCCGGCCGGGACGCACGAATCCGATCGATCAGGTCCCAGAACTGGGCACGCGAGAGGGGGTCGACGCCGGTGGTCGGTTCATCGAGGATCAACAGATCAGGATCGTGGATCAGGGCGCAGCAAAGGCCAAGTTTCTGCTTCATGCCGCCGGAAAGCTTGCCAGCGGGACGATCGCAAAACGGTGCCAGGCCGGTACTTGCTACAAGCTGATCGATCCGCGCCCGTCGTTCGGCTGCGCCTTGACCAAACAATCGGCCGAAAAAATCGATATTCTCAAAGACCGACAGGGTTGGGTAGAGATTTTTGCCCAGGCCCTGGGGCATATAGGCAATGCGCGGACAAAGGGCCTCGCGATGACGGCGTCGGGCCATGTCGCCACCCAAAACCTCGACCCGACCGCTCTGGATGACATGGGCACCGGCAACAAGAGCAAAAAGACTGGACTTGCCGACCCCATCCGGCCCGATCAAACCCGCCATACAACCCGACGGCAGAGCAAGAGTCACCTCGTCGAGGGCCACGGTTTTGCCGTGGCGTAAACTCACCCCGGTCAGATGTGCAACCGGTGCTGCTACCGGGTCCGTCATGGCTACTCCGTTGTTGCGGGAGGGAGTTTCACCTGCAAATCGACCGGCCAGGCAACGCTTTTATCCAACCGGACATAGGCCATGCCGGGCAGGCCCGTTTTCACGTGGGTGATATGGGTTTTCAGCAGTTCGGGGTCAATCTTGGTCTTGACCCGGAACATAAGTTTCTGCCGTTCGCTGGCGGTTTCAACGGTCTTGGGCGTGAATTGGGCGACATCCGCCACAAAGGAGATGCGTGCCGGGATGACATACTGGGGTGCTGCGTCGAGGACCAGGCGCACTTCAGAGCCGATCCCCAATTGTCCGGCCACAGCTGTGGGCAGGAAAAAGGTCATATAGACATCCGCAAGATTGAGCACATTGAGGACCTTGCCGCCACTGGCCAGCACTTCACCTGGCTGGGCAACCCGGAATTGAACACGACCATTGCAGGGCGCCTTGAGAACGGCATCGTCAAGATCGGCCTGCAATCGTTCAATGGTGGCCTGGGCGGCACCGACCATGGATTGGCTGCCAAGAAGTTGCGATTTGGCGGTAATGACAGCGGCTTCCGCAGCCGCAACCTGAGCCTCGGCCGCACTGACGGCTGCCTGTCCACTGAGGAAACGGGCACGGCTGTCATCCAGGGCCTGAACGGAAGTGGCGCCCTTTTTCGAAAGGATCGCAAAGCGATCCAGGTGTTTTCGCAAGGCCTCAAGTTCAGCCTGGCGTTGGGCGAGCACCGCCAGGGCGGCGGCTTTTTCGCTCTGTCTCTGAGTAACCTGACTTTGTGCTGTTGCAATGGCATAACGCGCTTGCTGCAATTGGGCCTCGGCCTCGCGACGCTGTGCTTCCAGCTGCTGCGTATCCATGCGCGCGAGAACCTGACCGACGGAAACAAAATCACCCTCATCCGCCAAGATCTCTTTTATACGGCCGGCACTCTTTGCCGCAATATCGATCTCAACAGCCTCGATGCGTCCATTGCCGCTGACGAACCCCTCTCCCAGTTTTTCCGGCTGCATCAACCGCCATCCCAGGACAGCGACGCCCGCCAGCACAACCAAGCCAATCCACCAGAGCCATTTTGTGTTCATAGTCCCCCTCCCGGCATCCCTGAGTATAGAAAGGTTGCCCCTTGGTTCAGTACTTTCCCTCGAACCATTCCGGCCGCCTTCTGCTAAAAATC
This sequence comes from Desulfobulbales bacterium, assembly GCA_038205495.1. Classification (GTDB taxonomy): domain Bacteria; phylum Desulfobacterota; class Desulfobulbia; order Desulfobulbales; family Desulfobulbaceae; genus Desulfobulbus. The sequence goes on from JBBRBT010000010.1 coordinate 88,189, forward strand.
AGGACGGAATGCATCCGGAACGAAAAAATATGGTTATCGACCAGGCACCGTCTGCAGAGGGTACCATCAGACGAGAGACTCACTTTATCCCTGTCAACCTGGGCCCCGCACCGGTCACAGTGAAGCGCGCTGCGGTGAATTATGCTATTCATGATTCATCATCCCTGTTGTTTTTTCTGTAAATGGACCGTGCTCAGGCCCAGGTCTTTCCGCTTGCCAGCATCAGAGTTCGCTGTAGATGGAAGAGCCCTTGCCCGTCATCCCGCTCAACCATTGCCAGTCGAGAAAAATCTTCAATTTCGCGGCAGGATCGCCGCACACAAATCCAAAAGAAGTTCTCGAGAGCAAGGCTAAGGATTGGGTCAGACAGTGTAAATGGATCTCAATCCGATCAACGGTGATAAATTTACCAAGCAAGTGGCCTGCAAGGATCGCACCGCCATGAAATTCACCGGTGATCACCAAACCAGACTGTTGAAATGAAAAAATGATGCCCTCCGGAGGAAAACTGTTCGCGTTCCGCGTGACCGCAAAGCGCCGTTTATCAAGATTGTAGAGGCCGTTGCATGCTGGTGTGAGGCCCTGACACTCCGGGTGCCGACAATTGATACAAGAAATTTCCTGCACGGTTTTCATCAATGTTTTCTCTTGGATTCTCAGGAACTGGGCAATGCGCAAGCGCCAGGCCGAAGCCGGTTCAGGCTCTCAATCTTGCTGGCGAACCAATCCGGTCCGTAACATCTGCATGCACCCTTCAACCAGGAGGGGTGCCTCTTTTTTGATATCAAAGAGACCCGGCAGCATCAACCAGTTAGCGAGCAGCCCATCGATGCACGAAATAAGCGCGATCGTTGCCAGGCGGAAATCAATGTCCGGCTGCAGCTGCCCTTTGGCCGCCGCATTACGCAGGACGATCTCAACCCGGGCAAAATTTTCCAAATGGCAATTGACCTGACGCAGGTGAATGGTGCCGCTATCCTCGACCGCCTCACACTTCGTAAGGAGAATCCTGAACAGTTGCTGCCGCCGGGGATCATCGGCCAGGCTGGTAAAGATGAACACAAACAATTCTTTCATCTTGCCGAGCGGATCGGGCTCATCCGGGTTCTCACTTGCCTGAGCCAAGGGTTCATGGGGCAGGCGCACCTGATCCCAGAGGGCGTTGAGCAGATCCACCTTGTTGGCGAAATGCCAATAGATGGCACCCCGGGTCACTCCTGCTTCTTTGGCAATTTCAGCCAGGGACGCACGCGAAACCCCTCGAATCGAAAATACTTGCACTGCGGCATCGAGGATGGCATTGCGGGTTATCTGAGCATCTTCTTTCGTCTTTCGTGCCATTATCGTACCTCACAAACAAAGGTGATCCGGTGTATCACTGGGACCGCGCATCTGCTCGGGCGGCCAGCAGCAACCCACCCTCTCACGAAAACAACAGCCCGGGCCATCAACTGCGCTCCTTCCAGCCGCCGCCCAACACCTTGTAGAGATTGACCTGATTGATCAATTGGGCCAGTTGCAGGGTCAAACAGTTCTGACGGGCAGTGTACAGGGAACGCTGGGCATCGAGCAGGATGAGAAAACTATCCACCCCTTGCTGGTAGCGGTCCTTGGCCAGGAGATAATAATCCTGATTGGCCGCCAGATTGGCAGTTTGCGCCACCAACTGCTCCCGATAGGTGTCACTGGCCACCAGGCTATCGGCGGCCTCGCGAAAGGCGGTCTGAATCGCCTTTTCGTAGCGGGCCACCGAAATGTCTTTGCGGACCTTGGCGACATCAAGCTCAGCTTGCAGCTTGCCAGCAGTAAAAATGGGCAGGTTGAGGGACGGTGCAAAAAGCCAGGAACCGGAGCCGTTGCCAAAAAGTCCAGACAGATCGCCGCTGATGGTTCCGGCATTGGCAGTCAGGCTGAGGGTGGGGAAAAAAGCAGCTCGTGCTGCACCGATATTGGCATGGGCCCCTTGCAATTCATGCTCTGCGGCTCTGATATCCGGCCGCTGCAACAGCACCTGCGACGAAAGCTGCGCTGGCAGGTTGGTAACGGCCATCTGGCCGCTCAGCGGCTTGGCCTCCATGAAAAAGGCCTCCGCCAGGGTGGTACCGGCGAGCAGGGTCAGGCTATTACGATCCTGGGCCACCTGACGCTGATACAAGGCCAGGTTGGCCTTAGCCGTTTCCAGACTGGTGCGTGCCTGGGCCAGATCCAGCTGGGTCGCTATTCCTTGGGTAGCCCGCTGATCGATGAGCTGAAAGGATTCCTCCTCGTTGCGGCGGGTTTCCTCGGTGATGGCCAAGAGTTCCCGGTCGGTAAGCCAGGTGAGATAGGCCTTTGACACCTCGGCGACCAGACTGATCCGGGCGCTTTGATGAGTCTCCTCCATGGCCAGATACTGCTCCAGGGCCTGATCCTTGAGATTGCGCACCCGTCCATAGAGATCAAGTTCATAGGCCGTCACTCCCACAGTGGCCGCATAGACCTCGGCGGTGGCGTAGTTACCGCCGCTGAGGGTATGCTGCTTACTGCCAGCAGCCGCACCACTGACGTTGGGGAACAAGGCCGACCGTTGAATCCGGTACTGGGCCTGATAGGCCTCGACATTGAGGGCCGCCTCGCGCAGGTCGCGGTTGTTGTCAAGGGCGATCCCGATCAGCTGCTGGAGGCGGGGATCGATGAAATAATCGCGCCAGCCCAGATCGGCAATGTCGGTGGCCGCCGCTTGGGTTGCCGAAGCCTTTCCCTGTTCACCCTGCGAGGCCGGCAAGTTCCCGGCCACCGGCAGATCCGGC
>JBBRBT010000011.1:0-88110 GCA_038205495.1 Desulfobulbales bacterium
CAAGAGTGAAATAACGGACGCGGTAAGGAACTGGAAAACACCTGGCAAATCGACAGTCTAACCTTTGCAAGGAAAATTTTTACTTTTTTCCCTGGACGGGGAAGTCTATTCATTGACAAGGGGCCTTTTAATGGGTGACCCCTTTATATCTACTCGGAAACTACGCTCTACATCTCATGCAGCTCCAACCCAAATGCGTGGCCAATCGGATAATATATATCTTGCCAGTGATATTTGACTAAATCAGTCCCCGCGTACCTAGTGTTATGGTTTCCTCTGCGAAGAAGTTTCCCGCTAGAATTCGGTAATACATGGAGCAATGGTGCTATGTATACTGGGTCATCCGCGACCACTAGAAATTGATCATAGAGATGTGAATAGCTAACCATGTGCTCGCCAAGCTCCAAACTGTACATCTCCTCGGAGACAGTGTTTATTCTCACTTCGCCGGCACTAAATTCTTTCGCAAATCCATTAAGATGGTTAACCTCAAGTTCATCATCGGGATTGTGAAAGATAAAAACAGTCACAAAGGATTTTTCGTGTAACCACTCGATCGCAGAGAATATGAAGCTTTCTAATTTTGGGATGCAAAATTTTCTACCGGGGTGCAGTTTCTTGAAAAAATTATGTGCTGTATTTATTTCGTGAGTAATGAATTTGTAGTCCAAATACATTACTCGATATTTTGCCGGTTTGCGTTGCATGCGCTCTCTATATATTGTTCTTACGTCTTCTACACATGCGGCGGCATTCCGGTTTATTTCTCTCCCCGTAAAACATATTACGGAATAGCCGGCTCGTGTTAAGTAGCGTTGTCGGATTGCATCTTTTTCTAGCTGCTCGGGTGTGGAGTGATAATTATGTCCATCAAGCTCGATAATTAATCGAGCATCTTTTAGAATAAAGTCAACACGATAGCGCCCATGTTTTCCTTTGTCGCCAAACCAAGATTCTTGCTCAATTGTGGCGGCTAACGCCCCTAGTTCCTTGGAAAACTCAGCTTCAATATATGATTCCCCTCTTGGCCTATACCATCCAGGGGCTGATCTCGGTTGTCCTGCATATTTCATTCAGATTCCTTATTTAGAACAGTTCTGCCGTTCGTGGTTGGGTACCACCTTGGTTGTCCTTCTTTGCTTTTCCCCGCTTCGATCAATTCCTTAGATAAGAGCTGAGATATGATACTATTAGCCTGCTCCTTTGTTATTCCCGTATCTGTGGCTATACCTGTAAGAGAGCGCATTGAAAACCTGCTATCGACCATTGCTTGAAGAACTTTCTTTTCAATTTCAGAAATGTCTTCCTTCACTGATAAAAAAGCTTTCGATATTTCTGGTGTAACAGGAGGTGCATCATTTTCGACCGTGAGTGAGGCCACGGATTCGGCATGAGAAGCCTGTTCTTTTGCTTCTTTGGCCTCCTTTCTCGCTGCTGAAACTTCTTGCAAGAGTCGGTCAGTCAAAGAGCGAATGAATGCCCTTGAAGAAATAGCCGCTAGTAGACAGAACCCAGCAAGTACCAGCAGCTTCGATAACATTTTCGGGTCTGACACTTCCCCGGAAATCTCTGAAATAAGACCACTCGAAATCATGTTCAAGAATACGGGAACCATGAACGCGGCTCCTATACCAACAACGATGTGTTGCCACCATTTGAGAGGCTTTTCGGTTTCTGGATCAGCGAGGTAGCTGTTTATTAATCCGCCGATTACCCCGGAAGTCAACATTGTCGGAATTACAAGGTCAAGAGTGCTCATAGGTCTTCCTTTGGAACATAACAGTGTAATAAGCAGAAAAATTTCCGCCATCTCAGCCTATGTTGGCGGACAATATTTCCGCATATTCTCATGTTGATCTTGAAATACGGAAAACAACCTTGGTTTTCGTCCACCTATTGCAGCCAGCTGGTACAATTTCCATATATTGCGATATTGAGCACGAAAAATAGAAAACAAAAGGAAGAACCGTATCGGGGATGAATTCCGGGGACAAAAGAGAATGGCGCTAGTTTAAGACCTTTTGGTTTTGTGCCTGACCAACCAAAAGTGATGAACTCGCAAAAAGTAGATTTCTGTCATCGAGGAGCAAGGCGACGAGAAATCTCTCAATAATTCTAGAGATTTCTCGCTCCGCTCGAAATGACCAAACGGAGGTCTTTCCCATTTTTTGCAAAACCATCAAAAGTACGATAACCGCGCCCATGACCTGCAGATTTTGCATCAGCACGAAGAACAATCAGCTGAAACCAGCGCCATTCGGGGCAGTATACCCCACAGCTTGATTTCCCTGTTTGCCCTCGCTCGATAATGCCAACCTACTTTTCGGCGGCATGGAGATTAACCAGATTGATGATATGGAGGTAGCTGTCCTCGTCCAGGTGGGTGAAGGTGATGCCGATGCCGGCCTGGTCATGGCGACAGACCACGCCCTCGACCTTAAAGTCCATCTTGCTGGTTGCGCCGGTCAGCTGGATCTTAATTTTGCAGAGGGTTTCCACAGGGATGTGGACGTCGGTCTCCAGATACAGTCCGGTGAGGCTGATATTTCTGGTATCAACCTGTGCCTCCAAGATCTGATCGTTATCATAACGGATTTTGGCACTGCTTTTAAAAATTATGCGTGAAGCCTGACGTCGTTCCGGCGTGCTCATCGCACCTGGCCACCTGGGCGCTTCATAGACGCCAATTGACCGGTGCGGGGCGTGATCACATATTCACCGTTTGCCACCGCCACTTCCGGAACCTGCCGGTAGTGTTCAAAAGCACTGAATCCCGGCTCAAGGCTTTTCCAGAATTTAATCCAAGGGGAAGCAGCAAACTTTTTCATATTCTGCGGGGTCAGCGCAAAAGGAAATATATGGACGCTGAATTGCTCCTGCCCGCGCAACAGGGCCGCATGGGTCAGCAGATAGATCTCCTCGATGCGGTTGTCGGTCATGGCGAAACAACCGACGGATTGGCAGTCGCCATGCACCATGATCAAACTCCCAGACCTGTTGTTGGAGGCATCGAAATCATTGGGATAGCCGACATCAAAAGCAAGGTGATACTGGGAATTGGGCTTCATCTGCTTGGCGGAAACGTTGTAAAAGCCCTCGGGGCTCTGCCAGTCGCCTTCGTTGACCTTGGGCCCGGGAAAGCCGGAATAGTTGCAGACCTTGTAGGTTTTAAAAAGGTCGTAGCTGCCATGTCCTTTATCCATCCACAACTCGAGAGTGCCGGGCAGTTTGAAGATACGGACATAGACCGGTTGCCCCACGGCAAAACCCTTTTCCTTCAGTTCCTTTTCAATCTTCTGCCGGGTTTGGGACATCAGGGTCTCAGCACGCGGGGTGGTCGGCAGGTCGGCAGCACTGCTTGCAGGCGGCGTGGTGCAGCAGGTAACCGACATCAGGGCACAGAAGAAAAGAAGAGGCTTCCAGGAACAAGCGAGAGTAGGTGTACGATTCATATGTTTTGCTCAACAATTAAATGAGTAAGGGAAAAAGCTTCATTGGTCATCATCGTCGGTCCAGTGAACAAAAGAGGTGCAGGCCGCTTCAAGCGCTCTGTACCTCCTGTTTTTGCGCATAGGCGGAGGCGGCGCATTCATTCTTGCCGAGATCAAGCTCCTCCTGCCGGTCCTGCTCTTCTTCCTTAAGGTTGGCGTTGACCAGCCGGATGAGGGCATACTCCTCGGGCTGCGGTCGCAGGTTCTCCTTGATAAAGACGATAAAAGCAGCCAGGTCGTCAAGGGCGTAGATATGCTTGTTGCGCTCCAGCACCTCCCCAAGGGTACGGACAAACAGCAGATCCGCATTGGCCTCTTCCCAGTCGATGTAGTGACCGGGCAGCACCAGTAAACCGTGATCGAGCTGCTTGACCATCTGGATGGAATCATACAGCATCGCCGCCCATTCTTCCGCCTTGCCTCCCAGGTCGGGCCGCCCCACGGAGTTGATGAAAATCATATCACCAGAAAGGATGCAGCGTTCGTCGACAATATAGGAGGTGGAACCCGGAGTATGGCCGGGGGTGAAAAGGACGCGGACGGTCGGGCCGCCTAGGCTGAAACGGTGGATTTCTCCGTCGGTCAACGAAGTGTAAGGGTTGCGGGAGGATTTAAAATCGCCGTCATTGGCGTAAAAAACAGCGCCGGTTCGTTGGGCAATATCCCTGCTGCCAGCTATGTAATCGGCCTGTAGATGGGTTTCAAAGGTTTTGATGATTATGCAGCCTTTTTCAGCGGCAAAACCGAGATAAAAATCAAGGTTGCGGGAAGGATCGAACAGCATCATCTCTTTACCGCTGATCAGGGCGTAGCTGCAGGAGGCCTTGCCCGGCCGGATACACTGGAACAGTTGGTAGTCTTTGCCCGCAGCCACCAATTTCGGCACCAGCAGGTTGCCCCAGGTCTTGATGCCGCCGCTCAGATAGCCGACATCGTCGTAGCCATGTTTCTCGAGGATCTCGGCGACATATCGGGCAGAGCCCTCCTTGGCGCAGACAATACGGATGCTCCGGTTTTTCGGGATCCGGGCGACCGCGTCCTCTTCGATCTCCATGAAATCGTAATACGAAACATTGAGCAGGGTGAAGGGATACGGGCTTTCAACATGAAACCGTTTGAAATCCTTATCGTTTCTGACATCAACCACCACAATGTCCGCTTGGCCGGTGAGCCATTGAAACAAGTCTTTTGCTTCATAGGTGAATAAAGCCATGGAACTCTCCTTTCAGGCTAAGACTGGTCTTCCCACAACATACTGTCGCAAACGCTATAGGAACTATCATTTATTGTCAATATTATATTGAGGTTACCTGAGATTATCTGCACAATTGCGTGATCGACCGAAGAATACCGGGCCTGTTCCATCCCCGCGACAGTCTGCGGTGTCCGCCGCTTCCGGGCGGGTTATCCGCCCTGCCCCCCTAAAAAAATCACACCTGGGCCAAGGCTGCTGGTTTAGGGAGCAGCAGGGCCAGCAGCACGGCCACAGCGGTCAGAGCGGCGGCCAGAAGATAACTCCCCGAGAAGGAACCGGTCCGCTCGGCGATCATGCCGGCAAGGAAGGGGCCAGCCACCTGACCGGTGGCAAAGATAAAGGTGATGGCGCTGAACAGGGCAAAGGTCTTGTCCGGACCGGCGTAATCCCCGGTGAGGGCGGCCATGATCGAAGGAATGGACCAGGCGACGATGCCGAAACAGCCGATGGAAAGAAAGAGAAAGGGTGCGGAAAGATGGAGCCCGACCAGGAGATAGGCCAGGGTCTGGACGCTGAACACCACCATCAGGCTGAAGCGGCGGCTGACTCGATCGGCCAGCATCCCGAACAGGGGGCCGGAAAAAAGGCTGAGAAAACCCACCCAGGACCAAAAACCACCGGCGGCCTGCTGGCTGAAGCCGTACTGCCCGACCATGGTGGTGACGATGAAAGTGGCGTAGGTGACAAAGGTAAAGCCAAAGATGAAATAAATGGCGCCGCAGTGGAAGATGAGGCGCAGGGGTACGGTGCGTTCGCGGTTCAGCTGGTGCGGCTGCCGGAGGCTCTCGTGCGCTTCCTGACCAGCGGGGAGCAGTCCCAGGTCCTGGGGACGGTTGCGCAGGACCGCCAGGCAGATAATCCCGGTCAGGACCACCACCAATCCCAACACCACCCAGCTGAGTCGCCAGCTGTGCACGGTCAGCCCGTTCATCCAGGGCACGGCCTGGCCGGCAAAGACAATAGCGGCGCCATTGCCGCTGACCACCAGTCCGGCGGCCTTGCCCCGCAGTTTGCTCGAAAACCAGGAGGAAAGCACGGCCATGATCGGGATATTGGCCATGGCGCTGCCAACACCGGTGAGGATGTAGAGAATGATGATGCAGGCCAGGTTGGAGGCCAGACCAATGCCCACCATGCACACACCGGAAAGCAAGAGGGCACCTGCGGTCAGCGACCGGGCCCCGAAACGGCGCACCAGGTGCGAACAGCCGAGAATCCCCGCCAGGTAGCCGAGAAAATTGGAGGTGGAGATGGTGCCCATCTGGGCGTAGGAAAGGTGCAGATCCTGGCCCATGGCAGGCAGCAGCATGCCCAGGGCAAATCGGGCCAGGCCGATGCAGGCAAAGATGCCTAAGCTGCCGGCGGCAACAATCAGCCAACCGTAATGAACGGGATATTTCCGGGATGCGGTGATCTTCAAAACACTGTGCCTTACGATTTATTGACCGGGTCGGCCAAAACCGCCACCGCCCGGAGTTTCGATAATGAAGAGGTCGCCCGGCTCCACCGCCACCTCGTCGTTGCCCTGGAGTTCCTGGAGCTGGCCGGTGCTGCGGAGGAGCGCGTTGCGGCCCCGGAGTCCGGCCCTGCCGCCTGCCAGGCCATAGGGTTCGGTCACCCGGTGCGAACTGAGGATAGTGGCGGTCATGGCCTCGAGAAAGCGCATGCGGCGGACGACGCCCTCGCCGCCACAAAATTGGCCTGAGCCACCGGAACCACGGCGGATGGAGAACTCCTCCACCCGGACCGGAAAGCGCAGTTCCAGCACCTCCGGGTCGGTCATGCGGGTGTTGGTCATGTGGCTGTGGACAGCACTGGTGCCGTCGTGGTCGGGTCCGGCGCCGGTGCCGCCGCAGATGGTCTCGTAGTTCTGATGTTCGGCATTGCCGTAAAGGAAATTGTTCATCGTCCCCTGGGACGAGGCCAGCAGACCCAGCGCCCCGTAGAGGCAGTCGGTGATCGCCTGGGAGACCTCGGTATTACCGGCTATGACCGCCGCCGGATACTGAGGATTGATCATCGAGCCCTCGGGGATAATGATCCGCAGCGGCTTGAGGCAGCCCTCGTTGAGGGGGATGGCATCGTCGATCAGGGTACGGAAGACATAGAGGACCGCCGCACGGCACACGGCCCGCGGGGCATTGCGATTGCCCGGATGCTGTTTGGAGGTGCCGGTGAAATCGATGGTGGCCTGCCGCGCTGACCGGTCAACCGCAATCCGCACCTGGATGTGGCTGCCGTCGTCCATGGGATAGGTAAAGGCACCGTCGCGCAGGACCGCCAGCACCCGGCGCATCGATTCCTCGGCATTGTCCTGGACATGCTCCATATAGGCCTGGACCGTGGCCAGGCCAAAGTGCCCCACCATCCGCCGCAACTCCCCCACCCCGGTGGCATTGGCGGCCACCTGGGCAATCAGATCAGCCAGATTCTGTTCGACCTTGCGACAGGGATAAGGCCCGGCCAGGAGCAGAGCCCGGGTTGCCTCTTCACGAAAAACGCCCCTTGCCACCAGCAGCCAGTTGTCGATAACAATGCCCTCCTCCTCGATACGACAGCTGTCGGGCGGTGAGGAACCGGGGGTGCGGCCGCCGATATCGGCATGATGCCCCCGGCTGCCGACATAGAACAGAATCTCACGGCCGCCCTCATCCCAGCAGGGGGTGATTACGGTCACATCGGGCAGATGGGTGCCGCCGTTATAAGGGGCATTCTGCATATAGACATCGCCGGGCTGCATGCGGCCCCGGTTGTCGCGGATGATCGCCTGGACCGACTCGCCCATGGAACCGAGATGCACCGGCACATGGGGCGCATTGGCGACCAGGTGGCCTTGCCGGTCAAAGAGGGCGCAGGAAAAATCGAGACGCTCCTTGATGTTGACCGAAGAGGCGGTGTTGGCCAGCGTCACCCCCATCTGTTCGGCAATCGACATAAACAGATTGCCAAAGACCTCAAGCATCACCGGATCGACCTGGATGCCGATGGTTTCAACTGCGGGTCGTTGTTGGTAGCGCTGGAGGATAAGATGATTGCGGGAGTTGATCGCCGCCTCCCAGCCGGATTCGAGCACCACTGTGCCGGTGGCCTCAACAAGAATCGCCGGTCCCTTGATGGTTTGACCGGGATGCAGCTGTTCGCGCTGCAAGAGGGGGGCCTGGATCCATTGCCCCTGGCTCCGCAGGCTAACGCGTTGCAGTGGCTGCGGCACGGTTGTCAGCAGCGGCAGTTCCGGATCCACCAGGGACTCGGTGCAACCGATAGCCTCTATCGACAAGGCCTCGATCTCCAGGCTGCGCCCTGGGGGAACAAAGCCGAAACGCCTGCGGTGCGCGTCCTCAAAGGCCTGCTGCATGGTGGCCGGGGTTTCCCAATCCACCGGGAGCGCCGCATCCGTCCCGGTGTAGCGCAGATGGACCTTACACAGCGAGGTGATGTCCTCTTCAGCCACGCCCTGTTGCCGGACTTCGCCGACCGCCTCGGTGAGCAGCGGTGCAGCGGCTGCCTCCAGGAGCTCGGCAAGGGCCGGGTCTGCAAAAGGATGCTCAACCTGGACCTCGCGCAGGGCCCGAACATCGGCCAGCCCCATACCGTAGGCTGAAAGCACTCCGGCCAGGGGATGAAGAAAGATCCGCTCCATACCCAGGGCGTCAGCAACCTGGCAGGCATGCTGGCCACCGGCGCCACCGAAACACTGCAGGGTATAGCCGGTGACATCGTAGCCCCGCTGCACTGAGATCTTCTTGATGGCATTGGCCATGTTCTCCACCGCGATGCGGAGAAAGCCCTCGGCCACGGCCTCCGGTTCCGGCGCGGCCCCTCCACTGTGTGTGGCAATCCGGGCGGAGAGCGCTGCAAATCCCCTCTGCACCACGGCCCCGTCCAGCGGCAGGTCCCCCAACGGCCCAAAGACCTTGGGGAAATGTTCCGGCTGAATGCGGCCCAGAAGGACATTACAATCGGTCACGGTCAGGGGACCGCCGCGCCGATAACAGGCCGGACCGGGGTTGGCACCGGCGGAATCAGGCCCCACCCGGTAGCGGCCGCCGTCAAAATGGACTATCGAACCGCCACCGGCGGCCACGGTATGGATATGCATCATCGGCGCCCGCATCCGCACCCCGGCCACCAGGGTTTCAAAGCTGCGCTCAAACTCGCCGTCATAGTGGGTGACATCGGTGGAGGTGCCGCCCATGTCAAAACCGATCAGCCGAGAAAAGCCGCTCATGGCCGCAGTGCGTACCATACCGACCACCCCGCCCGCCGGACCGGAAAGGACCGCATCCTTGCCCCGGAAAAAATGGGCATCGGTAAGACCGCCGTTGGACTGCATGAACATCAACCGCGTCTTTCCCGTGCCGGTGAGTTGCGCGGCCACCTGATCGACATACCGTCTGAGAATGGGGGAAAGATAGGCATCGACCACGGTGGTGTCGCCACGGGCGATCAGCTTGATCAGCGGGCTGACCCGATGGCTGACCGAGATCTGGGTAAAGCCGAGGCCTTGCGCGATTGCCCCCAATTGCTGTTCGTGCCGATGGAACCGGTAACCGTGCATCAGGACAATGGCCACGGAACGAAGGCCGCAAGCGTAGGCCCGACGGAGATCCTGTTCTGCCTGCGCCGCATTGAGGGCAACGATGACCTGTCCCTGGGCATCAACCCGCTCCTCCACTTCGATGACCTGCTCATACAACATCTCCGGCAGGACGATATGGCGGGCAAACAGCTGGGGCCGGTTCTGATAGCCGATGCGCAGGCCATCGGCAAAGCCCTTGCTGATCATCAGCAGAGTCCGCTCCCCCTTGCGCTCCAACAGGGCATTGGTTGCCACCGTGGTGCCCATTTTCACGGCAGCGATCTGGTCCGTGGGCAGCGGAGCGTCAGCGCTCAGCCCCAGTATCATCCTGATGCCGTGGAGGGCGGCGTCCGGGTAGAGCTCCGGGTTTTCCGAGAGGAGTTTGCAGGTCTGGAGCTGGGCGTCCGGCCCTTTGGCGACGATGTCGGTGAAAGTGCCGCCACGGTCGATCCAAAACTGCCATGCCCAGTCTGTTGCCGCCTGCATACGAGACTCCCCTCCCTGGTTGACCAAAAAATGACTGCTGGTTGAAAGCACCATCGTCTTCACATATCAGCCAAGGCCTGTCAATAATTTCATCATTTTTCACCCTGGCGTTCTGGTTTCTGATTCCAGGGCCAGAGAAAAGCCCCCCCACTCTGCCCGGACTGGGGGCCTTGAAAACACTTGTGCGGTGACACTGCCGAGCCACCACAAAGGAGGGCGATTCCTCATTTTGAGGCGCAACGCCGACGGGCACAAATCGATTTTCCTTTTGACATCAAGGAATTTTTAGCCCTAATATAGGGAATATTGCCAACGTGTTCGCCATCCTTGTTTGTTTATTCGACCCCAGGCACAGCCGCTCTTTTTCATGCGATATAAACGATATTTGTTCGATAGTCCTTCCCACAGGACCGTGCTTGTTTGCGCCAGACGGCTTCCCTCCTCCTGGATGAACCGGGCCCAAAAGGTGATGGCTGCGGCCCCCCTGACGTCTCTCTCTCCGAACCAAGGCGGAGCAGACAACTCCCTCGCCCACCATTTTCCCGATATCTTCACCGTGTGCGGCCTGGCAACCGTGGTGCTGCTGCTGATCACCTTGTTTATCCTCAATCTCCGCAAAAAAAAGATTATCTCCAACAAATCAAAGGCCCTCGAAGAAACCGAGGCCCGCTACCGTCTGCTCTTTGAGCATTCGCCCATACCGCTTCTCGAAGAAGATTTAAGTGCGGTAAAAACATTTATTGATCAACTGGCCGGTCAAGGCATCACCGATCTCAAACGGTATTTTAACAAAAACCAGGAAAGTCTCGGCCGTTGTGCCGCCATGGTGCGTATCCTCGACACCAACAAGGCGACCCTCAAAATGTACGGGGCCGCCAGTCCCGGAGAACTGACCCAGTTGACTTCGGTGCTGCCCGATAACCAAAGCCTCCATTTCAAAAACGAGCTATTGAGCCTCGTCAAAGACGGCAGTTCTGAAATTGTGCTCGAGAATAGGACGTTGAACGGTACTCTGCTGACGGTCGAGCGAAGGACGGTCATTGCCGCCGGGTTTGAGGAGACCTGGAGCAAGGTGTTTGTCACCGTGATCGACATCACCGAACAGGTGAAATTGCGAAACGAAAACAAGGCCTTTGAGAAGCAGCTGCAACAGACCCAGAAACTGGAAGCAATCGGCAGCCTGGCCGGTGGCATTGCCCATGATTTCAACAATATCCTGGCGCCGATCATGGGCCGGGCCGAACTGGTGCTCATTGAAAACCCCGGCAATGCCGGACTGCAGGAACATTGTCGAGGCATCATTGACGCCTCCAAGCGCGCCCGCGATCTGGTCAAGCAGATTCTGACCTTCAGTCGTCAGGTTGACCAGGAGATACAACCGATCTCGATTGCCGAAATCATTCGTGAGGTCATTCAGCTGGTGCGCCCTACCCTGCCCGCCACCATTGAGATCGACTGCCAGCTCCCCGACTATTGCCCCCGGGTGATGGCCGATGCCACCCAACTGCATCAGGTGATCATGAACCTGATCACCAACGCCTTCCATGCCATGGAGGACACAGGCGGCCGCTTGAGTCTCCACCTGGAAACCGTCACCCTTGGTGTCGGCGAGTTCAACAAGTTCTCCATTTCACCCGGTCTGTACCAGCAGCTGACTATTGCAGACAGCGGCCACGGTATGGATCAGGCCACCCTGGCGAAAATCTTCGACCCCTATTTCACTACCAAGCCGCGCGGTAAAGGAACCGGTCTCGGCCTGGCTGTTGTTATCGGCATCCTGCGCGGTTATGGCAGCGAGATCCGGGTGAAGAGCGAGGTGGGCAAGGGTACGACCTTCACCCTCCATTTCCCGGTGGTTGAACTCGCCACCGAGCAGGCCCCAGCGCTCTACGACCTCCTTGAGCCGATGCCCCGAGGCACAGAACACATTCTGCTGGTCGACGACGAAAAATCGATTGCCGATGTGACCACCAACATGCTCGAACGACTGGGGTACAAGGTAACAGTCCGCATCAGCAGTTATGATGCCCTGGAGGCCTTTCGCAATCTGGCCGACCAGATTGATCTGTTGATCGCCGACCTGACCATGCCGCAGATGACCGGACTGCAGCTCTATCGGGAAATCAAAAATATCCGCCCCGACATCAAGGTGATTATCTGCACCGGTTTCAGTGAACAACTCGACAGCCGCAAGTCAAAGGCCATCGGGATCGAGGGCTTTCTCTACAAACCAGTGCTCATGGGCGATCTCGCCCGCTGTGTCCGCTCGGTCCTGGATGAATGATACCGGATACCCTTTTCCAGGGCCGGTCTTCAGTTTCTTGACGTAACATTTCCAAATAACTGGTACCTTGCTTATGCTGTCCCGAGCATGGAATCGCGGCTCGAGCACAGGTACCAGACGGCGCCTCTGTGCTGTTACCCATCAGCGCAACCAGTTCAACCTGTTGAACCCAGAAGACACACTAAGGAGGCGAACGGATGCCAGACGTTCGCGATTAAGTCCGCAGCGGAGATATGTATGAAAAAAATGAAGATGGACGAAAAGACGACGCTTCTGGCGGCGTTGATCAAGCACGGCTATTCACGGACCAAGGTCAAACAATTGCTCAAGTACCGGGCAGTCAGCGTCGGTGAACTGCCGGCGACACGGCTCGACCAGGTGCTGGCCGCAGGTGAGATCCTCACCATTACCTCGGAAAAAGAGGGGGGCACCCAATATCCGCCCTGTCTCGGCCTTGATATCATCTATGAAGACGAGGATATCCTGGTCATCG
Source organism: Desulfobulbales bacterium (assembly GCA_038205495.1). Classification (GTDB taxonomy): domain Bacteria; phylum Desulfobacterota; class Desulfobulbia; order Desulfobulbales; family Desulfobulbaceae; genus Desulfobulbus. Next base: position 12,589 of record JBBRBT010000011.1, read on the forward strand.
ACAAACCTCCGGGACTGTTGACCATTGCCTCGGAGACCGAAAAAACGAAAACCGCCTATCATAAGCTGACGACCTGTATCAGTGAGCGAACGGGCGGCAAGGAGCGAATCTTTATCATCCACCGGCTCGATCAGGGTACATCAGGCCTGTTGGTCTTTGCCAAGAATGAAGAAGCCAAGCACATCATGCAGGGTGCCTGGCAGGATGCCCACAAAAAATACCGGGCGATTGTCGAAGGGGTCCCGCAGAGAAGCAGCGACACGATCTCGAGCTACCTGTGCGAGTCGAAAATCCACCGGGTCTATTCGGTTGCCACGGACAACGGCGAGGGTAAGTATGCCCAAACCGAGTATGAGGTGGTGCAAGCCGAAGGCGAGTATGCGCTGCTGGATATCAACCTGCTCACCGGCCGGAAGAATCAGATCCGGGTGCACCTGGCCGATATCGGTCATCCCGTCGTCGGCGATAAAAAATACGGAGCCAAAACCGACCCCATCAAACGTCTCGCTCTGCAATCCTACGCGCTGGCGTTCAATCATCCGGTGAGCGGCACACCGTTGTCCTTTACCCTGGATATGCCGCCTAAATTCAAATCCCTCCTCTACAAAAAGGGTCCTGTCAAAAGCCGATAGCCTGGCAAGCCGCCAGAAATCGGCCAGGACACAATTGCCCCAGGCGGGGTGATGTTGACCCGCCAAGGTCACCCCCTGCCGCCCCTCCTGCTCCAGCTTTATCGACGCCGACGCTACTCCCCCAGGCGGCGACCTCTTCCCCTGAGCTCAACTCGTTTGCAGAATACAAAAAAAAAGGCGGTCCGAGGACCGCCTGAGTGACGTACGACAAAGAGGGGGCTATACCCCAGAGCAACGCTCAGACCAGCAATTCCAGCCCGGAGAAGAAATAGCCGATTTCAAAGGCAGCGGTTTCCGGGGCATCGGAGCCGTGGGTGGCATTGGCCTCCAGGCTGTCACCGAATTCGCGGCGCAGAGTGCCTTCGGCGGCATTGGCCGGATTGGTGGCGCCCATCAGGTCCCGCCATTTTTTGATCGCCCCTTCTGCTTCCAGGACCATGACCACACAAGGGCCGCTGGACATGAAATCGGTCAGTTCACCGAAAAAAGGCCGCTCTTTATGGACATAATAGAAGCCCTCGGCCTCTCGCTTGCTGAGATAGAGCTTTTTCAGACCGATGACTTTGAAGCCTTCGGCAGAGATCCGGCTGAGAATTTTACCGGCGTTACCGGCGATAAAGGCATTGGGTTTGATAATGGCAAATGTTCGTTCCATGGTTCAACGTTCTCCTTGCTTAACGTAGTGTGCGGAAGTGTGCTTCTCGAGAAGCAATTGTTGCAGATTTGCCGGGACCTATACCACGATCCCGGTGCCGAGGCAATATCCCCGACCGTTCTTTGCGGCATGAGGAGGATGTTTCCCCGTCGGGAAACCTCAAACAAGTCGGGGGATGGAGCCCGGTGTGTCCCGGTCCCCTCCCCCGAAAAAAGTCCGTCAGCGCCTAAAGACTGACGACCCAAGGTGTCTGCTATTGTTCGAGCAGCACGAACTGACCGTCCTTGACCGTCAGCATGGCAAAGGCATCAAGCCCCAGGCCACCATGATCGGTAGCCGAGAAATTAAAGGTGCCGGCCGTGCCGATCAGTCCCTTAATGTTTTCAATGGCAGCGCGAACCTTCTCGCGATCATCGCCGCCGACCTGGATCGCTTTGGCCAGAATGGTCATGGCGTCGTAGGTATGGCCGCCGAAGGTGGACACCTTCTCGTTAAATTTGGCTTCATAGGAAGTGATGTATTTAAGGAGGAAATCCTTTTGCGGTCCCGCTGGCAGGGCGCCTGCAACCAGCAGACGGCTGGCCGGAAAAATAATGCCTTCAGCGGCAACGCCGGCGGCCTCGGCATATTTAATATTGGCAAAACCATGGCTCTGGTAGATGGGCACCTGCCAACCTGCCTGACGGATATTCTTGGCGAGGATGGACTGGGCGGGAACAACCGACCAGTTGACCACCGCTTGAATTTCCTCATTGGCTTTCAGCTTGGCGACAATGGCCGAAAGATCGGTGGCGCTCTTGTCATAGACCTCTTCGGCAACAATGGTAACACCAAAGTTCGGGGCATTTTTGGCCAACTGCTCTTTGCCCGCTTTGCCGAAACCATCATTGCCGGCAAGAACAGCAATCTTGGTGATCCCCTTCTTCTGCATGGTCATGAAAATCTGCTGGGCCGCATAGCTGTCGCTCGGTGCGGTCTTGAACACATGCGGAGTCACCGGGGTGACTATTGATTCAGCGGCGGAACAGGAAATAAGGATGGTTTTGCCGTCCTCGGCGATCTTCTTGATATTGAGGCTCTCACCGCTGGTGGTGGGTCCGATGATGGCAAAAACTTTGTCCTCTTCGATCAGCTGTTTGGCAAAGGAAACCGCCTTCTCAGGACTGCTGCCGGAATCTTTGACAATCAGCTCAAGGGTCTTGCCATTAATGCCGCCCTTGGCATTGATCTCATCGACCAGCATGTTCAGAGATCTGACCTCGGGGCCGCCTAAAAACGCGGAGGGACCGGTTTCAGCCAATATGGCGCCTATCTTGATCGACGCTGCCTGGGCAGACGCGGTCATCAGCACAAGACTCAGTACAAACAGGCATCCGGACCGCAGCACCCGAAGCGCAACACTTCCCTTTCTCATCCTCTTCCTCCTCAGTTATTGAAGAATGCATCTGCTTGGCAAATTTTACAGGGTTGTTATGCCAAATACTCTCTTCCAAGTCAATGAATACCCGTTGTGCAGACCGCTTTGCGCGTAACAGAGGTAAACAAAGGAAGATGCATTTCAGTCTCCCCGCAGACCACGGTCATCATGAGATCCACAGGTTGGCCCGGAGGGAGTGTGGGGCTGGAACACCTCAAGTACGCCGGGCTCGGGCATGCGGATGGTGTTGATGATATTTTGTGAATACCAGACCCCGGCCTGCTGCCCGTCGGGCGCGAGAATGACCCCGCCGTAATATTCGCAGGGATTGAATTTTTCGGTTCTGTACCAGTTCAGCCATCCACCCAACACCTCCGCGTTCAGATCCACCTGAGCCCAGACTCGGGTGCGGAGGGTAAATTGATGGCTGATGGCAATCACTGAATCAGGTGCAGCGGAAGAACCCAGATAATAATAGGTATGATCTGGGAGGATCCTGCCTGCTTCAAAGTCTTGTTGCACACCCGGGACCACCTCCCATTTACCGCTGGGAACCGAGGAGGTACAACCGGCCAAAACACTGAGGCCAAGAGTCAAGAGCAGCAAATGAACAATAGGTCGTGGTTTCATACCCGGTACCTCGTTGATTTTACAGAATTTGACAGCGCCAACCCGCTTACCCATGGCGGAATAGTTGGTACGCCGGGTGTGAAAGTCAAGTTCCCGCGCCGTCACAAATCCTGTACCGAAGCCGTACCCTGCATTCCCGAAAATTTACTGATCCGTACAATACCTGGTCGGTAAGCAAGAATGCTCTCACCCTAAAGGCTCATATATCTCACAGATTGCCAAATAAATGATAATGATTATCTATTAAAGACAGAGGAAACCAGAAACGAACAAACCCTGTGCATCAAAATTCATTCGGTTTCCATGGAGGTGACACATGTCGATCCTAGAATGTAATGGAAAAAAAATCAGAGTCGATGAAAACGGATTTCTTGTTAACCAGGAAGATTGGAGCGAGGAAGTTGCCTCACTCTTGGCCGCTAAGGAAGGATTCGACTCCTTGTCAGGGGAACAAATGGAAATAATTCGGTTTATGAGGGAATATTTTCTCAAATACAAGGTATTTCCCATACTCAACAATGTCTGCCGAATCGCGCATCAGCCCAAACACTGCGTGGACGAACAATTCGTCAATCCAGAAAAGGCATGGAAGATAGCAGGGTTACCAAAACAAGAAGGCGTTCACTTCGTCACCTTGGATGGTAGCCACTATATCATGGAGCCGTATTGTTGAGGCAAAACCCAAGCGCTCCTTGGAGCGGGAGGTGTGATTATGTTCAGCGAGACTCAATTATGCGAAAAGATAACCGCGCTCTATCCTGAAATAGGTGCCTGCGGAACTGATATTAAGGTGACCTATAATCAGCCGGAGAAGGCGTGGGTCGTCCATCTTGAAAAAGGCACGCACTCCTTGGATCATTTCCTTGATCTCATGGACGCTGAGAAGTGCATGGAAGGCAAGCAGTGCGTCAGCCTTGGCCTTGAAATAGCCCAGTTGCGCAACAACATAGAAGGCAAACAATTTTAACGACTTCTTCGGGTTGAGCGGTGCTTGACGCAAAGCATAAAAAACGATGCAGGAAAGAGAGGGTGGGCGAGCAGAGATGCTTGCCCACCCTTTTCATTTCAAGGTGTCTTGACGGTTTAAAACAGCCGTGGGGGGAACAATCGAAGGCCCTCCCAGGCCGATGGCATCATCCCGTTATTGCATGGCAGGCACTCTTCCCGACTTACCGTGGACGTCTCGTTTCTCTCTTCCCTGCCCCTGCGATCGGGACCGCAAGGGGTTCAACTGATCCGGCTTCGGACTTCACGTGACTGTTCACGCGGGGCGATCTTGGCGAGCTCCGCCAGTTCCTCGGCCAGCAGGTCGAGCAGGTCATCCACCGACACTATACCGACAAGTCCTCCATCCCCGCCGACCACCGGAAGCCGACGGATGCCATGGGTGCGCATGAGCCGAATGGTTGCAATCACCCCCTCATTTTCCGCCACGCTGACCAGTTGTGAGCACATGATGTTCTCCACAAGGCACTCCTCGACCGGAAAGATCTTGGCGACAATCTCGATGACAATATCACGATCCGTGACGATCCCAACCGGCACCCGCTTGCCGTCGACCTCGTCCACGACCACCAGATCGCCGACATGATACCGGCGCATCAGTTGTGCGGCCTCGATGACCTTGGTCTTCCTGGTGGCAAACACAACTTCCCGGTTGCAAAATTCTCCAATAGGCATGGCAGTTCCTCTCGACAGGGGGATGAGTAGGGCAACAGATGTTCTCCGTTGCAAAAAAATGGAAAACCATCGGGTTGAACAGGAAACTCTTATAAAGATAGAGGGAGGTGTACAGAAAAACAATGGAGAGAAAATACAGAGTAAATGGATATTGAATATATCATGTCGAAGGTACCTCCGCCCTGATTGCAGCGGTCCCCCTCTCCGTCCCACAGAAAGAGTGCCTGCAATGCAGCCTACCAAATTTCCAGGTCGTTTTGTTTGGGTGGTTGGCAAGCACCGGCCGCAAGTCTCTCTGAACAGCGCGGCGAGGAGGGATACGCGGAGCGAAGAGAACAGGTTCCCATGCAGCGCAGAGGAATGAGGGGGGAAAAGTGCATCAAACCGTCATTCCCGCGCAGGCGGAAATCCCGTACCATGACCGACGATGAAGAGTTCGCCTGCGTGCTTCATGGTTGGAGGCTGCTTGAGGTGAGTTGGTGCAAGGGTCCGAATCCTGGCGGCGACGGGGCCAGGGCCTGAGGAAAGAGGCGTCTCAACTGCCCGACTGCCCGACTACCCTTTCTTGAGCGATGGGGCACACAGACCCAAGGCGAGATTTTTTCCTGGGGACAGCAAAGAAAAGAACGGCAAGCCCGCAGGAATCCCCGGTTAGGGGTGCACGGAATGCACCCTACCTGGACGAGCTCTTACGACTTTTTGGTCGAGGTCTCACTGACAACTTCCAGTTTGACAAGCGAATTACCGGTCTTCTTCATCCCGATTTTCGCGGCGGCCGCTGCTGACAGGTCGATTACTCGACCAGCATGCATGGGTCCGCGGTCGTTGATGCTCACTTCGACCGATTTGCGGTTGCGGATGTTGGTGACCAGCACCTTCGTACCCAGCGGAAGCGATCGATGGGCAGCCGTCAGTTTATTTTGGCAAAAACGCTGGCCGCTGCTCGTCTTCCTGCCGCTCAGTTTATCGGAATAGACAACAGCCACCCCATGCATTGATTTTGCGGATTTGGCAGAGGCCGAAGCAGGTAAGGCGGTATGTTTGTGGGAGGCGAGCGATGGTTTTGACGCCTTGACGGAGGTGGCGGCGTTGAGTGATTGTCCGTTGGAAAACTCGATCATCGCCAAGCCGATCATTGCTATAAAAATGAGCTTGGTGGTTCGCATAAAGTCTTTCTCTCAAGTTGAAGTCATGGAGGCTCTTTTCTATCAAGATGGGGGAAAATAACAGAATTTCGATATATTGCAACACAAACCTGTTTCAGCCCCCTTGCTGACCGGGAAAAGTTACTGAAAATTCAGGACATTTTTTTTATCCGTACGGACAGCAAACAGCCCCTCTTTTCCGGTGCCAGGGGGACCCAAAATCGAAGCAGCGAGACCCAAAAAAACAGTTCCAGGATACAAAAAGAGGCTCAAAAACCGGATGAAGGGGTCAGGGAAAAACGAATCGCAAGGTGCATGAAAAATCCAGCCCTCCCCTGACATCCGAGGAGCAACGCGACGAGAAATCTCTCGTTATCCCGAGATTTCTCCCTGCGGTCGAAATGACAGCACAAATGGGCAAATCAAGCACCAGCCCCAGGACGGCAATTTGCACAAAGCTCGCCTCGCCGAGAATTATTTTTGTGGAATTGAAGGTGGTCGGGGACGGAGGGGGCCATTGGCACTGAGCCGGGCGGCGAGGGCCGGGACCGGATGAAGGGGCAAACTGTTTGAGCGCAGCGAGTTTTTGCCCCGCCGGTTCCGGGCCTTGGCGACCGGGGTCGTCTCAGTGACCTGGCTGCCCTTTCTTTTGGTTCTTTTCTTTGGGCACGCAAAGAAAAGAATGCCTCTCCCGCAGGGAGACCGTGGTTGTTAATCTATCTATGTGGTGCAGAAAATGTATTCGGTTTGAATTCGAGCAATCGGTGGGTAAGCAAAAAGACGCTTACCCACCCTACCTGGCTCCCCTGACATCCGAGGAGCAACGCGACGAGAAATCTCTCGTTATTCCGAGATTTCTCCCTGCGGTCGAAATGACAGCACAAATGGGCAAATCAAGCACCACCTCCAGGACGGCAATTTGCACAAAGCTCGCCCCGCCGAGAATTATTTTTGTGGAATTGAAGGTGTTCGGGGACGGAGGGGCCATTGGCACTGAGCCGGGCGGCGAGGTCCGGGACCGGATGAAGGGGCAAACTGTTTGAGCGCAGCGAGTTTTTGCCCCGCCGGTTCCGGGCCTTGGCGACCGGGGTCGTCTCAGTGGCTTGGCTGCCCTTTCTTTTGGTTCTTTTCTTTGGGCACGCAAAGAAAAGAATGCCCCTCACGCAGGGAGACCGTGGTTGTTAATCTATCCCGATGGTGCAGAAAATGTATTCGGTTTGAATTCGAGCAATCGGCGGGTAAGCAAAAAGACGCTTACCCACCCTACTAACTATAGATGTCCGCCTATTACCAAATGAAACTGCAAAACAGCTGTAATTGTAACAAAAAACCAAATTGTAGTTATTCCAAATGATATAGCAATTATGTAACAACTTCTCAAAATCACCATTTGGTTCTTAAAAATATTTCTATTTATAATTACGAATGAGGTTGCGACTGTAATTAAAATGACAAACAATTCATGCTCAAACCCTTCGAATTTATGTAGTTTCACATCAATAAAATCCATAATCAACCAGATGCAAGAAAACAAAAAAGCTGCAGCGATGTTTTTTTTAAAAAAAATATTCATAGGAATAATAGCTTTCGAATAAATGCATTTCAACTAGCTGAAATTTCGTTTTTATAATGTGTTAACCATCTTTTCTGCCCCTTATGATAAACCCCAGCCACAAATAAGATGGAACGCTAACAGTCATAATAGGACAAAGATGTGTCGAACATCTTCTCCATATCCCAAATCAAGAACACTTAGAATACCCGCAATCCCGGCACACCTCACACCCCTCCTCAAACACCAGGGTCCCCTGACACTCCGGACAAACCGAAGCAAACCCATGCTGAGTCGCGGCCATAAACGACTTCAGCAGTTTCCCCAACTGGGCGGGCAGATCGAGCATGTGGCCGCTGGAACGATCCAACTGCTTGATAATCTCATCCATGGGAATCTGGTAACGCAGGGCCAGCGACACCAAGCGGCAGGTGGTAGTCCACATGGTGGATTTATCTTTGAGGTCCACCCGGTTATCAAAGGGGAATTTGGCAAAGACCTCCATGGGCTTCTCGTTCTCATCAAAGCAGACAATCAGATAGATGGTCTCCTGATTGATATCCTTGAGCCGGTAGCGCTTGGCGCTGAGCACATCGGGCAGGGTCGACTTCTGGAACAGACCATCGGCGGAAACCATGGCGGTTTTGTCCTGACTCGGAGCCATGGTGTTGAGCACCTGATGATCACGGGATCCGTCGCGATAGACGGTCAGCCCCTTGCAGCCCAGCTCAAAGCCGAGCATGTAGGAATAGCGGACATCGTCGACGGTGGCATTGGACGGCAGGTTGATGGTCTTGCTGATCGAACTGTCGACCCCGCTGCGCTGCAGGGCGCCCTGCATGCGGATATGCTGCTCCGGGCTGATGTCCTGGGCAGTGCGAAAGATTTCCTGCCAGCGGACCGGGATATCGAGGTGACCGACGACCGTGCCGCTGCTGGCCACCCGCTCCAGTAACTCGGGGGAATAGAATCCTTCCGCCCGGGCAACCCGTTCAAAGAGTTTGTTGACCATCAGCAGGCGATCGCCGTCCATGACGTTCTTGATCATAACGATGGAGAAATAGGGTTCGCAACCCGAGGCGCAGTCGGCGATCATCGACACTGTGCCGGTCGGCTGGATCGAGGTCAGGGCGGCGTTGCGCCGGGCCGGATAGTGATTGATGCGGGCGTCATAGGCAGGAAAAGGTCCCTTCAGTTCCGCCAGGGCAATGGAGGCCACCTCCGCCTCGCTGCGGATAAAAGCCATGACCTCAGCGGAAATCTGCCGCCCCTCTTCACTGCCGTAGGATAATTCTAACTGAATGAGCATATCGTGCATGCCCATGATGCCCAGGCCGACCTTACGGGTCTTCTGGGTCATCTCGGCGATTTCGGGGATGGGAAAGCGGTTGCAGTCGATGACGTTATCAAGAAAGCGGACGGCCAGACGCGCGGTCTGCCCCAGGCGCTCCCAGTCGAGCTGGCCGTCCTTGACATACTGACCGAGGTTGATGGAACCAAGGTTGCAGGATTCGTAGGGCAGGAGCCACTGCTCGCCGCATGGATTGGTGGCCTCGAACTTGCCCAGCTGAGGGGTGGCGTTGTCGCGGTTGGCGGCATCGATGAACAGAACACCGGGCTCGCCGTTATGCCAGGCGAGATCGATGATCTTGTCGAACACATCGCGGGCGCGCATCGATTCGACGATGTGGCCGTTGGAGGGATCGATCAGATCATATTCGAGGTCCTCACGCACTGCCTCCATAAACAGATCGGTGATGGCAACGCTGAAATTGAAGTTGGTGAATCGGGTCTGATCTTCCTTGGCGGCAATGAATGCCATGATATCGGGATGATCGACCCGGAGCACGCCCATGTTGGCGCCGCGCCGTTTGCCGCCCTGCTTGATGGTTTCAGTGGCGGCATCGAAAACCGTTGCAAAGCTCAAGGGGCCGGAGGCCACGCCCTGGGTCGAATGGACCGCCGAATTCTTGGGCCGCAGCCGGGAAAAGGAGTAGCCGGTGCCGCCACCCGTTTTGTGGACCAGGGCGCCGTTGCGGATGGAGGTGAAAATGCCGTCCATCGAGTCTTCCACCGGGAGGACAAAACAGGCGGACAACTGGCCCAGATCAGTGCCCGCATTCATCAGGCACGGCGAATTGGGGAGGAAATCGAGGTAGTAGATCATGTTGAAAAATTTATCGCCCAGGTCTTCATAATCGTCCCGATCGCGATCAACCTGAGCCACGGCGCTGGCCACTCGGCGGCACAGGCTTTCCCAGTTCTCAAGCGGTTTGCCCTGTTCGTCTTTGAGATAGTAACGTCGCTCGAGCACGGTTTCCGCAGTATCGGTTAATTGCTGCCGTGGTATGCTTCTGGTCATTTTTTCCCTCATTTCGCTTGAATTCGTCTCGTCTTAGCCCTGTACAGCCGACACAACCAGCGCCTCATATCAGAGGCGCCACAGCGGTTGCCCCGCCATCGCCAACGGCAACTTATCACAACATATAGAGCGTATCAAGGATAAAACATGCAACATGTAGTGTTCGCAAACAATATCCTGTTTTCAATGAGTTCAGCTAAAAACCCTGATTCTTGCGCAAACGGCACGGATGAAAAAGTCCGCACCCGCACCGAAAAAGACCACACGGGGACAACCACGAAAAAAAACCAAGGCTGCGCCGGGAATGAGGCTGTATTCTTGAAGCCAGTACGCTTGCCTCCTCGTGTCAAGCTCCCGAATAAACCTCTGTTCTTGCACCTTGCGTATTCCTCCAGGTACCATTATAGTGTTGCATATTTTTCGGTTTTACATGAGAAATTAGCAAAAGAAATCAACAAGATAAAGAAAGAGCAAGCGTTGCACACCCTGCTTGCAAAACGCTGCGCCGGGGAAAAACCAGGCCGCCTTCCTTCTCCTCCCAACCAAAGGAAACATCGTCCCATGCTGAAAAAAACCATCGTCTGTGCCTTCCTGCTGCTGCCGCTCGCTGCCCATGCTGCCCCGGAGCTGAAAAAAAATAATATCTCCGGAGATCTCAACTGGTCGGTGCAAACCACCTGGACCCTGCCGACCAAACCCCTTGATATCGCCCAGTCACTGGACAACAAAAAGGTCTTCATCCTCGGCGCCGACGCCAAGGTCCATATCTTCGCCCCGGACGGCAAAAAGTTGGGCGACTTGCCGGTTGATGCCAATATCAGCGCCATCGACATTGCCCCCAGGGGCGAGATGCTCTACCTGATCAACGACAAGACCAACAGCTACACCGCCATTGACGTCAGTTTTAATCAAAGAATCGATATCACCGGGGCGCCGGTGCTGGGCCAGGCCGATGCGCCGATCACCCTGGTCATTTTCTCTGATTTCGAGTGCCCCTGGTGCGGTAAGATGGAACCGGTCCTGAAACAACTGCTGGACACCAATAAAGACAAACTGCGCATTGTCTTCAAGCACCTGCCGCTGCCCATGCACCCGCAAGCCGAACCAGCGGCGCTGGCGGCGATTGCAGCCCAGAAGCAGGATAAATTCTGGCAGATGCATGACGCGCTCTTTCAGGTTACCAACTGGACGCCGGGTGTGATCGACGAGACCGCGGTCAAAATCGGTTTGAACATGGAAAAATTCAAGGCTGACCTCAGCAATCCGGATACGGAGAAGCAACTCGCCAAGGACAAGGCAGATGCCCAAATGGCCGATGTGGTCTCGACACCTTCCCTGTTCGTCAATGGACGACCGGTACGGGATCGGACTCTGGTGGCCCTCCAGGCAATGGTCAATGAAGCCCTGGCCGCAAGCGGGGCAAAGTGAGTTGAAGCCTTCCGCCGCGCTTAACGCCGAGACCAGCCAAGAACTCGATTTTGCTGACAATGCGGTCGCCCAGCAGCTGTTCGGCGACCTCAACCGCAATCTCCTTACCATTGAACAGGCCACCGGGGTGACGATCAACGCCCGCGGCAACAGCCTGCAGATCAAAGGCCGGGTCCACGCGGTGGACCTGGCCGCTTCCACCCTGCAGCAGATGTACGGATTGCTGCTCAAGGGGTATCCCGTATTCAGCCAGGACATCGCCTTTGGGGTCAAAATTCTTGAATCCTCGCCCCAGGCGCGTTTGGAAGAGATCTTCCTCGACAAGGTCTGCATCACCGCGCGCAAACGGGTGATTTCACCGAAATCGATCAATCAGAAACTCTATATCGAGGCCATCCGCGAAGACGATATCGTCTTCGGTGTCGGCCCGGCCGGCACCGGCAAGACCTATCTGGCCGTGGCCATGGCGGTTTCAGCCCTGGCCCACGAACAGGTGGCCAAGATCATCCTCACCCGGCCAGCGGTGGAGGCCGGAGAAAAACTGGGGTTTCTGCCGGGCGACATGGCCCAGAAGGTGGATCCCTACCTGCGGCCGCTCACCGATGCCATCAACGAGATGCTCGGCCAGGACAAAACTCAGGAGCTGGTCGAACGCGGCGTGATTGAAGTGGCGCCCCTGGCCTTTATGCGCGGCCGAACCCTCAACAACGCCTTCATCATCCTCGACGAGGCCCAGAACACCACCCGGGAGCAGATGAAGATGTTCCTGACCCGTATCGGTTTTGACAGCCGGGCGGTGATCACCGGCGATGTCACCCAGATCGACCTGCCAGGCAGTCAGAAGTCGGGACTCATTCAGGCCGAACGAATTCTGACCGGCATCAAGGGCATTGCCTTCCGCCACTTCACCAAGGCCGACGTTGTCCGCCATCCGCTGGTCCAGGAAATCATCCAGGCCTATGAGCAGCAGGATGCAGCCAGGCATTCCGCCAGAATACAAAACGATAGCGAGGCCTGAGCCATGGCCGTACACCTCAGCTTTACCGCCGACATCGCCGCCTACCCGATCAGCCGCAAGCTGCTGCAGATGCGGTGCGACCAATTGCTGCACCTGCTCGAACTTGAGGCCTCCGAGGTCAGTGTTGTGCTGATGGGGGATGCGGAGATGGCAGGGTACAACGAACAGTACCGCAAAAAGAAGGGGCCGACCAATGTCCTCTCCTTTCCGGCAACAGCGGCTGATGACGGCTTTGTGATTCCAACGGCGGAACTCGGTGATATTCTCATCGCCGTTGATACGGCCAAACGGGAGGCTGCGGAACACCACCACACCTTGCATCAACGGCTGACGGAGCTGATCATTCACGGCCTGCTGCATCTGACCGGTTACGACCATGAGCGCTCGGAAGAGGAAGCCGTGCGCATGTGGGATTACGAAAAGGAATTATTCAAGCAAGTACAGACATCAAGGAGTGCCACCATGCCGTATCTCGCCATCAATGTTGACCATGTTGCCACCATCAGACAGGCCCGAGGCGGGGCCGAACCGGACCCAGTCCAAGCGGCTGGCATCTGCGAACTGGCCGGGGCCGAGGGAATCGTTGTCCATCTTCGCGAGGACCGGCGTCATATCCAGGACCGGGATGTCCGGGTGCTGCGCCAGACGATCAAAACCAAACTCAACCTGGAAATGGCGGTGACCGCCGAGATCGTCGACTTTGCCCTGGAGATTGTCCCGGACATGGTGACCCTGGTGCCGGAGAAGCGCAAGGAACTGACCACCGAAGGGGGACTTGATGTGCTCGGCCACAGCAAAAAACTGGGCAAAGCCATTGAAAAAATGAGAAAAGCGGGAATTCCGGTCTCGATCTTCATCGATGCCGATGCGGCTCAGATCCAGGCGGCGCTGGACGTCGGGGCCACCTTTGTCGAGCTGCACACCGGCCGTTATTGCGATGCCAACTCGGCAAGCGATATGGAACAGCAGTTTCACCTGATCGAACAGTCAGCGGAACTGGCCTTTGAGTCGGGCCTGCGGGTCAACGCCGGTCATGGCCTGGACTACCGCAACACCGCCCCCATCGCCGCCCTGCCCTTCATTGAAGAGCTGAGCATCGGCCATGCCATCATCAGCCGGGCAGTGCTGGTTGGCCTGGATCAGGCGGTGCGGGAGATGCTGGCAATCGTCAGGTTCCAATAATGCAAACGAATCGCGAGGAGGTCACATCTCCTTGCCGAGCCCGACGATATGCTCGCTGGCTCCCAGGACAATAAGGATATCACTGGCCATGATCCGGGTCTCTGACTTGGGATTGAACAGCATGGTGCCATCCTGACGTTTGATCGCCACCACAATAACATCGTATTTTTTCCTGATCTCCGATTCGATCAGATTTTTACCGTTGAGATGGGATTCGGGGCTGACCAGCAGTTCCTCCATGATCAGATCGAGCTCACCGGCCCGCATGGTCAGGTCAAGAAAATCAGTGACGGTCGGCCGGACGATCAGATGGGCCATCCGCCGGGCGCCGATCGAGTACGGCGAGATAACCTTGGTGGCCCCGGCTCGTTTGAGCTTGGTCTGCACCCCGGGGGAACCGCTTGACCGGGTCATGATATAGAGATGGGGATTCAATCCCCGGGCCGTCAGGGTGATATAGAGATTATCCGCATCGGAGGCGACCACTGAAACCAGCCCCTTGGCCCGCTCAATACCTGCATTGAGCAGCACTTCATCATCGGCGGCATCTCCCTGCATTTGCAGATATTGCAACTCATCAATTGCCTTGATTTCCTCTATATCCTTCTCGATAACGATCAAAGGCCGGTGGTGTTCCTGCAGAATTTTGCAGATTTCCTTGCCGATCCTGCCAAAGCCACAAACAATATAATGATCCCGTAACCGGCTGACCTGTCGATTCATTTTTCTCCTCTTGTATAAACCACGCAGTTCACCTTCAATCATGGTTTCCGTTATCTTGCTGAAGGTGTACATGACAAAGCTGACGCTGGTCAAAACCAGAAAAACGGTGAAAATTCTGCCCGAGGCGTGCACGGGCACAAAATCCCCATAGCCCACGGTAAAAACGGTGATGATGGTCAGGTACATCCCCATCCAGAATCCCATGTTTTCCGTGAGCATATACCCAAAGGTACCCACGAGAAGCAAGGTTATGAAAATGAGCGCTATGATTATGACTTTCCGCATCTTATCCCGCTGAAACCATGAAATAAACCCCTCATACCAACTGCCGCACCATAGCATATCAACGGGGCACAACGCCACTGTTAACCTGCTGTAACTTCAAAGGCTTTGCCTTATTTGCTGTTTGACAAAGCCCCAAGAGGAGTGTATAAAAACGCAACCTGCCCGGATGGCGGAACTGGTAGACGCAAGGGACTTAAAATCCCTCGGCCCTAGGCTGTACGAGTTCGATTCTCGTTCCGGGTACCAAAATACAAAAAGGGCTATTATCTTGTTACCACTAAGATATTAGCCCTTTTTCTTTCCCTGCCCTTTCTCTTTTTTTCCATCCTTTTTTCAATCCCCCTGCTCACTTTTCACCTATTCTTGAAACAAAAACGGAGCAAAATTCGAAGCCGCACCGGATGATAGAGCAGCCCTTTGCGCTGCCACAATCCATCATGGCATGATGTGACGAAGTATGCCGCCAACAGTTTGCACTGCAGCCTCCCATGATCAGCGCCTTGATATGGGCCCACCAAAAACGCCACCTCAGAACCTGACCGGCAGCACCGAGATAGAATTCCTCACGCACCTCCTTCATGGGTGAAAATGGGCGCGGCATGACGCCCTGACTCGTTCAGTCAAGGATGCGGCTCTATTAATGACCACGAAACTTTTGTGGTGGCTGCACTACGGGAAAAAAAGAGATTGCCCAACTCCCCATCCGGGCGGAGCCTCTTAAAAGGATTGCGCCACAAGCTTTCGCAGTCTTTATGCCTAAACAATATATCCATTTTATTACTAAAATACCTTCATTCTCTTTTTGAAAACTCGGAGCTATTATCAATATCTAAGCAAGGAGCCCGACTCTGGTCAGCGGCCTTTTCTGCCGACAGACTCAAAACGGGTCATCACTTAAAAAAAAAATCAGGAAGGATTCGGCAGACAAAACAGTGCACACGAGTCCTGTATCCCACGATGCAGAGACACAACCAGAATACATCATTCCAACAAAAACAGCGCGGTTGGGGGTCATCAACGATGTCCAGAACCTGGTGCATCCTTTTCTCAATTCCTACAATCATCCTTTCACTTTGAATTGGAGCCTGGTTCAGCATGCTCTCCCCTGAGCCGGTACGAATCGTCCTTTGAATGATTGTTTCCGATTCGTTCAGCAAAACACAAGGTGCATCGGAAGCGTATTACTTGCGTCCGCAGCGATAACGGCGAACACAGTGTTCTCACGCCAGGAGCGTGCAAACTCTAACCTACGCACAGAAAGTGCGCAATTGCCTCAAAGGAGGTCCTCAATGTCAGTCACATCAATCACCGACTATGAAGTGATGTACTCAGCCAACCACTTTCCCCCGCGGATCTGGCTCCGTAACGGCACTACAGCTCTTGGACAGCTCATCTTCCAGCCCAACGGATCAGCGCTTCCAGCCGATTCCATGGTGAATGGCCAAGTCAATCTCTATTACCACCTCGACGATTTCCACAACACTCTCGATCTGCTGCGCAATGAGAAACCGATGTATCTGCTGTATAGCGGCAGCGGAGGTGGTTTTGAAAATGGCATCAAGACAACGAAAGAACCAGTGGGCGAAGGCGGCGCTTAGTCCGCATCATCGGCACAGCTGGGCAGGCCAAGGCAGGTGCCGATGGGCAACCCGCAGACGGTAGGTGCCCGGTGTATCATGCTCGAACGCGAAGGGTGCATGCTGCCACCGCAAACAGAAAACGGTGCCTGCCTCTTCGCACCCTGAGGCATTGCTTGTCGGGCCAGCTGCTGTCCCCAATAGCCTGGTTCGACAGGATATCGTTTATGTCCCTACATATTTCCGCCCTCTTTTTTCCAGGGGAAGCAAAACACAATAAAGGAGAATACAAATGGCCGAAATGGAAGAGCAAAATTTGACACAAGACGTCACCCAGACCGCAGAAGCGCTTAGCAAGATCGCTCAGGATGAATTCGCCTTCAGGTTGCTGGTCGAATCGTATCGGGCGCAGGACTACGAGGTGTTCCGTGAACTTCTGACCCGTTTCGGCGTGCTTGACCGGTGCGATCTTATATGCAAATGGCTCTGTTCAAAAGAGTGCGCCCTGATTTGCTTCGAGCTCTGCGGTCCGCCTCCGAAGGAGCCGCCCCAGCTCAATCTGCGTGAATTCGCCGAACTGATTGCCAAGATCGCATTGGGCCGGGATATGCTCTGCCGTTTGGCCGGTGCCGTCATCGAGCGCGACGAGAGGGCTTTCAAGGCCATCGTCGAGCAACTGGGGCTGGAACGTTATTGCCATTACATCTGCAGCTGGATCTGTTCGGTGCGCTGCAGGCTGATATGCGAGCTGCTCTGTGCGCCCGACAAGCCCTTCTATCTCATTAGCTGCACACATCTTATAGAAGGACTGCAGCAGGCCAGTTCCGCTGTCGACCGGCTGCTTAAGGATCCGAAGACACTCGCCATTGTGGAGAAGGGGGTGCTGGAGCGCAACTGTGAAATCGTGCGCATCGCGCTGGAACGAGCAGGGCTGCAGAACATCTGCCATTGGATTTGCCACTGGATTTGCGCTTGGCGTTGCGTCCGCGTGTGCATGCTGCTGTGCCGTCCGTACACACCTGTCCCAATCGAGCACGAGATTGTCGAAATCCAGGCCTTTGCGCAGGCGATTGCATCGCTAGCCTCACGTCCTGAATTGGTTGCCAGACTGGTTGAGGCGGTGGAAACGGATAATGTGGAAGTCTATGCGGAACTGGTCAACAAACTTGGTTTCGAGCGGTTTTGTCATCAACTGTGTTCGTGGCTGTGCCGCCTGGTCTGCCGACGTTTCTGCCGGTGCATTTGCCCGCCGCCACGCCCAAGGCCTTGGTTTACCCATGTTGGCCACTTCCACATTTATGGAGACATCAATGCTGCAAACGGCCTCACCAACAAAGCCGTGTTTGGACATGGCGGGCCGGACTTCGGATTCTTCAGCTGTCTTGAATTTCGCGGTTTCTGCCCGTTAAACTCGCCGACAGCCCCCGGCAGCACCATGCGGTATCGATTCCTTTATGAACGCGGCGGCAGCCGAACGGCTCTGGTCGGCAGCCTGCTCTGCCCGGTCATTGTCGGCAGTCGGACGATTTTTTGGGATGTCAACGGGACAGGTCTTGAGGAGACGTTCCAGACCCTTGTGATTGCAGGCAGTGGGGCGACACCTGATCCGACTCCCACACCGATATTGCCGCCAGGAACCCCCTGGGGTGCACCGCCCGCGCACGTTATCGTCCCAGACGCCGACGGATGGATCACTGTCGATCCGAATGCTCTTGGCGCTGCCTTTAACGGTGCCCTGATCGGCTTCAACACCACGGTCCCCTTCCCCGATGGCGACCCCGCACCAGGTGTCGCAGCAGGGGTACAGGTGCCTCTTGCTAATCTCAAGAATGGAGTCGATGCAGCCATCATCTTTGAAGCAACCCGTGTCGGCGGCCCTGTCAGCCCGCCCGATTATTCAAACACCCTAAGCCGCCTCCATATCAACAACTGGATCGAGGTAACCCTGCTTGACATTCTCCAGTTCCATAGCGGTGGCGGCAGTCCGTGCTCACCGCTGTCAACGGATCTGGATATTGAATACACCACAGACCACGAACTCATGCGGACGTGGAGAATTGATATCGAAACAGCCGCTACCATCCCGGCCCTTGTGCTGCCTTCAGGTGCAAACACGCGTGATGTCGTTGGTGCAAACATCGCCTTTGGCACCCATCATGAGGACATATCGAGTTGGCCGATGTGCTCGTACACCGTAAAAATGACGTACCAGCGTGCATTGACAACCGGTCTCATCGATGACGATGCCGACACCATCCGCAGGACGTTCTGCATCGGGCGAAAAACCAAGCTGTAGCACAGGAAAGGACAGACCATGGTTTCCGAGGTTTATTTCCTCAAAAAACCGTGGTCTGTCCCGAATGGCGCTAGTTTAAACGATTTAAGCCTGACATCTGCCCCGGTGCGGCACCTCTCTCATTTCATGCCTCGGCAAAGTCATCAACTGGAAATTTTTGGGTCGTCGTTTCAGGCATCGAGGTTCACTTCTCCCCGGACGCTGCTTGATCGGTGAGTCAGTCATCGCGTCATACAAATCACTTATCAGTTTAAAACGCTCTGCCTTGCTGATTTCCGCCACATATAAAATTCCGACAGAATTCCAGCTATCTTTCCATATCGACAATAATGTTTTTTGCTTCTCCCACATAGGGATCCTGTTTAATTTGTTCTTTCCAATTGGAAATGTTGTCTTTTCTCATACCTTTTCCATCAGTCTCTGACTGTTCGTCATCGTAGAGCCCTGTTTGGTAGCTACGAAACTGGCCACTGAGTTTTTTTCGCTCTTCACGAGCCTCCTCAATCTTCTGACGCATATCTGCCAAATTCAACGAAACAATGGTCTGCCTGCTTTCCTCATCCGCCTTTACCGCCTCCTCGGCGATGGTCTGCAGCCCCCGATCATGCTTAACCCTCAGCAGACTCCTTTTTCGGATACTGTCCAGATCAAAGGGCAGGCCGCTGAAAGAAGCATACCTTACAGGTCCGACCTGATCCCACGGCAGAGAGTAATCAAGATACTTCTCGCCTGATTTCAAATGCTGGAATAAA
The DNA here is from genome assembly GCA_038205495.1 of Desulfobulbales bacterium. GTDB lineage: Bacteria > Desulfobacterota > Desulfobulbia > Desulfobulbales > Desulfobulbaceae > Desulfobulbus. The sequence goes on from JBBRBT010000011.1 coordinate 31,923, forward strand.
CTCGGCAGAACGATATCGGGCACAACCCCCTTGTACTGGGTGGATCCCCCGGTGATCCGGTAAAACTTCTGAATCGTTACCTTCAATGCCCCGACATCGCTGATTTCTCTTGAGTTCGAAACTTTTACATTCTTGTTCAGATTGATAACAGCCTGTACCGTCCCCTTCCCATGTGTCTGTTCGCCCCCGACAATAACGGCCCGTTTATAATCCTGCAGGGCCGCGGCTACGATCTCCGAGGCCGATGCAGAGAACTGGTTCACCAGAACGACAAGCGGACCGCTGTATTCGATGCTATCATCGTCATCATTTAGAACCCGGATCTTTCCGTTGCTGTCCTTGACTTGAACAACAGGCCCGGACTTGATAAACAGCCCGGCGATGTCGACAGCATCGACGACCGAGCCGCCGCCATCATTACGCAGGTCAAGTATAAGTCCTTTGAGTTGTGTCTTTTTCAGATCACGAATGGCCTTACGGGTATCATCGGTTGCGTTTCTGGCAGCATCTCCTTCTTTAGTCTTTTCGAAATCCCGGTAAAAACTCGGGATCAGGATATAACCGATCTTTCCGCCGTCTGGAGCGTCTAACATTGTATCCTTGACGAATGTAGCTTCTACTTGAACAACATCTCTGGTGATCGGAATGACCACCTTTCTCCCATCCGGTTTTTTCACGGTGAGGCGAACCTCGGTTCCTTTGGGACCACGGAGAAACCGCACTGCGTCACTGAGACGCATATAGGTAATATCAACCGGGTCCGCGCCTTTTTCCGTCACTTCAAGGAGGGTGTCCCCGGCCTGCAGCATACCTTGTTTAGCGGAAGGGCTTCCAGGGATGATATCTGCAACCTTGACAAATCCGTTCTCCTCTCGAAGTACGCCCCCGATTCCTTCCAGATTACCGCGCATCTGGATATCGAACTCCTCTCTTTCGCCCGGAGAGAGATAGTTCGTATGCGGATCAAAGGCCATGGCCATCGCATTAAAAAAAAGATCATAATAATCCTGCAGGGTCTCCTGGTGCAGACGGAGAAAAAAATCTTTATTAACCTTAGCCACCTTTTCTTTCGCCTGGTTCCACAGCCTATCATCCGGCAGATTCACCTTCTCCTTTGCCTTTTTCTGGTCCTCCACGAGATCGAGATACCTGGAAACAACCTGGCCTTTGATGATCTTGCGCCACCTGTCTTGCAATCCGTTCAGATCGACATAAACAATTTTTTCCGGATCGGTTTCATAGATTTCATCACTCTCCACATCAAAACCAGCCTCCATTATCTGGGCCACCATCTTTTCGACCTGGCCGATCCGCTCTTTCATGATATCGTATGCGGTTGCCGGTAGGACATTGGTTCCATGTTCCAGGTTATCCGCTAAACGAGGGGCAAAAGAGCGCAATACCGGCACATCACTGTTCAACAGAAACCTTTTCTGTGAATCCAACTGCTTCAGGTAGAGATTGCAAGCCGCCATGGACAGGGATGCATCCATTCGCTTATGGCTAAAATGGACGGCGGGGAGTTGTTTGTCCAGTATGTAGCCGATCAGCTGGTTTCTCTTCTGGTCCGCCTCCTGCTTATCTTTCGCACTTCCGGAACCGGTAGTGAAAAAAAGAAAAACCAACAAAAACGCCAAGGTGCGCTGAATGAATTTTTTCATATATTATCCAATCAAGAGGTGTACGCCCAAACTACAATAATTTCCGGACCCATGAACTGTGCTTCATCTTAACCGATTTCTGGACATAACAGGAGAGCAAGCAAAACCGTGGCAGGCCGTCAAAGTTGGCATTGTCGATACGTTCCGGCAGGATTGAAACGCCAGGAGCTTCAGCAGGGATTTCTTTCCCTACCGTGAGATGGAATGAATGGCGAGCGAATAGTCCCCGACGCCGAACCGGGGCCAGCGAGGACAGAAGAGGCTAAACTGGACAAGAGAGACCAGGAATGTTGACAGTTCCTACAAAAAACAGAAGTCACGGTTCCACTGCAAGTGACCCAAAAACGAGTCCTCGACCTGCTGAAAACGCTACCGCCCCTTGTCGCCAAGAAACTTGGCCATCGGCTGGGTTTTATCCGTTTCCACCTCAACAATTCTGTTGATCAGAGCACGACGTAACTCGCGGTATTGCTGCCAGCTCAACTGTCCCGCCACGTAGGCTTTACACAGATTTTGCAATTCCTTGTTCATAATCGCAACCCTTTGACACGCAATCGTCGCTCCCTGAACAGAGAAAAGAAGAGAGGGTGATGGAGCCTGATAACAAGAGACATGGATACCTTCCTACTCCTTTATCTCTCGTACAAGCCGAAATCCGGTCAGTTCATCAGGTGTGCCCGGGTGTTTCTTGACAAAGGAAATACCACAGGCACTCATCGAATCCTTATACGAACCACCGCGAACCTTGATGCCAGACGATGAATCCACATACTCCTGGACATTACCAATGCAATTTTGCAGCCCCCAGGCGTTCATGCCTCCTGTCCTGACACTGACAAGACCATTCCCCTTAAGCACCAGGGAACCCTGCTGGAGAAAACAATTATAATCAGTCACCGGCTTTGAACCTCCAGCCTCAGCAGCGTACACCCACTCTCCATCCTTTGGAATCCGATAGGTGTTTCCTGTTTTCTCCGTCAGCCATTTCGCATACGCTTGGGCATCCTGATAGGACACTCTGATCACCGGCGAATCCGGTTCTTCAGCAATCCTGGGGGACTTTTTCCCGATTGCCTTGGCGTACAGGTCATAATCGCGAAAAGAGACTTCATACTTACCAATGGCACAGAGCTTGGCATTGCCACCCGCAGCGGGAATGACAACCATATACGGCCCTTTATCTTGCGCTGTTATCATATCATAACAGACAGCTCTGACATTGGCCCCCAACCCCGCCAAATTACCAAGGCACGGCTTACCAGGCGGAGAAGAAGATGGCGATGACGTAGGTTTGGGGATTGGAGAAACGGTAGCAGGGGTAGGTGTTGCGGGAACGGGTGGTACGGTTGCGGGAGCTGGCAAGGGGACAGGTGCCTGCGCCGAGGGAGGAGCAGGCGCAGAAGGCTTGTCCAGTTTTGCAATCGCTCTGTTGTAGTTCTCCAACGCAACCTGAAGCCCAGTTGATTTACTATCAAATGCCAAACCTGATTGAGCAAGCTCAACCGCCGCGAGCAAAGCATCGCGATTATCCTTCCCCCCTGCCTTCTTCTCGGCGAGGCGAAGATAGGCGATTGCAATGAACTGCGGAGCCTCTTCGCTGAGGAAGGTGTCCTGGGCGGGCAAGATCTTCTTTAATTGGGACAGCGTATCCCGAGCCTGATCAACTTCGTTGGCGCGGGCATAGGTCCGCAAGGACTGCTTGAGGCCTTCAATCTCAGCCAGTTTCTGCTGGCCTTGAGCGTTTTCTTTAAAAGCCTTTTCATCAGCAGCAACCAAGCGCCGTTCCTTGACCGTCGCCTCACTGCCCTTCTCAAATCGATCCGCCTTGTCCAGTGACTCGTTGGCCTTGGTGAATTGTTGCTCAGCCCGGAACTTCTGGGCCTGCTGCAAGTAAAGGGCAGCTACTTTCTTTTTTATCTCAGGTAATTTGGCGTCCTGGCCATCGGTGTGAAGAAAGGAGATGTCGATAATTACCTTCTGCAGCTGGGCCTCCCATTCCCTGGTCATCAAGGCTGAAGCTATCAAGGTATCGGCTTTGCCATAGATGGTGGCAATTTTCGCCTCGTATTCCTGTTTTTTGGCCGAATCAAGTTGTTGCTGCAAGTCTTGGATTGCATGGGCAAGCAGCTGAGAATTAGGCAGGGCCTTCGATCCAATCTGCAGACATTTTATCGCGTTTTCGAAGGACCCGTCGGCACGGAGCGATGCGCCTCCTTGCAGAAACAGTTGCTCAATTTTCCTTCGCCCCTCACCGACAAAAGGATCTCCGCTTTTCTTGATTTCTATCGTATCGAGTATCGCCAAGACTTTGTTGACACTCTTTTCAGTCGGCTGAAAAGTTTTCAATTCAGACTCGAATTGCTCATAAAGGGCAGCGATCTCCTCCTGGAGTTTTTTGTCCTTTTGTGCCTCTGCCAGTTCAATCTGCTGCTTTTCTTCTCCTTTCAATTGCTGTCCATAGCGCTCTTCTGCCAAGGTGACCTCCTCTTTTTCCTTGAGCAGATAGTTTTTCATCGCCTCATCAAAATCCTGCTTCAGGGCAAGGTCGAGGGTATCACGGGCAGCCGTCCATTGATGGTTGTCTTTGGCACCACGGGCAAGTTGGAGATACGCTTGCCCTACTTTTGCGGTGAGCCTTTGCAGCCGCACATCACCTGGGACCAGTTTCTGTATTTCACCAATCAAGGAGGAGGCCCCCTCAGGTTGGCCGTCAGCAATAGCCTTATTGGCCTTGTCATACAAGGCCTCCACGATGCCCTCCTGTTTTTCCCGGGCCGCCGCCAGTTGGTCAGAGCGCGACTGTATCGCTTCCTTGCGCAACAGATTGAGAGCCGCGACCTCTTTGAGCAAACCATCTCCTGTCCGCCAGTCGTGGGAGTCAAGCGCAGCCTTCAACTCTTTGTCGAGCAGGGCCATTGCTCTTTTCTCAGCTTGGGCCAGCAGAGCATGTTCCGGCTGGAGTTCCTGCAATTTTTTCAAGTCCTCCCCCATGGCCCCCAGATCTCTCACGGATTGCAGGGCGTTGAGCCGACCCCCCACTGCCGTTTCGAGCCGGACGATCTCTGCGCGCAGGTCTCGCTCATGCAATCGTATGAAAAGTTTATCATTGAGTTCCTTCAGCTGCAGGCTCGAGCCGGAAACCTCGAGACCCGTGGTGATAAATTCCTTTGCCCGGTCAAAATCACCCTTTTCCAGACTGTTGCTGGCCTCTCGCACATAGGCATCGATCAACCTGTGATCAGTGAGCAGCGGATCCCCTGGATCAATCAAAGCAACGCTTTCCATGACATCGAACACGTTTTCTTGATTACGGGACGGCAGTATTTTCCCCTCACTTATCAATTTGTCAAAACTGTCCCTCAATCCGCTGATCAATTTAGATTGTTCCGTTTTGTACTCATCGATAAGCCTGTTCAAGTCTTTAACAGTTTCCGCATCTTCTGCATAAAAATCTTTGGCACCGGTTAACAATTGTATTGATTTATAATAGCTGTATTTCCTCGTATCAGAATCGACAATCTTTCGAGCTCTTCGCAAATAGGTGCTGACAACGATAGGTTTATAATCATTCTTGAAAAATATTTCTTTGCTCTCTTTCTCTGAATGGATAAAATCCAGCAGAGCTGCGGTGAGCTTTTCATCTGTTTCCGTCTCAAGAATTACATTAATCCTATTTTTTATAGCATAAACAGTGTATTGATTCCATCCGTTTTTAATCTGTTTGTTAAAGACAGCAACCAGAAGCATCATTGCCAGCGTCGACACACCGGCTATCACAGGAAGTTTCGATCGTTTCCTGCTCATTTCCCTGAGAAAGTGTGCGGCCGAGGCCATTCGAGTTTGGCGTTCGAGACTGAGCCCTTGGCATAGCCCTTTCCACTGCAGCCGGTTGAGTTGTTCCAACCGCTTGGGATGCAATCCGTTTTTTTTGGCCAGGTCTGCACGCTCCTTGTTATAAGGATGCTTGCCGGAAAAGAGCTCGTAGGTAATACAGGCAAGGCCAAAGATGTCATCCCGGGGATCGGGCTTCTGCCCCAAAAACATCTCCGGACTGGCATAGGCAGGCGTGAGGGCGCCGAGGGTCGCGGCGTCGAAGGTCGTCATATCGTCCCCCTCCCTCTCCCCTGTCAGCTTTGTCTGGGCAGCCCTGGCAATACCGAAATCAAAGATTTTTATCACCCCTGCTCGAGTGACAAACACATTTCCCGGCTTGAAATCAGAATGGACGATGCCCTTGGCATGGGCATAGGAAAGACCATGGCACATGCCCTCCACATACGAAAGGGCCCGTGCAGAGGATATGCCCTGGGGGTTTTTCTTGATAATCTCTTTGAGCGATTCTCCCTCCAGATATTCCATGGTCATATAGACGGTTGACCCTTCACGGTCAAAATCAAAAACCGTCACGATATTGGGATGAGCAAGATCTTGCGCCTTGCGTGCTTCGCGCTGCAGGGCCTTGAGCGATTCAGGATGCCTTTTGAACTGCTCGTTGAGGATTTTGATGGCCAGATAGGGATTACGGTCCTGGGCTTCTACTTTTCTCCGATCAAGGGCCCTGAAAACCATGCCCATACCGCCCTCGCCCACGAGCTCAATCAGTTCGAAACGGTCCTTGATAACCCTTCCCACCTCGACCCGCTGCCCTTCTTCTGCCAGCCATTGCTCAGGCCGACTCCAGCTTGAACTTTTTGATCCCGAAGGAGAGCCGCTTGCGCTGCCGGTCGTAAAAGAAGCGCCGGAATCGGGAGAAACCGACACGCCCGCGAAATGCTGCCCCCCCGGATGAGGGCCTTGCAGGATATCAAGCTTGACCACGGTTGCCTCGGGGTCGACTCCCTGCTCAGGCGGCGGGACAACGAGGCTCTCCTCAGCCATGGGAGAACTCGGCAAGGATCCAGGCTCAACGGGAGGGGTAGTTTGCTGTGAGTTTTGGGTGTCGTCTTGAGCGTTAGACATGTTCCACTACCTTGACGACAACGGCGGTAACATTGTCCCGCGCTCCGTGTTCAACGCAGGCATTGACCAAATGCTGCACCATTATTGCCGGAGAATAGTGGCGGTGTATGATCGAGCACATCGTTTCCTCATTCAACTCTTTATACAGTCCATCGCTGCACAGCAGCACGATATCACCGTGACACAACTCAAGAATATCCATATCGAGATACAGGTCCTTGCCGGCGCCCACGGCCCGGGTGATAACATTTGCCTCGGGATGCGACAAGGCATCCTCTGGCAAGATATCTCCCCTGGCCAGCAACTCTTCAACATAGCTGTGATCACGGGTCAGCTGATGAAAAAGGCCTTGGCGGTACAAGTAGGCACGACTATCTCCGGCCCACATGACAAGGCCATGGCGGCCATAGCCAAGCAGAGCGATAACCGTGCTGCCCGCTATTTGACCAAGTCTCTGGCCAAGACTCACCAAGGATTGGTGCGCCGCAATAATCTGGTTTTCCACATTTTCGACAAAGGTCCCGAACGCAGGATCATACGGAACATTATGTATATAGTCGACAATTGTCTGACTGGCAACATCACCGGCTCTGTGCCCGCCCATGCCGTCGGCCACCGCCCAGATATGTCTGTCTATCAATTCTAAACAAGCATCCTCATTGAGGGTTCTGACGCAGCCGATATGGGTGAGACTCGAAGAAATCCATTCGAAATGGCTGCTCAAGGAACTCCTATCAACAGGCTTTTTGTCCTGAGCGGTTGCTACAGCCATCGGCTGGGTACTTTCGTTATCCATAGTTTTTTTTGTAATGCTGTAGTAAAAGTGCCCCCACTTCTCCACCCGAAAGGAAGGGATGATCATCACGGCTTGACATCATACAGTAATTTTTTGGTTCTTTCGTCTTTAAGTTGAAAGTTCCGGACTCAGTAAGCCGCAGTGCTGATGAATCTCGATAAGGACACAGGCAAGGCCCTTCCCCTCGCAGGCATCATCACGCAATTCACTGATTTTATAATTAATATTACAAAAGAAGACCGGCAATCTCCACCTGAAAAAGAAATCGAGGAGGATGGTCAAAATCGCCGGCATCGGAGTCCATTTTCCGGTGCAAGTTCTTCATGGCCGCTACAGCGTTGGTGGCAATGAAGGTCAGACTACCCCGACAGGCTCTTTCTGTCAAAGATTTCCAACCTGCCGTTTCTGCTTAACTTGTTCACATTCCAGCCCTGATTATCGAGAAGGTATTGTTTGCAACGAGTGACTCGGCTATTGCTTGACAATCACTGGAAGTTATGCTGAACTCTTTTGAATGCTTAGCATGGGGGTGCCAGGGAACAATGCCCTCTTTTCTTCTGTCAACTCCTCGCCGGTACGCGAAAATATTCATTTTGCAAAGGTTGAGACCGCACGGGCAGGTAACAGGGAGAGGGAAAGGCTGAGCTGAGCAGTAGAAAAACAAGATGGCAAGCCTGCCCCACTGACCCAAAGCAGGAGTTTTGAGAAGGAGATCAATTATGGGAATGCATGTCTGCAACGGTGCGATGATGATGTGCAGCTTTGGGGTTGCGCCGAGCAGCCTCGTGGTGCTGCCGGTGAACCGCGTGATGACCGGCAATCAGCCGGCCGCCAACATCATGGACCATGTGCCCATGATGAACATCATGCCATTCGGGATGTGCTCGAGCCCGGCCAATCCGACCGTGGCGGCCGCGACGGCAGCTGCATTGGGAGTTCTTACGCCAATGCCATGCATCCCCAACACGGTCACCCCTTGGCTTCCCGGCGCACCGACGGTCCTCGTGGCCAACATGCCGGCGCTCAACGACAGCTCGAAGCTCATGTGCATGTGGGCTGGCGTGATCAGCATCACAGTGCCGGGGCAGTTCACCGAGCTGGTGCCATGACCAACCCTTGTGCTTCCTTGAGATCATTCCTTTGAGAGATGGCCAAGCTCCGTGGACATTTTCGGGACCTGTTTTTCCAAACAAGGGTATGTCAAATGCTCACACGCTTAAGTTTCTTACGCAGAGCATCCACTTTGGCTGCGCCGGTTAACTCCTTATTCTCCAAAATCTCCAGGCATTCCGTCATATCCTGGGCCTGCTCGAAATCCATCCCATACTCAACCAACATGAGTGTATAGCCTGCCAGGTCATGAGCATCAGTTATCCCGTAGTGCTCCCCCTTGCTCTTCGCGGCCTGCACGAATGTGCGCATCTTCTCTTCCCCATCCCGTTCATATTGGTCGGGAGAGGTACGTTCCATCACACGCAGCACACGATCCTCGTCCTTGCGCTGCTTTATTGACGCAAAGACAACCAACTGCTCTTCTTTGACAGTAAACATCATCGGATCTCCCTTCACACTTCGTCTCGCTTGAACTCCCACGCCGACTACATAATCGCTCCCATTCATTTTCCGGCAGTGTTCACTGCGTATTACGCGCTTCAGGTCATACGGATCGGACAAGAGCGAAATAATTGCCCCCACTACTCTTTGAGGGCCAGGGCAAAAGGCGTCCGCTGCAACGCCCCCTGTTCCAGCGAGTATTCAATCAGTTCGAACGAATCTTTCTTCTCTGCTCTGTTCTCGGCAAAAAATCGGTTCACCGGCCCAAAAAATTCTCGGAGTTGCTCCGGGTCACAGGTCGGGAAAAAGACATTGCAAACGCGGGGATCGTAATAGCGGAAGAAAACCGTCTCGCCGTCCGGCAGACGCACCCGGACCAGATCCCGAAAGTGCTTCCGCAAACCGACAAAAGAGGTCTCTTCCGGAACGATGAAAAAGATCCCCCAATGTTTCCCCAGACCTTCTCCAAGCACCCACTCGGTAAAGGAATCGTCTGCTTCAAGCCGCACAAGATAGGGTGCAGTCTCGGCAAGCTCCGGATCATCCACACCTCGAAAAAGGCAGACATGGAGCGGCTGGTGCTCCGCAATCATGTCGAGCAAATCCGGGATGGAAGCACCATCGAGAATAGCGTAAGCATGAGTCCGTTCATCGCCAAAGAGATACTTACGCACCATGACGTCCTTTCTTTCCATAATGTTATCTTTTTAAATTCAAGCAGTTAAGATTTGGAAGGTCACAGTGACTTTCAGCCCTTACTTTGAGTGTCACACAGTTGGCGTACCCTCTTCTGCCGCATCGGCAAAGGCCTGAGCTTGTGCGCTCTTGTATTTTTTCACCTTGGCGGAACCCAGCTGAATCTTTTTTTCTTTAACACTGCGTCCCTCTGGCGCCTTATCCACCTTGCCGGCCTTGGCCTCCACCGGAATTTTGGGCTCCTGGGGCGCGTCTGGCGTCTCTGGTGAGGTGGGGGAGGTTGGGCTGCAGCCGCCACCGGAACCGGCCGCGCCGCCACTGTTGATCATGACCATCGGGCCTGAGATGGAGACCCCGGCAGGGCCGATATCAACAAAGCTGCCTGATGCTTTGAGGGAGAGCTGCACCCCCGCCTCGATCACCACCGTCATGCCTCCCTGGATATGGATGGCCATTCCGCCTTCGACCCCGATATTCATGGCGGCCTTCTGGTGGATATCGGCACCGCTCTTGATTGAAAAGTTCGCGCCGCTCTCCTGGTTATGGGCGGCTCCACTCTTGAGATTGGTCGCACCACCCGTTTTCAGCATGAAATCACCGCCGGTGGTCAAATGATCGCCGCCGCCAATCTTGACCACCCGATCTCCGCCGATGGTGCGGTTCACATCGCCATCCACCTTCTCGAAAAAATCCTCCTTGACCAGCTGGTGTTTGGATTTCTTCACCAGGGCAAACTGATCTGCCTCGACCGTGAGGTGCCGTTCGTTGCCGATAAATTCCTTGCGGGTATCCTTGATGCGGATATCGAGATCCTTTTCGCCGTGGACAAAGATCTGCTCATCTCCCTTTTTATCCTCAAAGCGGAGCTCGTTAAAACCACCGCCGCCCTTAGAGCTGTTGCTCTTGATGGTAGTTTTGGTCTTTTCGTCCGGCAGCGCGTAGGGCGGCCTGTTGACACCGTGATAGACACTGCCGATGACAATGGGTCGATCCGGATCCCCTTCAAGAAAATCAACAATCACCTCCTGACCAATTCGGGGAATATACATGGCCCCCCATCCGTTACCGGCCCAGATCTGACCTACCCGTATCCAGCACGAGCTATTCTCGTTGGCCTTGCTCTCCCGGTCCCAATGGAACTGCACCTTAACCCTGCCGTGTTCATCGGTGTAGATTTCCTCGCCATCCGGTCCGACAACAATAGCAGTCTGCACCCCTTCGACCACGGGTTTCGGGATCAATCGGGGAGGCCGGAACGGCGTATCAAGGGGGATACAGGTAAATGCGTTGGCGTACGTATTCTCGCCGCTACCGCCCGACCTAAACCCCTGTTGGTTTGCACTATGATGCACTGAGGTCAGTAGATATTTTTTATTGTTCATTTCCTCGCGGAAATAATCCTCCAGGGTGAAGCTGTACCCGCTGGCAAAACCGCGAACATCACTGCTGCCGGCGACAGAGACAATCCGCGCCTCTTCCTCCTGGATGCGGACGTCGGCAAAGCCATCCCCCTCGGCGCGCTTGGCGTAAAGACCAGGATAGTCATAAATTTCCTTCTCTCCTGGTCCCAGGTTCTGCCTGCTTTCCATCTCCACCATCAGGCTGGTATTCGGCGTCTCAAAGTTGTAGTCGTTGAGGCAGTACTTGCCGACTCTGATTTCGTTTTTCAACTCCAGGCTCTTGATCATATCCTCGTCAAGAGTAACCCCTCCGACGCTGCTGTGCTGATAGCGTACTTTTTCATAATGCAGGCAGGGGCCATAGGCGTTGGCGGCATCCGCCAGCACCAGCGTGTGTTTGCCATTCTCATGGCTGAAATAGTACGAAATCCCTTCTTCCTCCATCAAGCGGGAAATGAAGTTGAAGTCCGTCTCCCGGTACTGGACACAGTAGATACGGGGCTGATAGGAGCCGTTGAGCTTTTTGGTGTAATCGCTGAGCCCTTTCTCGGTGAAAATCTGCTCAATGATATCCACTGCGGATTTCTCTTGAAAGATTCGTAAATCCGAGGTCTTGGTCAGCAACCACATCCAGGGCACGATGGTGGCCGTATACGAGGAGAAGACCCCATCGCTCCGCTCAGCCTGAATATTACCGCTGCCCTGGGAAAAAGAAGCGACAATACCATTGAAAAAACGGTTCTCACCATTTGCCAGGACGAGGGACACCGTGACATTGCCGCCAATAATGCTATTGAAGGCGATGTTGTGATTATGGGACAGGAGGGAGAGTTCAAAATGAAAGAGACGGGAAATCTCTTCCTGCCCCCGGAAGCCGGTGAGGAGCAGTTCATCGCCGCCCAAGGGGGTTGCAATCCTGATCAGCCTGTGTTCCTGGGTATAGGGCATGGCGGTCATCCTTTAGATGAAGGAAAAGTTATGCGAGTCAACACCATCGTGCTGTTATTGTCTCTACACACTAAAAATTAAAAGTCAGGCAGGCTTGGCATCTTTTCCAATCTTCAGCGGATCGAGGTATCGCGCGTCCGGTGCTAAGGGGTGTGCCAGGCCGTGCTTGAACGGGTCGGCAGACAGAGGTCCGGCGGAGCAGAAATATCCAGGCCCCCCAGCTCCGTTAGGGGCATCCGGGTGGACGCTTTGACCGTCCGGGTTGCGCCACAGGCTGTGTGCGGGATCGTCATTGGCGGCCTGTCGGGACGCGAGTTTTTCCGGGTCGGGATATTGACTGGCATCTTCACCATAGAAATAGCGATCTATACTGACCCAACCCGCCAACATGCCGGAGGTATATCGAGGATTCGAAAGACCAGTGAACTGTGGGGGAGTATAGGGATATTTCTTCCATTTGATCCATGCGAAGGACTGGCTTTCGATGAGTGTTCCATCTTTCCCTCGAACGATTCGATCTTGCCCGCCCTCTACCGTATACCAGAACGGCACGTCCAGGGTGCTCCAATACTGATCCGTTGGCGGGCCAATAACCACACCCCATGAGATGCCCACATGCATACCTTTCCAGAAACAAATGTCACCGACTTCCGGAACGTTGCCAGGTTGGGAATCCACCCAGGCATACGACTTATTCAGTCTCTTTAAACAGTCCTTAGCTTTCCAAGCCCCGAGCTGGCTATCCATCCCCATCAATTGGCAAAATCTTATCGTGAAATCTTTACAGGAAGTCTCCCGAGAGCCCGCTTTCCATTGCGTTATATAATAGGAGTGTGGCTGATTTGCGAATTCTGCGAACCCATCCTTGAGAAGATCGGATCTCTTCTCCCCCGTATCGCTAGGAAAGTTCTTCTCCAGCCACTCTTTGGCCTCTGCGCGCTTTGGTGTCATAGCTTCAAGTGATAAGTGATAAGTGATAAGTGATATGCTTGTAAAACTTCAATCTACCTAAAATTTTAGAGAAAATCGACGGCTGCGACAGGCCCTGTTTCAGTGGCTATTCCCCTCTACAAAAACAGCTTGTTTCGGATGCCGAAGCTGGCCGCGAGGGCAGAGGTTGGCCACTTTCATCTCCACGGACCGGAGAGGCGAGTCAACGGGTCGGCAATGGACTGCAATCGGGCCAGCCGGATCGTATCCTGATTCCGGAAGGAGAGAAGCGGCATGATGCCCTGCTCTAGGATGGCGTCCACGGCCCGTTCGATGAGTACCACTTCGGCGCAGGGAAGCGTGGTGGCCTCGCCCTCATGCCGGAACACATGCAGAGGCAGGCCGTCGACGGAGGAAACAGGTTCGTCAAGGAGCCGCCAGCCATTGCGGCTAAATGATGCGCCCAGCACCAGGGCCACGACCAGGGCCGGGTTCCCCCAGAGATAGTGCCCATGCTGCGGCAACTCAGCCATTTCCTCGAAGGAAAAACTGTCGACGGGATCGGTTTTTTCCCCGTAAGGCAGGCGCAGGAGAAAACGGGGCAGCATCAAGCCGAGAGAGCTTGCCGCCGGCAGGGACCGAAGGGCCGCCCAGGCCATTTTTTCAGCGCCGGACAAGGGCTGCCAATCATCCGGATCCGGAGTGGCCGCCAGCGACCTACAACCCAGAAGCGAATCATTGGCTGCCGTCACAAAAGGAGCACCAGCAACCCGGCCAATGTTTGCCATCCGGCCCATAATCTCGACATCAGCGACCGTCACCCCAAAGCTGTACAGACCGGTCAGCAAGGACCACGGTGCATCGCCGAAAGTCTGCACGCTCTGCTCCACCAGCAGCCGATACAGACCCGACGCCAGCAGATCGTCGGCGGCCACGAGATCGGCTTCCAACTCATTTCGATTTATATCAAACAGATAGACCTTAAGGTCAGCATCGGTTTGAAGACGCGAGATTAAGAACCACAGCCCCTGCCAAGCCGCCTCCATGGCCTGGAAATCAGGATGGTGGAGAATGCGCCGCATCAACTCCTCAGTGGCGGCATCTACAGACCCGACCATTTCTTCCTGCTCCGGATGGGCAGCTGGCACCAGATACGGCCTGACCAACTGGCGCAAAAAGAAATCCCACTCGGGAATAGACTGACTGCTGCCGGCCGATGAAGCCGAGCCGCCATCCTGCGCAATGATCTGGTCAAGTAGACCGGCTCCCTCCTGATCGCCCAGCACGGCAGCGGCAACATCGTCTGATGTTACTGAACTGGCCTGCGGCGATAACACGGCGGGTAGAGTGGCCCTATCCCTGGCCGCAAAGGAAGCAGGATCGAGCAGGATCTTGCGGCTCTCCCGCATCGCCTGGAACACTTCAAGGTCTCTGTAGAGCCGATCCGGGTGGAAATCATCCAATGCAGCGAAGGAGATCTTGACTGGTGGAGCCTTGTCTCCAAGCACGTCAAGCCGGATCTCCACCCCAAGCTGAGCCATCACTGCGTCGCAACAATCACGGTCCACAAAGATCGGGCGCAGGGCGGCAAGTTCTCGACCGTTCCTCACCAAACCGCGACTGCCCCTGCCGCTGAAATCGCCAAGAACCGCGATCCGGAAAACGCTTGCCTGCTCCCGAGCATCGGGCGTGTCTTCCATGGTGGAGACAAGGTTAAAACCGATTTCTCCAAATGTGATTGGCTTTGGCATTTTTTCTTTTCCCCCCTCTGTATTTCCCACCCCGACCAGCATCTCAGACCAGGCGTTATACCACTCCCTGTTTCGCTGCGACCACCAGATGCCCTGCCACCGGCTGCTTTGCCTCTTGCCGCAAAACCACCGGGGAAATCAACCGAGGCTGGAGCCCCGCCGCGCCAAGGGCATCCTCGACATACGACCGGCCATGGGCGTAACGCCCGTGCTGATTGAGGTGCACACCGGCCACATCCTTGCCCGCATCCTCCAGGGTGAAAGCAAACAGGCCGCCTAGCCGCAAGGCCTTGGCGGCAGAGCGAAACACCGGCGCCAGCTCGCCAAAATAACACAGGGTATCGGCCGAAGCGATGAGATCAAAGGCCTCGTTCCGACTGCCGAGAAAAGCAGCCAGTTCGGACTGGACGAGTTCGTCGTACTCTTTCTTTGCTTCGGCCAGTACCAGCATGCGGGCCGACAGATCTACCCCGACCAAACGTTTCGCATACGGTTTCAAAAGTGGCGCGCAGAGACCGGTGCCGCAGCCTGCGTCGAGAATATCAAGTGTCCCGGCCGGTGCGGAGAGCACTCCGGCAAGGGCCTCGCTGAGCAGGGCCGGAGCGCGATACTCAAGTTCCGCCAGATGCGACTCAAAACTATCCGCCAGATCATCGAAAATCTGCTGAACATAGGCGTCCGGAGCGCGGGATGGAACGTCTGCGCCGAGACAGGCACTGCGCAGATAAGAAATGATTGGATTACCCGGATCCTCGCGCAGCCATTCGTCAAACACGGCCACCGCCTCCTGTTGACGGCCAGCAGCAATAAAAGCCCTGGCCAGTCCCTGCCACGCCGCGATATATCCCGGTTTGGCAGCAATAGACTGCCGGTAGGCGTCAATGGCACTATCACTATCCCCTGAACGGCGCAGGGCATTGCCCAGATTACAAAGAAAATCCCCCGACTCAGGAACTAACTCGACAGCCCGGCGATAGGCGGCTAGGGCTTCATCCACCGCACCCCGCGCCATCAGAATTACTCCCAGGTTGTTATGGGCCGGCCCATGCTCGGGTTGCAGGGAAATCGCCCGCCGATAGCATGCCTCCGCTGCCGCGGGATAGCCAAGCCCCTCCCGCACATTGCCCAGATTATTGCAGGCATCGGCGTCCTGCGGGGCAAGCTCGATGATCCGCTCGATCCGCGCCGCCGCCTCGGCAAACCGCTTCTGCTGGTGGCAGAGCAGCCCATGAAAATGCAGGGCGTTGAGATTGTCAGGGGCCGCCTCCAGCACCCGCCCATACAGCAGCTCGGCCTCGGCCAGCGAACCATTCCGGTGCAGTTGCAAGGCCAAAGGCAGGGCTTCTTCGAGGCTCAGTGTCACGCTCTTATTCATCAACACTCACTTTCTTATTTCGCCGAAACATTCTGTTTTCAAGAGGAGTATCCTGCCCTGCTCAGGAAGAACGGTCGGAACACATTCTGCAAACAAGACCAAAGGATTAACTGACCACAAAGGTAAAGCCGTCGCCATCGAGGCCGACCTTGATCTCGTTGATCTGCTCGCCCACCGCCATCCGACCTAAAAGTTCCTTGCTCATTTCCGGCATAAGGGTGTTGGTCAGGATATTGTCGATGTTTCTGGCTCCGCTGTCGACTTCGGTGCAGCGGCTTGCCACGGCCTCGACGATCTCATCGCCAAAGACGAAGGCGGTCCGGCGGTTCTCCAGCATCCGCTTGGCGACCTTATTGAGCTTCAACCGGACGATGCGCTTGAGGTTCTCATCGGTCAGCGGGAAATAAGGAACAACCTTCAGGCGACCGAGAAAGGCGGGTTTAAAGTGGCTGGTCAGTTCCGGCCGCAGCATCTCAGCCAAACCCGCCGGCGAGGGCATGGTTTCCTCGTCGGCGCAGGCCTTCATGATGGTGTTGGTGCCGAGGTTGCTGGTCAGGATAATCAGGGTATTTTTAAAATCGATTTTGCGGCCCTCGCCGTCCTCCATGAGGCCCTTGTCGAAGACCTGGAAGAAAAGTTCCATGACGTCCGGGTGGGCCTTTTCCACCTCGTCGAGCAAGACGACGCTATAAGGACGTTTGCGCACCGCCTCGGTGAGCACGCCACCCTCACCGTAACCAACATAACCCGGGGGCGAGCCCTTGAGGGAAGAAACGGTATGAGCCTCTTGATACTCGCTCATGTTGATGGAAATCAGGTTCTGTTCTCCGCCGTACAACAGGTCGGAAATGGCAATGGCGGTCTCGGTCTTGCCGACGCCGCTGGTGCCGACGAACATGAACACGCCGGTGGGTTTGGAGGGGTCCTCAATACCGGCGTGGGCGGTCTGCACCATCTGCGCTATGGCCGCCAAGGCGTAGTCCTGACCGATGATCCGTTCACCGAGCAGCTTCTCCATCTGCAGCACGGTCTGGATCTCGTCGGTCAGCATACGGCCAGTGGGGATACCGGTCCAGCCGGAGATAACGTCTGAGATGGTGACAGAATCCACCTCGACGGTGACTAGGGGATCATCGCCCTGCACCCTGGCTAGCTCCTCCTCCATTTCCTTCAGACCGACGCTCTTCGCCGCCAACTCTGAATCTTCAGGGTTTTTGTCGTGCAGTTCGTTGATCTCCCGGCGGGCGTCAAGGATCCGGGTGGCCGCTTCCATCTCGGCCCCCCATTTGGCGTTTAAGTCCTCTAGCCGATTGGCGGTTGCCTCTTTCCGGGCTGTCAATTCCGCCATTCTCTCCTGGTGATCTCGCCCCATCCGGGTCTCTTTTGCAAGAAGGGATATTTCCCGGGCGATCTGATCGATCATCCGGGTCGCATCCTCAACAGCCGAGGGTGAGGTGGTCAAGCCGATGGCCACCCTGGCGCAAGCGGTATCAAGGACGCTCACCGACTTGTCCGGAAGTTGCCGAGCCGGCAGGTACCGATGCGACAGGCGGACCGAATCTATCAGGGCCTCATCGGTGATCATCACCTGGTGATGCTTCTCCAGAAACGGCGCAACGGCCCGCATCATCATAATGGCCTTGGCCTCGTCCGGCTCTTCGACCTTGACCACCTGAAAACGGCGGGCCAGGGCGGCGTCTTTTTCAAAATATTTTTTATACTCTGCCCAGGTGGTGGCAGCGATGGTCCGCAGCTCGCCGCGAGCCAAGGCCGGTTTCAAAAGATTAGCGGCATCACCGGCACCGGTACCGCCAGCTCCGATCAGGGTATGCGCCTCGTCGATAAAGAGAATGATCGGCACCGGCGAGGATTTCACTTCCTCGATCACCGATTTCAGCCGGTCTTCGAATTCCCCCTTAATGCCGGCACCGGCCTGCAGCAGGCCGAGATCCAGGGTGTGAATGACCACGTTGCGGAGCGGCGGCGGCACATCGCCCTCGACGATCCGCAGCGCAAAGCCCTCCACCACTGCGGTCTTGCCCACCCCAGCTTCACCGGTAAGGATAGGGTTGTTCTGACGGCGGCGGATGAGGATGTCCACCATCTGCCGAATCTCAAAATCCCGCCCCAGGACCGGATCAATCTGACCCTGCTTGGCCTTGTCGGTCAGATTGATGGTGTAGGTGGCCAAGGCGTTCCCCTTGCCGGAAGCCGCGGCGCGGGGAGCAGACCCCGGGTCGCCAGAGGTGGCTGACGCACTTACCGCCTCGCTGGAACCATCGGTAAGTTCCTGAAAGGAAGCGCGCAGGGTCTCCAGTGAAATCTTTTTAAAGAGCGGCGAACTGGAGATCAACAGGCGGGCCATCTCCTCGTTTTCCAGCAGGGCCAGGACGATATGGCCGGAGCGGATCGAAGGGGCCTGGAAATCAACCGAGGCGACCAACCAGGCATCCTTGATCATCTTGGGGATGCGGGGCGACAGGGCCGGGGTCCGGGCATTACCGGTCTTGAATCTCTCCATGGCCCGGGTGAGATCAGCCAGCAGGTGCGAATCATTAATCTCGAAATAGCGGAGAATCTTGTGAAGATCAAGGTCGGAAAGATCAAGGAGTTTGACGAAGAAATGTTCCAGATCGACTTCGTAATGGGTTTGCGACAGGCAGAGACCAGCGGCCGATTCCAGGGCGCTCCGGCAGGGCGGGTTAAGCTTTCCGAGCAACGACTTCAGGTTCGATCCGGCCATGGCGATTCTCCTTCTCCATTATTTTTTTTTCACAAGGCATCCGCTTCGCGAAAGGTGACTTCCTTATCTTCCCAGTGAGTGACGCCTGGGCTCTTCAGCCAGGTTGACCAACCGAGGCGGGGGGACTCCGGTCCTAAGCGACCGACAACGCAAGGGGGAACCTCACGGCCCTGCAGGACAAGAGTGATTTCAAACTCATACTCAATACCCACCATGTACCGGACCAGCGAAAAAGTAGGTCCGTGCATGTCGCCTGACGGCAGAAGACGGCTAAAGGCGCTGTAATTCATGGGGCCTAGTCGAAGGCGAAATTTGGTCTGACACTCCCATGCCCCCTGGCCCAGCATCGTATCCAGACCGAGACTGCCGTTGGCCCTGCCAAGCCGGGTCAGGTCGGCATCGTCCAGGGGAATGAGCCGCTGGATACATTGCTCGATTTCGACATGGGTACCGGAAAAATGCTCAATCGTGGCACAAATCGACGAACCGGATGGCATCATTCGGGAGAGCAGGCCGCTGTAGAAAGAAAGGGATTCCTCTGCAAAACCGATTCTGCCGGCCAGACCGGGGGTGCCAAGGCCACAGAGACTGAGCAGATAGCCGGAAAGCTTGTCCTTGGCGCCGGGCAGGAAATTGACCGCAAAGCGTTGCTTCTTCCAAGCCAAGTAAAAAAGCGAAATCAGGCGGTGATGAAAAATATTCAGAAACGCAACAAGGGCATAATCCTTCCGCCGGGCGCGGTTGACCGCCAGTTCGTCGTACCAATAGGGCAGAAGGCCGGAGGGGCCGATCAGCCCCATGAACGTGACGTCCATGGCTACCGGCTGATCATCTGCGCCCGGTGTAAGATTTCCGATGTCACTGGCCGGAAAATCAAGGCCAGGGCGGACGGAAAAACGCACCGCCTCCTTTCCCGGATCAAGGGTCGTTCCCAGTTTTTGTTTTTCCGGTGACAGGGTTTCCAATAAATGAACGGCACTAAAAAAGGAGTAGCGGTACCACTCCTCAAAGAGCCGCTGCTCTACAGAAGAACCCGGTCGCCGCTTCGTGGTGGCCATTGCTTCAACACCTCTTTTCCCTGCACAGTTTTCACCACCAACTGGCTGAATGAATTCACCGACACGTACTGAGCAAGAAATCTTTCCAGGACGCTGGCGAATAGATACAGACCGGCTCCGATGAATTTTTCTTCATCAAGCTCAATAGTTACCAGCACCCCCCGACAGAATGACTGACCGAGCCGCCGGGTGACGTGCTGAGCGCCGATGGCAACGATACCGTTGATCTGTTGTTGGGTGGTGGACGAATTTTCATAATCGTACAGGCGGAGGATCTCCTTCAAGGCATCAACGCCCCCCTGGACAATAGACATATAGTTGAGGGACAGATGAGAGATCAGCCGCCACTGGAGGCCGCCGCCGAGTTCGGGCCGCCGGGACGCCGACGGCTTCATCAGGCAAGTGATCGCCGCCACCGGCGCCGCCTGTTCCAAATCAAAATCGCCGTTCGAATTGCCGAAGGGCAGGCGAGCCGGCAGGTCTCTGTTGGTGCAGGTGACGTGAGCAGTGAGAATCTCGACGTCAGGGTCGGTGGGGGCAAAGCCCAAGTCGACAAAAGACAGAAACATCTCGGTGCCATGGTCGCCCTTTTTGCCGGAGGGACGGCGGTTGGCGTGCCAAAACACCTGACGATTAAGGTTTTCTGCCTCGGCAAGATGATGGCGAATGGAATAGAAAGGCTTCACCTCCACCGCTTCAACGGTACCGCTCTCATTGCCCGACGATACCCGGTCCAGGGAAAAAATTTCCATGACCTCCTGACGCCGCACATCAGGAATCACCCGGTATTCCGGCCGGGTATGCTCAATTCGGATCGGTTCGGCAATGCGGCTGAACAGGTTGACCACCGGCACGGCGTTGAGGACAAAGGTCTGCCGATCGATACCGATCTTCGTCTTGGGCAGCTTGTTCAAAAAAATCCGCAGGGTAAACGTACTCTGCCATTTCGTGTGGCGCAGCTGCTCAAGGCCGCAGAGATCGAAAAAGAGAAATTTTTCAGGCATGCAGAAATATTCGAGCAACAGGCGATAGCCCGGAAAAGATCGGCGAGTGAATGGCATCAAGGCCTCGTCATCCTCGAACCCCACCGGTTGAATGGCGTCAGCGGCCAATTGCACCACTTCGCGCTTGCCACGTTCGTTGACTGCTTCGAGTTCAATGCCGATCGCATTATTGAGCAGGAGTTCATGCAATCGGTACATATAATGGGACTGACCGTTCAGAAAAAAACGCAGACGATCCCACAATATCTCGGAAACGGGTATATTGTTGAAGCTGGCCAGTTCGATGTTCAGATACAGCAGCGCCTCGTCGTTCCTGGCATGATCGGGCTCCCGGAAAACAGCGTCAACCACCTCCACCGGCCATATATGGACCGGCATACAGGTTCGAAAGGAACAGCGGGTGCCGTCGACCGGATGCGAAAAAAGAGCCGTCTTGGAGCAGAGCTCATATCCCCCTTCCGCAATGTTCTGTTTGATCGGGGCAAACTGCACCACGGTCATGGAGGGAATGGGCGCCACGTAATGGGGGTAGATGATGTTGAGCAGCGACTGGGTAATTTCCGGGAAATCATCGTCGATTTTTTTATGGATGCGACCGCTTAAAAAGGCGAAGGCCTCTATCATTCGTTCGACATGCAAATCCGCCGCGCGGTCCTTCTCAAGCAGGAGACGACCGGCAATCTTAGGATATTTACGGGCGAAATCCTGTCCCATCTCCCGGACATAGGTCAATTCCTGTTCATAATATTTAAGCAACGCATCTTCCATAAGCTTTACCGTGAAATGAGGTATTCTCCCCGGTTGGGGTCAAGCTGGATATCGAATGCCACCGGTTCGGCAAAGGATTCAACTACCATGGTGCCGCTGATGCGGAAAAGAAGTTCTCGTCGTTCGCGGCCGGCATCAATCTGCACGACAACGTTTCTCAAACGCGGCTCGAAAAGCGCAACAGACTGGGCAATCTCCCGGCGCAAATCCTGGATCACCATCGGATTATTAGGATTTTCAGCGGTATAATCGCGCAGTCCGTAGGTATACAGCGAACGGTTCAGCTCACTGTAGGCGGCAGGGGGCTCCATGATATTTCGCCGAGTATTGAGCAGGTTTTCAAGATCACGAAGGAGCGACTTCTCGACCTCTCTCATGCTGACACCCCGGGAATGGAGTGGTTCTGTGCTCACATCAGGCTCATCGTCAATCAACCTGTCAAGAATGGATCCCTGGATATTTTCCTGCCGCTCCCTCATTCTTCACCTATAGATTAATTCATTCCCTGGTCGCACAAAAAGGCTTGCCACATAAAGTGCTCTTCCACCCAAACACTGTATTCCCGGTACGGTCGGGTCGGCGCACCAATCGTACCGGGCGGTGTTACTTGCCTCTGCTTACGCTTTGTTGGCCTTGATGTCATAGTTAAAGGGAGCATTGCCGGTGCCGGCGCCGGTCGCACCCTGGGGAACGTACACGACATTGACCTTGGAAAAATTGATCGCAAGATTCTCGGTCAGCCGGTCCTCGCCGCCAGAGCCACCGGTGGAAACCGAGGTAATTATGCAGTCGTTTAAGGTTATCTTTATATACTCGAGAGGGGTTTCACCGGCTTTGCGCACGACCAACACGGCCTCCTTGATGTGCTTGCCGGTGGCGCAGTGGCTCATCAAGAAAGTGGAACTGAAATCAACCCATTTGGTGACACTAAGATCCTGAAAATTCGCCTTGCCAGCACCGCTGCCGCCGCCCACATGCGAAGATCCGGAATTTGAAAGTCCCCAGCTCCAAGCAAGCACGTCGATCTCGTCTTTATGTTTACTGTCCTGTGCCTCTCCCTTGATTCCGTCTAATTTCAAAAACATGTCAACAGCCATTGTGAATCCTCCTTGGTCGTATGTTTGAACAATCAAAGGGGCTTGCATCAACCCCCGTCCCTATTTTTCCTGCATGCCCGAAACAAGGCCTATTTCTCCTCCGTAAATCAGCGTAAAATGCTCCCTCTGCTTACGCCGCAGGCGGCGGCAGGTTAGCCACCAGCCGCAGGGAAACGGTCAGCTCGTCGAGCTGGAAATGCGGCTTTAAAAATGCAACCGCCCGGTATGCGCCTGGTTTCCCAGGGATTTCTGAGACATCGACCCGCGCTTCCCGCAAGGGATACTTTGCCTTCATCTCCTGGCCGGCATTATCATCCAACAACACGTAGTTGGTAATCCAGCGATTCAAAAAGTCCTGGGCATTCTGGGCGGTCATGAAACTACCGATCTTGTCACGCATCATCGACTTCAAATAATGGGCAAAACGGGAAGTTGCCAGGATATACTGCAGTTGCGAGGAAAGGCGGGCATTGGCCGTGGCGGCATCGGTGTCATACACCTTGGCCTTGTTGCACGACTGGGTGCTGAAGAAGGCTGCATAGTCGGTGCCCTTGCAATGCACCAGGGGCACGAAGCCAAGATCGGCGAATTCCTTCTCCCGCCGGTCGGTAATGGCGATTTCCGTGGGGCACTTAAGGGCGATTTCTCCTTCGTCGGTCTGGAAATTATGGACAGGCAACCCTTCTACCAGCCCCCCCCCTTCGACGCCACGAATGGCAGCGCACCAACTGTATTTGGCAAAAGCGTCGGTAATACGGCTGCCAAGGGCATAGGCAGCGTTGCCCCAGAGATAGCTACTGTGATCCTTGCCGTCAACGTCCTCCTCGAAATT
Organism: Desulfobulbales bacterium; assembly: GCA_038205495.1. Lineage (GTDB taxonomy): Bacteria > Desulfobacterota > Desulfobulbia > Desulfobulbales > Desulfobulbaceae > Desulfobulbus. The sequence continues at coordinate 55,495 of JBBRBT010000011.1, forward strand.
GAAAGATTCAGTGGGCACATTTTTCTGTCCGTAGGGCAACCGCATCAGGATGCGGGGCAAAGCCAGAGCGACGTATTTTGCATCATCGGTATCCCGAAAAGAGCGCCACTTGGCGTAATCGGCGCCCTGGAAAATCTTGGCCAGATCGCGTGGCCCCCCAAGTTCAGTGAAACTTTCCCAGTTAAACAATTGAGGAGACGCCGCTGCAATAAACGGGGCATGGGCCGCTGCCGCCACTTGCGAAATCTTTTCAAGCAGGGCGATATCCTGAGGATGATTTGAAAACTCGTAATCACCAATTAAAGTCCCGTACGAAGCCCCGCCAAAGGTGCCGAACTCTTCTTCATATATCTGCTTAAAAAGGGCTGACTGATCGAACTCACTGGCCTTTTCCATATCCTTAAGCAGATCCTTTTTGGAAACGTTAAGGACTCGAATCTTCATGCGTTGCCCGGTTTCAGTCTTATTGACCAAATACTGAAGACCCCGCCATGACCCTTCAAGTTTCTGAAAAGACTCATGATGCATAACCTCGTTCAGCTGACTCGATATCAGTTGATCGAGCTGGCTGATTCGGGTGTTAATCATGGCCTCCATGTCCTTGGAGACGACCATCGCCCCTTCCATAATCTGGCCGACGAACTCACCAATCAGATCCTTAGCCCATGCCTTCTGACTATCCTCGCGGGCCAGCCGACCTTCATCAATTATCTGGTCGAGCAGACTCTTTGACTCAGTAACGGCTTCGGTCGCCTGTGCCGCCTGACTCTGTTGCGTGTTTTCATTCATAGGGGATCACCTCCGTTATTCTTGTTTATCAGCGGCTGCAGAGTCGACACCAGCTTCTTTGCCTAATTTTTCAAGCGTCTCAGTGCTGCTGATGACCTCTTTCAACAACTCCTCAAGTTTATCGTTGCCGTCCAGTTTATTGAGCAAATCTGAGAGCTTTTGCCTGGCTTCAGCAAGCTTACGTAACGGTGCGATTTGCGCCGCAACTCGTTCTGGATGAAAATCTTCAAGCGAATTGAAACGTAACTCAACTCCTAACTTGGAGTTGTCATCAGTGAGTTTGTTGTCAACCTTATAGGCCAATCTCGGCTTCATCCCGGCAAGTACGGTGTTAAAGTTGTCGCGATCAATCTCGATAAACTTTCTGTCTTTCAACTTCGGCAACGGTTCGTCCGGATTGCCCGACAAATCACCCAAAACTCCAACAACGAAGGGAATCTCTTTCATCTGAATGGCATCACCGACCTCAACATCATAGGTGATCTGCACTCGAGGAGACCTTACTCTATCAAGTGTGTGCTGCAAACTTTCTTTCGCCATCTATTGCCCTCCTGTTAAAGTATCAATATATCGCCTTAGCAACGGATATCAAATGAGACGATCTTTGTAGACTGAGTTAATATTTGTATTTTATGGCCTTGGTAATATCTGTCGTACAGATTTTCTGGAGTATATCCTGTGCCCGGTAACGATCCTCATCTGGAGCCCCATCAACCATCAGGCACCGGTACAGGATGTCCAGCACCTCGGCAATCCAGATGGGCGACTCCCAGCGCCTCAATTGCAACTCCTCCATTTGGGCAAAAAGCTGCTCCGCGACCGGACGGGCAAGATCAGCCCGTTTCGCCTGGATGCAAAGTTTGGCAATAAGAATGTGATAATTTGCTCGCTCCCGTGCCGACTGAGCACTGCATGCCGCACCAAGGAGCAACTCAACGGCAGCATCGATACCTGATGTTTTGAATTTCGCCTGCGCCTCCTGCCAACGGGCCTCCTCCAGACCACCCGATCCCAGCAGTCGGTTGACGCTTGTTCCTCCATCTTTTGGAGAGGACAGAACCATGCTCCCAGGTTGACGGGACGTTTCGATCACGCTGCCATCAGCCAAGGATACGGGTTCCGGGAACTGATCATTGCCAGCTGCTGCCTGATCCTGGTGTTCGTCCTCTCGATCAGGTTCCAGAAGTCTTTTTTCTTTCAAAATCTTCGCTATCTGGCCAGCACAGTCCTCAAGCGTCGATTTAAAATTGGAGATTCTCGGGGCATTATTGCCAAATTTTACATCAATGATCTCATCAAGCCGTTGAAACATATCCTGACAGGATTGCACCACCTGCATGAGTTGTTCATAAAAATCACGGCTGGAACTCTGCACAGCGGCTTCAAACGCCTCACCCGTCAGTTTCCCATCTTCAATCAGAAGGTCTCTCGCCCTCTTTTTGTTCTCATCAGAACTCCCCCATTGATTCAGGGTATCCGCTTCTTTTCCCACTTTGACCGACTCTTGCCAATGGAACCACGAGTAACCGGGACTTGTTCTCATGTCTGTCAGGGGAATCTCCTTTAACAACATGGAAAGCTTGTCATTGATAAACTCGAAAGGCCCGCAGCGGTAATCCAGATCGCCGTCCTCAGCCTCGGGATAGACATGCTCCCAGAAGTGTTCCAGTAATCCGACAAGGATGGTCAGTCCGGTATCGACCCCTGCAAAGCCTTCCGTCCTGATCAGGGCCTCCAGCAGCCAGGCCGCGACCTGTAAATCCTTGGTTTGCTCTGACAAGGCTTCGGTCGCCAGCGAGATAACCGCATCCCAATCGGCTTTTTTCAGTTCACGGTTCCAATCACCGCGATCAAGCAGGTCATCAGCCCGACGCGCCTCTTTGATCGCATCATACATCGGCATATAACGTATATCCCTGCCGGCGGGGTTATCACCTGGCAAAGGAGCAAGCAATGCGTCCATATCAATTGATCGTTTCATTCTTCTGCTCCCATTGCTGCTGATGGAGAAATTTCCTGATCCGTCATCTTGAATTGGATATTCCTCCACTCGAGAATAGCAAGATCCTGGTCACCGAAAACAAAGACCTGCTGCCCTGCCCCCCTGACACAATCGCCGTATTGCGCCGACCAGTCGGTCATCCGGCCCATTCGCACCTGCTCGTTGTCATGTTGCCACGAATGGGGATACAACACAGGCAGGAAACCGTTCATCGACAATCCCCCCCAAGTCGTAATGGAGGCGGGAATCCACAGCAGATCAAGCAACGATTGGGGAGGCGTAACAATGATTTCCCGGATCGATTCAAAGGGCACCCAAACATAGCGGTCGTGGGCAAATACCTCCAGAGCGAAGGCGAGCACATCGTCGGTGTTGCGCATCCCTGAAAATTCGACCCCATTGACCGTGCCGGCAACCTCAGGGATCTCCAACTCCATTGCACAGAAGAGGTCCTTTCCCGTGCCGTCGAGGCTCGTCTGCAAGTGTTGACAGGCCTTGTGATAGGATTCAAAATAGGTCGGCGTTGCAGGTAAGAAGGAAGGCAGGGTACGGAAAGAAACCACCTCCACCCGCTCACGCTCACATTTGAGAAGATTGTTATATAGAGGGGCGGCCGCCGCCATATTCGCATCTAATTGAGCAAGCATCTCCAGGTGGCGCTGGGCTTTGTCCCACTCACCTAAAAAAAGGAGCACCTGAAACAGCATTGTCCTGGCGGCAGTGTCACCGGGGCTCTTTTTAACAGCGGCAACCAGGTTTGCTCGGGCTTCCGCAAGTTTGCCTTCCTTGATCAGATCTTTGATACTCTTCACGCAGCACCTATCCTGTCCATGATTCGCCCCAACCCACAATCAGACCTGCGCCTGTTGCTCTTTTTTGTTTCCCTGTCGCCTTCTCCACGCTGCCCTTCTTCCTGATATCGCACCACCTCGAAGGCATCAACCGCGGGCTTCACTGACACGATACCAGTTCTGGGCAAACTCCTCGTTCGAGGTCGTTCCATCCTTAATTAGATGGAGAGTCCCCGTATCCCTCGTCCCGGCAACCCACATCCGGGGCCACTCGCCTGCAGGGTTGCAGGCAAACTCCCGATCCTCTGCCGCATGCTGGTCCAGATCGCGGGGAGGGGAAATTTTCTTGCCCTGAAGTTGGGCATAAAAATCCTGAATGTTCGCAGCCCCGACCAACTGCTGATAGAGCCCTTCAAGTTCCTGCCAGATCAGCAATGCTGTGGGGCGAGAACAGAACCCCCCTTTGTTGTTTCCACGGCTGCAAACCGTAAACAGGGAGAAAGGGAACTGCCGAATACCATCGGAACTGGCCGTAATAACACCAACAACCAGGTCTCCGTTTTTTTGATGCTGGTAAATAAAATGCCAGACCCCGGCCGGGGGCATGATCTTTCCCTGAAAGCTGTCAAGGAGCCAGGTGCGCCAATGCGCTGCGTCGGCTGTCATCACAACGCTGATATAATCTTTATAGCAAGGCAATTTGCCGTATGTTTCCACAGGAGAATCCACTTTCCGGGAAAATATTTTTTTTAAACGGGCCAGCATCTTCTCGCCTCCATCAAGCCCACTCTTCCCCCTGGATGTAACGTAAAACTGTTTTTCCAAACAGCTCTCAGATGACGGCTTCGTCCAACAAGGGCACGCCGAGAGAGAGCCATCCCCGCTGTCGCCCTTCCGCTGGACAAGACCATCATTTCGTCGGCCACCGTAGGCTTTCCGGCAGTGCTTGATCCCAGGAGAGGGTGACAGGAACGCTATAATAAGGAGAAGCAACGCCTCCCTCTTGCAAGGTTCCGCCTGGATCCGGGCCCACTCTCGGGAAAAGCATAGTAATACGAGACTCAGCTGAAGAACCACGATTGTCCTTTTTTCCTTCCATCACGCTATAGGCGGGGAAAACGAGGTTACCGCCGCTTATCTTGATGGCGGTCGCAAGACCGGTTTCTTCGTTTTTTGCCTCCATGGAAATTTCAGGATTGGCGCCAATCTCCCAATTGATGGTCGCAGTTTTATACTTCTGGCCACTAAAGCGAAGTCGAACAGACTTTTCCTGATCATTTTCCAGACCGGTGATGACCAGTTGCGTGAAATATTTCTGTGCGTTTAAACCACTTTTCCCCTGGTCATCCTCCAGGGTGATCCTGACTTGATGGCTCCGGGGACGTCCGTCCTTGTCAAAGAGGAAATTGCGCCATACCAGACATTTCTCAAGAAACAATTTGTCAAGTTGACCGGCAGGGAAGGCGGAATCACCTGCTTGCGGTGGGCTGGCCTCTGTAAGGTTATATTTTTTGGCAAAGGCTTCGAGTCCATTGCCCGGTGCAAAGAAAAAATCCTGCAGATCGCTTTTGGTTGCCGTCCGAAGTGCCAGTTTCCTGACATTATTGCTGATGGAATCGCCGCCCGCCCAGTTCGCCCGACTGCCAAAAGGAAATTTATCGCCAAGGCGCGTGTGCCAGGTATTGATAAAGTCCCGCCAATCCTTGCCCGAACCGGCAGAAAAATCTTTCCGCAGCAGGCTTAAGGCATGCTCTTCGATTTTTGCCAACCGCAAAGCCATGGGTTCGTTTCGCCCAGCTGGATCCATGCTGATCCGTTTCTGAAAATTTCCCAAGGACTTTAAAGAATCCATGGAAATCTTTTCTCCTGGCTTGCTCTCCTTCAAAATCTGCAAGGATTCTCGTGAATCATTTGTCAAATTCTCAACCACGCTGTTGAAGGTTCTCTGAGCTTCCTCCAATTGTGGTAAAAAGCGCGTAGCTGCGTAGACCGAGCTGGTATTGACAATTTTCTGTTCAAGGGCAAGGACCTCGTTTGAGGCACCGGGGCTCCCTCCCGCACTGCCTATGAGGTCCCGGACCTCTTGGACATCTTTGATGGCCATAAATTCAAAAAATGCGTTCAAGGGCCAGGCACCGGGATCGATAAATATGCCATGCCGGACAAGGGTTTCTTTACGAAAAGCCTGCCAACTGCTCGTCTTCAGAATCCCGCCTGCCGGATCCACCCCGCTTATCCTGTCGGACCAAAATTTGAGGCAGTCGCTCCATGAGGTCGCCATGATTGTGCCTATTGCCGAGCGGACATCACTCAATCCCGGAGTTCCGGGATGACGGGACTGAATCCAGTCACCGACTTTCTGCAAAACCTTGAAGCGGGAGGCAAGCCAGGCAGCGCGCATTGCCTTAGGGGTCTCCGTCCCTTTTGCCGAGAGTGCACTGGGATCCTTGGTCAGCACGACCCGGACGGCTTCCATGGCCGCTTCCTGGTCAGCCTGCAGGACAACCGTATTGAGCAACTCTTCATACAGGGCGAGCAGTTCCTTTTTCTGCCATCCCTTATTGCTGACCTTCTCCACTCTCCCGGTGAGCTCTTTGGTCAATTCGCCTTGTGCCGTCAGCCACTGCTTGCTCCACGCTTCAAGGACGGGCAAGGGATTTTCACTCTCGGCGTGCAACCGTTCTTTCATTTCTGCGGTGAACAGCGGGCCGAAACCTGCGATTCTCAAGACGGAATCGCGGACCAGATACATTTCCGGATTGATGGATCCATCCGCTCCCAGGATATGGCTGTTCTGCTCCATCGCCGCACCCCATTCGCTACCCACACCACTTTCAAGTTGCGAACACACCGCAGCATGACGTTTTGCCGTATCAGCCAGCGGCAAAATCTCTGCAGAGGCCGTTTCAGCCAATTTATCCTGCAGGGTCAGATAGTCAGTTTTACATCTTTCCCTGAGGGCAGTGGTCCAGACCAGAACTTTGCCGTCAGCTTTTGGATCGATCGCGGCAACAGCCTCTTTGAAGTTGTTAGCCAGCTGCACAAATCGCTCATGGACCTGGGTGGTCGCTCCGGCAACAGGCGGAAGGTTGGCGCCCAACAACTCCGTATAGGTCGAATTGATCGAGGCAAGTTTTTTCTTCTGGTCCTGCCACTGCATCCCGTAAAAAGAATCCCAAAACTTGTAGATACTGGTGAGAACCTGACGAACATACAGACCGCCAAACTCAAGATTCCGTGGGCCTATGCCGGTTTTTCGGCCATAGGGATAGGATTGAATGATTTGTTCGGCTTCCACACGGTCTATATCAACCCCCTGAGGAGACTTCCAAGAAACGAGATCCAGTAAAAAAGCCATGGATTGCAGATTGATAGGCTTGCCGGCAAGGATTTCGATGTACTGGAGCAACATTTTGTACAAGCGCTCTTTTTCAGCAATGGTGGTGACACTCTTCTCGTCACTGAGCTCCTTCCCCACCGCTGCAACCAGTATATCGAGGAACTTCCGTTCAAAAAGAGCATCTTCAATCAGACCGATGTCCCCGATCAAGACATTGCCGCTCGTGCGCAGGAATCGTTTAGCACCATGGGTGATCAATTGCTGACGGCCAGTTTCCAGCGTGTTCAGGACTTGTACAATCGCGGAAGCATTGATCTCCTGCCCTGCCTTTGCGTCCACCAGAAGTGTTTGCGCATAGCGAACTTGCTGTTCTAAGGGCTGAACCTTACTGACCAGAGATCGGTAGCCGGAAACGAGCAGCGCGCCGGCAATGACAACAAAGAGCAGGGCAAATCCGGCGGCACCCAGCCTGAGCATGATTTCCCTTTTGGTGGCCCCACCGGCCCTTTTCACCAGCCAGCGTTCTTTAAAGGTCTTTGCATAAAACGCATGAATGAAATACGCACGGGACTGCATAAAAGACTTGGCGAATTCGGCCAGAACGCCCCGGTCGCTGCCTTCGGCCCCCTCAAGCAAGGCGCGGGCAATTGACTTGCCTTCCTGCAAGCCACTGCTGAAAAAACAGCCCCGGAGCAACAGGGAAACATGATAGCGATCCGGTCGAAAAATCAGACTGAGATACCCTGCAAGCGCATCCTGTAACCGATTAAATTCCCCGGGGAAGGCATACACCCGATCAGCCTCGGTGCCCGGATTTAACTCGCGCAGCCTCCGGCTGGCCCACTGGCTCAACCGTCCGACCAGAGCGACAAAAAAAGTGTTAAACTCTTCTTGATTGAACGCTGCGGGCATCATACTTTCACGGCTCCAGCCCAGAGCCTGTTTGCGGTCTTCATTGGAGAGCGAAGCACAGAATTCGGCAAACCCGTAGACGAGATCGAGCTTTGAAACCATGATGTACACGGGGAACTCAACGCCCAAAACAGCGACCAGCTCCTGGAGTTTTTCACGGATGGTCAAGGCCTTGCTCTTAACGGTTTCCGGTGCATCCTGCAGCAGGGAGGTTGCGGGAATGGTGACGATGACCCCGTTGATAGGGCAGCGCGGACGATGCCGGGCGAGAAGTTTCAGAAACGAGTGCCATTCCTCGCGATCAGAAGCGGTATCCACCGGCATGGTGAAACGACCGGCGGTATCGAGTATCACCGCCTCATTAGTAAACCACCAGTCACAGTTGACCGTGCCCCCGGCACCGGAGAGTGAATCCTTGCCCAAGGGGAAATCGAGGCCGGATTCCCGGAGCGTTGTTGTTTTTCCAGATTGAGGCTCGCCAATAAGCAGCAACCAAGGGAGGTCATAGATCTTGACCTTGGTCGCCTTTAAGGTCACCATGGCCTCGGCCCAACGATCCTTGATACCCTGCACCGCCACCTTGGCCTGCTGCCGTTGTTGCTGCCTGGAAACCGCATCCTGCCCCAAGGCATTTTCCAGATTGTCGGCCCGCCGCCGCTCCAAGACCCGCCACAGAAGAATAATGGCGACGACAAGAAGAATGCACAGCAGCACGCCTCCCAATCCCAGCAGGAAGAAGCGCAAACCCATGGTCTGCCAGATACGACCAAGCAGGGCGGCAATGCCTACGCCCGCCAACGTACCGCTAATATACAGAAAAGCTGTCGTCTTGATGAAATTCAGCAGAGCACTCAACATAAGCCAATGTGATCCTTCAGTTATTATGGAGTTTGCGCCAGTGAAAGTGCAATGGCATGAATTGTTTCCGCAATCGACGACCACAACCATTGACTGGCCACAAAATAGCCGATAGTAGAAACAAGCAGCACTATAACCACGGTCGATATCCCGAAAATACGCGGCATCATTGTATCGCCACCCGTGAAAGCCACGCCGGCCGCTGGGGTCAAGATCCGTTCGTCATCGGGTAAACGATGCGGCAAAACCGCATAAACCCGCTGCTTGATGGCGCGTAAATCATCCTCGCGGGATCGAAACTTGCCGCGGAAGCCGAGCGCCAGGCAGGTAAAAAATAATTCAGCCAGCTCGGAGTCACGATAGCCATACTGTTCAAGGAGTTCGAAGAACCGTTCCCCAGCAACGCTGGTCTTGAAGAGTTCCATCTCAAGCAATTTTTCACGCCATTCGTTTGCCTTGCTCCATTGCGAGGTAAGAATGACCTCATCGGCAAACCCGACCACAACATAACGGATGATATCCGCCCGTGAGTGCAGGGCCGGTGAACTGTGAACTACGGCCTCAACCGCCTGCAGCGCATTATGAATATCCTTGCGCAGGATATAGAGATCAATTTCGGTGCCTGTCTCCAGGCGATAACGGAAGCCGAGTAGAAAATCAATCACAGGCTTGACAGCCATGCTCACCGGATTGTGCATTACCGTTCTCCTTTCTCGATGTGCACATACAGGCTGATATCTTCAGTGACATCCACCGGAATCCCATGAATCACGAGCAGGAGATCCCGATAGAGATCCTGCCAGAACTCGGAATTGCGGGAAAGATCAACCTGGAAATAGTGGAGACCGCTGCGGTCGGGCAAGCCGGAGGGAATCCGCCGCAGCCGCTGACAGTTCAGACCTCTGGTCCGCGCCATCAGCATCTCGTCAATGCGCGAAGGCGGTCCGATTTTGACACGATAATCACTGAGCATGGCGTCAACGCCGCTTTCCGGCATATCGGTATTGATACAGAGGTAGGCAATCACCCGCACATTGGGTTCAGGATCGAGCCACTCCTTATCAATGCGGCAGTACCGTCGTTCACCGTCGACCTCAAATCTCCGGTGGAGATAATCCACAACTACCCCGCCCTCAACCATACGCTCCACGAGTTTGATCACCGTTTCCATAACATGCCGAAGGTTGTCATGATCGTAGACAGGGACCTCCAACGGTGTATCCGGATAAAGGACAATTAATTCTCCGAACAAGCGCACCAGTTCCAGATACAGCGAAAACGGGTGCGTCTGGTTGATGTTTAAAAGCTGCTGAAGGACCAAACTGTAGCTTGCCATAACTTTCAACCTGGTCAGGTTCCCCAGAACCCGAAGCGGATCATTGGTCAGGGAGATTCGTCTGGCGACCAGCTCACCTTGTAAAAAGGTGGCTTGGTTGCGAATCTTGACCACCGCATTCTTCACCCGGTCCCGCAGATAAGCAGAGCCGCCGATATTGAGCAGGGGTGGGATATAGGCGGCATTGAAGATCGGTTGTTTTGCCGAGGACCATACCAATTCTCCCACCTTGAGGGCTTCGAACTGATCCCCCGGATGTGCACCAAAGGTAATCTGCACATTCCACAGCCGGGATTGAATGACCTGCCCGTTCTCGCCGCTGTTTTCGTCAACAATGGTATTCTCTTTCAAGACAAAGGGACGGGCTATACCTTTATTGGTTTCGTTGAGGGGATGGACAAGGGGACGATTCGGCTCTGCCCTCTTTATGGAGAACCAAATGGGGACGGATTCATCCAACTGACCGGCAATGTCCATAAACCCGCGCTCCTCGGCGTAGGCGTTATTGGGGACATTCAGCCAGGTACCGTCTTTTAATCGCAGCACGGCACGGTCGACTTTAATTCTGAATCCTGCAAGGGCTGTTGCGTTAATCTGGAGATCGGCTATCCCCCAACAACAGGTTGCCAGGTGCATTATTTTTTCATGATCGGCCGTGGTGGATCGACGTTGTTGAGTCTGGAAATGATGGGGCTGCATCAGCATCCCCTCATACCAATGGATTTCGGCAGACTCGGTTTCGATATTGTGGGTCACGGCATCAACTCCAATCTGTTGTTATGAACACGGATTACATAGGTATCTCGAAACCGCTCCTTGCCCGAAAAAATGACGATTTGCTGCCCTTCCCGCTCGCTGGTATTTTCATAATCAGCATAGATGATGATTCTTCCGGTCTCGCTGGGAACCCGCACGGTGATATTCCTGGTCCCTCCATCTCTGACGGCGAACTTCTGGATCTCTTCAGCGGTCAGTCGCTCCCGCATGTCATTTCCGAACCAGAGGTCAGGTGAGACACCCAGCACAGCCTCAGCTTTATTTTCATTAATCGTAATGATATCAATCGGCAGCAGAACACCATCGTTAATCGGGACATCCGCCTGGAGTGACATGGTGACATCGGTATAATTGGGTTTAAGCGGAGCCGCACATCCAGACAATGCCGACAGCGCCACAACAACCAGAAACAACCTGATAAAACCTGCAACAGGCCACTTTATGGCTCCCCGATCAGTCCCCGTATGCTGCGTACCTTGCTTCTTCATAGTCATAACCCCAGTTGTTGTATCTTTTTCTTAATGATATCGCGAACGATGGTCTCACTGACGCCTTCGGTGTCCATGGTACGGCGCACAGCCTTCATCTTGGCCAGTAATTCCTCGACATCGACACTCTTTTTCCCCATCGGTAACAGCAAGGCTCTGCTCTCTTGTATTTCATGCACCGAGGTCTCAAGCAGGGTGCAGAAATGATCGGCAAAGGATTTGTAGCCGTCACGCTGCGAGGCCAGAATGAGCACCAGCAGGTTGTACAAGGTATCCAGATACTGCTTTACATGCTGATTGAGCAACTGCTGGTCACCAGCACCGGCGGCCAAGACCTCTTCGAGTTTCTTTTCAAGCCCTGGAGGACGAAAACCCTGCTGGGAGGCCACCGGGTTGACGGCATCGTCGAGAAAGCCGGACACGAGTCGCTCCAGGCGTTGCCCGAAAACCTTCCAGGTTTCATCCCCCGGTCCCGGTGTTGCAGGCAACGTCACTGCCGGGCTCTTGGAGACCGGGGCCTGAGCTTCTCCATTGTGCGGTCCCTCGGGGGGGCAGACGGGAGGAGCTGTCTTTTTTTTGACGGCACGCACAATATCGATCACGGTCTGATCAGACGCGCCCCGCCGCAACTTCATGCCAAAGGCTTCCATGAACTGTTTATCTTTCCGAATATAGCGAGCCGCGAGGCTCCCGCCTTCCTCCAGAATGGCTCCGAGGATATCGCCGAAGCCGATAGGGCCCTGCTTCCTTTCGGCCGCCAGACTCATTACCTTCCAGACACGGGACGCAACGGTCAAGGTACCGGGCTGACCTTGGAAAGAATTATCCACCGAGACTTTCGCCAGCCATTGAGCGAGAATCTGGTACCGGCCTGGTGATTTAACCTGGCTGACACAATCATATCCCGCATTACTCATTTCGTCGGCAGACTCCATCATGGCAATAAATAACCGGTCGACATCACAATAATAACGGTCAATTGTCCGTTCGTCTTCAACGGCACGAAAGAGACTATCCCATACATGGCGGAGTCCTGGGGTCATGGTATAGAGCGTACGTGGATCGCTGAAACTAAACTCGCTGAAAGGGACACTCTCCTCACCCGCTTTTCCGGCGTCAATCTGTAAAACAGTTGACCCAACAAGCAAAATATCATGCATTTGCAACGGATAGCTCCGGCCTGCCAGGAGCTTTTCATTCATATGAAAGGTGCCGTTGGTACTGTTCAGGTCCCGCACACACCAATCATGTCCTTCCCTGACGATCTCCACGTGCCGTCCAGACACCTCCTCGTCCAATGCCAGGGAAAGCGAATTCCCCACCTTCCTCCCCACGGTCCCCTTCCGGTCAATAAAACCACGGAGACCATCCATGGGACCGCCTATGACCTCTAACGCTACAGTATCGCTCATTCGAGTTTGCAGTCATCAATTTGCTTGGCAAGTTCAACCGCTTCGGCATAGCAAGCCGAGGTTTGTGGAATATCCTTCAAATAGTCACATGCGTCTTTCTTATTCCCCTCTTTGAAATAGACTCTGGCCTTGCTCAAATATTTGGCATACAAATTATTTGTCCCTTGTCCTGAAACGCATCCGCTTGCAGATTGCGGTTGCATTTGAGGTTGAGACTGTACCTGAGGCTGAAGAGGGGGAGGAGCTTGTGGAGTCACTGGTGCGGGACTCCTCAGCCAGAAAAACAAACCCATGGCGACGACCAGAACAACCAATCCGATACCACTGCCGATGAAGAGAAGGTTTTTGTTGCCCTTGGGCTGCCCTCCAGTTTCATAGATTGAGGCTGAGGGTGTCTCATAAGGGGACCCATGGTGGCGGTCGCCCGGAGATTCCGGGTGGCGGAAGTCAAAAGATGGTGGCGAAGGTGAGGGGCCCGGAAATCCTGGGGCCTGCTGGCCTGCGGGGAATACGGGCGGTATGGGTTGGTTGGTAGAAAAAGGAAACTGTGCTCCTTCAGGGGCTGGAGGAAACGGCTGATGCTCACCCCATGGTCGCGCCTGGGGCGACTGAGGCGGCGGGAAAGCAGGCGATGCCGGTCGACTGGCGAATGTCCCACCCGCGTTGGGCATTCCTGATCCAGGATGCTGTCGCGAGGCAGCGGCTTGGTCGCTCATCAGGATGGTCGCATCGGAGTCAAACTTCTTTTCGATCTTACAGGCGACATTGCCGATTGCCAGCGTTGCCGGTACAGCCACTTCGAGGGTTGTCGACTTATAAACCTGGTTCGCATAAACCAGACCATTAAGGCCCAAAACTTGAACATTGATCCGGTCGCCATTTCGCTGCATGATGAGATGGTTCCGACTGAGCGTTTTATCTTCAATGACGATATTCTGGGAGGTGTCTCGACCGAGGGTGACGATTTCACCATAACGCAAAGGAAACCTGATGGATTTCCCTGGGAGATCAACCACAAACCACATATCGTCCTGCTGGGAGGAAAGCTGGTACAGGTCCGGCGTTGGCTGCGGAGGCCGGTAGGGTTCGGCAACCGGTGGAGGCCGATAGGGTTCGGGTGTGGGAGGAGACGCGGCGGGGCGGATGGCCTCTTCCGATGGCGGACTCTGCCAGTAAGGGGGTGGAGTAGACGGTGCCGACTGATTCATGTCCTGCTGCCTGCCGTCTACCGGGGAGGGAGAATTGAAGCCACCAATCCGGGTCTTATCATCTTTTTGCAAATGGTCATCCATATTCTTCAAGGCCCACTCATTATGCAAGAGAACAGCACGAGTCTCGCCGTCCCGACCTCACAACTCAAGACGGTGACATGGTTGCCGAACGCATTGCCTTCTATGGTAAAAACGCGAGGGGAAGAAACGAAAGGAGATAGTTGTCTGCTTGCATAATCACCTTTTCCGTCCGCCCTTCAGTTATAGCCAAACTACTGTGGAAGAAAAAACGATCTCTCTTTATTCAAGCCGGACCTGTCGTTGTATTAAACAACGTTCCCCCCCATCAATGCAACAACCCGATGAAAATTTTCCAACGAAAAAAGACACCTATGGACCAATTCCAAAGAGCCTTGCCCCTAACGAGCTCTAATACCATCCTTTTACCTCTCTCCCTTTTTCTTGCGGTCCAGGAAAAAAAGCCATCGAGCTGTATCCCCCCGGTTGTCATGGCCACGCGCCCGCCCTAGATAAACCCGTCCACGAGTACCTCCATAGAAACAGAGTAGCATTGGGCGCTCCTGCTAAGCCGATCCAACCCGATGGCGATTCGTGTCCACCTGGACAACCTGCCGCTGATAATAAACCAGCATTTTCAACCACTTGATCCAAAGGTCAGGGCTTCTCCATTTCACTGGTTTCATCAGGGGACCTTGACTCAGGGATTCTTTGTCAACAGCCGACTCCCACCGGAATCTTCAATCTTCCATGAAGCAGTCTCCATCCCGTACCACAAGCGATTCATGTATTTCCCCAAGACCTCTTCCAGTTGGTCTTCCGGCATCTTCAGCCCCTGATCTTTCGGAGTAAAAAGAGCAAGCTGCTGATTGAAAAGAGCCGGATCGATGTAATAGTTTCCATTATCCTTTGCCCCCATTTCCCCTCCCAAAATTGAATCGAAGGCAGAGTTAACAATCGACACATTATTAGGATTATAGATTTTACTTCGAGTATAGACACCGGTCAAATCCACGGTGTTCTGAGTGTTCAGGGTAATATACCCGTCTGGGTCTGGAGCTGAGACATTAACGTTAAGATAAATTTTCCCCGACGCCGAGTCAGTGGTCACATAAAGGTTGCCCGTGGTTGTCAAGGTGTATTGCACGGGTTTTTTGTTATTAATATCTCCATAGTTCGCCGTTAAATAAACATCCCCACCCCCAGCATTAACATTGGCTTGGATGATAAGGGCATCATTGTCCAAATCCATACCATTCGTCGTCAAGTCGCCACGCAGTGTCGTGGTCCCTCCATTGTCGGTGAGCGATCCTGAAAGACTACTCCCGACATTGCCGACGAAGCTGTCATCACCCCCGCCACCGACCAGGTGGCCCATACCCGTAAAGGCCAGACTCCCCACGGTGCCCTCATTTGTTCCGCTGAGGGTGAAGATCTCATCCGCGTCACTCCCCATGATCGTGTTCATCGCCGCGTTCGCCGTGTTCGCATCCACATGCTGCACACCACTCCAGATCCCATCTATGCCCGTGGTCGCATGAGCGGCATTGGCCAAATCAAACGTCACGATGTTGCCATAACCGCTGTAATTGAGGGTATCGGCAGTCACGTTGCCCGTCACGCTGCCGCTCGCCTGGAAATTCACCGTACCCGTGACGTCTTCGACATTCTCAATCGAGGTCCAGTTGATAGCGCCGCTGCTGCCCGCATTCGGTGTATTGTCGGTTAACATGTACGTTCGCCCTGCGCCGGTGATTGTGTCGCTGTCCCCGCTACCCACCAGATTGCCCACACCCGTGAAGGCCAGACTCCCCGCAATACCAGCGTTTACTCCGCTGAGGGTGAAGGTCTCACCCGCATTCAAGCCGATCAGGGTGGTGGGCGCGCCGTTACCGACCACAGTTGCAATGCCGTTGAAGGTACCGCCGATACCCGTGGCCTTGGCCGTTTGCTGATTCATCAATACTGACCTACCGTAGCTGCTGTAGTTTAAGGTACCTCCTCTTGCAGTGAGATTGCCAGTAACGCTGCCCGCTGTGCCCATCTTGAAGATACCTGCACCGCTGTCGGTGATATTGCCGAATCCTGTCCAGCCAACGCTACCATTGCTGCCCTTGTTCGCAATCGTATTATTCAGTGAATAGGTTTGGCCTGCCCCGGTGAGCGTGCCATCTCCCGTGCCCACCACCGAGGTAAATCCGGCATAATTAATCAACGAGTCTGTGGATATTAGAGTGTCGATGGCAAAATCACCCATGACATTGACGATAGTGCCCGTGCCGGTCACAGTGGTCGCGTTGGCAAACACCATGCCCTGGCTCGTCTTCGTGGTATCGTCAAAACCCGACGCACCCTTAACTGTGGTGGTGTCCGCTGCGGTAAAGCCGCTGAAGGCGATCGAATCCGCTGTACCCAAGGTCCATCCCGTCAGGTTGAATGCGGTGGAACCAAGCCCGGTGATTGCACCCGTGCCAGTCACGCTGCTCGCATTGACAAACGCCATGCCCCGGCTGGACTTGGTGGCAACATCAAAACCTATCGCGCCGGTCACCGTCGTGGTGTAGCTCGCCTCATTAAACGCGCTGTAAGCAATACCACTGGCACCCGTTCCCGCATTCACACCCGTGAGCGCAAAACTCGCTGAATGGGTCACGTCGGCCGTGCCATCACCGGCCACGGTTGCCAGTGAAGCCAAACCGCTGTAGTCAATCCCGCTGCCGGAGACCTTGGTGCCGTCGTTAAAACTGCTGCCGACTCCCGTCAACGCCGTGCCAGCGCCAGTGACCGTTTTTAAATCAAATCCGATATAGTCCACTCCACTCGCCACCGAGACGAGCGTGGTGTCATCAAAACTGCCGTTCATGCCCGTCAATGCCGTGCCCGTGCCCGCCACGGCAGTAAAACCCGCATAATCAATGTGGCTTGCCTCAGAAATCAGCGTGTCATCGGCAAAACTGTCCGCGACATTGATGATTGTGCCAGCACCGGCCACGGTTGCCAGTGAAGCCAAACCGCTGTAGTCAATCCCGCTGCCGGAAACCTTGGTGCCGTCGTTGAAACTGCTGCCGACTCCCGTCAACGCCGTGCCCGTGCCCGCGATCGTTTTCAAATCAAACCCGGTATAGTCCACTCCACTCGCCACCGAGACGAGCGTAGTGTCATCAAAACTGCCGTTTATGCCCGTCAATGCCGTGCCCGTACCCGCCACGGCAGTAAAACCCGCATAATCCATGTGGCTCGCCGCCGAAATCAGCGTGTCATCGGCAAAACTGCCCGTGACATTGATGATTGTGCCAGCACCGGCCACGGTTGCCAGTGAAGCCAAACCGCTGTAGTCAATCCCGCTGCCGGAAACCTTGGTGCCGTCGTTGAAACTGCTGCCGACTCCCGTCAACGCCGTGCCAGCGCCAGTGACCGTTTTCAAATCAAACCCGGTATAGTCCACTCCACTCGCCACCGAGACGAGCGTAGTGTCATCAAAACTGCCGTTTATGCCCGTCAACGCCGTGCCCGTGCCCGCCACGGCAGTAAAACCCGCATAATCAATGTGGCTTGCCTCAGAAATCAGCGTGTCATCGGCAAAACTGTCAGCGACATTAATGATCGTGCCCGCGCCCGTCACGCTCGTCGCATCAGCAAAGATCATGCCTTGGCTGCTCTTCGCTGTATCATCAAAACCTGTTGCTCCGGTTACCGCCGTGGTGTTGCTCGCTGCATTAAATGCGCTGTAGGCAATACCACTGACACCCATTCCCGCATTCACACCCGTGAGCGCAAAACTCGCTGAATGGGTCACGTCGGCCGTGCCATCGCCGGCCACGGTTGCCAGTGAAGCCAAACCGCTGTAGTCAATCCCGCTGCCGGAAAACTTGGTGGAGTCGTTGAAACTGCTGCCGACTCCCGTCAACGCCGTGCCCGTGCCTGCTACGGTGGTCACCGCAGCAAAGGTGATTCCTTGGTTGCTCTTCGCTGTATCATCAAAACCTGTTGCTCCGGTTACCGTCGTGGTGTTGCTCGCTGCATTAAATGCGCTGTAAGCAATACCACTGACACCCGTTCCCGCATTCACACCCGTGAGCGCAAAACTCGCTGAATGGGTCACGTCGGCCGTGCCATCGCCGGCCACGGTTGCCAGTGAAGCCAAACCGCTGTAGTCAATCCCGCTGCCGGAAACCTTGGTGGAGTCGTTGAAACTGCTGCCGATCCCCGTCAACGCCGTGCCCGTGCCTGCTACGGCAGTAAAACCCGTATAAGCAATGCCACTCGCCACCGAGATCAGCGTATCATCGGCAAAACTGCCCGTGACGTTACTGATCGCGCCCGTGCCGGTCACACTGGTAGCATTGACAAACGCCATGCCCCGGCTGGACTTCGTGGCATCATCAAAACCCAACGCGCCCGTCACCGTGGCAGTGTCCGCTGCGGTAAAACCGCTGAAGGCGATCGAACCGGCTGTGCCTGAGGTCGATCCGGTTGATCCGGTCAGATTGAATGCGGTGGAACCAAGCCCTGTGATCGCACCCGTGCCGGTAGAAGAAGTAGCGCTTCCACTCCCTGTTGGTGTTGCACCAACAAAGGTTAAACTGTCAACATTCACGAGTGTTCCGTTAAATAGGATTGTCGCGCCAGTGAGTGTCAATGAATGGGCACTCGCATTAACGGTACCATTTGTCCAGTTAATAACCCCGGCGCCCGCACCTGCACCTATAGACGCATTGACATTTACGTCACCTCCAGCCAGTGCAATTTCCAAATCATCGATCTGCAAATACGAAACGCTTGAAGGATCAACATCGGAGAAACAAGTCCCACCACTACATAAAACATCAGCGGTATCCGTGGTACTGATCTCAATATTTGACGGATCGAGCAGTAATGTTCCTGCCAAACCATGGGGTGCGCGCCGGTCCGCCGTCCCGGTAAAAATTAAAACCCCCTTACCCGACACCTCGACAAAACCGCCGTCGCCGCTCTGTGCACCACCGCGTGCGGCAATACTGCCGTAAAAGCGCGTGGTGTCATCGGCCCAAACTATAACCCTGCCGCCGTCGCCGTTGCCGGTGGCGCTGGCATCAATACTGGCCTCCGCGCCGACATAGGTATTACTGGCGTTGCGGATATCGGGATTGTTGCCTTGATAATCGCCGCCCACCAAAGCCGTGCCGCCGCCCGCATCACCGGAGACATCAATGGAACCTTGATCGAGCAAGCCCACCTTTTCGCCCAGCATCTGGACCGAGCCGCCCTTCTCGCCGCCATCATCGCCTTTGGCCCGCAGAGTGCCGCTGTTGGCGACAATGCCCGATTCACCACCCACCAGCCGGATGGTGCCGTTACTGGTGTCGATTGAGTTCGCCTGGATAACACCTTTGTTGTTGACCACATTGGAGAAAACGTCTTTGGCGGCGTGACCGGAGAGGAGCACCTCGCCGCCATCGGCCAGCACGGTCCCGGAGTTGGCCACCGCGCTGGCGGCCCCGGTTGTGTTCGCCAGGACATCGCCGTCCACGGCAAAACTGAGCAAGCCGTCGCCATCGAAATCAAGGACCGCCGTCCGGCCCGAGGCCAGGTTGACGTGGCCCAGGGTCGCATGGATGACGCCCTCATTGCTGACACTGCCGCCCACCAGGGTGACAGTGCCGCCGGTGGCCGCGCTGATCAGGCCGCGGTTAATGATGGCACCTCCGGCGGAGGTATCGGCATCGCCCAACTGGCAGGCCCCGTCCAGCATAAAATCCTGGGCATTGATATTAAGCGTCGTGGCCACAAGGCTGCCGACGTTGACCGTGGAGCTCTCTCCAAAAATAATGCCGTTGGGATTAACGAGGAAGACTCGGCCATTGGCCTGGATGGAACCAAAGATCTGGCTTGGATTTTGATCGAGAATTCGGTTGAGCACCGAGGCCGAGGCCGAAGGTTGAGCAAACCGCACCGTGTCGCCAACAGCGAGGTTGAAGGTCTGCCAATCGATGGCCATCTTTTTGGTCTGCTGGGTGACCAAAGTCTGGGTGGCGGTCGCCTGCTGAATAGTACCTGTTCCGGAAACGACGCTGCCCCCCTGCGGGCTGGCAAAGGCAAGGCTGGAAGCCAGCACGCCGACCGGGACCAGCATCAAGCCATGACCGATGCTGCGAACCACTGTGGTTTGGACTGTTCGCCTGGCACCGTCCTGTTGGCGTGCAATAACTCGTTTCATGCTTTTCTTAATTTTCCGTACGTTCATGAACGTTCCCTCACCTTGTATTTGATGTGAATCCTGACGGTCTCACAAATCAAATGTTTTCCATCCCCTCAACGTGGAACAGCAGCCGGTTCTCCTGATTATGAAATATTCTTTATCGCACCCCAAAGCTCACCGGGGGGAATGTTAGCACAGTTGCTCTTTGTTATATTTTAAGACGTATCCTCATTTTTTCAGCATCCTGCCGCCAGAACAGGATACGTGAGCAGATCAATACTGATACGTGATTTTAAAATAGGTGTACCAATCACGATCATTATCCGCTTCATGACTGCTGGTGGGCGTGGCCACCGACAGGTTGACCGCGAAACTTCCCGGCAACCCGAAATGAACACCAACACCTACACCGGAAAGGTAGCCAGATTCCTCCTCATTGGCCAAGGGATCTTTGAGCCACCCCCCTGCAGCATCATAAAAAACTGAAACCTGCAAGAGCTCACCCCAGGTTCGATTTAAAAAAGCAGGGCGATCAGCAAAGCCCGGTGCATTGAAAACCAATTCAACCGAGGCAAAATACCCTTGATCCATCATATACTCAGCCTGAGGATAAGCCCGGACCGTATCGGGCCCACCCAGAGCAAACTGCTCCACGGAGACCAGCATGGAGTCTGTGGCCTGCCCGGTAAAACGGACAAACAACAAGGTATTGGCCCACAACTTCTGCAGCCGGGAGAGCTCGGCATTAAATTTCCAAAATTCACTGGGCGCCTTCTCGCCACTCCCCCCGACCCGACTGGTTCCTGCGTCATCATTGGCGTTGGACCCAAGAAAATCATCAAGCCCTAAAGAGACCTTCATGCTCACATTGGTTACTCCGCCTCCAAGCCACTGATCCAAATAATCAGAGAACTGGAGCCCGGTCGACAGTACGCTGAGATCATCTTCACCCAGAGTAATGTCCTGCATGGTCGTCACGGCATGCTTGCTTGCAAAACTAAACTGACCGTACACATTGCCCATCCGGCTTCTCTTGAAGGTATGCTTGAGAAAAACATCCCAAATTTCCGATTCACCGGTCAGGTTCTGTTCTTCGAGATTCCCGCCGACGTCGAAGGCATTCCGAGAGTAATCAACGCCCAGAGAATTCCTGCCCCAGGGTAGAGGACGCTCATAGATCACTTCCCCATACAAATCGTTGCTCGGGTCAAGGGTACCAAGCAAGCTCACACCAAGCATGTCCGCTGCCTTGGTTGGATTGTTGATCATCACGTCAAGACGGGGGCGATATTCACCGGTATACTCTGAGCCATAGTTATCCACACTCAAAGCAGCCTGGACCAACCGTTCTTCGGCCACCTTAAGATAGAGATCAGCAGTGCCCTCCACTGTGCCCGGTTGGACCACTGCGTTATATTTGAGGCCGGGATAGTCAACAAGGTACAGCAAAGCTCCTTCAAACTCCTCTTTGACCACAGGTTGCCCCAGGAGTTGCACAAACGGCTTTTCCAGCATCTCTTTTGAGTAGCGAAGGTTGCCGGCTGCGCTCGTGGCCTGATCCTCTGCTGCCGCAGCAGGCTGCGAGCCCCCCTCGCTATAGACGGCGCCTAGTTTCCCCTCCAGAACAGCTAACCTGACGACATCATCTATTATGGTCTGGGCGGGGATATAAGCCCGTGCGAGAATCATCCCGTGTTGCCGATAGTAGTTAGTGACCTCTTCCGCCACCAACTGCATCTGGCCCATGGTCATTCCCAAGGGCCACTTTTGCCTTTGCGTCTCGACCAACTCCTGAACCTCAACCACGTTGACGAGACCGGGACGGTCAACAACCCCTTCCAGTTCAAATTGTTTGACTACGATTTTGACACCCTCTTCGGGGTTCAAGGGACGCTCTCGCACAGGAGGAATAACCAGGGAAGGCACAGGCTCACGAGGAACCATCGGTTGTTGCATCTTGGGCATTGCTCCACCTGGCGTTGCAGCTCCCGGCAAAGGGATACCCTCCGCGTGAATTTTTGCCGCACAGAGGAACGTCATCAGCATGCCACAGATACAAAAAACCTTTTTCATTGTCTCCCGGCTCCATCCGGACGCTTCATCCCTGTCACTCTTTTCACCCCGGAATTCCACCATGCTAGCCACTCCCTTTCCACAGAAAATAAATCCTTATCACTCAAACAAGTTTTAAAAAATTTATACTAGAAAAACGAGAGGGGCAGCCAAAGCATACACAGCCTTACAGGCAACAGCCCATCAGCACCATCATTTGAAGTTTCACCCTCAACAGCAGAGCCTGTCCGATAAAAACGCCCCTCGCCATGGTCACGCCTTCCAAACCCCGCCATTCCTTTGACGCTCTTTCTTCTCAGCCTATAACAACCTCGCAACAAACCCGTTTTGGCCATTTCGGATCAAGCAACTCGCTGATTTCACGAAGCTGACCTTTTCAATGTGTAGCTTTGTGCGAAATTATCAGCCCTTGAAGCAACAGCTTTACGAGCTATGTGAATATCGGGGAGAACAGGGGAAAGCAGGGAAGATATCCTAGAGCCGATATCACGTCCTTGAAAGCGATAACACGATGAGATAACAACGTGTCCAGTAAAGCCTGCGTCTGAGTAGATAAAAAAAGCGAGGCGCGTACGATGCAATGCTTTTTTGAGAACATCACACCGTTTGTCCCAAGAGAAGAAGGTAACGGTTTGCCGTGTTTGCGAAGTTGTCAAAGAGCAGACAGCAGCAGTATAGTGAGCACTGGCAGGGAAAATCCCTGATGTATATTGTAGAATATAACGCAACAAATGCGTGGACGGGAAAACAGCCCTTGATGAACCCCTTCCCCTGCCTGCAGGAATCACGTCATTGTTACTTTTTCTTTAGCTATCAAATGGCAATAATTAACAAATTACGTACTACAATCTTGACAATAAAGCAACTACGGCGGCTTCAGAAGGGGCTTATTCAGGGACAAAGCACTTGAGAAGAACAGTGCTGCGCGATGGTGGCAAGCATCAAAAGGTAGGGGTACCAACGGTTACAAGCGTTCTCGTCTCACTCCGTTCAACCTCGACCAAGGAGCACCTGAAGATAAAAATAATTGAGGAGATTCATCAATTTGGTTTCAATTTTATGGACGATCCCATCACCTGTCGCATTTCAAGCACAGGCTCAAGAGACGAAAGACAGCGCCTCCATCCCATGGCCCCCCTTGGCAAAACTAAAACGGCCAGACCTCTGCCTCAAGATTGAGGAACAATCTCTTTGCCCCCCTCGATCGCGAGGAAGTTGAGGGTGGTGTGGATCGTGAAGAGCGGAAAGAACAGGGCCATCAAAAAAACATTGAGCAAGGGAATCATGCTGATGACGGCCGGCAACAAACCCAGGCGAAAAGCCTGATTCCGGTGCTGCTGCAGCCAGCCGAGCTTTCGCCCAAGGGTCCAGCGATAGCGGGATGAAGGAAAATCGACGAACATCAGCGCCGAATAAAAGACATAGAGGATAAACACCGTGACCTGTCCAATAACGGGAATGAAATTAGCTAGCAGGGCGGCAACCGTGACGAGCAGGCCGATCACACCAATTTTTACCCCCTCCCGCAAATCAACAAGAATCCCGGCCAGGGAAAGGGCAGCCTCCCCTTCGCCGGATTTCTCAGTGTAGCGGTTACCGGCCCAGGTGCTGAGAAAAACATAACCGGGTGTGGTCAAACAGTAGGCAACAAGAAAGGCCAGATAAAAGGCGACCACCCTGGAAAGAACAAGAAAAACCCATTTCATAGCTGTCCAGCCCCAGACCAGGGGCCAGTGCCAGAAGTGCTCCACGGTCGGTGGAGCCGTAAAAAAGGACCCCGTGAACTGGTTGATCAGGTCAACGGAAAAGAGATAGCCCAGCCAGGTAAGAGCGCCGGTCAGAATCACCAGGATTAGGCTCCAACCCAGCAAGCGAGGATGGCGAAGAAGAAAAAAGAACGAGAAATTCAAAGACACCCAGGGGACAAAAGGTGTTCGATTGACAGGATTTGGAATTACAGTCTGCATGGGCCTTTCGTGGTACGGATAGAGGTTATGGTGGTTCTGGGTGGACGGGGGAAAGGAAACAGCGCCTCAACACCGAATGCCTTGCAGGACACAAGAGCCGCTCCACTCTTCTTTGTGACAGTTTTTCCCTGCCCGCCGGGCAGATTAAGGGGGGCTATCACCCCTGATAAACACAACTCACCAGGTCGGAAATCTCGTATTCCACCTGATGCTCCGCCAGAACGGCAAAAACCCCGGTCAACTGCTCCAGATTGTCAATCTGCAAGGTGCTGCCATTGTCCCGCACCCGATAACCGCTCGCCTCCAGCGCGGCCACAGCCTGCGGCAGACGATTGACCACAAGTCCCAGCCGGGAGAAATCATTCATATAGAACAGCGGCCAGTCCGCATGGCAGGCCGCTGGTTTTCCTTTTTCCATCATTGGTAACCGACCCATGGCATCCTCCGGTTTTTTGTTGCGCGCTGTTGTTTTCGGCTGATCGATGACGATCTTCAGACCATCTTCCCTGCATCATGGCACCGGTGCGCGGCTCCGGGCCTGTCCTGCTGGCGATTTGACGATGAATTTCCTTTCCCCGCCGTCGTCTCCATGCTATTTTTCCCACTGAATGCGCAAAGGGCAACGAAAAAACTCCTTTCCGCTGTCGTGTCGCGCTCGCCAGTTTCCACACTTTCCGGAGTACTGTCATAATGTCAAACCTCAATGATCCCCGAGTGTTCTTTGCCGCTGAACGTACGCTGCTGGCGTGGACCCGCACCTCGCTGACCCTGATGGCCTTTGGCTTTGTGGTCGAACGTTTCGGCCTGTTTGTCCACATGCTCTTGCCACAACACAGTGAAACACTGCAGCGAGGCCTCTCGTTTTGGATCGGCCTTTCGTTCATCATCCTGGGATCGCTGGCTTCGGCGGTGGCGGTTCTGCAGTACCGGAAAGTACTGCAGACGCTGACGCCGAGCGAGATCCCCACCGGTTACCTCGTCAATCTCTGCGCTTTTACCAATCTGATTGTCGCCGCTCTGGGTACCCTTCTGAGCGCCTATCTGTTCCGGGGCACCCTACTCTAGGACTTGCGCTCCGCCCGATGACTGCCCCCTGCCTGCAAGCGGTGACCATCTCACCGCCAATTCCCCAAGCATCGGTGGCCACCTCGGCAATCACCACAACCGTGGTCGCCGGAGTATTGCCACGCACCTCCTGCAGCAGCCGGGTACCCCCCTCGATCAACTCCATTTTTTGCACAGCAGCGCACCTTCGTTGGTGATCTTGCTCTAGGCAGGAGGGGCGGCACATTCCTTGTGCAACAGGTTTTTCTTTGCCGGACCCCCATACCCTCAGTCGTTACCTGCATTTGCAGGAGAGAAGCGGGCCGTACAGACGTTTTCGTGCAGCGGTGAACGACCACCAGGGGCGGGGTTCGCCGCCTTCCATGAAATGGACCGCCGCCATGAAGGTATCAAGGACGCAGGGATCCTGGCGCTGACCAGTCTTTTCCTCAAGGGCATGAAACAAGACAAGCGGATCTCTGCCGATCAGCTGCTGCGGCCGTTCGATGCCGATCAACTCGAGGTCGACGGCCATAGCCTTACCGATATTGGGCAGTTGGTCGAGCCGCGCGACGGTTGTTCTGTCAGGATTTTTCATTTGTCCTCAACACGAGGTCAGTGGGCGATCTCTGTGCTCTCTGGCTGCAGCGAGTCCCGACCAGGGGACAGAGATCGACGGTGCCAAGACGGCAGGCCGTACCTATTCCCGGCAGATCATTTACCGCAGACCCAGCAACCGTCATGAAAATTCATTACAAAAACATCAGAGTATCCATCAAGTGGAGAAGGAAAAACTCATTCCTGCCCATGGACCGCCCGGTCGAGCATGGCTGGCAGGCCGCCCTGCTCCTCAGGGATAAAGCCAAAGACCTCCCGCCAGATGGTGTCGTTTTCCATGCAGAAATAGATGCAGGTGCGGGGGGCGGCATATTTCCGCAGTTCATCGACAATGAGCCGGTACATCGCCACCCGCTGCGTTCTGAAATAACGGCGTTTGCCATCGAGTCCATCGATGAATTCCTGGTAAAAGAACCGCGAGGCAGGAAAACGTTCGGCCGCAATCTGCTTGAGCGTCGGCAAATAACGCAGGGCCCCCATGCTGATCCAGGCGATGGATTCGGCCGGCACCTCGGCAAAGAGTCGCTCAATGGTCTGTCGGTACCCCTCCTGCCAGCCTTCATGGAGGATGATGGGGTCAAAATGAAAGGCCAGTTTGTAGCCCCACTCGGCGCACTGCCTTGCTGCCTGCAGACGTTCCTCCAAGGTGGCGGTGCGGATCTCCTCTCTGGCCATGATGGGCGCGCTGTTCAGGGACCAGGCAACGATGGTCCGGCCCCGATGGTCAAGCCCCTTGAGGTTGCCTATGTTCACACTCTTGGATTTCAGCTCCAGCACTGCGTTATCGCGCTGGGCCATATAGGTCACCAAACGGGGACTGAGATGGGTGAGGTTGTCAAGAGCCAGGCTGTCGGTGAACTCACCGGTGCCGATCCGGAAAAACCGGTGCGGCTCGTTGTCCAAGGCCAGATCAAGCTCAGCAAACAGGTCGTCGACATTGACAAAAAAGCTCAGCCAGGGATTGTTAAGATAGGCCTGGAGGATGCAATAAACGCAATCCATGGGGCAATTCATGCCGATATTGAGCACCTGATAGTCGCAGCAGCGATACTCGCGGGTGCCGGGGCAGGGCTTGAAAAACGCACCCCGGTTGCGGCAGAGGAGAAGGTGGCGTTTGCCCGCACTCAGGTTGTAGGGATACGCACCTGCGATATCCGGGGCCCCGCGCTCATCGACCACCGTCACCGGCAGGTGGGCGCGGGCAATGATCTCCCGGGTGTAGGGCAGATCAAGGCAATCTTGGGCCACATGCAGATGGGTGACGAAATGAGCGGGATCGCCGTAGGAGGAGCTCTGTTTCAAGGGGTCTGTTCCAGTGAAGGTTGATAGTGGGCAGCCAGGGTCAGATAGCGCTCCCCTTCCTCAGGTCGGCCGTGCTTGAGGCAGCCCTGGCCGTAGACGGTGCATTTCCGGGCCAGTTCGGTCACGGCTTCGCGCCGTTGACCCGCATCGAGCACCCCGGCATCCAGCAGGTTGCAGAGCGATTGAATGCGATAGGTATCCATGCCCATGCGGTGCACCGTTGACAACTGATCCAACCGACCGCCCTCCTTGCAATTGAGCGCTTCGGGCACGAGCAGGAAGGGCTCTTTGTACCCTATCCGCAACCAGAAATCGTAGTCCTCGCAACAGGGTAAGTGCTCATCAAACAGGCCGTAGCGCTCAAACAAGTCCTTGCGCGCCATGACCGTGGACATGCCGACCACGCAGAGCCCCAGACAGGTGGTGAAGATATTGCCGTGGGGCGGTTCATGTTTTTTTTTCTGATTGACCCGCTGGCCCCAGCGAAACCAGATCTCACGGGTGTGGGAAATAAGAAAATCGGGGTGGTCCGACATGGCCGCAGCCTGCAGCTCTAATTTTTTCGGCAGCCACCAATCATCGGAGTCAAGAAAGGCGAGCAGCGATCCCTGTGCGGCCCTGATCCCGAGATTGCGCGCAGCCGAAACACCCCGGTTTTCCTGACACAAAAGGTGGAGGGGAACAACGGATTCGGCGGCCAGTCGCGCGACCACTCCGGTGGTATCATCGGTGGAACCGTCGTCGACCACGATCAGCTCAGCGCAGGGGAGTCGCTGCACCAGCACGGAACGAATAGCCCGCTCCAGGAACAGCGCACGGTTACAAGTGGGGATTATCACCGAAATCAAATCAGTTACCAGCAATCAAGAGTACAACCCAGGAAGAGTCACCAACCGCTGTATCCAATTTATTATGGCGGTTTACCGGCAGTATAGTATAGTAAACGCCTTATTCCATGAAAAATTATGCGCCTTACCCGGAAGGTGCGACAGATAGAATTAGGCCAGACAACAGCTCCCTATGTACACAGACATTCTCATCAATGCAACCTCCTACGAGAACCGAATCGCCCTTATCGAAAACGGTAACCTGCGCGAATTCCACATGGAACGGCTCTCGGAAAAGGGGCTCATCGGCAACATCTACCTGGGCCGGGTGGTCCGGGTGCTGCCCGGCATTGATGCGGCCTTTGTCGATATCGGCCTGGAACGCACCGGTTTCCTCTACGTTGATGAAGCGCTGTATATCTTTGCCGAAAACTATCAAAGGCTTGCCCCGGACCATAAACTCAAGCACACCCTGCCGCTGAATTTCTCCGCCACCCCGACCATCGATGCCATCCTCCACGAAGGTCAGGAGATTCTGGTGCAGATTGCCAAGGAGCCGATCGGTTCCAAGGGTGCCCGCCTGACCTGCAACATCACTCTGCCCTGCCGCAACCTGGTGTTCATGCCGCTCACCGATCATATCGGCATCTCCCGCAAGATCGAGAATGAGGTGATCCGCCAGCAGCTGCGCGACAAGATTGAGGTGCTCCGGCCTCCGGGCATGGGGTTTATCATGCGCACCGTGGCTGAAAATATCGGGGACGAGGAACTGGAAGCGGACATGGAGTTCCTCCTCCAGCTCTGGGACGAAATCCTCACCAAATCGAAAAGAGCCCAGGTCCCCTGCCTGATCTACAAGGATCTCGACATCATCCTCCGGGCGGTTCGCGATTTTTTCACCGAGAACATCAACGAGTTGGTGATCGACAGCCGGGAAGTGTACGAACAATTGATGTCCTACGCCAAGACCTTTGCCCCCCAGTTGCAGGACAAGATCTCTTTTTACGACAGCGACCTGCCCCTGTTCGAGTATTACGGGGTAGAGACCGACATCAACAGCGCCCTGGAAAAAAAGGTGTGGCTGCGCTCCGGCGGCTATATCGTCATTGAGCCGACCGAGGCCCTGACCGTCATTGATGTCAATACCGGCCGCTATGTCGGCGCCACGGACCTGGCGGAAACTATTTTCAAGACCAACATGGAGGCGGTGCGGGAAATCGCCCGGCAACTCCGGCTGCGCAATCTCGGCGGCATCATCATCATCGATTTCATCGATATGGATAATGAGCAGCACCGGGAAGAATTATACACCGCTTTCCAGGAAGCGCTGCGTGACGACAAGAGCAAGGTCAATATCCTTAAGCTCTCGGAATTCGGCCTGGTACAGATGACCCGCAAGCGCCTGTCGGAAAGCCTCACCCAGATGATGTGCGAGCCCTGCCTCTACTGCAGCGGCGAGGGCTTTATCAAGTCACGCCGCACCATCTGCCACGAGATTTTCCGCAAGATCACCCGGGACGCACGCAAGATCGGCGGTGCGCATGTCACCATTAAGGTCCATCCCCATATTGCAGAAATGCTGCTCAACGAGGAGTCGTATAACGTCGAGCAGTTGGAGCAGAAAACGGGAAAACGATTTACCATCATCCCGATTCCCGATATGCATCTGAAGCGATACGATGTCATCTGGAACGAATAGACAACTCTCACTACCCCTCTTCATCATCTAACCATCACACTACATTTCCCATGGTAAAACACATCCGGCTACGCAGTTCCTCGGGCAGGGGCGGCAATTTCATCAAAATGTTCTTCCTGGCCCTGGCGGCTACCGCAGCAGTGGCTCTGATTGTTGCCGTTTTTATTCTTTTCGAATTCGAAAAACCGGTCCTGGTCCTGGAAAAAGAGATCAGGTATCTCGGCGGTAAAGTGGATCTACCGCTGCGTGCCTCGGACAAGAAAAGCGGAATCAGCGCCATCACTATCACCCTCAGCCAGGGTGACAAAACAGCGCAACTCCTTGAAAAAACCTTTCCCCGCCAATCCTGGTTCCAAACCGCCGGCCCCACATCGATCGATGAAAAAGTAACCA
The DNA here is from genome assembly GCA_038205495.1 of Desulfobulbales bacterium. Taxonomy (GTDB): domain Bacteria; phylum Desulfobacterota; class Desulfobulbia; order Desulfobulbales; family Desulfobulbaceae; genus Desulfobulbus. The sequence continues at coordinate 85,530 of JBBRBT010000011.1, forward strand.
TCGACGCCCAAAAAGCCGGGATCAAGGAAGGCGATGCCGAGTTGAAGATCTCGGTCCGGGACTTTTCCCTCAACGGACTGTTCCGGGGCAATGAAACCCTGCAGCAAATCCGGGTGACCATGGACACCAAACCGCCCAAGGTGACCCTCGTCCAAGCCCAGCGATATATTCATCCCGGCGGCAGCGGCCTTGTCGTCTATACGGTTTCCGAGCGTCCGGGCCGTCACGGCGTCTTGATTGATTCGACTTTTTCCCCCGGATTCCCCTCGGGCAAGCCGGATACCTACCTCGCCTATTTCGCCCTGCCCTGGGATGCAAAGGAGCCGACGACCACCAAAGTGATCGCCTTTGACGAAGCTGGCAACGAGGGCACCGTTCCTTTTGTCAGCAGTTTCAAGAAGGAGAAAGAAAAAAAGGACAGCATCAATCTCAGTGAGAATTTCCTCCAGCTAAAGATCCCGGAATTCGAAGAGCATTATCCGGAGATGAAGGGCTCTCTGCTCGATAAATACCTGTATGTCAACAACGAGGTGCGGCAAAGCAACGCCAAGACCATTGCCAAGGTCTGCGCAACCACAGATCCGCAACAGCTGTGGTCTGACCGTTTTTTCCGTATGCCCGGAGCGGGCAGGGCAGGATTCGCTGATCAGCGCACCTATCTCTATAACGGTACGGCCATCGATACCCAGACGCATCTCGGCGTCGACATCGCCTCAACCGAACGGGTGGGGATCAAGGCCGCCAACCGCGGCCGGGTGGCCTTTGCCGAGTATCTCGGCATCTACGGCAACACGGTCATCCTTGACCACGGTCAGGGAATCTTCAGCCTCTATTCCCACCTGAGCAGTATCGACACCACGGCAGGATCACTGGTTGCCAAAGATCAACTCATCGCCCATTCCGGAGCTACCGGCATGGCGGGCGGTGATCATCTTCATTTTTCCATGCTGGTGCACGGTATTTTCGTTACTCCTGTGGAGTGGTGGGATCAACACTGGATCGATGTCAACATCAAGACCATCCTCAATGAAAAATAGTCGGACCCCGGCAGGCGAGATCCGTCGGATCCCCCCCCTGCCCGAGCAAGACCGCGTGCCCTGGTTCCGCCGAAGGCCGCCCTTCCTGCTGTACAGCTATATCGCCAACGAACTGCTGGCCCCGTTCTTCGCTAGTTTCCTCATCCTCTACTGCGTTTTCTTCCTGATCCGCCTGATTCCACTCCTTGATGTGGTTCTGGCGCTGCGCATCGAGCTGGGCGATTTTGTTCGTCTGTTTTCCTATATTTTCCCCCACATGCTGCTCTACATCATCCCCATGGCCAGCATGGCCGGAGTCATTATCGGCTTTACCCGGATGACCAGCGACCGGGAGATCCTGGCGCTGAAGGCCTGCGGCGTGAGTCTGCGCCAGATGCTGCCGCCGATCCTGGTCATCGCCGCCACCATCGCCTGTCTGACAGGATTTTTTTCGGTCCGCCTTATACCGGCGGGCACCTTGGGCTTCAAACAACTGATGTTTCAACTGGCCAAGGAAAAAATTGATAAAGGACTAAAAGAAAAAGAGTTCACTGAGGCCTTGGGCGACATCGTCGTCTATGTCGACAAGATCGACGATCAACAGCACTGGCACGGGGTGTATGTCTCCGACATGCGCGGACGCCAGCAGCCGCTGATCACCGTCGCCAAGTCAGGGTACATGACAGCGGAGATGGAGCGTATGATGGTGACGATCGTCCTCAATGACGGTACCCTGCACAATGCCGCAGGACAGGACAATCAGACCATCCGCTTCAATCGGTATCAGTTGCAGATTTCCCTGGCACAGATAGGAGGCGAGAATATCAGCGCACAAGCCCGCAACTCCATGAGCCAGCAACAGCTGCTGCACGCCGCTGCTACCTCCGGACCGGACACCAAGAAAGGTCGCCTGTTTCTTTCCGAATACCATCATCGGCTGATCCTGCCGGTCGGCTGCTTCATCCTCAGCCTGCTGGGCTTACCGCTTGGCTTGCAGGCCAGACCGGGCAAGAGGGCAGTGGGTATCCCACTGGGACTGGCCCTGTTCGTCCTCTATTACATTTCCTGCACCGTCACCCGGGTACTCAGCGAAGCGGGCAACCTGCCCTTGCTCTTTGGCATGTGGCTGCCCAATGTGCTGTTTCTGGCCCTGGCCATCTACACCTTCTGGCGGGTGGATCACGAAAAACCCATGCTGCCGGAACGATTGCAGAACCTGGCCGTCGCTCTCTTTAACCGTTATCTCCGACCGCTCTGCGAGCTGATACTTGCCTGGTCCATACGGTTACTTGACAGCTGGGGCCTGCGTCAGTCGCCCCATTCGGCAGATGCAAAAAATAAGGAATACCGACGACTTCTGATCCATGCTGACGGCAATACAGGGATCTTTCACCTGCCGGGTTGCGAGCACTACAATTGCCCCCACTGCCGAATAGAATTCAAGGACAGCACCATCGCCAAGGAGGCGGGATTTGCACCCTGCGGCTTCTGTAAAAGATTGCTCGAACAACAAGACCAGCAAACGCCTCCGGCAAACTGACCGTTCCGCCCTTGTCCCGTACCTT